>NZ_JAHPRO010000001.1 GCF_025562455.1 Acinetobacter sp. WU_MDCI_Axc73
TGGGTATTTTTATCTAATTTACAACGATTTATCTTCATTTTCATAGAGTAGCACTTCTGCTAATCTACTACAGCCCCTAAATTTATTTAAAAGTTGAATGTGCATAATTAAATTATGCCTTCTTATTTATTAGTACATATCGTGGAGATTTATGTACTAATCTTAGAAAACATAATGATGTTTATTTTCATACTTGTGCTCTCTCTTTGTTTTATCAAACTTAATAATCTAAAATTATTATAAATTTATACATACAGATCTGTATGTATAATCATCATTATAAATAAGTTCCAGAAAAGCACAACTTTTTTTTTCAAATGATGTCTTTTGTGGTTTTCTACATTCTCGATGACTTACTCTAATAAATCATTAGTAGCGTTATTATTTTTTATAAAATTCCTATAAAATTAATCATGTTATATGTTTTAGTATCTATGGTTGCTACAGGGTCAGCATGCAGCGCTTCAGGTGTTGCTTGAGGTTCGTTAATATTAATTCCAGCAGCCTGTTGGTGATTATTCGCTAGCCCTTCTGATGTTGCTAGGCAAGTCATGACGATTGGCATGGTCATTAGTGTATTGCAGGAATCGACCGAAACTGCACTGAATTCTTCAATAGATGTAATATTGACAACAGCAGTTGATATTACATCAAAAAAATTATCGCTTAAGTTGAGGTCGTATGCCTTTTCAAAGTTTACCAAATTGGGTGCAGTTTGCAGCTTTTTTACTTGCGATGAATGCTGGAATGATTAACGTTTTGTCATTGATTACAGTGTTGCATCAATCCATTTCCCACATGACAGGCAATGTCAGCATGTTGGCAATGGATTTAGTAGACTGGAAAATCCATAATATTATTTATCTGGTTTTTGTTATTGTTTGCTTTGTACTTGGTTCATTTTATAGTGGCTTTATACTTGGAAATAG
Organism: Acinetobacter sp. WU_MDCI_Axc73; assembly: GCF_025562455.1. Classification (GTDB taxonomy): domain Bacteria; phylum Pseudomonadota; class Gammaproteobacteria; order Pseudomonadales; family Moraxellaceae; genus Acinetobacter. The sequence goes on from NZ_JAHPRO010000001.1 coordinate 930, forward strand.
TCAATTTCAATTAGGTCGTCGCTATGGTATTCCACTAAGCCTGGTGGCTTTATTTATTTTTATTTCGTGGTTGCTGCTTCCATACTTCCCTCGTTACGGACTACTTTGGGCATGTGCAGCCATGGGAATACAAAACGCGATGGTAAGTCACTACAAAGGTACAATTATTCGTACGACACATTTATCGGGAGTTTTAACCGATATTGGTTTAGCTCTTGGTTATAAATTACGAGGTTTACCGCTAGATAAACGCCGGATTACTTTACATTTGCTGATTTTAATTGGATTTTTTATGGGTGGAGTTGTTGCCGCGCTCATTCATCCGTTACTCTCTATTCAGGCCTTTTTAGTTCCTGCAACTTTAAGTTTGATTCTCAGTATCGCTTACTGGATCATTTATCTTCGTCACTCTTCTTTGCATCAATAGTTTTGGAAATAGTTATGGTTAAAAATGCATTACAGGCACAACTGCTTAAAGCGGGCTTAGTCGATAATAAAAAAGCAAAAAAGCTGAATAAACAAACTCAACATGAGCATCGCACGGGTCAAAGCAACGAAGCAGAGTTAAAAGCTAATATTGAAAAAAATAAACTCGATAAGCTCGAAAAGGATCAGGCACTCAATCAGGAAAAACAGCGTCAGTTAGAAGAAAAAGCATTAAAAGCAGCCATTATTCAGATGATTTCTCAGCATAAAATCAGAGAATTTGAAGGTGATATTGCATATCAATTTATTGATGAAAATAAGATCAAAAAAGTCTACATTTCCCAGACTATTTATAATGCTTTGGTGTCTGGGAGTTTAGTGATTGCAAAGGATCAAGGAAGCTACGCCTATTTGCCTAAAGCACTGGCTGATAAAATTAATCAGAAGATGCAAGGCTTCATTCTGGTCAATCATGATCAAAACAATGAACAGACCACCGATGAGGAAGATCCATATGCAGCTTATGTTATTCCCGACGATTTAATGTGGTAAAGCTATTGAGTTAAATATTTGATTTTATTATTGTAAAAAGTCTGATTTAAATCGTATAAAAAAAGTATCTTTATACAATGGATTAAACCCAAGCCTTTACACTCTACACAATTATTCATTTGTACAAAGGTGTAAAGGTTTGGATTTCTTAAAGCTTTTCAGTGATGTCGAAAACTGGATTGATCAATATCCATGGCTTGAAATGTTGACGTCACTCGGTATCCTTATTTTGTTAGCGATTATTGCCAATTTTGTTGCAAAACAAGTGGTTGTTCGTGGTATTCGTAAACTCATCAGTAAAATAAAATCTGCAAATCAGTCAATTTTTGCACAGCATAGTGTGATTAGTCGTATTGCTAATATTGTACCTGCGATTGTCATTATGAATGGCATTACGACGGTTCCTCATCTATCTGAAAAAATTATTATTTTTGTACAAATGGCATCACAAGCCTTTATCTTTTTAACCATTGCCCTCGCAATCAGCGAAATGCTGAATATCTTTAATCTGGTTTATCAGCGTAATCCCAACTCTAAAAATAAACCAATTAAAGGTTATTTACAGCTAGTTAAGTTGATGATTTTCATTGTCTGCGCGTTGATGGTTTTAGGTACTTTCCTCAAAAAAGACGTATTTACCTTGCTTGCTGGTTTTGGTGCAATGGCAACCATCTTGATGTTGGTCTTTCAAAACACCATTCTTTCCTTGGTCGCCAGTGTTCAGATTTCATCCTATGATATGGTACGGATTGGCGACTGGATCTCTATGCCGTCTCTGAACGCGGATGGCGATGTCATTGATATGTCATTACATACAGTGACCGTACAGAATTTTGACAAAACATACACTACTATTCCAACCAATAAGCTAGTGACTGATACTTTTATAAACTGGCGAGGTATGAGTGAAGCAGGTGCTCGACGTATTAAGCGAGCATTATTTATTGACCAAAGCAGTGTTCATTTTATGACTGAACGCGAACAAGAAAAGTTAAAGAATTTTTTATTACTAAATCAATACTTAGATACCAAACAATCTGAATTGGAAAATTTTAATCATCAGTTGAGCAATCAGACCGTATATAACCAGCGTCGTTTGACTAACCTTGGAACATTTCGCGCTTATATTGAGTTTTATTTAAAACAACATTCTGGTATTGCGCAGAACCAGTCCCTAATGGTACGCCAATTACAACCCACCAGTGATGGTTTGCCACTTGAGATCTATGCATTCACAAATACCACTGTATGGACTGCCTATGAAGCGATACAATCAGATATCTTTGATCATTTACTCGCAATTATTCCTGAGTTTGGATTAAGAATTTATCAAGCACCTTCGGGAGCAGATGTGAAGTCTTTATCATCAGGTATAATTGTTGAGAATTTTACGCAAAAAGACTAAGAGAAAATTATGCTGCTGCAATGGTTCGAAAAACTGGTTAATCCTTATCCTGAAACAAATTTAAACGAGCCATTGCCTACTTCTTTTTTTGCATTTGTCTGGCAATCGACCAAAGGTGTCCGTCCTTTCTTGGTTTTATTAATTCTGTGTTCAGCAGGTGCAGCCAGTTTTGAAGCTTTACTGTTTTCACAAATTGGTCATTTGGTCGATTGGCTTAGCCAAAGTCAACCTAGTAATTTTTTAGAAAATCATACGCAACATCTGATAATTTTAACGCTTATTCTTTTTGCCAATATTTTATTTATTTGTTTGCAGTCTATCGTAAAACATCAAATTTTATTTAGTAGCTTTCCGATGCGCTTACGCTGGCGTTTTCATAACTTATTATTACAACAAGGGTTAGATTTTTTTCATAACGACTTTGCAGGACGTTTATCCGCTAAAGTGATGCAAACCGCATTGGCTGTGCGTGAGTTCTGGATGATTCTAGGCGATATATTGGTTTATGTAATTGTTTATTTCATTACTATAAGCGCAGTACTTGGTGCAGTTTCCCCGATTCTACTGATTCCATTAGCAATATGGCTCAGCTTATTTATTTTAAGTACATGGTTCTTTATTCCTCGTCTCAGTAAAGTGTCCAAAGAGCAAGCTGATGCACGTGCAGTGATGACAGGGCGAGTAACCGATGCTTATACCAATATTCAGACGGTTAAACTTTTTGCACATGCAGGTCGCGAAAGCAAATATGCCAAGGAATCCATGAAAGAATTCATGGAGACTGTGTTTAGACAAATGCGTTTAGGTACTTTATTTGAAATCAGTACCACGTTATTAAGTGCTGTATTATTTATTGGTGTTATTGGTACCGCAGTCTGGTTGTGGCTCAATGGTCAAGCTGGTTTAGGTGTTATTGCTGCAACGACCGCCATGATTTTAAAGCTCAATAGCATGTCAGAATTTATGATGTGGCAGACATCTATGCTATTTGAAAATGTTGGTACGATCCAGGATGGGATGCACACGCTTGGCAAGCCAGTTAACATTCAAGATAAGCCAAATGCAAAACCTTTAATCTTGAGCCAAGGCAATATCAAGTTTGAGGATGTCTGTTTTGCCTACAATAAAAAGAACGTCATTGATCATTTTAATCTTAATATTCATTCAGGTGAAAAAATTGGTGTTGTAGGTCGTTCAGGCGCAGGAAAATCAACATTAATTCAATTGCTTTTACATTTTTATACCCTCAACCAAGGTCGTATTTTGATTGATGGGCAAAACATTGAAGATGTCACCCAAGATAGCTTAAGAGCAAATATCGCGTTGGTCACTCAAGATACCTCACTTTTGCATCGTACGGTTACTGAAAATATTAAATACGGCAAGCCAGATGCAACATGGGAAGAAATCTATGAAGCTGTTAAAAAGGCACAAGCTGAAGATTTTATCCCTCAATTAACTGATATGCGTGGTCGTAAAGGTTACGAAGCTTATGTAGGCGAACGCGGTGTCAAGCTTTCAGGTGGCCAGCGTCAACGTATTGCGATTGCACGAGTATTTTTAAAAAATGCTCCTATTTTAATCCTGGATGAAGCCACCAGTGCACTAGACTCAGAAGTTGAAGCAGCAATTCAGTCTAGCCTTGATTCACTCATGCAAGATAAAACCGTGATTGCGATCGCACATCGACTATCAACAATTGCGCAAATGGATCGCTTAATTGTTTTAGACGAAGGACGAATTGTGGAACAAGGTACACATGAACAATTAATTGAAAAAGATGGTCTATACGCCCAGTTATGGAAACGTCAAACGGGTGGTTTTTTAGCTGAACAACATGAAGTTGAGGATAAACATTAATGCTGTATCTGGAAGATTTAAAGGTTGGGGATCGTTTTATTAGTCGTGAATATGAAATGACGCTTGAAGAAATCAAACAGTTTGCGGGTCAGTATGATCCACAATCTTTTCATCTGGATGAGGAAGCCGCAGAAAAAAGTACTGTTTTTCAAGGATTAGCTGCCAGTGGCTGGCATACTGCTGCTGTTACTATGCGCTTATGGACAGAATGCTTTCCTATTCAAGGCGGTTTAATTGGATCTGAGTCCAGTTTACGCTGGCCACGTCCCACACGTCCTGGTGATAAAATCCATGTTGAAGTTGAAATTACTGCAATTGTACCTTCAAAAACTAAAAATGATCGTGGTATTGTGAGCTATATCACACAAGCATTGAATCAAAACGGTGATGTACTGCTGATCTCGACTACTAAAATTGTAGTTTTCAGAGAAAATGTATAAATAATATGCTTGAAATTTTGTCCAACAATTTCTGTATTCTTATTTTAAGTTTCATGCCAAGATGTGACAGTTTAAACGAAGAAAATGTAAAGCCACGGATAGCGAATGAAAATTAATTCAGCTCGTCAAGAACAAGGAATACCAGGCGTTTATGGCTTATTGCTACTAGACGTTGTGTCGCGTTGGGGATATAACGATCAAACCCTATTTGCTCCATTTCATTTAACCAGTGAGCAATTGGCCGATCCTGAATATCGGATTCCTATTCATGTTGCCAATGAATTGGTTAAACATGCTTTACGTTTAACAGGTGAAACTACATTGGGTTATCATCTGGGCAATCAGATGCGTATTTCTATTCATGGATTTATTGGTTACGCCATTATGACTGCACATGACATTACCGATGCTTTGGCCTTAGCAACTCGTTTTATTCAATTGCGTCTACCCTTTTTACAGCTTTATTTCTCTACTTTTGGGCCAAAAGCAACTTTACAATTACAGTGTGATTTTGATCTGGAGCCATTGCGTACCGAAATTATTCTGAGTCTAACCATTGGCATTATGAGTATGGCAAAGGCATTGACAGGTAATGAAGAATTAACGGGTGAAGTAGATTTGGATTTTGAGAAACCTGAAGGTTTTGATAAGTATCTAAACAAAATGTCTGTAGAAATGCATTTTGATCAGCCCCATCTGATTTCTAGTTTTGACAAGCAATATTTGGGATTAAAAATGGTAAATGCCGACCCGATTGCAAGTCAGATTGCGATTAATCAATGTGAATCTGAATTATCTGCCTTGGGTGAACGCCGTCGTCTGGCTATGCGTGTTCGTGATATTTTGACTCACTCTGAACAGCATTATTTAAGCATTGAAAGCGTTGCTGAACGTTTGCATATGTCTGATCGGACTTTAAAACGTCAGCTTGCAGCCGAAGGAACTTCTTTCTCAACTTTGGTCGATGAAGTTCGTTATCGCCATGCAACATCCCTACTTTCCAGAACAGATTATAGTCTTGAGCAAATAGCCGATGAATTGGGCTACTCAGATGTTGCTAATTTTAGCAGAGCGTTTAAACGTTGGAGTGGACGTAGTCCAAGTAACTGGCGAAAAGACCCGTATTTATAAGCTTTTATTTTTATTTAAAAACCTGTATAACCACTTTCAAAATAAGCAAACTTTGGATGTTAAGGAGCTACAATGAATCATCCTTCTGAATTGAAATATGCGAGTACGCATGAATGGGCAAAAATTGAGGGCGATCTTGTAGTCACTGGAATTAGTGATCATGCGCAGGATGCACTTGGTGATCTTGTTTATGTTGAAGTTCCTGAAGTTGGAAGTCATATTACTGCTGGTGCTCAAGCGGGCGTAGTTGAATCTGTTAAAACCGCATCAGATATTCATGCACCTGTCTCTGGTACTGTGGTTGAAGTCAATACATCACTTGAAGATGATCCTGATTTTATTAACGATGATCCTTATGGTAAAGGCTGGATTTATAAAATCAAGCCAGACAATATCGCAGAAGTAGAGCAACTTCTTTCTAATACAGAATATGAAGCCGGGCTTTAAATAAAATAGACCTTCTCCCTTAATCATAAGGGAGAAGGTCGTTTCAGTATTTAAGCCGATTGACGTAATGGACTTTGACTCAGTTGATCAGCTATCTCTAACAATAATGTTTCAGTTTTAACCCAACCTAAGCATCCATCTGTGACTGACTGGCCATAAGTCATATCGCATGAAATTTTTTGTTGGCCGTCGACCAAATGACTTTCTAACATAACACCACGAACCTTGCTCACAGTTCGCTCTGTAATGATTTGCTTTAAGACTTCAGATTGTTTCATCGGATCTTTTGCGCTGTTACCGTGACTACAGTCAATCAGCAAAGCAGGTATTTCGCCTTGGTATTTGCTGCTATAATCGGCTTTGATCCGCTCAATTGAAGTTAGATCATAATTCGGACCATGATTAGCTCCCCGTAAAATCAAATGTGCCAATGGATTACCTTTACTTTGTAAAATTGCGGGTAATCCCTGTTGATTCATTCCCAAAAACTGATGTTCATTTTCCGCCGATTGAATAGCATCTAATGCAATCTGGATTGAACCATCGGTACCATTTTTGAAGCCGATAGGAAAAGGCATATGACTGGAAATTTCACGATGAATCTGTGATTCGCTAGTACGTGCTCCAATAGCTCCCCAAGCCAAAAGATCATCGAAATAAGCTGTTGCCATTGGACTTAAAATTTCACTAGCAATCGGTAAACCCATTTCAATAATCTTTAAATATAAAGCGCGCGATTTTTCCAAACCTAATTGCAAATCCGATGATCCATCGAGATTCGGGTCATACAAAAAGCCTTTCCAACCTATTGTTGTGCGTGGTTTTTCAATATAAGCGCGCATGACGATAAAAATTTGATCTTTGACCTGTTCTTGTAATTTGATCAATTTTGCTGCGTATTCTAATGCAGATACAGGGTCATGAATTGAACATGGACCAGCAATCACCAATAATCGCGAATCCTTTCCAATAAGTATATTTTGGATAATTTGACGATGTTCAATCACTTGTTTTGTAAAAGTAGAAGATAGCGGATATGCCGCTTTTAATTCAGAAGGCAAGCTAAGCGAAATTTCTTTTGAAGTATTTTGTGTAATTAAAGTTTTATTGAGCGCATTCATTTCACATTTTCCTTTGGACTGAGTCTGTTTCAGTCCGATCATTTATTTGAGCGATGTAGATCTGTTCAGTTTTAGGTTTTGACTAAAGTAAAACCAATAAACATTGCAAAATATGAAGTCATAAAGTTATACATGGCACATCTCCAAAATAAAGGTATCAAATAAATATAAAAAAACCTGATCGGGGTTGCCGATCAGGTATTAACTTGAAGGGCAACCATTTTTGCTGCCCGAATGCATTCAGGCAACTAGTTAAATTGCCAAAAGTAATAATAAGCGTTGTTGATCATAGGTTGTTTTAACATTGCTACTTCAATTAAATAAAACATATCTTGATGCTCAACATACTCTGTGTTTGGGAAATTGACAAGTGTTTATCGAGCATTTTTGGATTTTTTTAATTTAACTGATCAATGACGAAATAGAAATTAGAGGTAAATAATATCCTTAAACCCTTCATCTAATGATGGTGTTTCACAGGCACTATAAACATTTTTAAGCGCTTATTCATCTAAGAATTCATCTTACGGACGTTGCCGAACTGTTCCAGTCATTAACACCTCATCGAGGACACGATAACACTGTTCCCAAGCTTTGAGATTCGATGCCTCAGAAAAAAATCTTCCCTGAGGCGTTTGCAAATAAAAATCAGGATTGATATGAATTGATTTTAATAGTGAATTACACTACGGATTGACTTACCTTCATGCATTAGATCAAATGCATGATTAATGTCATCAAGTGGCATGGTATGTGTGACGAAGGGTTCAAGTTGAATTTCACCGTTCATTGCATCTTCGACCATACCTGGTAATTGGCTACGCCCTTTGACGCCACCAAAGGCTGTCCCCAACCATTTACGCCCTGTGACTAATTGAAATGGACGTGTTGAAATTTCTTGTCCTGCACCTGCTACACCGATAATGACAGATTGACCCCAACCACGATGTGCGCATTCTAAAGCGGAACGCATGACATTCACATTGCCAATACATTCAAAGGAATGATCCACTCCCCAACCTGTCATTTCCACAATTACTTGCTGAATAGGCTTGTCATAGTCTTTGGGGTTTAAGAAATCAGTCGCACCAAATTGTTTTGCCAGTTCAAATTTGTCTGGATTCATATCGATTACGATAATACGACCAGCTTTGGCCTGACGTGCACCTTGTACCACCGCCAAACCAATCCCACCGAGACCAAATACCGCAACGCTGTCACCTTCCTGAACTTTAGCAGTATTATGAACAGCACCAATTCCTGTAGTTACACCACAGCCAAGTAAACAGACTTGTTCATGATTAGCTTTAGGATTAATTTTTGCCAAAGAAACTTCGGCGACAACCGTATATTCACTGAAAGTTGAACATCCCATATAGTGATAAATTGGTTCTCCATTATAGGAAAAACGTGTCGTACCATCTGGCATAACACCTTTACCCTGTGTAGCACGAACCGAAACACACAAGTTGGTTTTACCAGATTTACAAAATAAACACTCGCCACATTCAGCCGTATAAAGTGGAATTACATGATCACCGGGTTTGACACTAGTGACACCCTCACCTACTTCAACCACGACACCTGCACCTTCATGCCCTAAAATGGCAGGAAATATCCCTTCAGGATCATCGCCCGATAAAGTAAATGCATCGGTATGGCAAACTCCTGTATGACTAATTTTGATCAGAACTTCACCTGCCTTGGGTGGAGCAACATCCACTTCTACAATCTGTAAGGGTTGTCCTGGACCAAATGCAACAGCCGCACGTGATTTCATGCTTTATCTCCTTTTGTCTTTACTTTAAATAAGATTTCATAATTTTGGTAATCTCAGCTAACTCTTGGTAACGCTGTTGTTCAGTCGTCTCACCCTCAACGAGAGTGTCTTTGAGATGAATTTCTAACACTTCATTCATTAGACCATTCATCGCACCACGCGTTGCACAAATTTGTTGAAGAATTGCATTACATGAAGTGTCATTTTCGAGTGCACGTTCAATGGCTTGAACTTGACCCTGAATTTTGCGTAGACGCGTAATAATTTTCTTTTTATCTTCAATTTTCTTGGGCATCACTTATCTCTTTATTTAGCCTCATATACTATACCCTAGTATAGTATATTTATTCATTCAGACAATAAAGAAAATGATCGATAAAATTTTAAATATAACGTTTAAATGACTACAAAAAAACAACTAAATAACTGATCTTACATGTAAAATATCCATATCATAGAGACATAATCTGACCATCTAGAATAACGATTTTTCAAAATTGAGAATCGAATAGCAGGAGAAAAATGTTTGTAGTAAAAATTTATGACCGATTGAATATGATAAGAAATTTTTTGAGAGATGCAGACTTATGAACTTTGACTGGTTAAATGATCAAGATGCGGGAAAAAAAATAGAACAAGGTTTAACCGCTTATGTCGTTTTAGATGATGCTTTTGTTAGCATTGCATCGCGAATTTTTTTGATTCGGAATGCCACACGCACTCTCGATTTACAATATTATATATGGAATAACGATTTTGTTGGTCAGCTCATGCTGAATGAATTATACAAGGCGGCAAATCGTGGGATTAAAATTCGATTACTGATTGATGATCAAAACGGAAATGGGCTCGATCCTATTTTACGAACACTTTCAGAAAATCCAGCTTTTGAAATTCGCCTATTTAATCCATACAAATTCAGAAAGTTGCGTGTACTAGATTACATATTTAGAGCAAAAGCTATTAATCATCGAATGCACAATAAACTAATCATTGCTGATGATAGTATTGCAGTCACAGGCGGTCGTAATATTAGTGGCGAATATTTTGAAGCTGGTAACGAATTTCAATTTTACGATTTAGATATTCTATTTTATGGAACCGCGGTCACTCATGCGGTCAATGTATTTCAAAACTTCTGGAATTTTTCCTTAAGTCGACCTATTCGACAATTTGTCGGTGCTAAAAAATCGAATGATCAATCAAAATTAAAACAGCTTTTTAAGCAATTCAATGAAATTGATACGCCAGTTGAAAAGAAAATTTATGAAGCTCAAAGTGAATTAGATAACATATTAAAAAATTATTCACTACGATGGAAAAAAGCTTATTTTGTTGCAGATGTTCCACAGAAAATTTTAGGTGAATCGAAACAGGATGAATTAATTTATCATCAGATTGCTCGCTTTATGGGCTATCCTTCATCTCACCTTGAACTGGTTTCTGCTTATTTTGTACCCACTCGCTCAGGTACTGCATTTTTAAGTAAAAAAAGTCGACAAGGCTTAAAAATACGTATTTTAACCAATTCATTCATTGCAAATGATGTTGCGATTGTTCATGCTTTTTATAGTAAATATCGCAAGGCTTTACTTGAAAGTGGTGTCAAACTTTATGAGTTAAAATCCATTATTCCAAGAAAGAAACCGACATGGTATGAAAAGCTGACTGGTCGAGTGATACCAGCTAAAGGAAAAAGTAATTCGAGCTTGCACGCAAAATTTTTTGATATCGAAGGTAAAGTGTTTATCGGTTCATTCAACTTTGATCCACGTTCTGCCCATATCAATACTGAAGTTGGATTGGTTGTTGAATCTGAAGAACTTCAACAAAATATTACGAATGATCTTGATAAGTTCTTGCCATCTACATCCTATGAGTTGAGTCTGGATCAACAAGGCAATGTGATCTGGACAGAATATCTTGAGAATGGTGAAACAATAAAATACGATCACGACCCGAAGACCACAAAATTCCAACGCTTCATCATGAAATTTATGGCTTGCTTACCTATCGAGTGGATGATGTGATTAGACTTTACATTCAAATAGGCATAATCCCTGTATTTCTAATGGAATATCAACGGACTTAAAACCTGCTTGTTTTAAAACTGATGAATTTTCTGTTTTAGACATATATAGCTCATTATTTTGCATCGCATTTTCAGCAAAAAGATGATCACACACAAAATAAGTTGCTTTTGGCTGGAGTAAACTAATGACTGTTCTATGGAAGTCTAACGCATGACTTTTATGTCTTAATTCATGTAAAGCCTGATGGATAATAATGTAATCGTATTGGTCTAGACCCTTTTGCCAGTTTGCCTGCTTGAAATCACCCAATAAGTAGGTCGCTCGTTGAGATTCATTTGGCTTAAGCTTGTGTAAAGCTAACGTATGCATGACTTCTGAAAAATCAAATGCTGTATATTGAATATCAGGCAAATGTTCTAATAAATATTTACCTAAAAATCCCGGACCCGATCCTAATTCTAAAATTTGCGATTGCACATCAGAACTTTGCGCAATTTTTTCTGCATAATAAGCAAAAAAGTCATAACGCCATGGTCGCTTAAGATTTGCCGTTAACTCCCACTCTTTTGCGTCCTGATAATTTTTTAAATCTATTGGACTTGGAACATCGATCTTCATATTTTTTCTCTTTGATTTTTATTTAAATTAAACCAATATTTTCAAAGAGTACACGATAAGCCTCTGCTTTTTTTTCAAGCGCTAAAGGATAAGCCCTCGACGATGATGGCATACGATACAAATCAAGCCACCGACCTACAAAATAAGTTTGAGTAGATTGCCCTAACTGTGGCTTTTCAGTACTTTCAGGTAAAGATAGCATCAACGTATCTGTGGCTTTATCGCCAGTCGTCATCAGCGTATTGCAATGAGGAATTTGTTCAAGCAAATTTTCTAAATTAGTTGGTGTCACAATCTGTAAAAACTTATCAGAAGCATTCCCTTTTAAGCGTTGAACCTGAACAGCTGTGTCAAAAATTGCAATCCCTTTTTCAATTAAAAAATCATGGATTTGCTGTTGTTTAAAATTTTTATTTTCGAGATCTAAAAAATAGTTCTTATCATCGAAGAATAAATAACCAAAAATCCGCCACATGTCGTTTTGATAATTTGGATAGTAGAAATCCATTTTCCAGCGTTCTTTGGGTGGTGGAAAACTACCTAGCATCAGTAGTTTCGCATTGCTTGGTAGAAATGGTTGAAGTGGATGCGACTCTATTTCGAACTCAGTATGCTTCATACCCTGTTTCTATAAAATGAATAATTTTGAAAGTATTTTGCCTACACGAATGATCAAAGTAAAATTTAAAATGTATTTGATTTTTTCACTTATTGCTTGAAATGGCTAAGTTTTAAAATTATCTCAAGATAAGGAGTATAAAAAAGCCCATCATAAAATGGACTTTTTAAAAGGACTCAAAGAATAGACTTCTCTCATCAATCACTTTTACTTCTTCCTATAAGAGAAAAATAAAAGAAGTTTTAAATAATGATGAAAGAAGTTTAATAGATGAACAATAAAACTTAGTTAACTGTTTCAGGGTTTAGTTCTTCGTCTTTAGCAAGTAAAACCGAAAAGACAATAGGAAAACCTAAAATTAAAGGAACAACAATGATCCACAAATCAATTGTGAATTTCGCAGGAAATAAAAAGTGAATCGCTAGAGCAAATACAATAAGTACTGCCGCCAAAATCCCCATGAAACGCGTCGCAAATTTAAAAAGCATACTTTAAATCTCTTGTGGTTAAAATTATGTTTAAATTATAGGCTTTATTTATGGAAAATCCTATTTGTTCAAGAAATACAATCAATAAATTTACAAAATATAAAGTTTATTTTCAGAACATCTTTGAAATAGAAATGGGTAATTTAAAACTTATGCCATGAATTAGTTACGGAAAATTTGAATATTTTTAAAATACTTGCTTTGATATAAGGGTTGTTATTTTAAGTAAAATCCAAAACTTATATCACAACAAAAGAGACTAATTGAGAGAAGATAATGAACATACGCTCAGTGACTGAAAATGATTTTAATGAATGGCTTCAACTATGGAAAGGCTATCACGTATTTTACAAAGCGACGATCAGTGATGAAACAACCAAAACTACATTTAACAGATTTCAGGATGTGCAAGAACCTGTATATTGTTTGGTTGTAGAAAATGAAGAAAAACAACTGGTTGGATTGGTACATTATATTTTTCATCGTAGCACATGGACGATTGAAAATTATTGTTATTTGCAGGACTTGTTTGTTGACCCTAAACAACGCAGCTCTGGTTTAGGCCGTAAACTGATTGAAGCTGTTTATGCAGAGGCTGAAAAAAATCATTGTTCGCGTGTTTAAGGGCTCACACAGGAAAATAACCAACAAGCGCGGATGTTATATGATCGTATTGCAGATCAGACTGGTTTTATTCAATACCGAAAATTATTAAAATAATCAAAAAGAATCAATAGATAGCATAAAATTTTCTGCTATCTCCTACATCTATTAGCCTAATTTATTAACAAGCCTTAATGGCAATACTTTCATGGCAATCCCTATTGGCAACCATGGCCATTGTGGCACATAAGCTTTTACAGGTTCTTTTTCAATGGCTTTGACCAAAAGACGTGATCCCGTTTTTTCATCGACTTCAAATGGTAAATGTTGAGCACCTTCATTTAACTCGGTACGAATATATCCCGGAAATATCGTAGAAACTTTAATTGGTGTATCAATCAATTCAGCACGGATGCCTTCAGCCAAGTGAGCCACGGCTGCCTTGCTTGCTGCATAAGTAGAAAGATGTTTCGGTAGACCGCGCATTGCACTCATGGATGAAATAACAACTAAATGCCCTGATTTTTGTTCTCGAAAAATTTCAACAGCAGCTTCACATTGCGCCAGTGCTGAAATAAAATTGGTTTCCGCGGTGGCGCGATTAATTTCAAAGTTGCCTTTACCAATACGCCGTCCATTGCCTACACCTGCATTAACAATAATTCGATCTAGTTGACCAAATTCCTGTTTAAAAGCTTTAAAAACTTCAAATACCTGATCGTAATCTGTGACATCTAAAATTTTTGCAATTACTTTGATGCCATATTGTTTTTGTAATTCAGCTTGAAGTTCCTGTAAACGCTCTAAACGTCGGGCACAGATCGCAAGATTATAGCCTTTCTTTGCAAATTCTCGTGCCATGCCCGCTCCAATTCCTGAGCTTGCACCCGTAATTAAAATGGTTTTGGTCATGATAAAATCCTTTTATATCCATGTCAGCAGTTCTGGGTTAACTGCTTTAATAAAATGATGTTCGTTTAAACTTAGCAGTTGCGGCTCATTTCCAACCAATCTCAAAGTAGTTAAACTGGTATTGGCAATCGCCCAATTTAATGCAAAAGTATGATTGACGTTCAACTCCATTATTTTTCCAACAGCGACAGAAATGACTCCGCCTGAAGTAAAAACGATAGCGTATCTTGGTTTCGTTTGAGCGAGTTCATCACATAATTGTTGCAAAGCTGTTTCTACACGCTGTTTAAAATCTGGCCAAGACTCATCATATTCATGATGAAACTCACCATCTGTCCAACGGTTAATTGCCCCTTCAAAAATTTTAGCTAAATAAGCACGAGGATTGGCTTCTTTGGCGACATCTGCTTTGAGTAATTCAGGTTGCTTAAAGCGCGGTTCATACTGTGCAAACACTTGTTGATGATTAAACTCATTCCAACCCGCATCAGTATGGATGCTTGTTTCTGGAAAACTTTCCTTGAGTGCACCTTGAGCAGTTTGTAAATGGCGTTGCATCGTACCTGCAAGCACATAAGGCTGCTCTTTTAAAATATCTTTAAAATAATCCCCTAACAGTGTAGCCTGCTGTTCACCATTGGGAGAAAGCTCATCATAGTTACTTTTACCAAAGGATGCCTGACCATGACGTACTAAATAAATGGTGGTCATTTTTTTAACACCCTTTGTACTTTATCTAAATATTTCTGGGCAATTTCTGAATCTTGTATTTTTTGCTGTGCAATCAGTTTTAAAGCACGAATATGCAAAGCATGAATTACGATCCAAAAATCTTTAAATGCAGGGTTTCTAGTTTGCTTATGGAAGTAACGATAATAGATTTGCTGTGCAATCACAGCTAATCGAAATACGCCAAATACTTCATAAAACGTCCAGTTTTCTGTACTTAAACCTGTTTTTTGTAGGTAATAATCGACCACTTCTTTTCGCGTGAACATCCCTTTTAGATTTGTCGGTTGCCTACGTGTGGATTTGAAAATCATGTTATCGGTATCTTCCACCCAATAAGCCAAAGCACTACCCAAATCCATCAGCGGATCACCGAGTGTTGCCATTTCCCAATCAAGCACACCAATCACCTGAGTCGGGTGTTGCGGATCTAAAATAACATTATCAAATCGCCAGTCATTGTGAATAATACAAGTAGTTGAATCTTGAGGAATGTGGTCAAGCAGCCACTTTCTTACATAATGAAAAGAAGGCACATTGATTGTTTTTGCTTTTTCATAGCGTTTATTCCAGCCCTCAACTTGTCTGCGACAATACCCTTCACCTTTACCGATTTCAGCAAGTGGCGTGTTTTGATAAGGTACTTGATGTAATTCAATTAATTTATCCAAGACATTAATACATAACGCATGGACATCCTGTTCCGAAAAGTTTAACTCAGGTGGCAGTTTCGCACGCGGAATAATACCTTCGATACGTTTCATCACATAGAAATCACAACCAATAACAGACTCATCCTGACAAAGAGCAATCATTTCAGGCACGACGGGATAAGACTGCGCTAAATTTTTTTGTACTAAATATTCACGAGCCATATCATGTGCTGATTTAGCTTTAGTTCCTGTTGGAGGACGACGTAAAATCAGATCTACATTGTCATATTGCAAACGATAGGTCCAATTCGAAGCGCCTCCTGTATATTGAGTAACTTTAGCCTCACCCACCAATTCAATACCTTGTTGTTTGAGCCAGTTTTCAACGGCCAAAACATTAAGCTCTTCACCCTCTCGAACCTGACCGCCAATATCAATGATCGACATATATTTTCCTTTAATATTAAATCTAACTTTATGCTTTTTTTCTCGTGCTATAACCACGTTTAGCCAATTCAAGTTTGGCAATCATACCTTTATGAACTTCATCAGGGCCATCTGCCAAACGCAAACTACGTGCCTGCGCAAAAAATCCAGTCAAAGGTGTATCTTGGGAGACACCTGCTCCACCGTGCAATTGCATTGCCATATCTACGACTTTTTCAAGTACACTTGGTGCAACCACTTTAATCGCTGAAATCTCAGTCAATGCCGCCATATTTCCCAATGTATCCATTTTATAGGCAGCGTATAAGGTTAAAAGTCTAGCCTGATCAATCGCAACACGAGCTTCTGCAACCCGCTCCAAATTACCACCAAGTTTTAATAACTCTTTGCCAAAAGCTTTACGTGACATACCACGGTCTATCATCAATTCCAGTGATTTTTCCGCTGCGCCAATACAACGCATACAGTGATGAATACGTCCTGGCCCTAAACGCCCTTGCGCAATTTCAAAACCTTGACCCGCCCCACCAATAAAGTTTTCTATAGGCACACGTACCTCATCAAAACTAATTTCGCCGTGACCATGGGGTGCGTCATAATCACCAAATACAGGTAGCATTCGCTCTATCGTTACACCTTTGGTATCGACTGGAACTAAGACCATTGAATGCTGATGGTGACGATCTTTGTTTTCATCAGGCGTATGCGCCATAAAAATAATGATTTTGGCATTTGGATCCCCCAAACCTGATGACCACCATTTACGACCATTTAAAACAATTTCATCGCCATCAATCACCGCAGTCGCTTGCATATTAGTTGCATCACTAGAAGCAACCGCTGGTTCAGTCATACAAAAAACAGAACGAATTTTTCCTGCGAGTAAAGGCATCAACCATTGCTGTTTTTGTTGCTCTGAACCATAACGCCATAAAACTTCCATATTGCCACTATCTGGCGCATTACAGTTAAATACCGTTGGAGCAAGTAAGCTACGTCCAGAAAGCTCGGCAATATGTGCATACTCCTGTACGGAGAGCCCTGCACCAAGTTCAGGATCGGGTAGAAACATATTCCATAAACCCGCTTGTTGGGCTTTATCTTTTAATGTTTCAAGCTGTGCAGGCCATTTCCATTTTTTCCAGTTCCCATCTGGATTAAGAGTATGCACTTCATGCCAAAAATCAGCCTCAATCGGCTCAATTTCATTTTCAATAAAGTTTTTTGTTTTTGAAATAAAATCCTGTGCACGTTCGGATAGCTCAAACATGGTGATTCCTTAAATAAGTGTGTTATTTCGCTTTACTTGAACATACGCTCAAATTTATTATGCATGAAATGATTTTATTGAATATCAAACTATGAATTCTATTCATAACTCTAATCCTCACAATTCTTTTTTAGATCTTGGATTATTTCATCGCATTGATATCAATTTATATCCACTGTTTGTTGCAATTTTTGAACAAAAAAGTATTTCTAATGCAGCATCGAGCTTATCTGTCAGTCAGTCCGCAGCAAGTCATGCATTACAACGCCTGAGATTACAATTAAACGATGAAATTTTTGTGCGTCATGGCAATAAAATGCTACCGACCCCTTTTGCTGAGCGAGTTTACCCTGTTATTAAAGCGGCATTACTATCGATACAAAGTATTAGTCAACAAAAACAAAGTTTTGACCCGAGTCTCATC
This sequence comes from Acinetobacter sp. WU_MDCI_Axc73, assembly GCF_025562455.1. Lineage (GTDB taxonomy): Bacteria > Pseudomonadota > Gammaproteobacteria > Pseudomonadales > Moraxellaceae > Acinetobacter. The sequence goes on from NZ_JAHPRO010000001.1 coordinate 18,888, forward strand.
AAGACCCTCAAAGTAGCAATTCATGACGAAATTGAACCCTTAATATTTCCCAAATTAATCGATCATTTTCAGCGTATTGCTCCAGACATTCAGTTCAGTAGTATTAAACTGAACCGAAAGTCCATACAAAATGATCTTTCAACCCAACAACTAGATTTTGTAATTGACCTTGAAAACAATCTCGCGCAACACATTGGTTTTCAGCGCTTAGTCACAGATCGCTATGTGATTTGTACCCAACAACTTGAAGTGACTAAAGCGTCCTATCAGTCTGCGCTGCATATCGGGGTTTCGTCGAGACGTACAGGTGTATTGCTTGAAGATGTCTATTTGAGCCAAAATAATATTTCTAGACATATTTTTTTACGTTGCCAACATTATTCCACTGCATTACAAATTCTTGAGCAAAATCCATTGGCAATATTAACCTTACCTAAGACTCTTTTGGAGCATTTGTTTTATGCAAAAAATTTGCATATTCATGAATTGCCTTTTCATTTTCCATTGATCAATATTGGAATGTTTTTTAATTATGATTTGGAGAAAAATTTGAGATATCAGTTTTTAAAACAAGAAATTACTAATTTATTTGCTTAGGCTATTTTAAAAGTGTTTTATTATAGTCCGAGCGCTATTTGTCGTACCATATCCATTTTGATCGAGTTAATTTAAGATAACTTTAAGTTGTATTTCCTAAATTGCATGATTCAAATTTGGTGCTGGTGTATGTTGCATTTTCTACAGCGAATTAAAGCATCTCTCCCCACGGTCTCACTTGCCAGCTTTAATTTAATCATAGCCTTGTGGTTGGCACTTGCTTTAAATTTCCGTTTTTACCAACAGGTTGATTCTCTTTCAGGCTTTACAAGTTGGTTTGCTTTTGTGTGGCTGGGCATTGTCGCCGTATGTTTGAGTGCTTATTACAACCTTTATCTTCAGTTTTTTGGCTGGAAATGGACAGCAAAACCCATTGCTATTGTGTTGATTATATTAGGTGGTTTCAGTGCTTATTTTAGTAATGAGTTAGGAGCTTATATCTCTCCTGAACAAGTTCAAAATATCATGCAAACAGATTTGGCTGAAACCAAACAACTGATAACTCTTCCCTTCTTCCTCTGGAACATTGGAATGGTTGTTTTACCGATTCTGGTCGTTTGTTTGATACCTGTTGAATATCCTTATTTAAAAAAAAATCTGATTCAAAAATCATCTTATCTTATTGTTTCTTTTATCATATTATTGGTTTTAATATTAAGTAATTATCTAAATTTTACTAATATTTTTCGTCAACATAAAGATATGCGCCAGTTGATTTCCCCTGATAACATTTTGACTTCAAGTTATAAATATTTTCATCATTTACATAAAAAAAACTTACCTTTGGTTAAATTTGGTGAAGACGCAAAAATCATTTTGCCTCAAACTGAAATAGCTAAACCCAAATTATTGGTTTTAGTGGTCGGTGAAGCTGCACGTGCAGAAAGTTTCTCATTGAATGGTTATAGCCGAAATACCAATCCTGAACTTTCACAGATTGAAAGTCTACTTAACTTTAGTCAAGTCACTTCATGCGGTACATCTACAGCAGTATCTGTGCCCTGCATGTTTTCTGGTATGCCACGTGATGAATACGATGAAAATTTAGCGGCGCATCGTGAAGGGTTGCTCGATATTGCACAGCGTGCAGGCTATAAAGTCACTTGGATTGATAATGACTCAGGCTGCAAAGGTGCTTGTGATCGTGTCAATAAAATTAAGATTAGTAAAACACTAAAAAAACAATATTGTCGTGATGATGGTTTTTGTCTGGATGATGTCTTACTCATTAGCTTACAACGTTATTTGGCATCTATTCCACATCAGGATAAAACGCCTCAACTGATTGTGCTACATCAGCGTGGTAGTCATGGCCCTGCTTATTATAATCGCACCACACCTGAGTTTTCTTCATTTCAGCCAACGTGTAAAACCAGTGCAATCCAAACTTGTGATCGTCAAAGGCTCATCAATAGTTACGATAACACCATCGTTTATACTGATCACATTTTAAGTAAAATTATTCAGAGTATTGATAAAAATAAATATTATCAAACAGCACTTTGGTATTTGTCCGATCATGGAGAGTCGACTGGTGAAAATGGTATTTATCTGCATGGTACGGTTTACGCGCTTGCTCCATCACAACAAACACATATTCCAATGTTGATGTGGTTTTCGAATGATTGGAAATCTACACAAAACACTCAGGTTGAATGTCTAAAATCTCAGGAAAATCATCACTTAAGTCAGGATAATTTGTTCCCAACCCTTCTATCATTACTGGATATCAAAACCAATGTCATTGATTCTAAATTTAATATGCTGGATCAGTGTCCGGTCTTTCAGGACTAACTGAATTAAATGATGAACCGAATTTAGAACACTAAATTCGGTTCATCAAAAGTTTTTATTTAAATACTTTAAAGCGTACTGCATCATCAATATATGATTTATCGCCCGCTGATGCTTCAATCGAACCAAATACCAATTGAGCGCGAAGTTTCCAACTACTTGGAACCTCCCATTCTGCATGTACTTTATCATCTACAATCGGATTGTAGTGTTGTAAAGAAGCCCCTACATTTTCCGCAGCAAGTGCAGTCCAGACTGCCAATTGTGCCATTGCTGTTGAATGTTCAGCCCAAACTGGAAAGTTATCTGCATACGATGCAAACTGCTCTTGTAAGCCTTTGATTACCTCTTGATCCTCAAAAAATAAAACTGTGCCAACGCCAGCAGCAAAGCTATCCATTTTTGCATCAGTTTTAGCTGCTGCTGCGTCATCAGTTGCATATTCACGTAATTTTTCTTTGACTAAATTCCAAAATTTTTCGTGTTCACCATTCAATAAAATAACAGCACGCGATGATTGGGAATTGAAAGATGATGGACTTTGACGAATCGCTTCCTGAATTAAATCAGTCAGTTGTTCTGTTGTTTGAGAGAGATTTTTACCAATTGCATAAATGGTACGACGATTTTGCAATAAAGGAAGAAAAGTATTAGACATTGTATTTTTTCCTGATGAGATACAACAAAATTTTAAGAAAGTGAAAACCGTGTTTCACTTTCTTTATAGCACTTTTTATACCATTTCGTCGTATTATTTCATTAGAAAAAATTCAATAATGCTTTGATTTATTAAAAATAATTAAAATTTACTCAATAAAACTTGTTCAGAAACTTCATTTTTCCAAATCTGGCGTAAGGTTGGTAGATAAAAACTTTCACCAATTTCAATTAGTTCTGCATCCAGCAAGCTATGTACTTCATGAATAAAAATGTAATCAAGATCAACCAATGAAAGTTGTTTTTGTTTTATAGAGACTTGTTTACGTCTAATCTGCGCCTTTTTAACCAGTTGATTTGCAAACTCTTTATCTTTAAATGCAGTAATAGCATTTAAACGTAATTCAATAATGCCCCATGCTTCCAATAATTTTTTAAAAGTTTCGAAGTCAGTCGAAGTCGATTCCCATGTAACATCTTCCAGATTATTATCTTCTGGTAAAACAGGTAACAATAATTCTGCGGTACTTGGAAAGATTTTTTTTAGATTAATGAGGAATTTAACAGGTTGTTCACTTGGATAGTCATTAAATTGAATATGTTTTTGAACATCTGTTAAATAGACATCGATCATAGTAAATTTCATCAGCAGTTAATATCAAGAGGCATATATTGTACGCACATCGAGATCAGATACAAACTGCTGATGTGTTTATTTCAACTTATTTCGCGTTAGGAAATACCATTTGTTCAGGTTTCACGACATCGTCAAACTGCTCAGCAGTCACTAAACCCAACTCTACGGCAACCTGTTTTAAAGTTTTATTTTCCTTATAAGCAGTTTTAGCCACTTTTGCAGAGTTCTCATAACCAATCACAGGGTTTAAAGCCGTCACTAACATCAAAGAGTTATGTAAGAAATAATCAATTTTTTCTTTGTTTGGCTCAATGCCTACCGCACAATGTTCATTAAAGCTATTACAAGCATCACCTAATAATTGAATCGATTGTAATAAATTAAATGCAATCACTGGCATGAAAACATTGAGTTCAAAATTACCTGATGCCCCTGCGATATTGATGGTGGTATCGTTACCCAACACTTGCGCCACCACCATGGTCATGGCTTCACTTTGGGTAGGATTGACTTTACCTGGCATGATACTTGAACCAGGCTCATTTTCAGGAATACGGATTTCACCAAAACCACAACGTGGGCCACTGGCCAGCCAACGAATATCGTTAGCAATTTTATTTAAGCTTGCAGCCAGCGTTTTGAGTGCTCCTGACGCAAAGACTGCAGCATCACGCCCCGCCAGTGCTTCAAACTTATTTGGAGCAGTCACAAATGGCAATCCGGTTAGATTTGCCAGTTGTGCAGCAGCCTTAACTGCATAATCAGGATGTGCATTTAAACCTGTCCCCACAGCGGTACCACCAAGAGGAAGCTCATACAGACCTTCGAGTGCTTGTTGTAAACGTTTTAAACCATGATCCAACTGGGAAACATAACCACTAAATTCCTGCCCTAAAGTCAAAGGCGTCGCATCCTGTAAGTGAGTACGACCAATTTTTACGATATCAGCAAATTCATCTGATTTCTTTTGTAGTGTTTCTCTTAAACTTTTTACGGCTGGAATCAATAATTCATTGATTTGTAACGATGCTGCCACATGAATTGCGGTTGGAAATGAGTCATTGGTCGATTGCGCACGGTTCACGTGATCATTTGGATGGACAGGAGACTGAGAACCCAGAGCATTCCCCAATTTTTTATTGGCAATATTGGCGATCACTTCATTACAGTTCATATTACTTTGCGTACCAGAACCTGTCTGCCAAACCACTAAAGGAAATTGAGAATCCCACTGACCCGCAATCACCTCTTCAGCAGCGCCCACAATATATTGACTCAAATCCTGAGGAAGCTGTCCTAATTCTGCATTTGTGATCGTGGCTGCTTTTTTGACTAAGCCCATTGCACGAATCATCGCGCGTGGTAATCGTTCCTGACCAATTTTAAAGTTTTGCAAACTACGTTGCGTTTGGGCACCCCAAAGTGCATCATTTGGGACTTCAACGTCACCCATGGTGTCATGTTCAATTCGAGTTTGCATAAAAACCTCTTTCATGTTGTTTAAGACAATACGGGCTAGAGCAATTACGTTTGCATTGCGTGGCTAGTGGCAAGATACTAATCAACCTGCCCATTTTTGTAAATAAGAATCATTTTCTTATTGACCTTTTAATGTATTTTGATAAAACCGCCATTCATCTTCAATCATTTTTTCCAGATTGCGTTTTGGTTTCCAGTTAAGTATTTGTTCGGCTTTTGAAATATCAACACCTAACTGTGCAAGTTCGTCATAAGTATATAAAGCATCATGTGTTTCGATCGGAGCATGGGTAACTTCACTGATCACCTTAATTAAAGCCTCAATTGAAGTCAGATGTTCATGACCAATATTGAAACTTTCACAACAATGTTGTTGGTGATTTAACCAATATAAACTTGCAAATACGGCTTCACAAACATCCAGTACATGAATAAAACTTCGCTCTACAGTTTTGTCCTGTGTTACCACATTTTTATATAGTTCTAAAGAATCTCGCTGCATGGCAGCCACTTGCAATGCCAAAGGCACAATATTCTTCGGTAATGGCGCCACATTTTCACCCAAAACCCCATGTTCAAATGCACCAACAACATTACTTAGACGAAGGATGGCAGCTTTCCATTCATTATCCGTCTTGATTGTATCCCGAATGATTTCCTCAACCATTTGTTGTGATTTAATATAAGGATTATCGTAACTGAAATTAAAAAGTTCATCTTCAGCTAATGCGGTTCCACTTTTTCCGTAGATTGCGGCACTGGAGAGATGAACAAATCTGCGTACACCCGTACGTTGCATTGAACGTAGCAAACTCATAATACAACTAACATTATCATTATAATATTCAAGAGGTTTTAATCTGGACTCTTCCAAAGATTTAAAACCTGCAGTATGAATCACAGCGTCTATCGAATATTGCTCAAATACTTTATTGAGTGCAGGTGTATTTCGTACGTCCACTTTTACAAATGGTACATACATTCCTGAAATATATTCCAGCCTTTCTAATGTTTGTAAGGATGCATTAGCCAGATTATCGACTAAAATAACCTCTTGGCCTTGTGCCATCAGACTCAAAGCAATATGTGAACCGAGAAAGCCTAAACCACCTGTCACCAAAATCATTGTATACTTACCTACTTATTACGATGTGTATGACTCAATTCCTGACCAGACTCATGACCAAAGTGAAATTTCAATGAGTACATTACTGTTAATTACTTCTGCTCCTACATCTATTCATGCATGGCATGCTTTTGAATTAGCTCATGCACTCCACGCAAAAGGTGAAGCACTTCATGTTTTCTTTTACCAAGATGGCGTACAAGTTGCAAATAGTTTGCTATGGTTTCCCGATGATCAACGCCATTTAACCCAAGAATGGCAAAAACTATCGATTCGTTTACCCGTTTGTGTAAGTGCTGCACTTAACCGCGGTATTACAGATCAAGAAAATGCGCAACGGCATCAATTATCTAACTCCAACCTTGCACAAGGTTTTGAATTAGTTGGGCTTGGTGAACTTGCTGATGCCTTACAATCATCTACACGTATCGTTCAATTTTAAACACGTTTTGTATTGTGAGAGTGTTCCTTTTAAAAGGTATATTGTGTGAAAACTGTACTCGTAATTTTAACGCAGCCAAATTTAGGTGCTTTACAGATTAATGAAAGCATATCAGCGACGATGGTTTTAGCGACATTTGGCAGTCCAGTAAAAGTACTTTTACAAGATACGGCTTTAACTCTATTAAATTCAAATGTTGAATTTGATAAACTCCATCAGGCTTTTAAACCTGCTTCGAATATGGTTGAAAGTTTTGAATTTTATGATTTAAGCCCAGTTTTGATTGAGTCCAGATTGCAGGATCATCCGCTTGTCAAGCAAAGCCAGCAGGACATTGAATTTATTGAATTTGATTCAGGGTTTATTCAATCTTTTAACTATGTCTTGTATTGGTAAGGGAGTGCTGTCGTGGATCATACACTTTATTTAATTCAATCTTCTGCCTCTGCAACTCAAACCATTTTAGCCAAACTTAAGCAGATCTATAATCCGCACGATCATGTTGTTTTTTTAGGCGAATCTGTTGCCATGCTAAATCAAATAGATATAGAACAGTTTTCTTCATGTTATTGCCTAGAGACTGAACAAGTGTTGTTAAATCCTGATTTAGTTTCAAGTTTGACTATATTAGACTATGCGGAATTTGCGGATTTAGTTTTACAGTTTAAACGTTGTATTTCTCTTAAATAATTAATTTTGCTTAGGCTATTTTATGCAGTTAGAACTTGATCAAGATGGGCATCTGCTGGATTATACAATTTGGAATAATCAAGTTGCGCAACAACTCGCGAACTCTTTGGATTTAGAATTAACAGATTGGCATTTTCAGGTTTTACACGCGGTACGCCAGTTTTATCAACAATTTGGGCATTCCCCTGCAACTCGTCCTCTAATTAAGTATTTAATGAAAACGGTTAGCCCTGAAATTGATAATGCCATGCTGCAAAAACGATTTCAAACGGGTCTAGTTGCCCGCCATCTAAGTCGGTTGGCTGGCATACCTAAACCTCCAAATTGTTTATAAATTCCTAGCGTTGTTCAGGCAAACTTTTTGGCAAGTGCCACACAAACAATGATGCCAAAAGTGATTATAAGCATGAACCAACTTACAGATTCATGTAATAACAAAGCCGCCAAGCCCAATCCAAATAAAGGTTGTAACAATTGTAATTGCCCTACGGTTGCAATGCCACCATGAGCCAAACCATAGTACCAAAAGAAAAATCCGAAAAGCATGCTAAACAAAGATACATAAAGTAATGCCAGCAGCGCTGAAAAAGAAATATGATTAAGTTTGTCAGCTGAATAACTTAAAATCATAATGATGAACATAACAGGTAAAGCAATTGTTAAAGCCCAACAAATCACCTGCCATCCACCTATTTTTCGAGATAACTTTGCACCCTCTGCGTACCCTAATCCGCAGAGAATAATTGCTGCCAGCATAAATAAAATACCAAACAACTGACTAGAGTGATGTGCAGAGTTTGGTGTAGTTTGCAACAAGATATAGAGAAATACCAACGTACTTCCCAATAATGAAAATAACCAAAAAATAGGTTTAGGTTTTTCGCCTCCGCGAATCACAGCAAAAATTGCGGTACTTAATGGTAATAATCCTACAAAAACGATTGAGTAGGACGCATTGATATATTGCAGAGCCAGTGCAGTGAACAATGGAAAACCAATCACCACACCTAAAGCTACGTAGACGAGCCCGATACGATCCTGTCGATCAGGTCGATTAACCTTGAGACATTTTAATAAAATAACAGCAATCACACCGGCAATCACAGTACGACTGCCTGTTAAGAACCACGGACTCATATCCATAACAGCAATACGGGTCGCAGGTAATGAGCCAGAAAAAATAATAACGCCAACTAAACCACTGCACCAAGCTAAAACTTGTGGATTCATATTCCAATTACTCTTATTTTCATGTCTGTATTTATAATTCTGTGGTATGTTTTTGAATATATACAATCCAATACAATTTTAAGAAACTGTATTGGATAAAATTCCAGTACAGCCAAAATTTAATAGTGTTATAAGCCATGACTAAAATTGAACAGGTAATTGATTACATTGATATGCAATTAAAAAGTCGTCGCTTGACACCAGGTATGCGTTTACCGTCAGTCAGAGCTTTAGCCAAACAACTCCATTTTTCAGTGTCAACCATTGTTGAAGCTTATGAACGTATGGCATCGATGGACATTATTGAATCACGAGCAGGTGCTGGTTTTTATGTCTGTGCCCCCCTTGAGCCCCTTATTCTTTCGAATATTGAACCAGTTCGAGAAAAAAATCTGGATCCGATATGGATTTCTCGTCGGCTTCTGGAGGCTCCACCAAACTTGATAAAATTGGGATGTGGTTGGTTACCTGACGACTGGATGCCACATGAAAGTTTACGCAAAGCCATTCGAAATGCATCTAAAAGCTCAATCTATGAGCTTGTAAATTATTCCTCGCCTTTAGGACTATTAGGATTACGTGAATTATTGGCAAGGCGCTTATATAGCAAAAGTATAGAAGTTATCCCTGATCAAATCTTATTAACCGATTCTGGTTCATATTCGATCGATTTGATTTGTCGTTTTTTATTAAAGCCAGATGATGTAGTTTTGGTTGATGATCCATGTTATTTTAATTTTCGGGCTTTACTTAAAGTTCATCAAGTTAAAATTATTGGTATTCCCTACACGCCTCAAGGTCCTGATATTGAAGCCTTTAAGCAAGCAATTGAGCAACATCATCCGCGCCTTTATATCACTAATTCGGGTATTCACAACCCAACTGGTGCAACTCTATCTCAATCGACTGCACATCAACTGGTTTCTTTAATCGAACAAGCCAATATGATTGTGATTGAAGATGATATATTTTCGGATTTTGAAACAGCGCATTCTCCACGATTTAGTGCTTTAGACGGTCTTAAACATAGTATCTATATTGGCAGCTTTTCTAAAACATTATCAGCTTCAGTACGTTGCGGTTACATAGTGGCAAAAGCGGAATGGATCGATCATTTAGTTGATTTAAAAGTTGCGACCAGTTTCAGCCATAATCATTTCTCTGCACAAATTTTATATAAAGCGTTAACAGATGGTGGTTATCGTAAGCATATGGAACAACTCAAAATTAAGTTATCAGAATCCATGCGAATCACGATCGAAATGCTTGCAAAACTAGAAATAAAACCGTGGGTCATACCTAAAGCAGGTATTTTTCTCTGGTGTGAACTACCTGCTGATGTTGATATTAAAAAAATGGCTGATGATTGTAATAAAAATGGAGTAGTGCTGGCTTTAGGAAACTCATTTAGTCAATCAGATAAATTCCAACAATTTTTAAGATTTAATGTTGCGCAGTGTATGCATGCAGATGTATTTACTATTTTAGAAAAAGCGATGAACAATGCTCGCTGCAAGCCAGTCTGATATAAAGCTTTTTTTGGGCGTTGTAGGTAGGCAACATAAGGAATTTTGACTAATATATCGTGTTCAACTAAACGCTTTAAGCACTCTGATAATACCTGTCGAGTCACTCTAAAATTTAACTAAAAATCATCAAAAAGGCGAATTCCTAAAAAGCAGTTATGTAAAATAAGCATCATCCAATGATCCCCCATAATGGATAATGTTCGGATGACTGAATATGGCTGTTCACCAATATCATCCCATTTCTTGACTATCCCAAATATATTATATTTAGTTTGTCCTTAGTCATACGACTCATGACATACAAATAGTTAGGCTATGATCATATGTAAGATTAATACACTAAACTATTTTTTGTTACTAAAACCATAGTTAAGCAATAATGCTCTTACTTTGGAATTTGTAAAAATAAATCGCTCAAATTGCGTTGCCGTTTTATTTTTTTCACCCTGTGCAGTCAAGGTTATATAATAATCAATTGGATCATGTGACTTTGCAGGAAAAATACCGATCATTTTCACTTTTTTACTCGCTAATGCATCTGCCTGAAAAGTAATTCCAACATCGCATTTTCCATTTTGAACGGCATTTAAAAGGCTTGTATTGTCCGTATTTTGACTAATCCGTTGCTGTAAATTTGAAAGCCAACCTAAATAGGTCAAACTTTGTTTGGTATAAAGACCCAAAGCACTCGAATCTAGTTGAGCCGTACACAGATTTCCTTTGAATGCTTGAGCAAAATTAAACTGTTTTGATTGACCAAATGGGATGTCCATATTGACAGAAGTGATCGCAACTAATTGATCACTCATCAAGTATTTGGCACGCTTTTTATTCACCAGCTTGTTCCGATTTAAAGCTTGCAAACTTTTTTTATCTGTCGATATATAAAGATCCGCATGACTTCCTTGTTGCATCTGCTTAGCCATTGTTACTGGATCTGCAAATACAGGAGTCAATTTACTGTTCGGATATTGCTGTTGATATAGTTTGATAATATCAGTAAGAGCATGAGCTAAACTTGGTGCCGCGTACACGTTTACTTCATCTGCCAAAGTGAAAGATGCTGTCGTATATAAGCAACAAAACAAACCGAGGCGTTTTAACATGACTCACCCTTTTATGCTAAATAAATAGACCATCTACCAATTCACCTGCTTGTATCTGCTTCGCTGCTGGAATACGCACTAGACAGTTAGTTTGCATAAGATTGCTTAACATATGAGATTGTTGCTTAGCTAATGCACTCACTTCAAGTGTACTTTGATTAAAAGTTGCGATCATCCGTAAAAAACGATCACGAGCGTCTACTTTTAGATCATGTGTAATTTTCGCTTGAAACCATACGTGTGGTTCACTTTTATTTTGTAAGCGATCTAATAATAGTTTTCCATATACTTGCATACACACATATACGGCTGCTGGGTTACCTGGAAGCCCTAATAAATAGCAATGCTGCTGCGAGTGTTCATACTGAGCAAAATAAAGCGGTTTTCCTGGCTTTTGTTTTACTTTCCAAAATACTTGCTTAAAACCAACTTCAAAAGAACACGGACGCACAAAATCATAATCACCTACAGATACACCACCTGTCGTGATGATCACATCTACTTGTGTTTTGAGTTGTTCAAATAATGCTGTAACGGTTTCTGCACGGTCTTCTACATGAATAATTTGTGCCTGAATTCCGTATTGTTGAAACCAGCTATCTAAAAGTGGGCCATTGGCGTCAAAAACTTGTGATTCACTTAGGCTATTTTGATTTTGCGCAACTTCATCACCTGTCACCACAACCGCAACTTTAGGTTGTCGGTACACAGTCACCGTTTGTACACCAGCCATGCTCAGCGCAGCCAGACTGCCGATATTGATGTATTGCCCAGCCTCTGCTAGTCTCTGCCCCTGTGCAACTTCTTCACCAGTACAGCGAATATCAACAGATGCCTGCAAATGTTCAGTGATTTGAATGTTTGAGCCAGTTGATTGAACGATTTCCTGACGTGCAACTGTCGTGGTCCCTTGAGGAATTTTTCCACCCGTGAAAATACGGATCGCCTGCCCTTCCAATAAGGTAAATCGACTTTCATCGCCTGCACGAATTTCACCGATTAGCTCAAAGTTTTGACCTTTTGCATCTGTCTGTAAGGTAGATAAAGCATAGCCATCGACCGCACTTTGGTCAAAACTCGGCAGATTAATTGGTGAATCAACAGCTTCTGCTAAATATTTGCTTAGGCTATTTTTTAATGGAATAGATTCAATAGGTAATGTTTTAGGTATATTGAGAATATATTGAATCGCTTCATCAATACTGATCAAGCCATGTTCATGACCACATGCGGACATTATTCGTAGCCTCCCGGATGCGGTAAATCACGACATACATCAAAAATATGAACAATTGCTGGTAATAATGCAGCCATCGATTCAGATGCACCACCACGGCTGCCTGGCAAAGTCATGATTAATGAGCGATCAATAAACCCTGCAACACCACGCGACATCGCCGCATAAGGAGTACGGCGCTGACCAAAAGCACGTGCTGCTTCCATCAAACCATCAATTTTACGCTCAAGTAAAGGCTCTAAGGTATCTACCGTAATATCACGTTTGCCAATACCTGTCCCACCAACAGTAATAATACAAGCATACGACTGGGTCAGTTCAAGGACTAAATCTTTAAGTTGATCGGACTCATCTGCTAAAATTTGATAATGAATCGGGTTAAAACCTGCTTCGGTTAGTGTATCCACCACAGACTTACCTGCAGTATCTGGTTTTTTACCTGAAGCAACAGTATCGGAAAGGACTATCACAGCCGCAGAAACGGCCTGACGTAGCGTACGTTTAAAGTGTGATTTTCCACCTTTCTTCTTAAGTAATTTACATTGATCCAGCATTAAGTCTTCTGGTTCACAATGTGGCTTAAGCATATCGTATAAGGTCAAACCTGCAATACTGGCAGCGGTCAACGCTTCCATTTCCACCCCAGTTGGTCCAATGGTTTCAACTGTAGTTAAAATTTCGACAAAGTTTTCGTGTAATTCATATTCCACTTCAGCACGATAAATTGGCAATGGATGGCACAATGGAATTAACTCATCAGTACGTTTTGCTGCCAAAATTCCTGCAATGCGACCTGTTTTTAAGGCATCCCCTTTTTCGGTATTGCCAGTACGCAATAACTCAATACAATGTGGCGGTGCATATAAAATGGCTTGAGCTTCAGCAATACGATAACTTTCTGGTTTCATGCCTACATTTTTCATTAAAAATCCTATTTATTTCTAAAAACTAGTGCTGATGTTGATGATTGGCATGAATATGGTGATGATCTTCATGATGTTGATCGTGGGCATGGTCTTTACGAATACAACAGCCTTCTACAAACTGGCTTGTCCCATCACTATAAAATTCTTCTTTCCAAATAGGAACTTCATGCTTAACGCGCTCAACGGCTTCCTCACATGCCTGAAAGGCTTCACGGCGATGCGGCGCATAAGCCACAGCAATAATGGCGCTCCCACCAATATCTAAAGCACCAATACGATGAATCACCCGCACATAAGACACACCATACTTCTGAATGATGTCCTGCTCAATCTGGCGAATCATCTTTTCTGCAACTGGCGTGTAAGACGTATATTTTAAAGCTGTAACGCCACGTCCTTCATGATGATTACGCACAGTTCCCTGAAAAATACCAATACCACCACATTCTGGAAAATCACTAATCGGATCAAAACTATCCAGACTTAAGTCAGTCGATTGAACCCTTTGAAATTCTTTCATCTTAGCCTCCAGCTACAGGCGACAACAACACCAGGGTGCAATCATTTTTTAAAAGGGTCTGACGTGCAATAATGTCTTCACCTATGGCACAGGCACAACGATCCAATGCTTTTTCCGCCTGAGGATATTGCTGTAAGACTTCAGCCAAAACATCACTGACCAATATTTCAGTTGAATAATCTAAAACCAAAGGTGAAGGAAGTTGCCGCTGAATTGCACCATAACCCTCAATGGTCACTTGTATACCTGACATATTTATCCGCCTAACATATGCATGCTAATTTTTCGTGGTTGTTTGTTCAAACTGTGAAAGCCTTTGGCTTTATTCCAAATATAAACTGAGGTTTTCGCCAAAAGCTCTTGTTGTAAGACGTGCTGATCTGAGGTATTTTTTTCAGTTAAAAGCTGATTCAGTAAAGGTTTCAGCATTAAGCCTTGCGTCGCAAATAAACAATTATAAAGCTCGCCTTGTGCTGTTAAACGAATACGATCGCATTCACTACAAAACGAATGGGTGATGGTCGAAATAATGCCCACATCATAGTCATGATCTAAACGATATAATCTGGCAGGCTCATGTTCCTGTTGTAGTTCTTGAATATTAAACTGAGTCGCTAAGGTATTTAAAATATCCTGTTCCGTAACCACATCGGCTTGTGTCCAATGCTGGTCACCATCAAGTGGCATAAATTCGATAAAACGTAACGGAATCTGCTTAAGTTTTGCCCAGTTCACTAAAGGTAAAATCTGATCCTCATTTTTGCCTTTCATAAGGACTGTATTTATTTTAAAGGGTAAGCCAACTGCCTGAACCGCAGCAATTCCATCCAGAACAGGTTGTAATTTTTTTTGCGTAAGTTGAAAAAATTGAGTCGCGTCTAAACTATCTAGACTAATATTCAGATCGTCCAAACCAGCCTGTTTCAAATCAGATGCATACTTTGCCAGATAATGCGCGTTGGTCGTCATCGAAATCCGCTTTAAACCAAAATCACGCAGTTGTTGTAAATCACGAATAAAATGCACAACACCCAAACGCATCAAAGGCTCACCACCCGTAATACGAATTTTTTCAATGCCATTTTTCACCATAAACTCACAGAAAAGATAAAGTGCTTCGAAACTCAGCAAATCTTTCTTTTTCATCCATTCTGGGTGCTCAGGCATGCAATAGACACATTTGAAATTGCAGCGATCTGTTACAGAAATTCTAAGTTTCCGTTTATTTCTTCCATATTGATCACTCAAAATCGGTGAAGTCATCGAGACGATTCCTTTCATGCTAATGCACGTTAACGCGTTTCTATATCTAGTTATCGCACCGATCAGGCGGATAAATCAATAGACAATGATTCAAAACTATCATCATTACAATATTATACAAGATAATTCAATTGTTTATATTGCTGAAGCTCATCCAGTGAATTAATACTATGGAAAAATAATCGATGTTTACGGAAATAAGCAACCTGTGCCTGCAAATCTTTTAAGGTTTTTTTTAGGCTCAGCTGATTTTGACTCAAGTGTTGTTCTAAAATCTCTACACTTTGTCTTTTCATTAAACAAAATGGGTATAAAGCCGTCGCGTTAAGCGATACATACGACATTAACGCTTGAGGTTCCCGTCGCAAAGTATCGTGCAACATACTGATGACTTTGGGCGGGATATAAGTCACATCGCAAGGAATGAATAACACATAATCGGCTTGTACATGGGACCACGCACTTTTCATTCCCATCAAAGGCCCAAGAAAACCAGATTCATCATCTTGATAACACTGGACATGCGGTATAATTTTTTTATACAGGCTAAGATCCCGATGGCTATTCACCCAAATCTGTCCAATCTGATCTTTTAATTTTTCATAGATCTTGAGCAGTTGCATTTGATCGTCAAAAGTTTGTAATAATTTATTGATACCATTCATGCGCCTTGCCTGCCCACCTGCCAAAATGACCAGATCTGTTTTTGGATATTTATTCATACCTCAACCTCAAATTGACAGGTTTTAATCAAGCCACGTATCTCTGGCAAACATGATCCACAATTCCCACCTGCTTTTAAACATGCTGTGACTTGTTTTTCATGTGTCAGTTTTTGCACTTTAATCGTTTCGATTATTTTATTCTTACCCACTTTAAAGCAACTACACACTAAAGGTCCATCCTGATTGCTCATATTCATTGGTGCACCAGCGAGCAAAGCCTTACGATGCAAGGCACTCAAACGCTCACGCTTAAATAAACTTGCAACCCAGTCACGATCAGGCAGCATTTCAGGAGGTGCAATATAAAACGCTGCAATAACGATGCCATCTTTCAATATTACACTATGACTCATTTGCATGGTGGCATCATGCAAGTTAAGCCACTCAAAAGACTCATCCGCAAAGGGTAAAAAATCCTTTAAATACTGCTGAATATCCTTAAAACTCCGTCGATCTGCCACTTCATAACGCACAGCCTTATGTAGTTGAATTTTACTCCACCATGCACATTGGGTAAATTGATCACGAATCACATTTACATATTGATCACGTACAAACAACACACCTTGCCAGCGCGTATAAAATGGTTGCAACATGACAGGGGTATGTTTAAATTCTGGTTCGCCTGAAATTGCATCGACCACTGGGTTAACGACTTTACCAATCCGTGCATCTGAAGCAAATTGATCATTCCAGTGAATGGGTACAAATATCTGACCACGGCGAATGCCTTCAGAGAATTGAACACGTAATACGCATTTCCCCCATTGTGAATGAATTTCGGTCAATGCACCATTTTGTACCCCATACTTTAAACCATCTTGTGGGTGAATCTCACAATAAGGCTCAGCACGATGCGTGGTTAAATTTGCAGATAATCCAGTACGGGTCATCGTATGCCACTGATCACGAATACGCCCTGTATTTAAGATTAATGGATAGTCAATACTGGTTTGATGTACAGCGGCAACGGATGCTGTGGCAATAAAACGTGCTTTGTGACTCGAATGACTATATTGACCCTGACCAAATAAACGTTCAACTTGCTGCGATTGTTCAGCATTTTTGAGCACAGGCCACTGAATGGGTTGTAATTGATCGTATTGCGATTGGGTTAAATCCATTAAACCAGACAAATTAAAATAACGAAAAGCTGTGCTCTGCTCTCGTTTGGATATCTCTACATTTTGATACGCCGAAAGCGCCGCATGTTCCTGAAAAATCTGATGTGCATTTTCAAACTCAAAACCTGTAAACCCAAGTTTTTTAGCCACTTGAGATACAGCCCACCAATCTGCCTTGGTCTGCTCTGGTGCATCTAAAAATACCCGTTGTCTAGAAATACGGCGTTCGGAATTCGTCACTGTACCGTCTTTTTCACCCCAACCTAACGCAGGCAATAACACATCTGCAAAAGCAGTGGTATCTGTGTCCTGACAAATATCAGACACAACCACAAATTCACATTGATCCAACGCACGTTTTACCTGATCGGCATCGGGTAAACTCACCACAGGGTTGGTCGCCATAATCCAAATGGCTTTAATTTTGCCTTGTTCAACGGCTTGGAATAAATCAACGGCTTTCAGTCCAGCTTGTGTCGCAATATGAGGACTTTGCCAAAATGTTTGAACAATATGTTGATGTGCAGCTTGATCTAATTCTAAATGCGCTGCCAACATATTGGCCAAACCACCAACTTCACGCCCTCCCATAGCATTGGGCTGCCCCGTCATCGAAAATGGGGCTGCTCCTAAGCGCCCAATTTTCCCCGTCAATAGATGACAGTTAATAATCGCATTGGCTTTATTTACACCTTGGGAAGATTGATTGACTCCCATTGAAAAGAGGCTCATGACTTTATCAGTAGCAGCAAATTGTTGATAAAACTGCTCTAATTTATCTAAAGGAATGCCTGTAGTTTGAGCCACATATTCGATATCTGCTTGGGCTGCACTTGCTGCCAAGGCGGCCTCTAGGTTTTCGGTATGTGCCTGTACAAACTGATGATTGACCGCACCACGCTGATACAAATATTGCAATAAACCATTAAATAAAGTGACATCTTGCCCAGGCAAAATCGGAAGATGCAAATCGGCTTGTTCACATGTCGCGGTAAAACGTGGGTCAATCACCACCACAGACAAGTTACGCTCTGATTTGGCTTGCATGATCCGTTGATATAATACAGGATGACACCATGCCGTATTAGAACCAACCAAAACCACCATGTCGGTATGTTCAAAATCGACATAACTGGCTGGAACTAAGTCTTCGCCAAAACTACGTTTATGTGCTGCCACAGCAGATGACATGCACAATCGTGAATTGGTATCAATATTGGCTGTTCCAAGATAACCTTTGACGAACTTATTCACGACATAATAATCTTCAGTCAATAGCTGACCAGACACATAAAATGCAATGCTTTCACGGCCATATTGATCGATACAATCTTGAAAATGCTGTGCGATCTGGTCAGTTGCTTGATCCCAAGTGGTCGTTTCCCGATACTGTCCACGTCCAGTCATTGGATGAAGTAATCGGGTTTCTAGTCCCAAGGTATCGCCCAAACGACTGCCCTTGATACATAAACGACCCAAGTTGGATGGATGTTCAGTATCGCCCAGTATAGAAACCTGATTTCCAAACGCAGTTTGTTCAACGGTTGCAGATACACCACAACCGACACCACAATAAGGACAAGTGGTTTTTGTGGTCTTAATCGGGTTTAAAGTGGAGCTATGCAGTTCCACAATGGGAATCGTATTCATGACTGCTCCTTCATTGATTTAAACAGCTTGTCTTAATGCAAAATCCCGACCAAATAACAACTTATTCCGAATCGATGAGATAGAGGTCTGATCTGCGATCAGCTCTGCATACCATGCACCATCTTCGGTATCACCAAATAAAACGGCACCAATCACCCGATCATGCTGAATAATAATGCGCTTATAAATCTGGCGTTTCTCATCATTCATAATGATGTCTTCATAATCCTCTTCAGATTGGCTCACATCAATATCAATTCGGCCAGCCGAGAATACATCGACACCACTGACTTTAAGCTGTGTAGGAACGGTCGGTGCTTTAAACGTTAAGCTGCCATGTTCAGCCAAATGACTGGCACAGATAAAGGCTTGTCCCCATAGTGGTTCGACCAGACCGAAAGTTTGTCCACGATGTTCAATACATTCACCCACAGCATAGATACTTGGGTCAAAAGTTTGCATGGTGTCATTGACCAATACCCCCCGATGACAACGTAAACCTGCACTTTGTGCCAGACGAATATTGGGACGAATCCCGACTGCAAACACCACCAGATCTGCATCCAAAACACGGCCATCTTGTAAGCGTAATTGAGTCACATGTCCGTGTTCATCACCCAGTAACGCTTCGGTATTGGCCGCTGTGAGAATACGAATGCCCTTTTGCTCAATGCTATGACGTAACATTTGGCTAGCTTGGGCATCTAATTGACGATCCATAATCCGATCCACCAAATGCAATACTGTCACTTGCATTCCCCGTTGCTTAAGTCCATACGCAGCTTCTAACCCTAATAAACCACCACCAATAACCACCGCATTGGTTTTTTGGGCACAATAATCAATCATGGTATTTACATCATGAATATCACGGAAACTGATCACCCCTTTTAAGTCTGCACCCTGAATCGGTGGCACAAACGGTTTTGAACCTGTCGCTAAAATAAGGCGATCATAATCGACAACTTGACCTTTTTCGGTATGCACCTGTTTACGGTTACGATCAATTTTAACCGCAGCATCACCCGCAATAAATGCAATCCCCTTATCTTGATACCATTGCTGTGCATGCAACATAATATCCTGAATAGTCTTTTCACCAGATAATACAGGCGACAGCATAATACGATTGTAATTGCCCCACGGTTCTTCACCAATCACTGTGACATCATAACGTTCTGCATTCATATCCAGTAAATCTTCCAGACAGCGCATTCCAGCTAAGCCATTACCCACTAAAACCAGTTTGAGTTTATCCTGTGCCAAGCCATTGTTGGTGATATAGGTTTTTTGTGCAATTGGACTCACCAGTACACGTCCTGCTTGGACTTTACACGGAAAAACCAATAGTTTTTGCTCTTTATCTTCCAGACAGCGTCCAGTGGCCAAACTAAAATGTTGTTTATAAATTGGCGAAGCCACCACACGCTCGCCTTGTACATCACCCAAAATGCCACGTGACATTACATTTGCACCACTAAATGGATCCTGATTACTCACGGCATAAATACGCTGTTCTTGCCCAACCCGAAACAGTGCAATTTGTTGTGTATCAATCACAGCAGCAACACCTGTGTTCGGGGTAATATCATTCAATGCACAGATGTCTATCCACGGCGCGTGTTCTAATTTTTGCAATGCTTTTAAACTGGTCATGTGCTACTCCTTATGCTTCTACCACTGGAATACGATTTGCTTCGCGCTCACTGGCTTTTAATGGACGAATTTGACCACGTTCTTGCGTAAATTGAATGTGTGGGTCACGCTGTTCTTTCTGATTAATGAATGTTTGGAAACGCTTACGCACTTCTGGATCTTCCACTGCAGTACGCCATTCATCCTGATAAGTATTCACCACATGTGACATACGACGTTCAAGTTCCTGCGCAATGCCTAAAGTATCCTGAACAATCACAGATTTTAAATAATCGAGTCCACCTTCCATGTTGTCCCGCCATACGCTGGTACGTTGTAAGCGGTCAGCTGTTTGAATATAAAACATAAAGAAACGATCGATATAACGAATTAAGGTATTGGTATCAAGGTCAGATGCCAGTAGTTCTGCATGACGTGGCTTCATGCCACCATTACCACAAACGTAAAGATTCCAGCCTTTTTCAGTGGCAATTACGCCAACATCTTTACCTTGGGCTTCGGCACATTCACGGGTACAGCCTGAAACTGCCATTTTAAGTTTATGTGGCGAACGTAAACCTTTATAGCGATTTTCTAAAAAGATAGCCAAACCAACTGAGTCATCTACACCATAGCGGCACCATGTACTTCCTACACAAGATTTGACTGTACGCAAGGATTTGCCATAGGCATGACCAGATTCAAAACCTGCCGCGATTAATTCTTCCCAGATCAAAGGTAACTCATGCAACTGTGCACCAAACATATCGACACGTTGTCCACCTGTAATTTTGGTATATAAGTTGTATTTTTTGGCAATTTGACCCACGGCAATCAATCCATCTGGCGTGACTTCACCACCAGCCATACGTGGCACAACAGAGTAAGAACCATCTTTTTGAATATTGCCCAAGTAGTAGTCATTACTGTCTTGTAGACCTGCATGGCTTGGTTTGAGGACAAAGTCATTCCAGCAAGAGGCTAAAATATTGGCAACTGTTGGTTTGCAAATATCACACCCTAAACCATGTCCATATTGATGAATGAGATCATCAAAAGTTTTGATTTCATTGACACGTACTAAGTGATACAGCTCTTGACGAGAATAGGCAAAATGCTCACACAGGTGGTTATTGACAGTTACCCCCTGACGTTGTAATTCAGATTTTAGAACCTGAGTGACCAAGGGTGCACAGCCGCCACATGCCGTTGCCGCCTTAGTACATTTTTTGAGTGCGCCAAGTGATGTTGCACCATCAGCAATCGCCTGACAAATATCTGCCTTAGAAACATTATTACAAGAACAAATCGTCGCACTATCAGGCAATAGATCGACACCGCTGCCTCCAGATTTTGCTGCGCCTGACTGTGCATAGCCTGGCATAATCAGACTTTCTGGTTGCTCAGGTAAGTCCATACGATTTAACATCATTTGCAACAAGTCACTATATTCTTTGGCATCACCCACCAAAACAGCACCAAGCAAACATGTTTTCTCTGCATTGACCACAATTTTTTTATAGATGAGTGCATCTTCATCTGCATAAAAATAACTGAGTGCACCTGGTGTCATGGCATGTGCATCACCAATAGATGCAACATCTACACCCATCAGTTTAAGCTTGGTGCTCATGTCTGCACCGGCAAAGCAATGACTTTGTTGCTCTAGCACGTGTTTGGCAGCAATCCGAGCCATGTCATAGCCCGGTGCCACCAAACCATAGATTTTATTGTTCCATAAAGCACATTCACCAATCGCATAAATGTCTGAATTTGAAGTCTGGCAATAATCATTAATGACAATACCACCACGCTCACCAACGGCTAAACCTGACATTTTTGCCAATTCATCACGCGGACGAATCCCCGCTGAAAATAGTACGATATCCGTTTCAAGCTCGGAACCATCTGCAAACTTCATAACATGATGGTGGGTTGCACAATCTTCGATACATTGTGTGGCTTTTTGAGTGTGAACTTTCACACCTAAATCTTCAATTTTACGGCGTAATACTTTACCGCCTAAATCATCAATCTGTACGGCCATTAAGCGTGGCGCAAACTCCACCACATGCGTTTCCAGATTTAAATCGCGCAATGCTTTAGCTGCTTCAAGCCCAAGTAGACCACCACCAATCACCACACCAGATTTAGCATTTAGACTCGCTGCACGAATCGCATCCAGATCTTCAATAGTACGATAGACAAAACAATTATGACGATCATTGCCTGCAATTGGCGGCACAAATGCATACGAGCCTGTTGCAAGTACCAATTTGTCATAACTTATTATATCGCCGGCACTGGTAGTGACTGTTTTAGCAGCAGGGTCTATTGCTGTCGCTTTGGTGTTTAAACGTAGGTCGATTCCATAAGCATCGGCAAAATCTAAACGAGCCAGAGATAAATCTTTTGCTGTTTTACCTGAAAAATATTCAGTTAAATGTACGCGGTCATACGCAATCCGTGGCTCTTCTGCAAGAATGGTAATCTCTAACTCATCATCTGCTTTTTCTAATAAGCTTTCGATAAATTTATGGCCTACCATACCGTGGCCAATCATCACTAGTTTCATTGGGTTTCTCCTCAGATTAGTCGGTCAGGTTGCTCAAGCTGCATTGTTACGTTCAAGAACCGCTTGTTCAAACAAACGTTGCTCTTTGACTTTATGCTCAGCCGTAAAGCGGATTAACATCACAAATCCACCAGCAATGACGACTAATCCTCCGAGTACCATTAAACAGGTTTGAATATCGACCATACCTTTTAGCAAGAAACCTGCTGCAACCGCACCCACGTTACCACCTGCTCCAATAATGCCAGCAACACCACCCAATGCCTCACGATCAATAAAAGGCACCAATGCATAAGTTGCACCACATGCCATGTGGGTAAATAAGGCAAATATGGTCATACTGATCATTGCAAATATGACACTATTCATCTGTGAAAATAGAATCAGAAACAAACCTTCACCCACAATCATGGCAAACAGTACTTTGGTTCGTCCATCTAGACCTTTTTTAAGTGCAACTTTGTCGGAAACAATGCCACCTAAAGCACGTGCAAACAAAGCCAATAATCCAAAGATTCCCGCAGCTAAACCTGCTTCTTTTAATCCAAAGTTAAAATGATTCACGTAATACATTGCGACAATGTTATGAATAAATATTTCAATCCCAAAACAAGCGGCATAAGCACCAAATAAAATCCAAACGCGATAGTTACGTGCAGCATGCATCAAAATTGCCATACCACCTTTTTTATCACTACCCACTTGAATGCCTTGGGCACGAAGTTCTTTAAAATCACCTTGAGGACAGTCTTGAGTACACTTCCAGTACAGGATTCCGACGATCACCATCATCAAACCAGGAACCAGTAATGCCACACGCCAGCCCATAGCTTGATCTACACCAAACATCACCAATGCAGAAAGTAATAACGGCATTAAGGCTTGTGTTGCGCCACCACCAGCATTACCCCAACCTGCTGAAGCTGCATTGGCAGTCCCTACGACATTTGGTGCAAACATAATACTAGTGTGATATTGCGTGATGACAAAACTGGCACCAATTGCACCAATGAGTAAGCGGAAAAATAAGAAGGACTCGTAACTATTAGCTGCTGCCACACCAAAAACAGGGATACTCCCCACCAATAATAAAACGGTATATGTTTTACGTGGGCCGTATTTATCGCACAAAGGCCCGACAATCAGACGAACTAAAATAGTAATGGCAACCGCAGCAATATTGATATTGGCAATCTGATCTTTGGTCAGATGAAATTCACCTGCAATGACTGGCATAAGCGGTGCGCAAGCGAACCACGCAAAAAAGCAGACAAAAAAAGCGAGCCAACTCATATGGAAGGCCCGCATCGCTGGAACACTAAAATTGAATAGATTTATTTTAGTCGCTTTTTTTGCTGTTAAATCTAAATTTGAAGACATCGCCTTCTCTCCTGAACTGAACGTAATATGGGCTTTACAGCTAACGCTGCATTGGCAATCGATCAGAACGGACGTCGTTGGCCGTCATACAAATTTTAAATTTGAGTCGTCTTTGACTCATTAAAATAATTGCAAGTGTTGTGCCAATTTAGAAAAATGACACAAAAACAACCTTAATAATTTGAAATATATAAATAAAATTTAAATTGTAAAATATAAGTTTTTTTAAACTCAAGAATTTAATAATTTCATAGAGTCGATTATGTCTCAGATTATTGCCTCAAAATGATTCTGTTTTGCGCTATAAAAGGTCAAACTTATTCAAAACCACATAAAATTGTTTTTAAATCGCTTTTTTATGTATGGCATCAATTTTGCTAGAAATTTTGTCATTGATTTCGATTACACTACTCGCATATGCGAAAATTTTTGCTTTATAACTTATGCCTAAATTAAAAATTGTACTCATTGATGATGACCTTGAACGTGCTGAATTTGTTCAACACAATCTTCTTGCGCATGATTTTGAGGTAGTTGCTTGTCTTACACTTGACTATTTAAGTGATTTTCAACTACAAGATTTACAAGCTGATGTCATTTTATTAGATATGGATCACCCACATCGCGATCTCATCGAAAGTTGTGTCAGCCATTTTGATTTACCGACTGTTCTATTTACCAAAAATACCCATAAAGATACCATTAAGGAAGCAATTGCCGCGGGTGTCACTGCGTACATTGTCGATGGGATTGACCCTGCTCGTCTGGATACCATTCTTGAAATCTCGATTGAGCAATATAAAAAACACAAAAAGCTAGAAACAGATCTCAAAGAAACCCAAAACAAACTGGCCGATCGTAAAGATATTGAAAAAGCCAAAGTATTATTGATGCAACTTCATCATCTAAATGAAGATACTGCTTTTCAATTACTTCGTAAAAATGCCATGAGCCATCGTATTACCATGGGAGAGATGGCAAGACGTTTAATCGATGCCCAGCAATTACTCAACCACCCCATGAAAGAGGATTAACATGAACGCACTTGAAAAAACTAAAGTTCAACTCGGTTATATCCCTCTTTTAGATTGTATTGCACTACTTTGGGCACAACAACGTGGTTTTTTTGAAGAGTTCGGTTTAGAAGTTACATTAGTCAAAGAAGCGTCATGGGCCAGTTTAAGAGACCGTCTCGCTTATGGCGTACTTGACGCAGCACATTGTTTATCTGCCATGTTACCTGCTGCGGCGATAGGTGAAGACCAAATTGGGATCCGACTCAAAACGCCATTAGTACTCAGTATTAATCGTGCTTATATTAGTTTAAGTCAAAGCTTAACGGATGTACTCACAATTGATCAAACAGATTCAGCCCAAAGTAGTGCACATAAACTGATTGCACATCTCCAGCAAGGTTATCCTGTCACACTCGCCCATGTGTTTAAACACTCAATTCATCATTATTGTTTACGTGAATGGTTAGCACTCGCTGACCAAAATACAGCCAAAACCATTCAATTAAAAACCCTACCGCCACCTTATATGGTCGAGGCAATTTCTTCACATTTGATTGATGGTTTTTGCGTAGGAGAGCCTTGGAATACTCAAGCTGAAATCGAAGGGATTGGGCAAATTGTTACCTCCAGTCACGATATTATTCCTGCAATCGCAGATAAAGTGCTAGCCGTTACACAAGAATGGGCTGAGAAATATCCAAACACATTAACCGCAATCACTGCCGCAGTCTTTAAAGCACAGCAGGAATTAAAAAATCTGCACAATTTTGAGCCCGTTTGGCAACTTTTAAGGGTATTTCATATCATTCGCTTTAATTGTTCGCCGCAAATTCATGTACAAAAATATCGTGCCATAGAAGCCATCATTCGTGACTTTGTAGCAGATTCAGCACAACCCAATTTTCAGGACTTTATCTGGCTATTTGAACAAATGCAAAAATGGGATGATTTAAACGATCAAGTTAAGCTTGATTCATCTGCTGTTCAAAGCCTCAGTCGGAACTGTATTGAACAGCAGATATATGAAAATGCATTGCAATTACTTGGAAGCTAAGCCTTGCGATTTTCTTATGACTCGATGCTAAACGGATTTTCAAATTGTTGCCAAGCATCTGGTCCTAAAGCCATTTCATCATCAGTTAACAAACAGTCATCCAATTGCTGATACAATAATTCTTTGTCCATCTCCATCCCGATCAATACAATTTCCTGTCTTGCATCTCCTGTTCGCTCGTCCCAGTTTTTTTCAATGGCAGCTAAGCTTTCGGGGTCTTGCGGCCAATTTTCTGGTTCAACCGTTGCCCACCAATAGCCAGCGACACTATAGCGTTTGATTTGACCTGCTTGTGACCAAGACATTGCCATAGTGGGTTCAGAAGCCAACCAGAAAAAACCTTTAGAACGGATTACACCTTTCCATTCAAGACTCACAAAATCGTAAAAACGTTTCGGATGCAAAGGGCGACGCGCTCGATAAACGAAATTTCCAATGCCATATTCTTCTGTTTCAGGTGTATGCGTTCCGCGTGGTTCTTGCAGCCATTCAGGGTCTTGCTCTGCTTCCCTAAAGTCAAATAAATGCGTATCTAATACTCGCGCCAACTCAACCTGACCAAAAGATGATACTTCAATTTTGGCGCGTGGGTTTAAGCTATGTAAAATAGCACGTAATTCTTTTTGTTCTGTTTCATTAATCAAATCAATTTTATTGAGTATAATTACATCACAAAATTCAATTTGGCTAATCAGTAGATCCACCACTGTACGCTGATCATCCTCACCTAGAGATTCGCCTCGTTCCTGTAAATGATCCCTGGAGTGATAATCTTTTAAAAAATTATAAGCATCAACCACGGTCACCATGGTATCTAGACGAGCAAATTCATTCAAAGAAACACCTTGTTCATCTTCAAATGTAAAGGTTTCTGCTACAGGTAAAGGTTCTGAAATTCCAGTAGATTCAATCACTAACTGATCAAAATGACCTTCTTTTGCTAAACGTTGTACCTCAATTAACAAATCTTCTCTTAAAGTACAGCAAATGCAACCATTGCTCATTTCGACCAATTTTTCACCGGTACGAGAAAGCTGTGCACCACCCTCTCGCACCAATGCTGCATCAATATTAACTTCTGACATGTCATTTACGATCACCGCAATACGTCGACCTTCACGGTTATTCAAAATATGGTTGAGTAATGTCGTTTTACCCGCACCCAAAAAACCAGATAAAACAGTCACAGGGAGTTTGGCTGGTGTAGCAAATGAAGTATCCATCGGCTTTATCTCTAGCTAAAATTTAAAGTTACGTTATAACATAACATTTATATAATTTAATTATTTTTTAAATTTCTTTTTTATTCTGCTTTCATTTAAAATTTTAAGTGCCTAACGAAGCACCAAATTAGCTGAGGATTTCTCTATTTTTATTGTTGAGACACTAAAATCAAACGTGCCAGTTCAAGATCATCTGGGTAAGTAATTTTTATATTATCGGAACGGCCTTGTACAACATCGACCGACACACCTGCATATTCAAGTGCGCTAGCTTCATCGGTAATATTGATTTGATCGGCTAACGCATTTTCTATGGCATGGCGCAAGGTACCGAGCTTTGCAATTTGAGGAGTTTGCGCCTGCCATAAATAATCTCGACTGACAGTTTTTTGAATATGCTGATCAGATGCAAATTTCAGGGTATCACGAACGGGGATCGCTAAAATTGCAGAAGTATCCCGAAGCATGCAATATTCAACTAAATCTTTAAGATTTTCAGCACTCACACATGGCCTAGCAGCATCGTGCACCAAGATGTAATCCTCATCCGATGCAATCGTTGTTAAATAATGTAAGGCATTTAACACTGAATGCACTCGCTCGGCACCGCCCAGACAAAAATGGACTTTTTCTGAAGCAATAAAAGGCAGTGTTTTTGCAATATTATCCTGTTCACCAATCGCCAATACATACCCAGCCAGTGGCAAAGTATTTAAGCGCTCAATGGTATATTCAAGTACTGTTTTGTCTTGAATAGTTTGATATTGCTTGAGCTGTGTTTTTGAAAAGCGACTTCCAGAACCAGCAGCAGGAATGACTGCCCATAATTTAGTCTGGGACATCTGGATCTGGCGGGGTTTCATTGGTTTGCAAGTCGACTTTGGCATTTGGATCAATATAAATCGGTTTGTAATGGGTACTGATGGTACTCATTTGTACAAAAGTCTCACGAGGCTTAATCAGACCTAAATCTAAACGTGCATGTTCTTCAATGGCTTCACTGCCATTTTTTAGATCAAACACTTCTGCCGCTAAAATACGGTTTCTTTCTTTCAATTCTTCGTTTATTTCAGCTTGTTGGGTAATTTGCTGACGTAAAGTTTGGTGAGCAAAGTAACCACCCTCACCCCACCAGAAACTGTACTGAAAACTCGCCACCAAAACGATGGCAAGTAACAGTATCAATTTGCTCGAAGTCGATTTAAATACTTCTAACATAGCATCCAAAGATTAGTTTAAACCCTTGAATTCAGCTTTACCGCGATATGCAGCATGAGTCAACTCTTCAATACGAAGTAATTGGTTATATTTTGCTACACGGTCAGAACGGCAAAGCGAACCTGTCTTGATTTGCCCTGCTGCTGTACCTACAGCCAGGTCAGCAATAGTTGAATCTTCTGTTTCACCAGAACGGTGAGAAATAACAGTCGTGTAACCATTTGATTTTGCAAGGTAAATTGCATCTAAAGTTTCAGTCAAAGTACCAATTTGGTTATATTTGATCAGAATCGAATTACCCACTTTCTCATCAATACCGCGTTGTAAAATCTTAGGATTAGTTACAAACAGATCATCACCTACCAACTGAATTTTGTCACCCAAAATCGAAGTTAAATAGCTCCAACCTTCCCAGTCAGATTCATCCAAACCGTCTTCAATCGAGATAATTGGATATTGATTTACAAGACCTGCTAAATAGTCAGAGAATTGGTTGCTTGTGAATGCTTTATTGCCTTCACCTGCAAGAATATATTGACCATTTTTATAAAATTCAGACGATGCACAATCAAGTGCAAGCATAATGTCTGAACCTGCTTTGTAACCAGTTTGACCAATTGCTTCAAGAATAACCGTGATTGCTTCTTCATTTGAACGTAAGTTCGGAGCAAAACCACCTTCATCACCTACAGCAGTGTTTAAACCTTTTTTGTTTAAAACTGATTTTAAGGAATGGAAGATTTCAGCACCTGCACGTAACGCTTCAGCAAATGAAGTAAAACCCACAGGCTCAATCATGAACTCTTGAATATCAACATTATTATCTGCATGTGAACCACCATTGATGATGTTCATCATTGGTACAGGCATAGACAAAGTCGTTTGACCACGTAAATCTGCAATATATTGGAAAAGAGGAATTTTCTTTTCAGTAGCAGCAGCACGTGCAGCAGCCAAAGAAACTGCTAAGGTTGCGTTAGCACCTAATTTTTCTTTGTTTTCAGTACCATCAAGCGCGATCATCGTGGTATCGATGTCTTTTTGTTCAAATACTGATTTACCCACTAAAGCATCACGGATAATCGTATTTACGTTATTAACCGCAGTTTTAACGCCTTTGCCTAAATAACGTGCTTTATCACCGTCACGTAGTTCTAAAGCTTCACGAGAACCAGTTGAAGCACCAGATGGTGCACATGCACGGCCAACAACGCCAGATTCTAAAATGACATCAGCTTCGATGGTTGGGTTACCACGAGAGTCCAAAATTTCACGTGCACGAATGTCAACGATTTGGCTCATGAACAATTCCTCGGTTAAATGAATATGAAATAAGTTTTTACAACGTTAAACGACAATAAAAGCTTTTATTGTCATAATCGACTAATACGCAAAACTCAATGAGTGTCTAACTTTTTGAAGCCTTTAACTAAAGTATCCAATTCTTTAATTTGTGCTAAAAATGGCTCAAGTTGCGATAAACGCAACGCAGATGGCCCATCACATTTAGCAATATCTGGATCAGGATGCGCTTCCAAAAACAAGCCAGCTAAACCTGTTGCGATGCCTGCACGTGCTAAAGTCGTAATTTGTGCACGGCGACCACCAGCAGAATCAGCACGACCACCTGGTGTTTGCAAAGCGTGGGTGACATCAAAAAATACAGGAGCATTCATCTCTTTCATGATGTCAAAGCCCAGCATATCTACGACTAAATTGTTATAGCCAAATGCTGAACCACGCTCACATAAAATCAGCTTGTCATTTCCAGCTTCAAGACATTTATGCAAAATATGGCGCATTTCATGTGGTGCAAGAAACTGCGCTTTTTTGATATTAATAATGGCTTGCGTTTTTGCCATTGCTTCAACCAGATCAGTTTGACGACTTAAAAATGCAGGTAACTGAATAATGTCAGCAACTTCAGCAACTGGCGCGGCCTGATAAGGCTCATGCACATCAGTAATAATCGGCACATTAAACTGTTTTTTAATTTCGCCTAACCACTCAACACCCTTTTCTAGTCCTGGACCACGAAATGAATGCAGACTAGAACGATTGGCTTTATCAAAACTGGCTTTAAATACATAAGGAATATCAAGACGCTTGCAGATATCGATATATGTTTCTGCAATTTCAAAGGCTAAGTCTTTTGACTCTAATACGTTCATTCCGCCGAATAATACAAATGGCAAATGATTTGCCATTTGTATATCGCCTAAACGTACAATTTCTTGTGGTTTTAATTGTGACATTTAAACTTCCTAGTTCATGCGTCGATTACTTGCTCTTTTGATACTGTTTTTTCGCAGCATCAATAAAGCTTGCAAATAATGGATGTCCATCGCGAGGTGAACTTGTAAACTCCGGATGGAATTGTACAGCAATAAACCAAGGATGTTCAGGAATTTCCACTGTTTCTACCAAATGTTGCGCAGTTGAATAACCCGAAATTTTCATACCTGCTTTTTCAAGTGGTTCAATGAAACGGTTATTCATTTCATAACGATGGCGATGACGTTCAGTAATTTCAGCCTTACCATAAACTTCACGTGTTTTGGTGCCTTCGACTAACTCGGATTTTTGTGCGCCTAAACGCATGGTTCCGCCCAAATCAGATTCAAGGCTACGCTGTTGTAATTCACCGCGTTCATCTAGCCACTCGGTAATCAAGCCAATCACTGGGAATTTAGTCGTGCGATTAAACTCAGTTGAGGTTGCTTCAGGCATACCTGCAACATGACGCGCATATTCCACTACAGCAAGCTGCATTCCCAAACAAATTCCCAAGAATGGAATTTGTTTTTCACGTGCATATTGGATGGCTTTCATTTTGCCTTCAGTTCCACGCTCACCAAAACCACCAGGAACTAAAATTGCATCAGCACTGTCCAATACAGACGCGTCTAAATCTTCAAATTTTTCAGCATCAACGTAGTCAATCTGAACTTTGACACGATTCTGAATACCAGCATGCAATAACGCTTCGTTTACAGATTTATATGCATCTGGAAGCTCAACATATTTACCCACCATCGCCACGCGAACGGTATATTCAGGGTTAAATAATGCTTCACAAACCTGATCCCAATCAGTCAGATCCGCTTCAGGCAAATCATTAAAGCCAAAACGCTCACAGATTAAATCATCAACGTTTTGCTCATAGAAATCACGTGGAATCTGGTAAATGGTTTTTGCATCTTTACACACCACAACCGCACGTGCTTCAACATTGGTAAACAATGCGATTTTACGTTTAGTGTCGGCATCGACATCGTGTTCAGTACGACAGATCAAAATATCTGGCTGGATACCAATAGACAATAACTCTTTTACAGAGTGCTGTGTCGGTTTGGTCTTAAGTTCAGCAGCAGATTTAATATAAGGAAGCAAAGTCAAATGCATTAACATGGTGCGTTTATGACCCAGCTCCACCATCAACTGACGTACAGATTCCATAAATGGAAGTGATTCAATATCACCTACGGTACCGCCAATTTCAACAATAGCAACGTCATAGCCATCACCTGCGGCTAATACGCGCTCTTTAATGTTGTCGGTAATATGTGGAATTACTTGTACCGTACCACCAAGATAATCACCACGACGTTCTTTATTTAAAACATCTTGATAAACTCGGCCACTGGTAAAGTTGTTCAATTTGGTCATTTTCGCACGACGTAAGAAACGTTCGTAATAACCCAAATCTAGGTCAGTTTCGGCACCATCCTCTGTGACAAAAACTTCACCATGCTGGAAGGGACTCATTGTTCCCGGATCGACATTAATGTATGGATCCATTTTTACCATGGTGACTTTTAAACCACGGGCTTCTAAAAGTGCAGCAACTGAAGCAGCTGAAATACCTTTACCTAGTGATGAAACCACACCACCAGTCACGAAAATAAAATGGGTCATTGAGTTTCTCGTACAATCGAGCCTAAATCGGCCTACAATGTTGGGCAATTTTACTTTACTCTGTACCTATAAAGCAAAGTCAATCCGCCGCAATTCATAGAACAATAAACAATTGGCTATTCTATCAGCATTTTCGATAAAAAATTAGGTGGCATGACTAGGATTTTCAATCTTATATTTGCTGTTATAATGACTCCACCTCGATTAAGCATAGATTTGTGCAAGTATGAATAAGAAACTTTTAATTTGTGGCGTGATTGCGACAGGGCTCCTTTTAACTGCATGTGTTAAAAAAGAACCACCAAAAGAAGAAGAGCAAGAAAAAGTTGAGACCACAGCTCAAGAACAACCTCAGCAACCGTCTGAGTTTAAATCTCTTGACAGTGCAGAAGCACCACAAGACATTCCGGCTCAAGTTCAAGTAGAACGTGAAGAAACACCACATACTACGACTGAAGTACGTCGTGAAGTTTCTTCTATATCTACATCTACTCAAAACGATACAGCAGTTCAAGAAACAATTAAACCAGAGCCAAAGAAAGAAGTCGTGAAAACCGAATCAGTCAAACCTAAAACTGAAAAAACGGCCTCAACTCAATCGAGCAGCAATAACAGCAGCTCTCAAAGTGAAGATGATGCAGTTGCAGCAGCAATTGCAGCAGCAACACCTGCATTAAAAAACTAAGTTTTAATGCCACAATAAAAAAGCAGATAAGTCGTTCTTATCTGCTTTTTTATTGAGCTAAATCTAAAAAACTATATAGAGTCTAATAATTTTTCAAAAAATCAGCCATTAACTTAGCCGCCCAAGATCGCGTACTAAATCCCTCATAAAAACCACAATGACTGCCTTTTTTGGTGGTAATGACAGCAATATTGTCCATTTTCTGAATAACATCTTTATAGGGTTCTAAGTTTTTAATTGAACATACAGGATCATCTTCTGCATTTAAAATAATCAAAGGGACTTTCACATTTTCAAATACATAAATTGGATTGATGGCCTGACAGTAACTCTGATAATCCTGAAAGCCTGCCATTTCAAAATACTCTTTTTCGAACTCTTCAAGATTCGAAGTCGCCAATACCTTTTTGAGTGAAGCCGTTTCACTCCATGTCTGTTGATAAGGATGAATAAAATATTTAAATAATTTTTTGGTCATTATCTTGCTGTAAAAAGGATGAACATTTTTAAAACCAATTTCAGTGTTATAACCTGGACACATGGCAAATGCAGCTTTAAAGGGAGTATTTAAGCCTTGCTCACCCAGATAACGCACCAAAAGCCCTGTCCCTGCGGAAGATCCCACGGCGTATAGGTTTGATTTTGGAAATAAACTTTGGATATGCAGTAGTTGCTCTTTCAAATCAGACGTTGATCCAAACAATGAAATCTGTGGCACAGGCATTGCTAAACCTGCGTGACCACGTCGTAAACACAATGCGATTCGCCAGCCTGTATATTCGTTCAGATCTTTGACCAATTCGCGCATACTTTCAGGTGTCCCTGTAATGGTATGCATGATCACAATAGTTGGAGTTTCAGGTGGAAGATCATAGCCGTACCAAGCAATCGCGGTAATGCCACCATCTTGCATCGTGAGTTGATCAATCCGATCATAATTTAACTTTATGGTTTTCTTTTTAATGAGATCAAAATAAAGTAAATGAACATGGTTGTTACTCAGCCACGGAGTAGGTCGATATTTTTGCTTTAGTTGAGGAAGTTTCCCCAAAACATCCTTAATCGTCCCATTCGGGTCATAATAGATTTTAGGTTGTTCAGCTCCAACAACTGAGTCAAATAATTCTGAACCCAAAATTTTGATTCTGTTTAAAATCGATAGAACCATATTCGTTACCACCTCTGTCAATGAGTGAAATATTGTCGCAGTATTGCGCAACCTTACCCATATCGCTTAAATTCTCTGACCCCTATAAACTCGATACCGTGTAGCTCATGATGGTACTGCCTTACAATTTTTAAGCGATACCATCTTAGATTGGTTAAAAATTGCTTAGGCTATTTTATTCTTTAACTGCTTGATACTTGGCAAATCGTTCACCCATTTTTTCAGCCAAAGCAGCCAAGCCACTTTTTGGACGAATCATCACTTCAAAATCAATAATTTGACCTTTCTCATTAAAACGAATCATATCGATACCTTTTAATGATTTTCCACTAACATTGGCGCTAAACTCAAGTACAACATTTAAACCATCTTCAGTATAAAACTCACGATGATAAGTAAAATCTTCAAAAACCTGAATCACATTGGTCAAAATAAAATAAACCACTTGTTGCCCTTCGTAAGGCTGATAAGCAACAGGCGAACGAAACACGACATCTTCAGCCAGTAGATCATTTAAATCTGATAAATCCCCTGACTTGACCATGTGATGCCACTGTTCCAAAGCTTGTTTTGTCGTTTCAATTGTCATTGCATTTTCCTTGTCATTTAAAAAAACAAAGAGCATTTTTGAAATCTGCTCTTTGTGATCCATTTATAGCTTT
Source organism: Acinetobacter sp. WU_MDCI_Axc73 (assembly GCF_025562455.1). GTDB lineage: Bacteria > Pseudomonadota > Gammaproteobacteria > Pseudomonadales > Moraxellaceae > Acinetobacter. The sequence continues at coordinate 54,154 of NZ_JAHPRO010000001.1, forward strand.
GCAGCTAACTCCGCACCTTGTCGAATTGCACGTTTAGCATCTAACTCACCCGCTTCTTTGGCACCACCAATGAGATGTACAGTTTTGCCACTTTGACGTAAGGCATCGTACATCGCGGTATAAGATTCCTGTCCTGCACAAATCACCACATGATCGACATTGAGTATCATGGGTTTATCTGCAACAACAATATGTAAACCGTCATCATCAATTTTTTCATAATGCGCACCTGCAATCATTTTGACATTGCGATGTTTTAAACCTGTACGATGAATCCAGCCTGTAGTTTTACCTAAATTTGCACCCACAGAAGAATCCTTGCGCTGCAATAGGAAAACTTCGCGTTCAGACGGCTCTAACTCGGGTTGTTTTAAACCACCAAAGTGTGCATAAGTGGTGTCGATTCCCCATTCATCATAGAATTTTTCAGGATTCACGCTCGCACTCTCACCATGTTGCGTCAGATATTCAGCAGTATCAAAGCCAATACCACCAGCTCCTATAATGGCAACACGTTGCCCTACAGGAACACGCTCACGCAACACTTCAATATAACTCAACACTTTAGGATGATCGATTCCCTCAATTTGAAGTTGGCGCGGTGTTACCCCTGTGGCGACCACAATGTCATCAAATGGAGAATTGACCAGTTCATCAAAAGTCGCAGTATGATTTAATACCAATTGAATATTGGGTTGAAGTTCAATTTGACGCTTAAAATAACGTAAGGTTTCGTAAAACTCTTCCTTACCAGGAATAGTTTTAGCAATGTTAAATTGCCCACCAATTTGATGACTGGCTTCAAAAACTTTAACCTGATGTCCACGACTGGCGGCATAAATAGCAAAACTCAAACCTGCTGGCCCCGCACCAATCACAGCGATTTGTTTTTTGGCTGATGCTTCTTTAAAAATCAACTCTGTTTCATAGCAAGCGCGTGGATTGACCAAACAAGTCGCTGTGCGCATAGAAAAAATATGATCCAGACAAGCCTGATTACATCCAATACACGTATTGATTTCATCACTACGCCCTTCTTTTGCTTTTAACACAAATTCAGCATCAGCCAGCATCGGACGTGCCATTGAAATCATATCCGCATGACCTTGAGCCAAGACATGTTCTGCCATTTCAGGAGTATTGATACGGTTTGAAGTAATCAGTGGAACTTTGACTTCACCCTTAAGTTTTTGCGTCACCCATGTAAATGCAGCACGAGGAACTTTAGTGGCAATGGTCGGAATACGTGCTTCATGCCATCCAATACCCGTATTAATAATTGTTGCACCCGCTTTTTCGATTTCTTTGGCAAGTTGAATCACTTCTTCAAGTGTTGAGCCACCCTCAACCAAATCTAACATGGATAAACGATAAATGATGATAAAGTTTTCGCCCACTTCCGCACGAGTACGTTTTACGATTTCAATGGGAAAACGAATACGGTTTTCATAGCTTCCGCCCCATTCATCATCACGGTGGTTAGTACGTTCCGCAATAAATTCATTGATGAGATAACCTTCTGAACCCATGATCTCAACACCGTCATAACCTGCATATTGAGCAAGTTTGGCGCAATTCACAAAATCAAAAATCGTTTGTTCTACTTCAGCAGAACTCAACGCTTTAGGTTTTACTGGATTGATTGGAGCTTGCATAGCCGAAGGCGCAACATTTTCTGGCTGATAGGAATAGCGCCCAGTATGTAAAATCTGCATGGCAATTTTACCACCTGCGTCATGTACCGCTTGCGTAATCACTTTATGATGTTCAGCCTCTTCAAGGCTATCAAGCTTAGAACCGCCTGCAAATGTCACACCGTCATCATTAGGTGAAATACCACCCGTGACGATCAGTCCAACTTCACCTTTGGCACGCTCTGCATAAAAAGCAGCCATACGTTCATATCCACCAGGAACTTCCTCCAGACCGACATGCATAGATCCCATGAGAACACGATTTTTTAAGGTCGTAAAACCCAGATCCAACGGCGTCAATAAATGTGGATAAAATGACATAGAAACTCCTTGCTTGCTATTATGGCTTGCTTAATGCAACTTGTTGCATAAATATATAATCAAATTTTATTTTTAATGCAACATATTGCATAATCTAATCAGTCACAAATTGTTATGGATTACCATGTCGCTTTCGCATGTATTACTCACGAGCTTACTTGAACAACCAAGTACAGGTTTTGAATTGGCACGTCGTTTTGACCGTTCGATGGGTTTCTTTTGGAATGCAAGTCATCAACAAATTTATCGTGAACTTAATAATATGTTGGGAAAAGGCTGGATTTCCACCATTGAAGATGAAAATGAACAAAGTCGTAAAAAAACTTACCAAGTTGAACAACCGGGAAGAGTTGAACTAGCAGATTGGTTGATACAGAAAAGTGAACCTGCCCAGCTACGTGAAGATCTGATGGTTCGACTTCGTGCTGAAGCACAATTGGGCGAAAATCAAATTCTGATGGAACTGGAGCGTCATTTATTCTTACATAAAAATAAACTTGAAATTTACCAAAATATGTATGAAAAAGACTTTAAAGATGAGAAGGAACAAGACCGAGTTTTATTTATTCATAAAAAAATACTCGAACTTGGGATAAACTTAGAAAAAGGCTGGATTGACTGGTTGGAGGATGTTATTCCACAGCTTCAACAATTTAAGAACAATTAAATGATTATGATACGAGGAATAAAACATGCCTTTTTACACCATGCCTGATCAGGAGCAGTTATTTGTACGCCGTATTGGACGTGGAGAACCTGTTGTAGTTTTATCAGGAATCGGCATGGTCAGTTGGCAATGGCTTCCTTTTATTTTCAAAAATTTAAATAAATATGAATTTATTATTCCAGATTGGCGGGGTTTTGGTCGCTCTAAACATTGTGCGATTCCCCAAGAATTAGATGCTATTTCTAGTCATTGGCGAGATGTTCAGACATTAATACAACAATTAAACCTTCAACAGTTTATTCTCATCGGTTACTCAATGGGTGCGACCACAGCAATGCATGGTATGCAACATGGTAATCTGGCACAGCAGCTAAAAGCGTATTTAAATATCGATCAGACACCCAAAATTACAGTTGACGAATCTTGGAAATTTGGTCTTTTTGGCGAAAAACATCAAGATTTTAAATTCTTACTGAACGCACTTGATGATTTATTGAATCAATATCCAAATGCGCTTTATTTAAACGACTTACCTTTTTTACAACGACAGCAATTGGTACAACTTTGGTCAGATTTTATTGAGCTACAAAGCAGCAATAAATATACCCCAATGGTCTTTAAACTCGCATTGAACAAACCACTCTTACAAAAATATCTGCTTCCTATCCAGCGGATTGACTATTTACACTGGTATGTAAAAAATTATTTGAATCATCAAGAAGATTATCGTCAAGCTATTGCTCAACTTGAATGTCCTACCACCTTTTTTATTGGTAAAAATTCGACTTTATATCCTGTAACAGGTCAAACCATTATTGCTAAAAGCGTTAAAAAGTCCCAACCTATTTATTTTAAACGTTCAGGTCATACGCCTTTACTCACTGAACCTAAAAAGTTTAGTCAAGAAATTTGTAATTTTCTAAATCGACTTTGAGACTTAGAACTAACGGGTCGCTCCAAATCTCTCATAAAACAGCAAACAGCTTGAGCAACCCTACCCTGATTAAAATAACTCAAGTATGATTGATTATGATAGGGTAAAGATTAAGCACACAATATGATGATTTATTATTCAAATAACTATCGATTCAACTAAAGCACTATAAATAACCCAACTTTTTGTTTTATAAGCTTTATTTTTTTGAATATTACTATCTTTTTTAGAGAACTGAATAAATTGTAATTTATTACTATAGAACCAAGCTTTGCAACAGGAGTATTCTAATTTGTCGTTTATATTTTTTTAGGGCAAAAGCTTTGGCAACAAGGCAAATGGTTAGGAATAAATGGACATAGGATATCCATATGAGTGAAGTCGTTTATACCAAAGAAGAGAAAAAAAAGCGTGTCATGGGGATTGTTGGAGCGTCCTCAGGTAATCTAGTTGAATGGTTCGATTTTTATATCTATGCAGTCTTTGCCATGTATTTTCAACATGCATTGACTGCACCAGATATGAGTTCTACTGCACAAGGCGTTTATGTCTGGGGCGTATTCGCAGCAAGTTTCTTTATGCGACCAATCGGTAGCTGGTTATTTGGACGAATTGCTGATAAACATGGTCGCAAACAATCCATGGTCATTTCCATTGCACTCATGGCAATCAGCTCGTTTCTGTTTGCAGTATTACCAACTTATGATCAAGTCGGTATGATTGCACCTTTCTTACTTTTACTTGTTCGTCTATTACAAGGTTTATCTGTTGGTGGTGAATATGGTGCTGTCGCGACCTATATGAGCGAAATTGCATTAAAAGGCCATCGTGGCTTCTATGCTTCATTTCAATACGTCACACTTTCAGGTGGACAATTGCTTGCAAGCCTAGTGGGTGTAATTTTACTGGCATTTATGAGCGAGCAACAGCTCATGGACGGTGGCTGGCGTATTCCGTTTGTCATTGGTGGTATCGCAGCAATTGTTTCTTTGCTTGCCCGAAGCAAACTCGAAGAAACACTATCGCACGAAGACAGTGAAAAGAAAGAGTCTGGTTCTTTGCGTGAGCTTTTCAAAAAGCATTGGGGAACTTTCTTACTGGTTGTTGGTTATACATCAGCAGGTTCTCTTACCTTTTACGTACTTACCGTTTATTCGAAAACCTATATTACCAGCTTAGGCATTGACGGTAAGACCGTTGGCTATATGATGACCTGCGCCCTCTTTGTTTACATGATTGCTCAACCTTTATTTGGAGCAATCTCAGACCGAATTGGTCGCCGTGCATCAATGTTGGCTTTTAGTGCGGGCAGTGCAATCTTGATCTATCCCGTAATGGTCATTGCAATGCGTCACTTTAGCTATTCGCCATTGATTGTGACTTTATTACTCATTTTCCTCATGATGTTCCTCAGTTTTTATACCTCGATTAGTGGTTTGATTAAAGCTGAAATGTTCCCTCCACATGTCCGTGCATTGGGTGTTGGTTTTTCTTATGCTGTGGCCAATGCGATTTTTGGCGGTTCAGCACCTGCGGTGGCTTTACAGTTCAAACAAGCGGGGGTTGAAAATGAGTTCTTTATTTATGTGATTGTCATGCTAGTGATCTGTTTCTTTTGTAGTTTTAGACTACCAAAAGAACCTGAATACTTACATCATGATAAATAAGTATTAAGTACCTAAAAGTCCGCCAAAACTGGCGGATTTTTTATATCATCTTCTGACTTGTCGATCGACTCATTTGCTTATACCTTTATATAGTGACTATATAGTGACGTAAAAAAGATGTGGCAAAGCAAAATGAAAAAATTGGTGGTTTTCTCTGGTGCAGGCATGAGCGCTGAAAGTGGTATTAACACTTTTCGTGACAGCAATGGACTCTGGGAAAAATATCGAATCGAAGATGTTGCAACGCCAGAAGCATGGCAGCGTCATCCTGAAGTGGTTCAACGTTTTTATAATGAGCGACGAAAAATGATCATCGATGCTGAACCCAATATTGCTCATCATGATATTGCAAAGCTGGAGCAGTATTATCATGTTCAGGTCATTACACAAAACATTGATGATTTACATGAACGTGCGGGTTCAACCCAAGTTCTACATTTGCATGGCAATATTCGTTTAGCCAAAAGCTCGGGGCCAACAGCACAATTCACTCAAGACTTTTATCCCATAGAAGGTTGGCAACTTGATTTAAAGCGCCATCAATGCCCTGAAGGTTATCCGCTTCGCCCACATGTCGTCTGGTTTGGTGAAGCTGTTCCTGCTTATGATGAAGCGATTCGACTATTACAGGATGCTGATATTTTTATTGTGATTGGTTCAACTCTAACTGTTTATCCAGTAGCAGGACTGATCCATGAAATCCCAACGCATTGCGAAGCTTTTTATATCGATCCCCAAGCAGATTACTCAAGAGTACCCTCCCAGTATCATTTAATCCCCCAAACAGCATCTAAAGGAATCAAACAACTTTTTGAACAATTAATAAAGCGGGATTAATTTTTTGGATTTAATTCAAAATTACAGTGCATTTTTACTTTTAAATTATTCTTCCGTCTATTTTTTCGTCACAATAAAATTACAAGATTGATCATTAAATCAGCACTTCGAATAAAATATATTCTAATTTTGCTTATTTGATCATCTATCCTAAAAAAAGAATCAAGAAAAAGTTTCTAATTAATTGAAATACAACGAATATTAAATAATATTTTTAAACAAGATATTTTTACACAAAATTACATATAATATACCTAAAATTAACAGTTAATGTTTTGTCATCCGTGTTTGAATCACAGCCTTATTTTTAGGCAACCAAATTTTTATTAGGACTGGTTGATTACTCGCGTAAATGCATATAAGGATAATTCCCCCTCATGAACTCAATTAATCCAACCGTGATCACGTTTGTGTTTTATATCGTGGCAATGGTTTGCATTGGCCTATATGCATATAGAGCCACCACAGATTTCTCTGATTATATTTTAGGTGGGAGAAGCCTCGGAAGTTTTGTTACCGCATTATCCGCTGGAGCATCCGACATGAGTGGCTGGTTACTCATGGGTTTGCCAGGCGCAATTTATTTATCAGGACTTTCTGAAGCATGGATTGCAGTCGGTTTAATTATTGGCGCATGGCTCAACTGGTTATTTGTTGCAGGTCGCTTACGTGTACATACCGAAGTTCAATTTAATGCCTTAACACTTCCTGATTATTTTACCAACCGCTTTAACGACACTAAAAAGTTATTACGCGTATCTTCTGCACTGATTATTTTGATCTTTTTCTCGATTTACTGTGCTTCAGGTATGGTTGCTGGTGCACGATTATTTGAAAGTATTTTTGGTATGGACTATACCACTGCACTATGGTTGAGTGCATTGGCCACCATTAGTTATGTCTGTATTGGTGGTTTCCTTGCCATTAGCTGGACAGATACTTTTCAGGCAGCCATGATGCTATTTGCGCTATTACTTACCCCTATTTTTGCTTATCTTGCCATTGGTGATGGTCAACAACAGTTTACCCAACTCATTGATTCTGCTCGTCCACATGCATTTAACATGCTCTCTGGTGTTAGTTTTATTGCAATCATCTCTGCAATGGCATGGGGCTTAGGCTATTTTGGTCAACCTCATATTTTAGTTCGTTTTATGGCAGCAGATTCTGTTAAATCAATTCCAGCAGCACGTCGTATTGGCATGTCATGGATGATTTTATGTTTAGCAGGTGCAGTGGGTGCTGGTTTCTTTGGTATCGCGTTCTTTCAGGGACATCCTGAACTTGCAGGAAATGTTTCTCAAAACTCTGAATTAATTTTCATGGAATTAACCAAGATTCTCTTTAATCCATGGATTTCAGGCATTGTATTGGCTGGTATTCTTGCTGCTGTTATGAGCACCCTGAGCTGTCAGTTACTGGTTTGTTCAAGTACACTGACTGAAGATTTCTACAAATCGTTTTTCCGTAAAAATGCTTCTCAAAAAGAGTTGGTTTGGATTGGACGTTTGATGGTTCTTGCGATTTCTGTGTTTGCAATTTGGCTGGCAAGTAATCCTGAAAGTAAAGTTTTAGGGTTAGTGGCTTATGCCTGGGCAGGTTTTGGTGCAGCATTTGGCCCATTAATTATTCTATCGTTGTTCTGGAAACGCATGACTTTAAACGGCGCTTTAACGGGAATGATTGTGGGTGCAGTGGTGGTCATTGGCTGGAAAAACTTGTTCGGTGCAACAGGCATTTATGAAATTATTCCTGGCTTTGTTTTAGCAACTATCACCATCGTTGTAGTCAGCCTACTCGGTAAACAGCCAGACCAAGAAGTGACTGATCGTTTTGAAGAAGCAGATCGCTTGTATCACAGTTCTAAATGATACTGAAGTAAGAACATCAAAATCTGGGGCTTTTAAGCCCCTTTTTTTACGCTACGTTTTGGTAATTTGATTTTGGATGTTTCTTTTACCACTTGCATCACAGGATAACTCCGGGTTTCTTTCACGCCAGGAAGTTGCCACAAGATTTCTCCTGCAAATTTTCGATATTCTTCCATATTGGCACTACGAATTTTCATGAGGAAATCAAAACCACCACTGGTCATATGGCATTCCACAATTTCAGGATACTCTGCAACCGCCTCAATAAACTCATTTAAACCATTAGATGTAGTTTTATCCAACAAGACTTCAACAAATACCAAAAAACTGGCGTTTAGCTTTTCGGGATTAAGTTTCGCCTCGTAACCTACAATAAACTCTTCCTTGGTCAGCTTTTGCACACGAGCCATTACCGCCGTAGCAGAAAGGCTGACTGCTTCGGCCAATTTTATATTAGAAATCTTTCCATCTTCTTGAAGAATATCAAGAATTTTTAAATCTACTCGATCAAGTGACATAAATTGGTCTCAAAGCATAATATTTCACTAAAAAATATAAAAATTATAGTGAGTTATTCGGTAATTATTTTGTAATGATAAATTATCTAAACCTCTCTAAGCAATCTACTTTAGAGATTGTCAGTGGAATTTGACATGAATATGATGGATACCAACCCACACATGGACACAGCAAAAGCTCATTTCGGATATATCACGGAATTTAAACAAAAAAGTGAACTGGAAGAGCAGATCAATACGGCATGGCGTCGTCCAGAGCCTGAAGCTGTAGAAACCTTACTTCAAGCAACCTCGATTTCAGATGAATTGAATCATCAGATTCATGAACTGGCTTTTGACCTTGCAAATGCGTTACGTGAACGCAAAACATCAACGGGTAAAGCGGGTATCGTCCAAGGTTTATTGCAAGAATTTTCACTTTCTTCTCAAGAAGGCATTGCCTTGATGTGTCTTGCAGAAGCACTACTGCGTATTCCTGATGCAGCAACTCGTGATCTACTTATTCGAGACAAAATTAATCAAGGTAATTGGAAAGATCATGTCGGTCAAAGTAGCCTGATGTTTGTTAATGCCGCAGCTTGGGGGCTGATGTTAACTGGCAAACTGATGGAAACACCAAAACATGGAAGTTTATCTGGTTTATTAACATCTATTTTAGCTCGTAGTGGTCGTGGTGTCATTCGTAAAGCAGTCGACGTTGCCATGCGTATGATGGGCGAACAGTTTGTGACTGGAGAAACGATCAAAGAAGCATTGAACAATGCCAAATCACGTGAAGATAAAGGCTTTCGTTATTCATACGATATGCTAGGCGAAGCTGCACTGACTGAACAGGATGCCGAGCGTTATTTTCACGATTATACACAAGCGATTCATGCCATTGGTCAAGCATCCAATGGTAAAGGTGTCTATGATGGGCCAGGAATTTCTATCAAATTATCGGCTTTACACCCACGTTATCAACGCTCACAAATTGCCCGTGTCCATGATGAACTTTATGGCAAAGTGTTGGAGCTGGCTTTGCTCGCCAAACACTATGATATTGGTTTAAACATTGATGCAGAAGAAGCAGACCGTCTGGAAATCTCACTTGAACTGTTAGAAAGACTATGTTTTGAGCCTCAACTTGCCGCCTGGAAAGGCATTGGCTTTGTGATTCAGGCTTATCAGAAACGTTGTTTTTATGTCGTTGATTATGTGGTTGATCTGGCGAAGCGTAGCCAAAAACGCTTGATGATTCGTCTGGTCAAAGGTGCATATTGGGACAGCGAAATCAAAAAAGCGCAAATTGATGGTATGGATGACTATCCTGTTTTTACACGTAAAGTCTATACCGATTTATCTTATATCGCCTGCGCTAAAAAACTACTTGCCGCACCAGAACAGATTTACCCACAATTTGCGACACATAATGCACAATCACTTGCCACCATTTATCATTTGGCCGATCCAAGCAAATACTATGCAGGTCAATATGAATTTCAATGCCTACATGGGATGGGGGAACCCTTGTATGAACAAGTGGTTGGTTCACGCGATGATCACAAGCTTGGTGTGCCCTGCCGTATTTACGCACCTGTCGGTAACCATGAAACATTGCTGGCTTATCTGGTACGCCGTTTACTGGAAAATGGCGCCAATACCTCATTCGTCAACCGCATTGCCGACCAGCAGCTAAGAATTGAAGATCTCATCCAATCACCATTTAAAGAAATTCAATCTATTGCAGCACGTGAGGGGCAAGTTGGACTCAAACATCCAGCGATTCCGTTACCTCTAGATTTGTATGGAACATTACGTCCGAACTCAAAAGGTTTTGATCTCGCCAATGATGCGACACTTGCTCAATTAAATGAAATTGCACAGCAGCTTGAAAATACCATATGGGAAAGTAAAGCGTTACTGGGACATACGACAGAGCAAGTTGAAGTTAGGCCTCAAGCTATTTTAAACCCAGCCATCAATACCGATATTGTGGGTTATGTTCAAGAAGCCACACTTGAACAGGTCGAAGTTGCATTAAATGCATCGATTTTAGCAGAACAAAATTGGGCAAATACTGCAAAAAATCAACGTGCAGCAGCATTAAAGTGTGCAGCCGATTTAATGGAATCACACATGCAACAATTGATGGTTTTACTGTGCCGTGAAGCAGGTAAAACCTATGCCAATGCGATTGCAGAAGTCCGTGAAGCGGTTGACTTCCTACGTTATTATGCGACACAAGTGGAAAGCCTAAATGCGACGACACACATCCAACCTTTAGGTACAGTGTTATGTATTAGTCCTTGGAACTTCCCTCTCGCGATTTTTACAGGACAAATCGCAGCAGCGTTGGTTGCAGGAAACTGTGTGATTGCCAAACCCGCAGAACAAACACCACTCATTGCGGCGCAAGCAGTAGAGATTTTACATCAAGCTGGCATCCCTAAAGATGTCCTACAACTATTGCCTGGGCGTGGCGAAAGCATTGGTGCAAAACTCAGCAGTGATGATCGTATTCAGGGCATCATGTTTACAGGTTCAACCGAAGTTGCCAAGATTTTACAAAAAAAGGTTGCTAAACGTCTTTCAGTTGCTGGTCAACCAATTCCACTGATTGCTGAAACGGGCGGCCAAAATGCCATGATTGTAGATTCGTCCGCCTTAACTGAACAAGTTGTGATGGATGTGGTGAACTCGGCTTTTGATAGCGCAGGTCAGCGTTGCTCGGCTCTTCGTATTTTATGTGTACAAGAGGATAATGCCAAAACGTTGATCACAATGCTCAAAGGTGCAATGCAACAATTAATTATGGGCAATCCATTTATCTTAAAAACAGATATCGGCCCTGTGATTGATGCTGAAGCAAAACAAACCATTGATAGACATATCCAAAAAATGCGTGACAAAGGTTATTCTGTCCATCAGCTTGTTTTTAACCATGATGCGACGAGTCAGGCAGAATTTGATCAAGGAACTTTTGTTGCTCCAACCCTGATTGAACTGCCAAATCTGGATGATCTAGAGCGTGAAGTGTTTGGACCAGTGTTGCATGTGATTACCTATAAACACGGCGAAGTGCAACAATTGCTTGAACGCATTAATGCGAAAGGTTATGGCCTAACGATGGGCTTGCATACCCGTATCGATGAAACGATTAATACCGTAATACAGTATGCTGAAGTCGGTAACCTTTATATTAACCGTAATATTGTCGGTGCTGTCGTTGGTGTACAACCCTTTGGTGGTGAAGGTTTATCAGGTACAGGGCCTAAAGCAGGTGGTCCACTTTATCTATACCGTTTAATGCAGAGTTGCTCAGAAAAAAGCTTACAGCTTCCTTTTGGCGTCAAAGCTGAGAAAATGTCTGAACCCTTACCACAGTTAGCGTTATTCCGTGAATTTTTTGCTTGGGTTAAACAGCAATACCCAGAACAGAAGTCTCCTAACGTCGCTCCGATGAATGTTGGTCATGCTTTTGACTTGCAAGGTCCAACGGGAGAAACCAATCGTTATATGCTATTGCCTCGTAAACGTGTATTGGCACTTGCAAAGCATGAATTGGATCTTATTCATCAAATCATGGCAATTTTTGCTGTGAACAGTGAAGTTGCTTTACTTGAAGGTCATCCATTCTTACAAAAGTTTGGACAACAATTGCCACAAACCGTTCGTCAAGCCATCATTGAAGTTGCTCATGTTGAACATGCAGATTTTGATGCGATACTGCATCATGGTTCACGTGAAGAGTTGCAATTATTACAGACACAAATTGCCAATCGTAAAGGTGCAATTGTAGGCATTACCCATATGGAAAATGCTGAACAAACTATTCCGCTTGAACGTTTGGTGATTGAACATGCCATAAGTGTCAATACTGCAGCGGCTGGTGGTAATGCAAGTTTGATGACCATGGCAGAATAAATTTATCCAAATCAGCTTAAGCTGTAAAATTGAACTCAATAACAATGCCCTAAATGCTTAACATTTGGGGTATTTTTTTAAAAGCTTTTATAAATGGTAGAAAAAATGTTTTCTCCCTGCTCTTGTTTTTTTTTGCTACTATTTGCGCCTTGATTGAACTTGTTATCTTTCCTATTTATGTCTCAAACTTATCAGCAGCAGCTCCAAACTAAAATTGAACGAATCACACAGCAATTTGCAGAATTCAATCCACCAGCACTCGAGATATTTGAATCTCCCGAAAAACATTTCCGCATGCGCGCTGAATTTCGAATCTGGCATACAGATCATGATTTGTTCTATGCCATGTTTGAACGTGCTGAAGAGGGTAAACAAAAAGAAGTTGTCCGTGTTGATGAGTTTCCTATCGCGGATAAAAGCATTAATCAACTGATGCCAACATTACTACAAGAATTAAAAGCCAATCCTGTTTTATCACACCGAATTTTTGAAGCGGACTTTTTAGCAACACTGAGTGGCGAGATGTTGGTGACCTTAATCTATCACCGTAAATTAGACTTAGAATGGGAAACTGCCGCCAAAGCCCTTGCTGACAAGCTAAATATTAAAATTATGGGTAGAAGCCGTGGTCAAAAAGTTATCATCGGCGATGACTATGTCGTTGAACAACTCAATGTTCATGGGCGTATATTCAAATATAAACAAATTGAAAGCAGTTTTACGCAACCAAATGCACAAGTTTGTCAAAAAATGCTCACATGGGCGTGTGACGTCATCCAAGGTTCAAATCTGGATTTAGTCGAACTGTACTGTGGTAATGGGAACTTCACTTTACCATTGTCATTGCAGTTCCGTCGCGTGTTGGCAACTGAACTAGCAAAAAGTTCGGTTTATGCAGCGCAGTGGAATATTGAGCAAAACCAGATTGATAACATTCAAATTGCACGACTCTCTGCCGAAGAGTTTACTCAAGCCTATCAGGGCGAACGTGAATTTAGACGTTTACAAGAAGCGAATATCGATATTCAAAGCTACGAGTTTGATACTATTTTTGTTGACCCCCCACGTGCGGGAATCGATGATGAAACTTTAAAGCTGTTAAAAGGTTTTAAACGTATTCTTTATATCTCTTGTAACCCTGATACTTTATATCACAACCTAAAAACTTTAAGTCAAACACATCGTATTGCTCGTTTTGCAATGTTCGATCAGTTTCCATTTACCCATCACGTTGAATCTGGTGTTTTACTTGAATTAATCTAAACAAATTATTTCAATGTAAAGACTAAGTAATAGGTTACAAACGTAACCTATTATTTTTTATAATAATTTAACTGATAAAATATGATAAAAATCAAAGATCAAGCCCCTAATTCTGTCATAATATCGTTAAATCTGAGTGTTATCATCGGAAAATTTAGAGTTCATTTGTTGCTTTTATCACTTTAGCTGACTTGTATTTTATTTTATTTTGGCTATATTTCGAGCTATGTTAAGTTGAATATGAAGGCTCTATGAGTTTTTGGCAAAAGCTGTTCTCAGCAGATGAGATCAACAACGAGCATAAGAACCAAATTGCTTGTGTTGAAAATGATTACTCTTGTAAAACAAATGAGCAGTTGGTCTCTGCGTTAGCAAAAGCAACTGATGAAGATACAATTAAAGGTATTAAAAAAGTACTGGTATCTCGAGGTTATAGCCGCAAAGAGTTGAATGAAATTAATCATCATCCTGTACAGTAAAATTAAACCGCCAATTCAAATATGGCGGTTTTTTATTGATGACACTCGTTCGAATGAATTAAAGCGAGCATCGGTCCTAAATTATAACGCTGATCCTGTCGACCAATGGCAGGAAAATATAAACTGGATATCGATCCATCCAAATACAGCGCATCATTAATATTCAGTTGATCTTTAAAAAAATCAGCAAACTGATAAAAATTCACCCGATTACGCGTGATCACAAAGTAAAGTGAATGATCTTTAATTCCAACACCATTTCGAATTTTTAAAGAACTTGAGTCTGGCGTAAATTTTGGATTAATTTTCCCCTTTATGAGCAGCATTGGCCCAGACTGAGTGGCATAACTTGCTTTAAAATTACTCTTTTGGAAATCCTGTGTTGTTGTAATCAGTGCTTGCTGGGTGTTCCAAGCCAACACACCGTTAGGCTGTATAAAAAAATTGCCCCACCCCTCGTCCAGATTCAGTGCCTGTTTTTGCTGACCATTTTCAATATAAAGCCCGACTGGCATATAGTTTGGATGATACATACCTGCATTCATTGCAAAATCCAGTGTTTCACACGGCTGCAATTGTTGTTGAATATTCTTAAATTTCAATAATGGCAACTGTTCTCGCTGATCATCTAGAAATAATCTCAGTTTGCTTAAGTCATGAATTTGAAATACATCCGCATCTACGCCTTGTGCCGTTTGCACATGTTGATAGCTTAAATCTTCATTTGCATATGCTAAATGAGCCGATCCAATCGATAATAGTGAGAGAACCAACCACTTTTTTAAAATTCTCATCAATTTAGACGTTTCTGCTTATTTATTTGTTCTTTTATGATGTCAGATTTTACCCTGCAATGCACTTTAGAGATGTTATTGCCATTCTTAGAACAAATTTCTACAAGATTGGTTATAATGAACTCTGTATCCTCGCAGTACAGTTGCTTACGTTATTGGATCTGATGAATATGCAGCATTCAAGTAAAAATTTTCCTATCGGTGCCCATCTGATTGTGAAACATCTAGGTTATAGCCACCACGGAATTTACGCAGGTCGTGGACGTGTCATCCATTATTCAGGATTAGCCCATCTTTTTAAGAAGCAGCCCATTGAAATCACCACGCTCGAACAGTTTTCTCACGGCAAAAAAATTCATATTCGTTATTATCATCATCCAAAATATAAAGGACGTGTCGTAGTACGGCGTATGCGTTCGCGTATGCACGAAAATTATTATCATCTCATTATCAATAATTGTGAACATCTTTGTAGTTGGGCGATTACGGGGATTGAAAGCAGTCCCCAAGTGGTCAAAATGATGAATCGACTCACAACATTGGGCTATATCAGTTCAATCATGAGTTATATGAATAGTTTTTATCTGACCATTGCAACAACCTGTTTTGCGCTCGTGCTTTACATCAAAAAAAAATTACGCGATAAAGCCAAAATGAAAATGCCTACTTATCTATTTTATAAACAAGATCATAAAGAATAAATGATCAATACTCACACTATGTCTTGATCATCATGGTTGACATTCGAGCGATACCATAAAAAATCAATTGAACCAAAATCGCCATAAAAACACCTACTGCAATCACTTGCCAAAAATTGAAAGATCCCCAACCAGCAGCTAAAACAATCAAGAAGACTGTTAACGAATATAAACCCCTCACTGTTCCATGATAGAGCACGGTAACGGCCTCACTTCCTTGCATGATATGCGTAAAAATAGCCATGACAGAACCAATAATAGGAAATACCGAAAGTAATCCACTCCATTGGCTACTAAGAACATACGCCAAGGCGGTCACCGCTAGGGTAAATAGACCACCAGCCAACATTCTTAAAGGTAAATCATTAAATTGGCGGGCAGGTACAACAATGGTCATTAATGTGGGTAAAAGAAATGGAGTCAGCATTAACCCCAATATTGCCACTAAACTCACTACATAGAGATTCTGTGGTAAAAAAGTCAGTAGAGTCGCTGTGAATACCCATACGGCGCCCCCCCCCAGAAACGAGACACTCCAGTGAAAAGATCGACTCAACCAGCAATATGCAATACCAAAACTTAGTAGAGATACGACTCCTGAAATTCCTGCTATGGCAGCTTGCACCCCAAATATAATCCCTTGATCAAATGCCATCAGCACTACGATGGGCCCCGCAACGACAGGCATTCCACTCAGAATACCAGCGACTTTGGTTCCCCAGCGCCGACCTGCTAGGCTCACCAAAAGAATAAAAAAAGGAACTATTAGTAATTTCGCAATAAACATTTGATAACCATAAAAAAGCCTCTACATGTAGAGGCTGGATTGAACTGCGTGAGATCATTTTTAACCATGCGACACAGCAGCATATAAGAGATAACATAACGACAATAAGAAAAATAAAGCGTTGCTTGTATTTCTCTGCGAGGCCTTGCGAAAAAATAAAGCGTTGTTTGTATTTCTCTGCGAGGCCTTACGAAAAAATAAAGCGTTGCTTTATTTTTTCTCAGGCTTAAAACTATCTTTTAAGTCCAAAATACGGTTAAACACTGGTTTTTCAGGAGTATGATCATATTGATCCGCTACAAAATAACCTTCACGTTCAAACTGGAATCTATCTTCTGGTTGAGCTTGTGCCAAAGCAGGCTCAATATAAGCTTGAACCACATTTAACGACTCTGGATTTAAGTTTGCCAGAAAATCATCATCTGCATCTGGTGCAGCTTCTGTGAATAGGCGATCGTAAATTCTTACTTCTGCTGGCACGCTCTTGCTTGCTGACACCCAATGAATCACACCTTTGACCTTACGACCTTCAGGGTTTTTACCTAAAGTTTCTGGATCAATTGAACATTTTAGTTCAATCACTTCCCCATTGGCATCTTTAATCACTTCATCACATTTGATGACATAAGCATGACGTAAACGTACTTCACCGTCTGGAATCAAACGTTTAAAGCCTTTTGGTGGCACTTCTTCAAAATCTTTACGGTCAATATAAAGTTCACGTGTTAAAGGAATCACACGTTCCCCCATATCGACGTTTGGATGACGTGCATGAGTCAAATCCAACTCTTCTGGTAAATTGGTCAAAGTTACTTTAAGCGGATTCAGTACTGCCATACCACGCGCTGCTGCATTTTCCAAAGACTGGCGAATACAGAACTCAAGCATAGCCACATCGACAATACCATCAGTTTTAGAAACACCAACACGTCGGCTAAAATCACGCAGTCCTTCAGGCGTAAAACCACGACGGCGCATTCCCACAACGGTTGGCATACGTGGATCATCCCATCCATTGACATAATTTCCTTCAACCAAACGACGTAACTTACGTTTAGAAGTAATGGTGTAATCAATATTTAAACGTGAAGACTCGTACTGACGTGGTACTGCTTGAGAATGAACTTTTTCAATGACCCAATCATAAAATGGACGATGATCCTGAAACTCAAGTGTACATAATGAATGCGTTACACCCTCTATCGCATCGGATAATGGATGTGCATAGTCATACATTGGGTACATTTTCCATTTATCACCAGTTTGGTGATGCTTAGAATGCAGTACACGATACAAAATCGGATCACGCATATGTACGTTTGGACTTGCCATATCAATTTTGGCACGCAATACCGCTTCGCCTTCTTTTAGCTCACCATTGCGCATTTTTTCAAAACGTTCAAGGTTCTCCTGAACACTTGCCTCACGATACGGTGAATTCTTACCAGGCTCAACAAAATTACCACGATTTAACTTAATTTCTTCAGGACTTTGCAAATCAACATAAGCATCACCTTGTTCAATTAGTTGAACTGCCCACGCATACAGTTGATCAAAATACCCTGATGCATAACGTGGTTCGCCCTTCCATTCAAAGCCAAGCCATTTCACATCATTGGCAATACCATCGACATATTCTTGTTCTTCAGCATCTGGGTTGGTATCGTCAAAACGCAAATTACAGTAACCATTAAACTCTTCTGCAACCCCAAAGTTTAAGCAAATGGCTTTTACATGACCAATATGCAGATATCCATTCGGCTCTGGCGGAAAACGAGTGACGACTGTTTGAGTCGCTCCACTGGCTAAATCATCAGTAATGACCTGACGTACAAAATCTAAGCCTGCCTGTTGTTCTTGCTGCGCAGAATCGACAGATGCATGAGTATTCGATGTCGGAGAAATGGGCACAGTTGAAACAACATCATTTGGCTTCATATAAATATTTCACTTCTTTACAGTTAAAATTTGACTGAATGAAACGTAAACTTCATTTTTTATCAAAGAAATTTACGTTTTTTACTTGCTATGTAGTTTACAGTTTGCTTATGCTTCTCTCAACCAAAAAACCCATGGCTTTCATGTCCATGATTAGGAGATTATGTAATGAGTTTTCCTCAAGTCGAATTAAACACCAACAAAGGTCGTATTGTTCTTGAGCTTAACACTGAAAAAGCGCCTAAAACAGTTGCTAACTTCTTGGAATATGTTCGTGATGGTTTCTATGATGGCGTAATTTTCCATCGTGTGATTGATGGTTTTATGATCCAAGGCGGTGGCATGGATGAGAACTTCAAAGAAAAAGCCACTCGTGATGCAATTGAAAACGAAGCGGATAACGGTTTAAGCAATGACGAAGGTACGATTGCAATGGCACGTACCCAAGCACCTCACTCTGCATCAGCTCAATTCTTCATTAATGTCAAAAACAACTCATTCCTCAACCATACGGGCAAAACAGCTCAAGGTTGGGGTTATGCTGTGTTTGGTAAAGTTGTTGAAGGCATGGATGTGGTCAACGACATTAAAAATGTTCGTACAGGTAACCGTGGCTATCACGCTGATGTACCTTTAGAAAATGTAGTCATCGAATCTGCTAAAATTATTTCTGAATAATTTTAAACGGCATCTTTTGTGACTTATCTGTTTATCGCAGATTTACATTTGTCACCTGATCACCCTCGACTCATTCGGGGGTTTTTAGCTTTACTCCAGCATTATCAGAACAAAAATACTCAGCTTTATATTTTGGGTGATTGGTTTAATGCGTGGATTGGTGATGACTATACTGCGCCGTGGCTAGATGAAATTGTTGCTGCATTAAAGCAATTTAACGCCGCAGGCAATCGCGTCTATTTTCAAGTGGGTAATCGTGACTTTGCTTTAGGACAAGATTTTCTGAAACAATTTAACGGTATTTTGCTTCCTGATACTTATTCTATTGAAATTGCAGGTCAGCAGTATCGGCTCGAACATGGTGATGCTTTATGTACCGATGATGTAGGCTATCAACGATTTAAAAAGATTATTCGTAATCCTTATCTTGTCGCATTTTTAAAGAAAACCCCTCTCAGTTTTCGTCAAAAACTTGCCAATGGTTTTCGCAAAAAAAGCCGTGATAACAAACAACAGAAAAATTATGAGATCATGGATGTAAATGATCACGCTGTCATCAATGCGTTGGGCGATATGGATTATTTGATTCATGGACATACACATCGTCCTGCAATTCACTCAGTAGAAAATAAACTGAGAATTGTTTTAGGTGACTGGCGAGAACAAAGTGGTGAAGCCATGATTCTTGAAATTAATGATCAAGGCCAACAACACTTTATAAAATGGCAAATCGCTTAAGTTTTATACCTTATGTTTTGTTGCGTTGATTTTTATTGAAAAATATTTCATCTGCTTACATTTCCATTTATGATCATCAGCTATGTATATCCTTTACAAATCAGGTGAATGATCATGAACTTATTAGATACCGCAAAAAGTCGTTATACCACCAAAGCTTATGATCCATCAAAGAAAATATCTGATGAAAAGTTTGAGCATTTATTGGAGGTTCTACGTTTAACGCCATCTTCAGTCAATATTCAACCTTGGCATTTTTTAATCGCTGAAAGCGCAGAAGCGAAGCAACGTGTTACTAAAGCTATGACTGGACGCTATGCCTACAATGCCCCGAAAGTCCTAGATTCATCACACACAATAATATTTTGTACGCGTATTGACGCGACACCTGAACATTTAGAACAACTGCTTGAGCAAGATGATCTGAATGGTCGTTTTAAGGATGAAAAAGCCAAGCAAGGTCAACGCGAAACCCGTGCAGGTTATGTTGATTTTTATCGTAACGAACAAAAAAATCTATTTGGCTGGATGGAAAATCAAACCTTTATTGCGCTTGGTCAATTACTTCTTGCAGCAGGACTAGAAGGTATTGATGCCACGCCAATGGGTGGTTTTGATGAAGATGTGCTAAATAAAGAGTTTGGCTTAACAGAAAAAGGTTTTCGTGCTTCTGTGGTGGTTTCACTGGGTTATCGGAGTGAAACTGATTTTAATGCAAAATTACCAAAATCACGTTTAAGTGATGAGGTCATTTTTACGCAGCTTTAATATTTTATAATTCCGTCATCATTAGCTTGATAAATGCTGATGATGACATTTAATAAATATATAATAATGAAATATAATCCTGAAATTATTAAAAAATCTATCTTAATTATCCCTATTCCACTTTTGGTCTTTATTCTCATTTATTTAATTATAGCCAACCCTCCATATACACTACAAAATATTGGATTTTTCTTAATTGGTACCATTATTGTTTACTTCATTTATTGTATTATCGTCGCGCCGATTACCTTTTTGATTTCTATTATTTTAAATCATTATCATATTTTAAACTTATTCACAATTTTCATCAGTGCTTTCGTTGTGGCTACGCCCTTTTATTTATTTATCAACTTTTTACATGCAGCGAGTATTCCACATCCATGGTGGAAAATGTATAGTCACTTTTCCACCATTTTAATGACTATTGTTCCTGCATTTTTCTATTGGATTTGTTTAAAATAGTTTGCAAGAAGAATATGAGATAGCTACATCGCCTGAGCTAAACATACCACACCAGCAATCCCTAAAACTAAACCAATCAAGGTCATCCAGTTTGTTTTTTCTCTAAATAATATCAAGCCACTCAAAAGACCGAATACCACGACTAAAATATTCATTCCTGCAAAAACAATCGCAGGAGAATCTTTCAGTAACATATGCGCTTTGACGTATAAGGCAATATTGCTAAAGTTTAAAACACCTAAAAACAAACCTGCCATCATGTTTTTTGTCAGCCATGCCTGTTTTAAGATAAAACCCACATAAATAAATGAAAATATAAATGATGTAATAAAAATTAAATTTAATGTGACTGAAAATTGTAGGCCTAAACTACTAGTATATTTAAGAAGAATATCGACCAGTGCATAACCTAACCATACGCCAATTAAAGCCATGATTGATTTATTATAATGACTAGAATTTTGGGTTTTCCCTTTTGCCAAAATAATACTTAGAACTGCGGCTAAACCCAAACCAATACCTACAACTTTTAAGGTATTAAAATTCTCATTAAAAATAAAATATGCAGCCAATAATGACCATACAACAGATAGACGTTGTGCAAGCTCTGTTTTTATAATCCCGGCAAATTGAAGTGATTTTGCTAAACACAAAAATATACTGGGTAAAATTAAGCCTAGGATAACAATTAACCACCATGGTGTCTGTTGTATAGATAAATGACCTAAATCAGGCTTAAACCAAAAAAAGCAAAGCAAACTTGCACTGAGGTAGTTCCAGACAATCATCTGAATCGGCTCAAATCCTTTTTCTTTTAGCCATTTCAGTAAAATTGACACAGAGACACTACATAATGCTGATAATGCAATTAATTCCATCTTGCTCTCGCGGTTTTTATCTTTATTGTGGATAAAAGAAAAGCCCACTATATGGGCTTCTCCAGAATCTTATA
The DNA here is from genome assembly GCF_025562455.1 of Acinetobacter sp. WU_MDCI_Axc73. Classification (GTDB taxonomy): domain Bacteria; phylum Pseudomonadota; class Gammaproteobacteria; order Pseudomonadales; family Moraxellaceae; genus Acinetobacter. The sequence continues at coordinate 76,129 of NZ_JAHPRO010000001.1, forward strand.
AATAACAGATTCATTATTTATAACGATCGACCATGACTTCTAAAGAAATTGGACGAATCTTATCGGCATTACCCGCTGTACCAAATGCTTCGTAACGATCAATACAAATTTGTTTCATTGCATCAACTGTTTTAGCAAAGTATTTACGTGGATCAAATTCAGCTGGATTTTCCGCCATAAAGCGACGAATTGCACCAGTCGAAGCTAAACGTAAATCAGTATCAATATTGATCTTACGCACACCATGTTTGATCGCTTCTACAAGCTGATCAACAGGTACACCATAAGTTTCACCAATTTGACCACCGTGTTCATTAATGATTTTTAACCATTCTTGAGGCACAGAACTTGAACCATGCATTACCAGATGTGTATTTGGTAGTGCAGCATGAATTTCTTTAATACGATCAATCGCAAGAATATCGCCTGTCGGTGGACGAGTAAACTTGTATGCACCGTGTGAAGTCCCCACTGCAATCGCTAGAGCATCTACATTGGTATCTGCAACAAATTGTGTTGCTTCTTCAACAGAAGTCAAAAGCTGAGAATGATCAAGGACACCTTCTGCACCTACACCATCTTCTTCACCAGCCAAACCAGTCTCAAGACTACCTAAACAGCCGATTTCTCCCTCGACTGACACACCACAAGCATGTGCCATTTGTACCACACGGCGAGTGACATCGACATTGTAGTCATAATCCATTGGAGTTTTACCATCTGAACCCAACGAACCGTCCATCATCACCGAGCTAAAGCCCAACTGAATAGAACGTTGGCAGACATCAGGGCTTGTACCATGATCCTGATGCATTACCACTGGAATGTGTGGCCATTCTTCAACTGCCGCCAAAATAAGATGACGCAAGAATGGTGCACCTGCATATTTACGTGCGCCTGCCGAAGCTTGCACAATGACAGGTGAATTGGTTGCATCCGCGGCCAACATGATTGCGCGCATTTGTTCTAAGTTGTTTACGTTAAACGCTGGTACGCCATAGGTATGTTCTGCGGCGTGATCCAAGAGCTGGCGCAATGAAATAAGTGCCATAATATCCTCCCAGGTAGTGCGCATATTCTACCTTGTCATTTGTTTCAAATCAGCAACAAATCACAGGATTTCAAAAAAAATCCCTGCTTTGGCAGGGACTTTTAACAAAAGCCTACATAACTTACTGTGCTTTGTCCTGTTTTGGCTCAACAGCGGTAGCTTCAGTTGCTGGTTCGGCAGGTGCGTTTGCGACAGATTCAGCAATATCTGTATTTTTCTGATCCATCACAGGTTTATCTAATGCATCAATTGCTGCTTGTTGTTCTGGGGTAACTTTTTCTTGGGCAGGTGCAGCTTGACCTTCATGCGATGCAGGCGCATCATTTTTTTTAGCACAAGCCGTTAAAGTTAAAGGGATAACTAAAATTGCTGCTAAAACTAATTTCAATTTCATCATGTTTTCTCACAACTGATTACTAATCGCGTTTAGTTTATTGCAACTTTATGACAGTTATATGAATCAAAAATGAAAAACAGGCCAATATAAATTGACCTGTTTCAAATTTATGACAGTAAATCTATAAGTGATTAAGCACGTTCAAGCAAGACAGAGACCGCTGGTAAAGTTTTACCTTCAACAAACTCAAGGAAAGCGCCACCGCCTGTGGAGATATAGCCTATTTTATTTGCAACTTCATATTTATCAATTGCAGCCAATGTATCACCGCCACCTGCGATAGAGAATCCTTCAGATTCAGCAATTGCCAATGAAAGTGTTTTAGTTCCTTCACCAAACTGATTCACTTCAAATACGCCCACTGGACCATTCCAAAGGATGGTTTTAGCCGTTTTTAAGATATCAGCAAATGCTTTTGCTGTTTCAGGACCAACATCTAAAATCATGTCATTGTCTGCAATATCTTCAACTTTTTTCACAACTGCTTTTGCTTTTGCCAATGAACCGAGGAAATCAGCAAAGTCAATTTCTGCTACATCTGCTACTACAACATCTGTTGGAAGTGGAACGGAAACTTTAGCTGCTATTGCTTTTGCTGTGTCGATTAAATCATTTTCGCACAATGATTTTCCTACATTGAAACCAGCAGCTGCCAAGAAGGTATTGGCAATCCCACCACCGACGATCAATTGACCACAAATGTCAGAAAGCGAAGTTAAAACATCTAGTTTTGTGGAAACTTTAGAACCCGCAACAATTGCAACCATTGGCTTCTCAGGAGTTTGAAGTGCTCGACCCAGAGCGTCCAACTCAGCCGCAAGTAATGGTCCTGCTGCTGCAACTTTGGCATAACGTGCTGCACCTTCAGTAGATGCTTCTGCGCGGTGTGCTGTACCGAATGCATCCATCACAAATACATCACAAAGTGCAGCGTATTTTTTTGCCAATTCTGCGTTGTTTTTCTTTTCACCATGATTAAAACGTACATTTTCAAGTAAAATTACCTGACCCGCTTCGACCTCAACGCCATCTAGATAGTCTGTATAGAGTTTTACTTCTTGACCCAATGCTTTGCTTAAATATGCTGCAACTGGTGCAAGAGATTGTTCTGGTTTTGGCTCACCTTCCACTGGACGGCCTAAATGAGAGAATACCATGACCGCAGCGCCTTTTTCTAAAGCAGCCTGAATCGTTGGTAATGCAGCACGTAAACGTGCATCGCTAGTAATTTCCCCATTTTTGACAGGCACGTTTAAATCTTCACGAATAAGGACACGTTTGCCTGCTAAATCTAGGTCAGTCATGCGCTGAAAATTCATGTATTGCTCTCTTTATAGATTTAAAAACGCGCCAATTTTAAATGATTGCACTAAAAAAAGTTAGTTTTTTTGTAGAAAAGCTGTAGAAAGATAAACTTTTGATTATGATAGGATCAGTTGTTTTTATGACGAAGGCCTATGTCTATTCATCCAGATCCAAAAATTAATCGCTTGAATGTTTTGGGCGAACCACTTGCAAGCTGTTGTTTTGATCCGATAACAGGATATTTTCGTAATGGTTTTTGCCATACTGCGGTGAGTGATCATGGACAACATACCGTATGTGCGGAAATGACTTCAGAGTTTTTAAGTTATTCACAAAAAGTGGGGAATGATCTCACGACGCCACTTCCAGAAGTGGATTTTCCTGGGGTGAAGCCAGGTGATTTTTGGTGCATTTGTGTTACACGCTGGGTGGAAGCCTATCAGGCAGGTTTTGCACCGCCCATTAAGTTACAGGCATGTCATCAATCGGTTTTGAGCTATGTCCCTTTAGATGTTCTGATGGAATACGCGGTTTAATGGGTCATTCTGAACTTATATTGGCATCTAGCAGCCAAACCCGTAAAGCATTAATGGATCGACTAGGTCTGGTTTATCGCTCTATTTCACCAGATATTGATGAATCACCCAAAGGTGAAACACATGCGGATGATTTAGCACGGCGCTTGGCTTTTGAAAAAGCTCAAGTGATTGCAGAACAATATCCTGATGCGATTGTGATTGGGTCGGATCAGGTCGCATGGCGAAACCATACACCGCAGGATTTTATCGGTAAGCCCTTAACTTTTGAAAATGCTATTACACAGCTTATGGCAAACTCTGGTCAAACGGTATGTTTTAGTACTGGACTTAGCATTCAACATTTTCAAAGTGGTTTTGAAAAAACTCTGGTTGAACATTATCAGGTTAAATTTCGTGAGCTTACACTGGGTGAAATCGAACGATATGTTAGGCGTGAACAGCCTTTACAATGTGCAGGAAGTTTCCGTTGCGAAGGTTTGGGCATTAGTTTATTTCAGTCGATGTCAGGAAATGATCAAACTACGCTAATGGGACTGCCTTTAATCCAGCTATGCTATTATTTGAGGCAATTAAATATTGTGATTCCATAACTTTAACTAAAATAGGAACGAATCATGAAAAAAATATTTTTAGTTGCGTCCTTTGCTGATATCTCAATCTTGCACCATCTTGTAACTTGATAACGATTATTGAACAATATACAAAATATTCTGATTATTGTGTTATGTCCAAATCTCTTGATGTCCTAGGCGGAATTACCGCAGAACAATTTTTAGCTGAATACTGGCAGAAGAAACCATTACTGGTTCGCAATGCCATGCCAGAAATTATTAATATTCTTGAGCCTGATGATGTTAAGGAACTGGCGTTAGAAGAAACTGTTTCAGCGCGCCTACTCAAACAAAAAGATAAAGACCCAAATCAGTGGAGTGTTAAGTCTTCTCCATTGATCAAAGGTGATTTCCAAAAGATGCCAAAACTGTGGACATTATTGGTTCAAGCCGTCGATCATTATTCTCTTGATCTTGCAGAACTATGGAACAAGTTTCCATTTATTCCGCAGTGGCGACGTGATGACATTATGGTGTCTTATGCTCCAAAAGGTGGTTCTGTCGGGAAACATTTTGATTTTTACGATGTTTTCCTTGTTCAAGGCTATGGTCATCGCCGCTGGCAGCTTGGACAAATGTGTGATGAATCAACCGAGTTTGTTCCCAATCAACCATTAAAATTATTACCCGACATGGATATTCATTTTGATGAAGTCTTGGCGCCGGGGGATTTACTCTATGTACCGCCAGGTTTGTCACATTACGGCATTGCTGAAGATGATTGTTTGACCCTTTCATTTGGCTTTCGTATGCCAAATATCGCGACCATGATGGATCGTGTCAGTGACAAATTTGCAGATAATAGTTTATTAAAAAATCCATTATTGGACATTATCCGAGATCAAAGCTCTGCCATTGGAGAAATTACTGCAAATGAGCTAGCTTATCTCAAACGCAAAGTACTTGATCAATTACAACATTCTAGTGACTTTGAACATGCACTCATGTCCCTGATGTCTGAACCCAAATATGCTGACAATATTCCTGAGGCAGATGAACTTGAAGCAGATGATTTGCTTGAGCTTCTAAATACTGGATATAAGCTGCGATTAGAACCCGCTTCACGGCTTTTATATACCGAAGAAGATGGACAATTACTATTTTGGGCAAATGGTGAAGAATGCTGTATTTCAGAAGTCTTTGAACAAAGCTTAAAACGATTGGCCGACGGTGAAATGCTGGATTTTGATCAATCCCTGAACCAAGAAGAGATACTCGAGGATATTACACAATTACTCAATGATTCGGTTTTAATATTGCTTCCACCTGAAGAAGAAACAGAATAAACCCGATTCTGAGCTGGGAGTTTAGAATAATTCTCAGCTCTAACAATTCATTACTTGAGCTTAAGCTGGCTTGTTGGCTAATTTAGATCACAATAAAAAAGGAATATTGTATTAATGGCCAATCTCACACAAAGTATTCGACATAAGTTTTTAAATACTTTTTTTTCGCGGCATTCAGTCTGGTTCCTATGCATTATTGTCGCCATCAGTATTAGCTGGTTTCGCATCTCTTATGCACCTCATTATATTTATTATTTTGTTTCTGACACTGTTCTAAATGGATTGTGGCTCATTACAGGTTTACTTAGTCTGCTTGGTCTTTATGATGTTTTACAAAATAGACATTCTATTCTGAGAAATTACCCAATCATGGGACATTTTCGATTTTTCTTTGAAGATTTTCGTCCTGAAATTCGGCAGTATTTTATTGAATCTGATCAGGACGCCCTACCTTTCTCACGCATGCAACGCAGTTTAGTATATCAACGTGCTAAAAATGAGAATGCGGACAAACCCTTTGGTTCAATCATCAATGTCTATCAAGATGATTATCGCTTTATGGTGCATTCAATTACACCTTGTGAACCTGCTGACCCTAGAACCTTTCGGATTGAAATTGGTAATCACCAGTGTACACAGCCTTATAGTGCATCGATCATGAATATTTCAGCCATGAGCTTTGGGAGCTTAAGTGCCAACGCGATCCGTGCACTGAATAAAGGTGCAAAGATGGGGAATTTTTATCATGACACAGGTGAAGGTAGTTTAAGTCCTTATCATTTAGAAAATGGCGGTGATATCGTCTGGGAAATTGCCAGTGGTTATTTTGGTTGCCGTACACTCGATGGAAAGTTTGATCCTGAAAAATTCAAAAAACAGGCTGCACTTCCGCAAATCAAAATGATTGAAATCAAACTCTCTCAAGGGGCAAAACCAGGACATGGCGGAATCTTGCCGAAAGATAAAATCACTGAGGAAATTGCAGAAATTCGCGGCGTACCTCGCGACCGCGATTGTATCTCCCCACCAAAACATTCTGCTTTTAATACACCCATTGAGATGATGCATTTTATTCAGCAATTACGTGAACTTTCAGGTGGAAAACCAGTGGGTTTTAAACTGTGTATTGGTCAACCATGGCAATTTATGGGTATTGTCAAAGCCATGCTTGCTACTCAAATTATCCCAGATTTTATCGTGGTGGATGGTTCTGAAGGCGGTACGGGAGCTGCGCCTGTAGAATTTAGTGATTTTATCGGGACACCGCTGCGCGAAGGCTTACAGTTTGTACATAACACCTTAATTGGAGCAGGCTTGCGAGATCAGATTAAATTAGGTGCCAGTGGTAAGATTATTAGTGCGTTTGATATTGCCAGTACCTTTGCATTGGGTGCAGATTGGGTCAATTCTGCACGCGGCTTTATGTTTGCAGTAGGTTGTATTCAAGCGCAAAGTTGTCATACCAATCAATGTCCAGTCGGTGTCGCGACACAGGATAAAGATCGCCAAAAGGCGATTGATGTTCCAACCAAAGCAGATCGTGTATTTTATTTCCAAAAAAATACATTGCATGCACTGTCCGAAATGATTGCCGCAGCAGGTTTACAACATCCTTCGGAAATTAAGGCACATCATTTGGCACAACGTTTGAATGATCGTGAAATTAAGAACTATGCGCAACTGCACTTTTTCTTTAAAGGTGGAGAACTTTTAGACTGTCATGAAAAAGATGATGAAAACTTTTATTATCGGATGTGGAATATGGCCATGGCCGAACGTTTTTAGTTTTTAACTTGTTTAAAAATAAAACCCAAGTCGATCATTTGCTTGGGTTTTATTTTTGAAATCATTAATGGATTAAACTATTCATCACCTAAATCATCCAGAAAATCGACTGTCGGAACAAAGAATAATGTTCCCGTTTGCGCAGTGCTAAAATCCAGTAAACGATCTAAATGCCCTTCCGCGTTGCCTTGAAACATATGCTCTAACATTTGGCGAGTCGTGCTAAATTTATTGGCATAACCAATAAAATAGGTTCCATATTCACCCTTGCTTGGATTTGAAAATGGCATATTTGCACGCATAATTTTCAGTTCGTTGCCTTCATCATCGTAGGCTTTACTGACGTTATTATGTGCTGTTCCTGGTTTTACATCATCCCCAAGTTCAACATCATTAAACTTTTTACGACCAATCACTTTTTCCTGTTCTTCATCACTTAATGCACGCCATTTATCCATATCATGAATATATTTTTGTGCAAAAGCATAGCTTCCACCAGTGAATAAAGGATCTTCTGCGCCTACTAATGCATATTCAGCAGCAATTTCAGGTTCAGGATTTTCCGTACCATCAACAAAACCAAGGATCGCACGACCGTCAAAATAGCGAAAACCATGCACCTCATCAACAGAATGGGTTAAATCTTTAAGCTGCTCATGAATAATTCTCGCCAGCTCATAGCATAAAGCCTGACGATCTGCGCGGATATGAAAAAATAAATCTCCTGGCGTAGAAACCGCAGTATATTTTGGACCTTTAATTTCTTTAAACGTAGTCAATTCATGTGGTTTGGGCTGTCCTTCAAACAACATGTCCCATGCATTTGAACTAAAGCCCAGAACAGCATTGAACTTGTCATCTGGATAACGTGTTCTTAAACTACGCGTCAATGCTGAAAAATTTGCAGCAAAATCGATCACTTTCTCTTTTACGCCATCTGTTAAAGAAAGCCCCAATACAATAAATAAAGCATTTTCACCTGGACGACTGGTAACAGGTTGAACTCGAGTCAATGTCATAAACCTCTGCCTTGTCTGAGCATTTTATTCTGATGCTAATTTAGCATATTGTATAAAAAAGCTTGCAGTGGATCGATTTAAAATTCTACAGTCGCTCAAAATAAAAACAAAAAAACACGGATAAACCGAGTGGCTATACGTATTTTTGTGATGATTAGACTTTAGGCTTTGGCATATTGCTGATTTAAATATTTAACAATTTGATCTGACTCAAATAATTTGATACCTGTATTGGGATCAACCAAATACGGAACTTGCATTTTCCCCTGCATTTCAGGCAACATTTTCTCACGCTTACCACCTGCTAATGGGACATATTTTCCGGGTTTTAAACGAAGTTTAGCTGGTCCCATATCTTGCCAGCGTTCTTTGGCTACATTATGCAAAATGTAAGGAATTTCTAGCTCCGTTAAAACTGCACGAACAATACGTGAGTATGGACTTGCCTCAAAACTCCATAACTCAAGCAATTGTTCTGGCGCGGCACGATCTATAATCTTTTTATTAATCCATACACCACGTGCCATATTTAAAAGTGTTCCAGCAAATTCAGTCAAAGGAACTTTCGGATAATGGTTATACTTATTCGGCGTTTTGCCAGTTTTTCCATAATATTTAAAAAGATGATGAATAATGTCCTGAGACTCAAAAAGTTGATCTCCAGTATTTTCATCAATCAGAAAAGGAAACTGTAGTTTTCCTCCCTTTTCTTTCACAATATGACGGTACTTCTGACCGCCTTTGGGACAAGGATAAATTTCAACATCTAAATTCAGTAAGGTCAAAGCCTCACGGACACGACGACAAAATGGTGACCCTTCAAACTCATAAAGCTTTAGCGGTTTTTCTGGTTGCTTTGGAAAAGCTGTACCACTCACTCCGCGACCACCCTCTGCCAGACTTGATGCAAGCGATTGTAAGACTTTTATTTGATGAATCACCATAAAGGCATCCTATTATTATAAATTGACGAGTTGTTCTGTAGCGACCACAATGCCATTGTTATCCGCGTAAATAAAGTCGCCAGACTTAAATGTTACGCCACCAAAATAAAGATTTACATCAACTTCGCCTATGCCTTTACGGTTACTTTTTTGTGGAATTGCAGCCAATGCATGCACACCCAAATCCAGCTCAGCAAGCGCATCGACATCACGTACACAGCCATAAATGACCACACCGTTCCAATGATTCTTTACCGCTGACTCAGCAATCATATCGCCCATCAAAGCACATCGCATGGATGCCCCGCCATCCACCACCAGAACTTTTCCTGTTCCATCAGTAGCCAATAACTCTTTCACACGTGAATTATCTTCAAAACATTTTACTGTCACGATTTGACCGCCGAATGTTTTACGTGCTCCGTAACTTTTAAAAAAACGCCCATCCAGTGAAGGAGTAACAACCTGAATATCTTTATCAGGATGATCATCAAGTAAATCACAGGTTACGAAAGGCACTGTTGTCATATTGCGCTCCATTATGAAGTAGTTTGTATGGCTAAATTATCATAAATTTTAAAGCTTTCCATTTGCGTATTTGCAGCAATAAGCATGCTATGCGCCAATTGCTCCGCAGTCACTGGCTTATACATAAATGGTTTTTTAATGGTATCTTTAAGCAGCAAAAATATTTTCTGCGCCGCGCCTTCAAGTATTCTTTGCTCATCTCGATCACCAATCAATAAAGAAGGGTGAAAGATTGAAAGTTTACTGAGTGTTAAGGTTTTCAAATAGTCCTCAAGCTGCCCTTTGACCCGATTATAAAAAATAATAGAGGATGAATTTGCACCCATCGCACTCACCAAAAGCAAATGCGTTTCTTTATCCTGAAGTAAATCTGCAAAATGTGCATTGATCTCATAATCAATCGCATAAAATTTTTGTTTAGAGCCTGCTTTTTTAATAGTCGATCCCAAACAAATAAAAGCATGTGTATAACCACTCACATCCTGATCATTGAGTAACAAAAAGTCTTCGAGTAAAAACTGACGAACTTTAGGAAATACATTAAAGTCATCTAACTCTTTGCGGACTAAAACGGTCACAGATTCAAACTCTGACGCTGCTTGTAATTGTTTTACCAATGCTTTTCCGACCAATCCAGTTGCACCGATCACCAATGCTTTTTTGTTCATATTTGTCATATTTTGACCAGCCCACTTGTTTTTACTTTAATTTAGCCTGTTCCTGAAAATTTATCACTATCAAAAACGTTGCAAAAACGTCTCAAGACTTGACTTAGCCGCACCAATTCATCAAAATATGGCACTTGTTTACGGGCTGGTGATAGTTTTAACTATAACCAGTGAAACTTCAGCCCGCCCAGACCAATCAAATTTCAAGGAGTGCAAGAGTGGCAAACTCTGCTCAGGCAAAAAAACGTGCGCGTCAAAACGTTAAAGCGCGTAAACACAACGCAAGCTTGCGTTCTATGGTTCGTACTTACATCAAACGTACTGTAAGTGCAATCGCATCTGGTGATTATGCTGTTGCTACAGAAGCTTATAAAAAAGCTGTTCCTGTAATCGACCGTATGGCTGATAAAGGCATCATCCACAAAAACAAAGCTGCTCGTCATAAGAGCCGTTTAAACGCTCAAGTTAAAGCATTAGCTTCTAACTAAGCAGCAAATAAAAAAAGCCCAGTAGGGCTTTTTTTATTGCCATGAAAATAATAAATTAAAAACTGATCTGTTCTTTTATATGCGTAATTCCTATTTAGATAAAGCCAAAGGTTTACTCATCTTTCTGGTGGTATGGGGACACAGCTTAGAACGTTTCATTGGCCGGAATGATCCAAACAGCACATTACTGTTATTTATCTACAGCTTCCACATGCCTGCTTTTATTTTTGTCTCAGGCTTGTTGTTTAAAAATCATAAATTATTTGAAAAAGTCTTATTTTTTACTGTGCTCGCAGTGTTGTTTCAAATTCTTTATTTTTGCTTTGAATCCTTTTGGCAATACACTCAAAACTGGCTAAGTTGGATGATCAAACCGTATTGGATTTTATGGTATCTATGGGGAATGGTAGCTTGGAGTCTGATCACACCACTATTAATGAAAACTCATTATCCTCTGCTTATTGCCATTTTCGCCAGTTTAGTTATCGGGTTATCTCCATTCAATAATTACCTGTTTTCCATTGGACGGATTTTTGTGTTCTTGCCATTTTTTGTGGCTGGCGCGCTTTATGGCAAATCTTTTTTACAGGACATGCAAAATACCCAATATTCGCTCTGCATTGCGGCTGCATGCATAATAATATCAATCACTTTATTGGCTTTATTCAGCCCCAATCATTACTGGTTATATGGAAGTTTATCCTATCAACAGTTACAGGTAGATGCTGTTCATGGAATTTTAATGCGCTTGCTGCTATTAATTATCGCAAGTTGCGGAATAATTGCTTTATTTGCGTATGCATCCAAACTTCCAGATTTTTTTAGGAGTATGGGTGAAAATACTCTAGCCATTTACTTACTGCACGGTTTTTTTATCATTACCTTAACAAAATTGGTCGCATTCACTCTAACGAATTGGATGCTCAATGTGGCAATATGTTTATTTCTCAGTATCTTACTGTGCATTATTTTAAAAGCCAGATTTTTGTCCAAATCTATTCAATACACCGCTATGCAGATCACTCATTTTTTAATCCAATCTATGCAATATTTTATCGGTAGTTTCTATAAACGCTGATTAGGCTGAATAAAATCACTGACATTCAACTGGTGTACTTCGCTACGCCAAATCCATTTCAACTGACTATTCATGAAGTCATCGCCCTCAAACCAAACAAATAAGCCTTCCATCATCGCAGGCCAATCCTCTTTATCAATTTGGCTACGACCCGAAATTACCGCAACAATTGCAGCAATAATTGTGTCGTGACTTACCGCTAGACTTAAACCATTTGAAGCGTTTGGATGAGTATTATAAATCAGCTCCAATACATCAAATACGCCCGTAATCGGATGTTTCATTCCCGGCAAAGCATTATTGACAAAACTATTGATAAAACCGAGGGCACCTTGTTCTCGAAAATAAGGCGCGGCTTTTTTTATATCTAGTACAAAACTACCCGGCTCAACCAATAAACCTTGCTCAACAATCTCAATGGTATGGGTATTACTTATGGGAGTCACTCGATCAGCCCCCTCAATCATCAAAGCAGCAGTATCAATACAACGTTGAATCGGACTTGAAATACAATGCTGAATGATTCGACCTGTATGTTGTATCAAACATGCACCCCACTCCTCAGCCAATACTCGACCAGATTCAGTAAGTTGTAAATCATAGCCTGCCAAGCCTTGTCCATTGACAATTTCACGAATTGAATGCCGTGTAAAAAGTGTCACAGGAACAGTGTCATCAGGCAACAAATCCATCGCCTGTAACATACTAGGAGGTAATAGCTTAAGTGCCATATATCATCTTATGTTGTCATTTTCATTACCTGCTCACTATAACATGCAGGTCAAAACTCTCAATCTGTAATCTGCACATGCTTGAGCGCATTTAACGCTAAATCTTTTATTTCTGGAGTTGTAAATGCTAAAAAACCTGCATTAAGCACTGTATCACGTGTGTTATATTCAAATGGATATCCAGATAGTGAGATTAAACCACCACCAATACTTTCCAGTAAGCCCTGACCTGCGCTAGTATCCCATTCCGAAGTGGGATGGAATCTTGGATATAGGTCAATTTTACCTTCAAGCATCATACAAAATTTATAAGCACTACCTGCTTCACGACGAATCACAGCATGATTCTGTTGCTCAATAAACGTAATGAAACGCCCATACTTTGGATTGTTACTGCTATGGCTTAAACCGACTTGTAAGGTCTGAGATAGGGAGTTTTTGACATGTTGATAACACCACCATTGTCCATCAGTAAACTGATATTTATAAGGAAGGCCATCGAGATAACCCAAATACAGTTGCTGTTCACAAGGCACGACAATGACCGAAAAAATAGTTTTCGAGTTTTCAATTAAACTTAAATTAATGGTAAATTCATCCCGCTTATGAATAAACTCTTTGGTTCCATCCAAGGGATCAAGCATCCAACAGGTTGACCATTCGTGTCGATCAACATTATCACTTTCTTCGGATAATACAGGATATACAGGCTGAACTTGCGCCAAAGCATTCATTAAAAAAAGATTGACCCTTAAATCTGCCTGTGTCACAGGAGATTGATCACTTTTCTGATGAATATTAAACTCGCGTCCTGTGGTATAACTTTGGTATTCTTCAAAAAGAATTTGACTCGCTTGTTGCAATACAGGTAACAATTGCATCATCAATGCATCCTGTGGCGCATGAGTTTTAATAAACATAGATTATCCTGTTATGCCAAATTGTAATTCTTCGACTTTACCTATTGTCCTATTTGATATGGACGGCACGCTACTCGACTTAAGTTTTGATGACTTTATCTGGAATCAATGTCTACCTGAACGTCATGCACAAGTTCATCAATGTACCTTGCAACGAAGTCACGAAACCTTATCTGAGTTTTACCAACAGCACAAGCACACATTATCTTGGTACTCATCAGACTATTGGACAGCAAAAGTCGGCGTAGATGTCCTGAAATTACAACAGGAATTTCAGCACAAGATTCAACCAAGATCAGGTTGTTTTGAACTTTTGCAACAGCTTCAGGATCAAGGGTATCGCTGTTGGTTGGTCACCAATGCTGATCAAGCAAGCTTAAAGCTTAAACTTGAAAATGTTGCTCTTCGCCCTTATTTTGAAATCATGGTGAGTAGTCAACAATTAGGGCATGCCAAAGAAGATATTGGCTTTTGGCAGGCTTTACAACAATTGCATTCTTTTGATCCAGCTCAGGTGATTTTGGTCGATGACACAGCAAAGGTGCTCGAAGGTGCCAAACAATTTGGAATCGAACAACTGATTACGATTACACAGCCTTCTAGTTTAAAACCTGCGCAGGATTCGACCAGTTTAGACTATCCTGCTCTCCATCATTTAATGGAATTAATTTCTTTTTTACCTCAATCTCAAGTTAAGGATATTGATGTCAAAACAGCTTGAACAACATGCAAATGACTCAATGCGAGTCGATAAATGGCTTTGGGCAGCACGTTTTTTTAAAACTCGCTCCATTGCCAAGGCAGCGATCGAAGGCGGAAAAGTCCACCATGACAACGAACGTGTCAAAGTTTCTAAAGAAATCCGCGTCGGAATGGAACTTACCATTATGCAAGGATTTGAAAAGAAAACCGTGGTGATTAAAGCACTCTCAGCAACGCGTGGTCCTGCGCCCGTGGCTCAATTATTATATGAAGAAACAGAGGTCAGTTTAGCGCGTCGGGAGTTGATCGCAGCACAAAGAAAGTTGCATAATCTAGCGCGACCTGATCATCGCCCATCCAAAAAAGATCGTCGACAAATCAGTAAGTTTAAACAAGAAAATGATCAACAATTTGACCAGTCATGGTCTTATCATGATGATTAATTGAGTGGCTTTTTATACACGTCATATTATGTCGTACTGACATCATCTTGACATGGAATATTAAAAATAAATCTGTCACTATACACAAGTGGAACGAGGTTAAAATTCGATACATCCACTTTGAATGATAGCGATATTACACAGTTTTGAGGTTGTGAGATGGATGATAATAAAAGCAAGGCTTTAAATGCAGCCTTGAGCCAAATTGAAAAACAGTTTGGTAAAAATACAGTGATGCGCTTAGGTGACAACACGGTGCAAGCAGTAGAAGCGGTGTCCACTGGCTCACTGACATTGGATATTGCACTCGGTATTGGTGGTTTGCCAAAAGGTCGTATTGTTGAGATTTATGGTCCTGAATCATCAGGTAAAACCACGATGACTTTACAAGCTATTGCTCAATGCCAAAAAGCAGGTGGTACTTGTGCATTTATCGATGCTGAACATGCACTCGATCCACAATATGCACGTAAGCTTGGTGTAGACATCGACAATCTATTGGTTTCACAGCCCGATCATGGTGAACAGGCACTTGAAATTGCAGATATGCTGGTTCGCTCAGGTGCGATTGATCTGATTGTAGTCGATTCTGTTGCCGCGCTTACTCCTCGCGCTGAAATTGAAGGCGAAATGGGCGACTCACACATGGGCTTACAAGCTCGCCTCATGAGTCAGGCATTGCGTAAAATCACGGGTAATGCTAAACGTTCAAACTGCATGGTGATCTTCATTAACCAGATTCGTATGAAAATTGGGGTCATGTTCGGTAGTCCAGAAACCACTACGGGTGGTAATGCACTTAAGTTCTATGCTTCTGTACGTTTGGATATTCGTCGTGTTGGACAGGTCAAAGAAGGTGATGAGATTGTTGGTTCTGAAACCAAAGTCAAAGTTGTCAAAAACAAAATGGCACCTCCATTTAAAGAAGCACTTTTCCAAATTCTTTATGGCAAAGGCACCAATCAACTTGGTGAAGTCGTAGATTTAGCGGTGCAACAGGAAATCGTGCAGAAAGCAGGTGCATGGTATTCTTATCAAGGCAACAAAATTGGTCAGGGTAAAAATAACGTGATTCGTTATTTTGAAGAAAATTCAGCAATTGCACAAGAAATTGAAAAACAGATTCGTGATCAATTGCTAACCAGCACTCCAGTTGCAAACAGCACTGAAGCTGAAGAAGAAGAACCTGATTTTTTAGAAAGCTAATTAAGCTATCCTCAAACGCCCTACGGGGCGTTTTTCATTTGGAATGACCTTATGTACTCAAATTCAGATGATCATGCAAATAAAACCCTTCTGACAGGCACACGTTTGCGTTCTTACGCTTTTGCATTGCTAACCCGTAAAGAATATGCAAAGGCAGAATTGATCGAAAAACTCAACCTTTATGCACAGGATCGTGATGAAGTTTTGGCTTTGGTTGAGGAGCTATCAGAGCGTCAATACCAAAGCGATCAACGTGTTGCTGAAATGGTCTTGTCTAGCCAAATACGCAAAGGTAAAGGTCCAAATCGAATTAAACAAGCGCTTAAGCATAAGCAACTGGATAGCAATTTAATTTTAGAGGATATTCAGGAAGTTGACTGGTTTGAACAGGCTTATCAGCTAAAAGTTAAGAAATTTGGAACTCAAATTGAAAAAGATCCAAAACAAAAAGCCAAACAAATTCGTTTTTTGCAATATCGCGGTTTTGATATGAATGTAATTATGAAAGCGATTAGTCGAACGACTGATGAAGAATAACTGGTGGTAACCCTACTAGCAAAACCTCGGCACATTATAGATCTGCTACCGTTGCTACCTTCCGGTCCTGGCGGGGTTCACAGAGTACAATTGCGAAGCCACCAGCAGGGCTACCATTGCAAGAACAGAGTATAGAGATTTTTAAATGTGTTGCAAGTGCTATCTCAGATTTTCCTGTAGATTTTGCTCCAATCGACTAAATCATCAACAAATTTAGGGATTTGTTTATTTTTTATCGTGGGATGCGGTTATAAAAAATCTTTTTTAAACTCAAAATCAACACAATTTTATTGCTTTATTTTTTGGGCGAAATTAATTTTGTGAAACAGCATCAAAAATGAAAATGCTAAAATATTGTAATTACTTATTGCAATTCTATGTTGGGGTGTTTTTAATGGCATTTGCTTTCTATTTGTTTTTTATAGCTGAATGAATAAAAAACAATTGCTTGACGTTCTATTTAAAATTATGGATTGTGGCTTATGCTAAAAAAGCATTCTTTATTCGCGATTACCCTACTTTGTGGTTCTTCTATTTACGCCAATGTTCCGATTGAATCCCGTGGATTAAGCCAATCTAACTCCGGATCAACGTCAGTTTTAAATGATCAACCTGTCGCGACCAATCTTAACTGGCAGTTGATGCAAAAAAACCAACAACTTGAAAATGATATACGTATATTACGGGGACAACTTGAAGAACAAGCTCATTCGATTGATCAGCTAAAAAAAGAGTTGACTAACCGCTACACTGATCTGGATCAACGTCTGGAACTACTCAATCAGAAGGTAGATCCTGACAGTGCTGCAACTGATGAAAATTCAACAACTGATACCAATGGAACTGCACCCGTAGCCAGCGATAATACACAAGCCCCCATGAATGCAACTCCTCAACAAACAACTGTTGCACCAATTGCTCAAACGAATCAGCAGCCTACCCCAGCTGCAAGCTCAACAAGTAATACAAATTCAGCATCGACAGATAATAAAGACTCGACAGAATTAGACAAGGCAGCATACACCGTTGCACTTGATGCATATAAACAAGGCGGTGCTAAAAAAGCCATTGCACCGATGGAAAACTTCATTAAGAATCATCCAAATAGTATCTATACACCAAATGCCTATTTTTGGCTGGCCGAATTTCATTTAGCAACAGACCCTGTCAATTATGCACAAGCCAAAAAGAATTATCAGATTGTCGCTGATAAATACCCGACATCAAGTAAAGCACCCCGCTCTTTGTATCAGTTATATAGCATTGCCAAAGATGTAGATCACAAGTCTGCAGTAGCCACAGAGTACAAAAACAAACTTCTTGCTCACTATCCTCAATCAGAAGAAGCCGGTTTTGTTAAAAAATAGCATGATTTAAAAACGAAAAAGACACATGTCAAATGTGTCTTTTTTTATTTTGATGAGATACTTAACTAACGAATAATACCGCGTTTTGATGATTCGACTGAATCTATCAACAACTGAACCTCAGAGATTTCTGGCAAAATTTCAGTACGAATTTTATCTAGTGCTTGTTCAGTGGTTAAACCCGACTTGTAGATAATTTTGAAAGAATCACGTAAACCATTGATCACATTTTTTGACCAACCTTTGCGACGCATACCTTCAATATTCATCCCAAACGCATGTGCTGGATTACCTGAAACCATCACATAAGCAGGTACATCTTTTAAGATTAAAGAAGCTCCACCCACCATGCTATAAGAATCAATCTTACAAAACTGATGAATTCCTGAGTTTCCACCTACGACCACATAGTCACCGATGTGAACATGACCTGCCACACCGACATTATTGGCAAAAATATTATGATCACCCACCACACAGTCATGAGCAATATGTGTATTCACCATCAGTAAATTATGGCTACCCACTTTGGTTAGACTCTTATCCTGAATGGTGCCACGATGCAAACTACAATGTTCACGAATACGGTTATGATTACCAATTTCTAGCCAGGTTTCTTCACCGTTATATTTTAAATCTTGGCAGATCTCACCAACGCTGGCGAACTGAAAAATTTCATTATATTCACCAATGCGTGTAAATCCACCAATCACAACATGCGAATGAAGTTTTGTACCCGAACCAATGCTTACATTGGGACCAATCACACAGAATGGCCCAATTTGTACATCTGGTGCAATTACAGCAGATGAGTCAATAATAGCGGTAGAATGAATTAGGTCGTTATTACTCATGCCTGCTCTGTTATCTGGTGCGAAATCATAATTTCAGCGGTCGTTGCTACAATACCATCCACTGTGGCTGTACAATTATATTTGTAAATACCACGTTTTTGCATCACCAACTCAGACTTTAAGACGAGCTGATCTCCTGCAACAACCTGCTTTTTAAAACGTACTTTCTCAGCTCCTGCAAAAAGGAACAAAGAACCAGCTTTTGGTTTTTGATTGTTCATGATAAAACCAAGAACACCTGAAACTTGAGCCAAAGCCTCTACAATAAGTACGCCTGGCATAATTGGATATTCAGGAAAATGTCCTTGTAAAAATTCTTCATTGATTGAAACATTTTTATAACCAACAATGGAATTTTCAGTTACTTCAACCACACGGTCAACCAGTAAAAATGG
The DNA here is from genome assembly GCF_025562455.1 of Acinetobacter sp. WU_MDCI_Axc73. Lineage (GTDB taxonomy): Bacteria > Pseudomonadota > Gammaproteobacteria > Pseudomonadales > Moraxellaceae > Acinetobacter. Next base: position 94,983 of record NZ_JAHPRO010000001.1, read on the forward strand.
ATAACGATGTGGCAGATATTCACGAATCGTTTGAATATGCATTGGCAATTCAGGGATTGTAAACGCGGGAGTGTTGGACTCAGTCATCATATTTCTATTTACGCAATTTAAAGGTTGATTCAAGAGACTCTATTTGAGTCTGCATATGATCGAGTCGTTTGAGTATTTGGGTCAATGGCACATCTGCTAATTGTCTAAAGCGAACAATCGTGCGTTTCCACTGACTATTTTCAAAAAGTCCTGTGCCTGAAGAATAAGTTCCTGCTTCAAAAATACTTTTTGTGACCATTGACATTCCAGTTAATGTAACATTATCAGCAATGCTGATGTGTCCCACAAGGCCACACGCGCCGCCAATGATACAGTTTTTGCCAATAGTAGCGCTCCCTGCAATACCTGTTTTTGCAGCAATCGCGGTATTTGCACCAATGTGAACGTTATGCGCGATTTGCACAAGGTTATCAATGATGACGCCATCTTCTAAAATTGTGTCGTCCAAAGCGCCTCGATCGACACTACAATTTGAACCTATTCGAACATCATTTCCAATTTGAACTGAACCTAATTGGGCAATACGATGCCATTTTCCCTGATAAGGTGCAAAACCAAAACCATCACCACCGATCACTGAATTGGCATGGATTCGAACACGATCCTTAATCTTGGTTTCACCTGTTAAAGTTACGTTCGAATCTATAAAGCAATCTTTACCGATCTCAACGAAATCATTCAACGTAGAGTTTGCCAAAATAACAGTACCGTCACCGACCACACAGTTCTCACCAATCACCACATAATGACCAATATAAGCACTATCTGAAATAATGGCAGACGGGTGGATTTGAGCAGTACTTTCAATCCCAACGGATTTAATTTTCTTTTCAAAAACATGGGTCAATTGAGCAAAAGCAAGATAGGGATTTTGAACTACAATAAAATTTTGATGTTTATCTAACTGCTGTTTTAATTCAGCAGGAATAATCAATGCTCCTGCTTTAGAGGCTTGTGCGGCTTCAAGATATTTATCGCCATTCACAAATGAAATCTGATTTGGATGTGCGTGTTCGAGACTTGCAAGTCCAGTAAGAGAAAGATCTTTATGACCAAAAGACTCACCTTGGACAAGGTGAGCCAAATCTTCTAAACGATAACTACGTGCTTTCATTGATTATTTAATTGCATTAACCTTTTGAATCATTTTATCAGTTAAATCGTTCTTAGCGTCATAGGCAACCGCAGCATTTTTATTCAAAATAAAGTCTAAATTGTTTTCTTGACGAAGTTGCTCACCTGCTTGTTTTACGCGAGTTTCAAAAGTGTTGTTCATGGTTTGTAAAGTACCTTGAACACGAGTCTGCAAACCTTGCTGAGTCGAGTTGAATTCACTTAATTTGGCCTGATATTGCTGATTCAGCTTTTGAACATCAGCTTCTTTCATATTACGACCTTCGGTTTCCGCTTTTTGACGTAAACCATCCAGCTCCTTGCCCAACTGTTCTAATTTAGTTGTCGTCGGTTTAACTGACTGATTTAAGCTTGCATTTTGTTGCTTAAGATAAGTGCTGCTATCTACAACTTTTGCCAGATCAACAAAACCCACACCTGCGGCTTGTGTCAATCCTGAAATAGACAAACCTGTACCCAATAAAACTGCTGCTAATTTATTCATTTTGATTTCCTTATACAGGAGTATTTCAACAATTAATGATTTGAATAAAGACCGTACTAGAAAGTACGGCCGATTTCAAACTGAATTTCCTTAGTTTCATCACCATCTTTATCATTTAATGGGAATGCATAACTTAACGACAGAGGACCAATCATGGTAATCCACGTAAAGCCGACACCCACACTATAACGAAGATTGCTTAAATCTAGATTATAGTTATCTTTACAATATTGTTTCGCGTCTATAGGCGTTGTAGAACCATTCAAATAAAGGTTTCCAGAAGCAGTTTTACATTGCGTATCAAAAACCTGACCACCCTCTGCAAATATTACAGGTCGTACCTGACGTGCCCAATCTCCCTTAAATGGAATAGGCAAGGCAAGTTCAGCACCAAACTGTACTAAAGCATTCCCGCCGACTTCTTCTGGATCCCAATCACGTGTTTTAGTTTCATTATAGGTCACACCTGGGTATTTAGGCCCCAATGTATTGACATCATAACCACGTACCGAACCGTAACCACCTGCAAAGAAGTTTTTATAAAATGGCAAATCATTACCATAACCTAATTTACCATAGCCCCGAAGTACAAAATCATGACCTAATGGGAAATAAGCCTGAGTGTCAAAAGTGGCTTTTTGATAATCAACGTCGCCCCCTGGTAAACCAACTTCAAGATTTATACGATGATACATACCCGATGTCGGGAAGATTGGACGGTTAAGTGTATTATAAGACCAACCTAAATTTAAGTTATAGGTAAAGAATTCACCTTCAAATGCATTATCATAAGTAAGCATCTGTCCAGTTGAACCACTCACATTTGGATCAATCTTACAGTCATAACCTTGAGTAGGATCATTTTCATCTTTAAGTGAATAAATACCATCACAGTAGGAACCCTGACCCGTTACTTTACCACCATTTTTTAGTAAGTAATCTCGAACATAGGTTGATACATAAGGCCCTGTGGTCACTTTGGTATTATCCACACCAATTGATGCACTCACATTCTGGTTTTCATCAATTGGATAACCAAAACTTAAACTACCACCGATACTATCTGTCACATAGTTACTAACGTTATAGTCACTATTGAGCTTTGTTTTACGGTAGTAGACGTTATAACCTCGACTGACACCATCAATGGTGAAATATGGATCAGTCACACTTAGGTTATAATAATCCTGTGTTTCAGAGCGTGATAAATCAATTGCAACACGGTTACCTGTACCCAAGAAGTTCGTCTGACTTAAACCTGCCTGAAATGTCACACCGCCACTTTGAGAATAACCCACTGCAAGAGTTGTCGTTCCAGAATGCTGCTCCTCAACATTGACATTCAAATCGACTTGATCAGGTGAATTGGGTACACGAACAGGTTTGACATCAACTGTTTTAAAGAAACCTGTACGTTCCAAACGCACTTTTGAAAGATCAATTTTTTCATTACTTGCAAGCGCGCCTTCCATTTGGCGCATTTCACGACGTAAAACTTCATCAGCAGTTTTACTATTTCCAGCGAAGTTAATACGGCGCACAGTAACTTGTTGACCCGGATTAATATAATAATTCATATCAACTGTACGGGTTTCGTTGTTAATTTGCGGAACTACGTTTACATCAGCAAAGTAATAACCAGCATTTCCATATTTACGCAACAGTAACTGCTTAACCGCATTGACTTTTTCTTGCGAATAGGTTTCACCATCTTTATAAATTTTTAACGCATTTAATTCTTCTGGCTTATAAAGCGCATCACCTAAAAATTTAGTTTCACCAAACTTGAACTGCTGCCCTTCATCCACAGAAACTTCAATGAAGATATGTTTTTTATCTTCACTGATATTCAACAGTGAGTTATTGATATTGAAGTTGATGTAACCTTTATTCAAATACAATGCACGTAGTGCTTCAAGGCTTGCCGCCATTTTCTCGCGGGCATAGCGATCATTACGAGTAACTATAGGAGCCCAGCCAGATTCTTTTACAGCAAAAGCCTGTTTAATATCATCATCACTAAATACAGTGTTACCAATGATATTAATATCAAAAACCTTTGCAGGCTTACCTTCATAAAACTCAATCGTTAAATCTACACGGTTATTAGGACGAGCTGTCGTCGTGACCTTAATATCCGCATCATAACGACCTTGCTGTGTATATTGTTGCTCAAGTTCTGTTTCAAGCGTCTGCAAAGAAGATTTCTTAAGAACCTCTCCCTCAGCAATACCCATTTTCTTTAAGCCATCTTGCAGGGCTTCTTTAGGTATAAGCTTATTACCTTTAAATTCAATTTTTGAAATAACAGGACGTTCTACAACCTTAAAAACCAAAATATCATTTTGTTTATAAGTTTGAATATCATCAAAAAGACCAGTCGCATAAAGCGTACGAATGGCATCAGCAATGGTTGGATCGTCGATACGGTCGCCACTTTTTATCGGCAACATGGTATAAACATTTGCAGGAGTGAGGCGAACTAATCCTTCGACTTTGATATCTCGTGCAATGAAGTCATTCGCTGCATATGCTTGTTGTACTGCCGCCATAGCACTAACAAGTGCCAAAGGCATTAATAAATGTGTGTGCCGCATGCCAGATTTTTCCAGTAAGTTAATTTTTCCATCTAAACGTTATAAACGCATAAAATCATTAAAGAGAGCCAAGAGCATCATACTGCCGAGCAGTACCATACCAATTTTTAAGCCCATCATTTGTATTTGTTCGGAAACAGGTTTACCGCGAATTGCTTCGATAAAATAATAAACCAAATGTCCGCCATCCAACATAGGGATCGGCAATAAATTTAAAATTCCAAGACTTACACTCATCAATGCCATAAACGAAATAAACGTTTGCCATCCCATTTCAGCGCTTTGTCCCGCAACTTTAGCAATAGTAATTGGGCCCGATAAATTTTCAAGTCCAATTAAACCTCTAAACATTTTGACAATCGAGTTCAAAATCATGCCAGAAATTTGAGTGGTTTTATCCACTGCCATCACTAAAGCTTGAGCTGGATTATATTGAATCGTTTGTTTGTATTCGTCAGGAATATTGACTTTAGCCGGATTAGTTTGAACACCAAGCATACCAGTGGTATTGCCCATATTGTCACGTTTACCTTGAGGCATAACTTGTAAATGAACCATTTGTCCATTACGAAGTACATCAATATTTAGTAGTTTTTCAGGGGATTTCTGCACCACATCAACCACATCAAACCAGTCATTCATTTTAATGCCATTGATGGAGAGAATTTGATCCCCGACTTTCATTCCTTGACGAATGGCAGCACCATCTTCACTTAGCCGATTGATTACCGCAGGCATTTGAGGGCGATAGGGTAAAAATCCAAGACTATCTAAAGCAGACTGAGATTGATCTTTGAGAAAATTATGAATAGGAAGCGCAACACTTTTTTGAGTACCGTCACGATCTACCGTCATCAAAATTTGACCTGTTTCACCAGCTCGGTCAACCAAAGCAAAATTTAACTTTTCCCATGTGGGGGTTTGCTCTCCATCTACAGTTAACACTTTATCACCCGCATGTAAATCGACTTGCGCAGCAGGCGTATTAGGCAAAACTTTGCCTATACGTGTATTTAACTGTTCCTGAGATGGAAGAAATAAAATCCAGAACAAAACAATAGCAAACAATAAGTTAATTAGAGGCCCTGCTGCAACAATCGCAATTCTTTTCCACGGAGATTGACGATTAAAAGCATACGGTAAATCAACTTCTGCGACATTACCTTCACGCTCATCCAGCATCTTGACATAACCACCCAGTGGCAATGCTGAAAGCTGATACTGGATCCCTGATTTTTTAGATGTCCATTTGAGTAACGTCGGACCAAAACCAATCGAATAAACCAAAACCTTGACACCCAGTTTTCGTGCCACCCAATAATGTCCAAACTCATGTATTGCAATCAGAGGCCCCAGCAACAGAATTGCCGCAACAATGATAAATAAAATATTCATGTTCAGCCTCCTGTGCTAGCCACAAACTGATGTGCGACATCACGGGCTAATCGATCTGTATCCAAAATAGTTTCTATACTCTGCGCCGAACCATTTTGCACGTGATTAAGTGTATGCTCAACCACTTCTGGAATCATCGTAAACTTTATATTCAAATTTAAAAATGCCGCAACCGCAATTTCATTTGCAGCGTTTAAGATCGTCGGTGCTAGACCACCATCACGCATCGCTTGACGAGCCAAATTTAATGCGGGAAATTTTTGAGTATCGGGTTGCTGAAAATTAAGATGTGAATGTGTAAACAAATCAAGTGGAGGAACATGCGTATCTAATCGCTTAGGCCATGCTAATGCATGCGCGATCGGAGTACACATATCAGGATTTCCCATTTGTGCCAAAGTTGAACCATCAATATATTGAACCATTGAATGAATAATACTTTGTGGGTGGATTACAACTGTAACAAAATGTTCAGATATTGAAAACAAATGGCATGCTTCAATGAGCTCCAACCCTTTATTCATTAAAGTAGCGGAGTCAACAGAAATTTTTTGGCCCATAGACCAATTTGGATGCTTGCACGCTTGCTGCGGGGTCACCCCCTGTAATTGCTCAAGCGTATGATTTAAAAAGGGCCCACCAGAAGCCGTCAGTAAAATCTGCGAAACGCCCAATTGGGGTTGACCATTACGCTCAATATTTAAATAATTCTGTGGTAAAGACTGAAAAATTGCATTGTGCTCAGAGTCGACGGGCAACAATAGTGCGTGGTGATCTCGTGCCGCTTGCATCATAATCTCACCAGACATTACCAGCGCTTCTTTATTTGCAAGCAATACTTTTTTACCTGCTTTGATCGCAGCCAATGTAGGTAAAAGCCCTGCTGCCCCTACAATTGCAGCCATCACCACATCTACTTCTGGGCTTTGGGCGACTGTAATAAGACCTTGTTCTCCTGACCATATCTGAATATCAGAGATAGCCAATGCAATAAATTGCGCACGTAACTCATCTACTTTGGACTCTGGTACAACCGCAATTTTTGGTTGATACTGTTTACATATTTGAGCCAATTCTTTGATACGGCTATATGCTGTTACAGCAAAAAGCGTATATTTGTCTGGATGAAGATCCAATATTTTTAATGTACTTTGACCAATTGAACCCGTTACACCAAATATACAAACAGATTGAGTCATTTATAGATCTACGCCAATAAGTTTTAATAAATACATGCTCGCGGCAAAGATAGGCGCTGCTGCAAGTAAAGAGTCGATACGATCCAACACACCACCATGACCCGGCAAAATACGCCCAGAATCCTTAATACCTGCACGACGCTTAATCATGGACTCGAATAAATCACCCAACACTGAAGCAAAAACAGTCACTACAGACAAAATAAGAAATAGCAAATGCTGGGCAAATGTTAGGTTAAGATAATTAATCTGTACAACAACAATAATAACAATAGAAAGCCCTATCCCACCCATCAGCCCTTCAACCGATTTGTTTGGGCTAACTGTTGGCGCCAACTTATTTTGACCAAATTTGCGCCCAACAAAATATGCACCTGTATCAGCACCCCATACCAATAAAAATAGATACATGAGCCACCAAGGCGAACTTTGCCAAACTTCAAAAATAGCTGTAACTGCAGCACCAATCAGTATTAGTCCAAGAAGATAAAGCGAAGCGTTGTACCAACCATCATATTCTGGATAAGCTTTCACCCAAAAACTACTTACCAGCCAAGTCAGTATTGATGCACACCATAAAAGGATTGCAACTTCATTATAATAAAGCGCCAAAGTGGATAGCAGAGCGACTATCAGTCCATAAGCCCATGCCTTTGGTTTAAATAATACCGTATCTCTTGGCATTAATTTAAACCATTCGTAGCCAGCCACCCCTGCGGCTACAATCATTAAGCCAAACATTGGATAGTGCGAACTGGTTGCAAACATACAAGTAAGTACTACCGCTACCAGTACCAATGCGGTAATTATCCGCTCTAACATTTATTAATTCTCAATTTTCTCTTGGTGGATTTGTTCAGAAGTTTTACCAAAACGACGTTCACGTCCTGCAAACACATCTAAAGCACGATCAAATTCTTTTACAGAAAACTCAGGCCAGAGTGTTTCAGTAAAATACAATTCAGCATAAGCAGTCTGCCAAAGCAAAAAGTTTGACAAACGATAATCACCGCCTGTACGAATCAGTAAATCAACAGTCGGCAGATTATTCAAACTAATCCGCTGATTAAAAAGTGTAGCATCTATTTGATCTACATCTAATATGCCTGCTTTTACGTCTTGTGCAATGTGTTTTGCTGTATTGGCAATATCCCACATCCCACCATAACTAATTGCAATAGTCAGTGTCATGCTGTCAAAACTAGCAGTCTGCTGTTCTGCATGCAACATCAATTCACGTAAATGCGGAGATAGACGAGAACGATCACCAATAAACTGCAAAGCAATATTAAATTTTTCCATTCGAGGTAACTGTTCATGAATCGTTTCTTCCAGCAATTTCATCAATAAATCGACTTCAAATTGTGGACGATTCCAGTTTTCGCTAGAAAATGCAAATACAGTTAATGCCTGAATCCCTTTGTTACGACAATGCTCAACAATTGGATCTAGACTATTTTTCCCTTCACGATGGCCATCTCCTTTTTGCATTTGATTTTTTTTTGCAAAACGGTTGTTGCCATCCATAATGATGGCAACATGTTGCGGAAGATGAAGCTCTTCTGAAGCGGTCATAAAATTAGACCTTCATCAATTCAGCTTCTTTTGCTGCAAGACGTTTATCGACTTCAGCAACATATTTATCGGTGATTTTTTGGATATCATCACCTGCACGACGCTCATCATCTTCAGAAATTTCTTTGTCTTTTAGCAGTGATTTGATATCACCCAATACATCACGACGGATATTACGGATGGCAACTTTGGCATTTTCAGCTTCCGAACGTGCCACTTTTTGCATATCACGGCGAGTTTCTTCAGTTAAAGCTGGTAAAGGCACACGAATTGCATCCGCTGTAATCGGGTTTAAACCCAAATCACTTTCACGAATTGCTTTATCAATTGCCGAAACCATTGTACGTTCAAATGGTTGGACAATGAGAGTACGTGAATCTTCAATACCCACGTTTGCAACCTGATTCAATGGAACATCCGAACCATAATAAGAGACCATTACACCGTTTAGAATGGATGGATGAGCGCGACCAGTACGCACTTTCGCAAAACCTTGCTCTAAAGATTCAAGGGTTTTTTGCATGCGTTGTTCACTATCTTGTTTGAGATCGTTAATCATGTGATCTTCCTTACTTATTCATTCAAGGTGTAAATGCTAAATTAGTCGAGTAGTATAAAGAGCTTTCTAGGTTACGTACATTAATTCGTAACATGAGTTCCTTCTTTTTCACCCATTACCACGGATAATAGTGCACCAGCTTTATTCATATCAAAAACTTGCAATGGTACATTGTGGTCACGGCACAAACAAATCGCAGTTAAATCCATCACACCCAACTTTTCATCAAGCACTTGATCAAAAGTTAAATGATCATATTTCACCGCATCGTCATATTTGCTTGGGTCTTTGTTATATACGCCATCAACTTTAGTGGCTTTTAAAATCAAATTGGCTTCAATTTCAATTCCACGCAAGCAAGCTGCTGTATCTGTGGTGAAAAATGGGTTACCTGTACCTGCAACGAATACACATACCTCACCCTGACTTAAATGACGAATCGCATCACGACTCGAATAAGATTCAACCACTGTCCCGATTGAGAGTGCAGACATCAAACGTGTTTTGATATTACGACGAACCAAAGCATCGCGGAGTGCCAAGCCATTCATAACCGTTGCCAGCATACCCATCTGGTCACCCGTTACACGACCCACTAGACCATCTTTTTGCAATTGGCTACCACGGTACAAGTTTCCACCACCAACAACGATACCCACTTGCACACCCAAGCCAACCAAGTGAGCAATTGACAATGACATTTGATCAAGCACTTGTGCATCGATTCCCATGTCTTTATTGCCCGACAATGCCTCACCAGAAAGTTTAAGTAGAATACGTGAGTAACGGGGGCTATTAGAATCCGCCATGGTAAGCTCCAAAAAACAATGTGTTAAAAATAAATTTTGTTTGTTGCAACATCAATCATCAAGCTGATTTGATTGTAATCAACTTTGCAAATAAATCGTATTCATCTGCATCAGTAATTTCAACTTCAAGTAAATCGCCTGACTGGATTTTTGATTTATCAATATCTTCGACAAAGACATTGCCATCAATTTCAGGCGCATCAGCATAAGAACGTGCAACGGCAACAGGATATTCATCTTCCAGACTATCGACTAAAACAGTCATGGTTTGACCAATCCTTTTTTGTAATTTAGCTGCCGAGATAGCCTGCTGAACTTGCATAAAACGTTCATAACGCTCTTGCTTAATTTCTTCAGGCACATGATCTGGCAAGTCATTGGCTGTTGCACCTTCAACTGGCGAATAAGTAAAACACCCTACTCGATCAAGCTGTGCTTCTTGTAACCAATCTAAAAGAATTTGAAAATCTTCTTCGGTTTCACCTGGAAAACCAACTACAAAAGTTGAGCGAATCACCAAATCAGGACATTTTTCACGCCATGTTTTTAAGCGTTCAAGTGTATTTTCACTATGAGCTGGTCGCTTCATCAATTTTAAGACGCGCGGACTGGCATGCTGAAAAGGAATATCTAAATAAGGAAGAATTTTACCCTGAGCCATCAAGTCGATGACCGCATCGACGTGTGGATATGGATAGACATAATGCAAACGTACCCAGATCCCTAATTGACCGAGTGCCTCACACATATCATAAAATTTAGTTTTTACAGGCTGTCCATTCCAGAAATCAAGCTTGTATTTGGTATCAACACCATAAGCAGAAGTATCCTGAGAAATGACTAAAACCTCTTTGACACCCGCGCGCTTAAGCGCTGCTGCTTCTTCTAGCACTGATCCTACAGGACGTGAAACTAAATCGCCACGCATACTCGGAATGATGCAGAAAGTACAGCGATGGTTGCAGCCTTCCGAAATTTTTAAGTAGGCATAATGTTTAGGTGTTAATCGAATGCCCTGTTCGGGTACCAGATCAATAAAAGGATTATGTTTCGGTGGCGCAGGCACATACTCATGTACTGCTTCCATTACATCCTGATAGGCTGCTGCACCTGTGACTTTCAAAACATTGGGATGCATTTGACGAATTTTATCTTCATCTTTACCCAAGCAACCCGTCACAATCACACGACCATTTTCACTCATGGCTTCGCCAATGGCATCTAATGATTCTTGTACCGCAGATTCAATAAAACCGCAGGTATTGACTACAACCAGATCAGCACCATCATAATTTGATGCCACCTGATAACCTTCAGTACGTAACTGAGTTAAAATTCGTTCAGAATCTACCAATGCCTTAGGACAACCTAAAGATACAAAACCGACTTTGGGGGACTTCATGAATCTGCGCTCCACTAGAATCCGCGTATTGTATGACGTTTCTCGCAATAAAAACAGGTGGAATATGCACAGTTCTTTTAATGCACCAAAATACAACCAATATTTTCATTAAAAACAACTATTGCACTATTATGATTCAATTTAAGATCCAATTTAACCTAACTTGTTTTTAAATCGATCATAATTTGCCTATTTTGCTCATTTTTAATACAAGCTTGAGAACAAGTTCTTTTATGCAAAAAGTTGGCGTACATTTTGCTTAACTTATGTCCCATTACAGGGAAAACTGGATTAAATGAAAATGTCATTGCGCTATTTTAAGACAGGAAACATTTTCTAATGGATCAGAGAGAAACCATTGACTATCGGCTTTTAGTCGATAACCTTACCACTGCCATATTATTGGTCGATAGTGACCTGAATATTTTTTATCTCAATTCTTCTTGTGAAGCGTTGTTTGATATTAGCTTATTACGTGCATCAGGTTTGCCTGTGCTTAATTTATTACATTCACCGAATGATACCTTCAATACCCATGAAGCACTTATCAATACCCTACACTCGGGACAGCATTACACACGACGAGAAGCAATTATCAGTGTAAATTTTAAAGATATTCATGTCGATTATTCAGTTTCAGCGCTCAATACAGGCAAAAATTATCATCCGCTACTATTAATAGAACTCAATCCAATTGATCGGATGCTTAAAATTTCTAAAGAAGAAAATTTGATACAACAACATCAGGTTGCCCGTCAGCTCATTCGAGGTATTGCCCATGAAGTCAAAAATCCCTTAGGTGGGATTCGCGGTGCAACTCAATTACTGGCACGTAGCTTAAATGATCCTAAATACGAAGAATTTACCGATATTATTATCAATGAAGTCGATCGCTTAAGAAATCTTGCCGATACAATGCTCGGTTCACGCCAACTTCCAAGCTATGAAGATGTCAATGTACACGAGCCTTTGGAACGAGTACGTTCTCTGGTGGTCAATCAAACCAAGAAAAAAATTAAAATCACCCGTGATTATGATTTATCACTGCCAAATGTCAAAGCAGACCGTGATCAACTGATTCAGGTCATGCTCAATATTAGTGTTAATGCCATTCAAGCGATGACAGAAAATAAAGAATTTTTTGTGGATCACGAACCTGAACTGATTTTAAGAACCCGTATTCAACGCCTTGTCACCATTAATGGTTTATTAAACCGATCTGCAGTTCGTATCGACATTGAGGATAATGGCCCTGGCGTGCCACAGGATATTTTAGAGTCTGTATTCTATCCTTTAGTCACAGGACGAGCCAAAGGCACAGGACTTGGCTTAAGTATTGCACAGAACATTATGCATCAACATAACGGAATGATTGAATGTCAGTCCGTGGCTGGAAAAACTACATTTAGCTTATATTTACCTTGGGAGTCAGACCGTGTCGCGAAATAAAATATGGGTAATTGATGATGACCGCGCCATGCGCTGGGTACTGGAAAAAACATTCAAGGAAGAAGGTTTGGATGTGACCAGTTTTGAAGAAGCGCAGACAGCATTGGACCAATTGGCTGAAGATGCGCCTGATGTAATCCTTACGGACATTCGTATGCCAGGGATTGATGGTTTGACCTTCTTAGGTAAAGTCAAAAATAATTATCCAGATCTACCTGTCATTATTATGACGGCACATTCAGATCTTGAATCAGCAGTATCAAGCTATCAAACAGGTGCTTTTGAATATTTGCCAAAACCTTTTGATATTGATGAAGCACTGGCATTGGTTCATCGCGCCATCTTACATGTCAACAAACTACAGCAACAAGAAGCAGCAAAAACCACCACACCAGTTCAATCCACTGAAATTATTGGCGAATCCCCTGCGATGCAGGAAGTATTTCGTGCCATTGGTCGATTATCACAATCTCACATTACAGTATTAATTAATGGTGAGTCAGGTACAGGTAAAGAACTGGTGGCTCACGCATTACACAAGCATTCACCACGTAGTAGTAAACCTTTTATTGCGCTAAATATGGCGGCAATTCCAAAAGATCTGATTGAAACTGAACTTTTTGGTCATGAAAAAGGTGCTTTTACTGGCGCGAATACTCAACGCCAAGGTCGATTTGAACAAGCCAATGGCGGCACGCTGTTTCTTGATGAAATTGGAGATATGCCCTTTGAAACGCAAACACGCTTACTTCGTGTGCTTGCCGATGGTGAATTTTATCGTGTTGGTGGACATATTCCTGTACGGGTTGATGTGCGAATTGTTGCCGCAACCCATCAGGATCTGGAAAAACTAGTGAATGAAGGACGTTTCCGAGAAGACTTGTATCATCGCCTAAATGTCATTCGCATTCATATTCCAAAACTAGCACATCGTAGCGAAGATATCCCCATGCTGGCACAGCACTTTTTGGCACGTGCTGGTAAAGAACTCGGGGTTAGTCCTAAAATTTTACGTCCTGAAACCACTGATTATATGCAGCAATTACCATGGCCGGGTAATGTTCGTCAACTCGAGAATACTTGCCGCTGGCTGACGGTGATGATTACTGGACGTGATGTTTATCCAGAAGACCTTCCTTCTGAGCTCAAACAGATTCCAATCCAAAAATCAGGTGAACAAGCCACACCTGTAGCGGGTGTAGATCGCATTTCATTGCACCATTGGGATGAATTGCTTGGTCAATGGGCGATTCAAAAACTGAAAAATGGTGAAATGAAAATTTTGGATATCGCCACACCCATGTTTGAACGGACTCTGATCAATGCTGCGTTACAACAAACTCGTGGTCGTAAGCGCCATGCAGCAGAATTACTCGGTTGGGGGCGTAATACGCTTACACGAAAACTTAAAGAACTCGGTATTACGGCTGAAGATGATGCCGAAGAAGAAGTCGAAATATAAAATAGCGACCTTCAATATCGTAAAGGGCAGCTAAATGGCTGCCCTTTACTATGGGAGAAAATATTACATTACGCTACTTGAGGATAATGAATCGATTTACCAGCAATCAATTCATTAATGGCATTACTATTAAAATCAAGTTCAAGAACATGATTTTCAGCAATGATGCGATATTTTGAAATCAAAGGTTGGGCGCCATACGCTGTTTCAATGACATATTCATCTACAATATTTAAGATCCCTTCAAGATTTGTACTAGTAGAAGCAAAGTCATGGTTAAACAAATCATAGATTTCATGAAGATTGTAAGTTTCGCGCAAATGCTCTGGATGTTTTCTTACTTTACCTTCAAGAAACAAAACGAGTTTATGCGCAAAGAAATAATAGTTTGGTTTATGGCTATACTCGAGATTCATCTTGATCTACTCCTTAAAGGTTTATCATTCATTTTTATGTCACCATTTATTTTTAAAAATTTTAGCTTAATTTTTTCTTAAGAATTATGATTAGTTATACAAATTCTCACAATATGAAAAATCAACAAATATAAACCAACTCTTTTAGTTGGGTTAAACTCATTAAAAACATAAAGATAATTTTCCTCTTACATATTTGTAATTTAATCAAAATTTTTATTTGTTACAATTAAGCAATAATAATCAAAATTGAAATTGAACATGCAGAATCAATATGCCGACTTAGTCATTGTTGGAAGTGCAAATGTTGACCACATTTTAAATGTTGATGATTTTCCAACGGCTGGGCAGACGCTTACAGCTAAAAACTATAAAGTTGCTTTTGGTGGAAAAGGCGCCAACCAAGCGGTAGCTGCTGCTCGTAGCGGTGCTAATGTTGCGTTCATTGGCTGCGTTGGTGATGACGAGTTCGGAAACAATATCAAAATCCAACTTCAAAAGGATCATGTCAATGTGCAAGCGCTTCAAAAGGTTGTTCATCAACATACTGGTGTTGCTTTAATTTTTGTCAATCAACATGCCGATAACTTTATTGGCATCCATGCTGGAGCAAATGCAGCACTCAGTACGGAGTATGTCAATCAACATAAAAACCTGATTCAGCATGCCAAAATATTATTATTGCAACTGGAAACACCGATAAACAGCATTGTGGCAGCTGCCACACTTGCTCACGCATCAGTGGTTAAAATTATTTTAAATCCCGCGCCCGCTCAAGCCTTAACGTCAGAATTTTTAAACCTAATCGATATCATCACACCCAATGAAACGGAAGCAGAACAATTAACAGGCGTGAAGATTAACAATCTGGATGACGCACAACATGCTGCTGACATTCTTCACCAATATGGAATTAAAACAGTTGTCATCACCTTGGGCGCTGAAGGTGTTTGGTTAAGTGAGTTTGGTCAAGGACAATTAATTCCTGCTTTTAAAGTAGATGCGGTTGATAGCATTGCGGCTGGAGATACTTTTAATGGCGCGTTTGCAACAGCATTACTGGAAGGTCAATCAAATCAGCAAGCTGCCAAATTTGCCAATGCAGCCGCCGCAATTGCTGTGACTCGATACGGAGCAGAGCCATCAATACCGAATCGAGCTGAAATCGATACTTTTTTAAAAGAAAATTCGAATGGATAAAATCCAGAAAAAATCTGTATTTTATCCATCATTTTAATTACTTACAGCATCAGAAACTTCTTTAACCATCGCTTTCATACCGCCTAGACCATTATTCATGAGGTACCAGTTACTTGAATCTAAGTACACAATATGACCTTCTTGCGCCGCTTTGGTCTTTTTAATAATGGCATTATTGAGAACCTGTTGAGCGCCATCTTTTTTCTCAGTAATAGCCGCCCCACGATCAATTACAAAGATATAGTTGGGATTTTTTTTGGCAATAAACTCATGCGAAATAGCCATCCCATGCAAACCCACTTTAATTGAAGGATCGACTGGGGTAAAACCATACAGATCATGGATATTGCCAAAGCGCGAACCTGCACCATAGGCTGCAATTTTACTGTTATTTACCATAATAATCAGTGCAGTCTTACCCTTAGTTTTTTGCTTTAATGCTGAAATATCTGATTCAAGCTTTTTAAGTTGATTTTCTGCCTCAACTTTTTTACCGACTATTTCTGCAATATTTAAAGTTTGCTGTTTAAAAGAATTAAACTGATCGCTGTAATCCACATCTACAAAATAAGTCGGTGCAATCGATTTAAGTTCATTGACTACATTTTCCATACGCCCACTCATCAAAATTAATTGAGGCTGACTCGCAGCAACACGTTCCAGATTCGGGTCTTTAACGGTGCCTGTATCCATATATTTTGGATCATTAAAATTTTGCAAAGATTGAGGTAATGGCGTGCCTTTAGGCAAGCCCACGACTTTGTCATCAGCTCCAAGCTCATGGATGGTATTTAGTGCATTGGTGTCTAATACTGTAATCCGCGAAAGATCCGCAGGAATCGTTATATCACCTGCCTTGCTACTCAATTTTAATGTTTCAGTAGATGTATCATTCAATTGATCGGTTTTTTCAAGTGTATTTGACTGACTACACCCCGCCAAAGCCAAACTAACCATTGACGTAATAAGCAATGTTTTAAGCAGCATAACCGCCTCCTAACTAATAAAATAAAGTCCTAATTTGTGTTGATTCACCTCTTGAATCGGAATATGGAAATCAAAAATTTCTTTTAAAATGCGTTCATTCATAATCTGCTGTGGTGAACCCACATAGGCGAGCTGCCCAGCTTTCATGGCAATAATTTGATCCGCATATACAGATGCAAAATTAATATCGTGAATGACCACAATGATAGATTTACCATGATGACGTGCCAAATCCTTTAAAACACGCATGATTTGTGCGGAATGTTTCATGTCCAAATTATTTAAAGGTTCATCTAAAAGGATGTAATCAGTGTCTTGCGCTAAAACCATGGCAATATAGGCACGTTGACGTTGACCGCCCGAAAGCTCACTCAACTGACGATGACGCAACTCATTCAGATCCATATAACAAATGGATTGATCAATCTTTTGACGATCTACAGACGTTAATCGTCCTTTCGAATATGGAAAACGACCAAAAGCAACCAGGTCTTCGATACTTAAACGCAATTCGGTATGATTAGATTGCTTTAAAATTGCCATCTTCTTTGCGATTTCAGCACCTTGCATCGTATATAAGTCTTGACTATCCAAAAGAACCTGCCCGACATCAGGTTGAATTAAACGGCTCATCATACCAAGCACCGTACTTTTTCCTGCACCATTAGGACCAATAAATGCGGTAAATTGACCTTTGGCAATACTTAAAGACACATCATTGACCACATTTTGTCCGTGATAACTTTTACTTAAACTTTTTAGCTCAATTGCCACTTTTTATTTTCCTTCAATAGAATCCAAAAGAAATAAATTCCACCGACAAAGTTGATAATCACACTCAGAGTCGTTTTGTTATTCAACACATGTAACACCACAAATTGACCAATCATGAGTGCTAAAACACTCACCAAAATAATGGCTACCAGTAAAATTGCATGGCGATGTGTTTTAAATAATTCCAAAGTGACATTAAGAACCAACAATCCCAAAAACATCATTGGCCCCGCTAGTGCAGTCGCTGAGGCCAATGCCAAAACAACTAAAATCAATAGTGTTCGACTGGTTTTATCATAATTTAGACCAAGATTAAGCGCATGTTCACGCCCCAAAGTCATCACATCGAGTTGATGGTGATTTCTAAAGGTGTAAATCAGAATGGGGATAATCGTAACGAAAGCTAAAGCGACAATTTCGATTTTAACGATATTAAAACTTGCAAAGCCTGCATAAGCCGCAATTTGGAACTCATCAGGATCAAGCAGAACCTGAAAAAAAGTAGTCATGCTGTCAAATAACGTAGCACTAATTAATCCCACCAAAAGCAAAAAATAGATATTCTGACCAGCTACTTTTTTAAAAATAAAACGATATAAAATCAATGCAAAACCTAGCATCAACGCTAGACTCACCAGATAATCCGCAACAAAATTCATGGAAAGCAATGTACTTGCGCCAAAGAAATAAATAATTAGCGTTTTGGAGAGTTCATATAACTTATCAAGCCCTAGAGCCTGTGGCGTAACCACCCGATTATTCACAATAGAATGGAAAATCAGTGTTGAAACCCCAACTGCAACCCCAGCAACCATGATGGCAGCAACAGTTTTCAAACGTAAATTGAGTACAAACTGCCAACCAACACCTAACCCCCAACTCAAATACAACGCAATAGAACAAAGCGTAAGCATAAACAGCAAAATTAATTTAGCTCGACTATGCATAGCGATATCTCCTGAGCAGAAGCCATAAGAAAATTACGCTACCGAGCACCCCCATAATCAAACTAACAGATACTTCATAAGGGAAAATTACCACACGACCAAAAACATCACAGAGCAATACCAAAATCGCACCGAGCAACGCAGTATGCGACAACGTTTTACGGATATTATCACCTAGATACATACTCACTAGATTTGGCACGATTAAGCCTAAAAATGGAATCGCCCCTACGGTCACGATCACAACACCCGTAATGATCGAAACAAGAGCCAAACCAACAAACATCGTTTGCTTATAATTAAGCCCCAAATTTGTGGCGAAGTCCTCCCCCAAACCTGCCAATACAAAACGATTTGCAAATAGATAAACTATAACCAATACAGGCACACTCAGATAAATCAACTCATACTGACCATTTAGAATGGTGGAAAAATCACCTTGTAACCAACCTGCCAGACTTTGCAATAAATCCATTTGCAGTGCTATAAACGTCGTAAATGCCGAAATAATGCTTCCAAAGATCATTCCTACTAAAGGCACAAATACCGTATCTCGATGTTTTAAAGTCGCCAAGATACTCATGAATACCATTGCACCCATCAAAGTGATCAAGATGGCAAAACCTGTCTTCATAAAAATAGAAGCGCTAGGCAATACAATAATTGAAATCAGTACACCTAACCTTGCACAATCATAAAGACCTGCTGTGGTTGGTGAAACGAAGCGATTACGACTCAAAGACTGCATGATTAAGCCACAAACGCTTAGGCCTGCACCCGCCACAACGATTGCCATTAAACGAGGAAAACGGCTTGTCCAAAACAATTGCCAATCATGTGCATGACCAGCGAGTAGTCCAGACAAAGTCATATCACCCACCCCTACAAAAAGAGAAATGAGCGCAAGAGGAAATAATAGGAGAATAAGATAGCGTCGCTTAATCATCGCAACTCAACATAAAATTCATGCAAAACTTAAATTAAGCTTAAAATACAAAAACAAACTATCATGAATGAGAAAAATTATCATTCATTAAGATGAACAACAAAAAGAAGATGAAATAATCTATATTAATTAAATTAAATTTTTCAAATACTTATACCGTTAAAAATATTTTTTTGTTTTGTTTAAGTTTGTAAATAAAAATGCAACGAGCATATTTAAAGTCACCCTTACTTTAAAACATACTCATTGCATCATCAAAGCCACCACCCTAATGCCTTTGATTTATAAAATAATTTTATCTTTAATTGATAAGAAATAATTCCTGAATTGTTTTAAATTTTCTATGTTAGTCGGCATAAAATTCCTTTATATTAGACTTTAATAGAATATTTTCCTTTGGTTTAAGTTTTGAACAGTACAGAATACACACTAGATCGTATTGATCGGAAAATTTTATCTGCATTACGTCAAAATGGCAGACTGACGATTGCGCAACTTTCAGAACAGGTTGGTTTATCTTCCTCTCCTTGTTGGACACGTTTAAAACGGCTAGAAACTTTAAAAATTATCGATGGATATACAGCTAATATTAATCCAAAAGCCATTGGAATTAAGGATTTATTCTTTATTGAAATTACACTAGAACGCCATGATGATGAGATGCTTGAACAGTTTAGTCAGGCATTGGCAGATATTCCTGAAGTGATTGAAGCGCATTTGGTAACAGGTGAATATGATTATCTGGTCAAAGTCGCCGTAAAGGATGCTGAACACTATGAGCGTTTTTTAAGAAAGAAACTTTACTCAATCAAAGGAATACGTCATACCCGCTCTACCTTTGCCTTACGTCCGCTTAAATCTGCAAACTCGGCTGATTTTATGTTGATTGAATAATTTTAAGATATTTACTGCAACTCAACCTAAGTTATGGTTTAATACGCGTAGTTTGAGATGAGCCTCATACAGTATATGGCTTGATTCATATACGACTAGCCCCTAACCATGGGGCTTTTTATTGGCTATAAAATATCAAGATTTTTTTAATTTCTCGTAAAAACTTAATCAAGTTAACCACACCATTAAAAATAAATTTGCTTTCAACTTCATTTAAAGTTGTATTGTCGTGGGACAAACTCTGATTGTTACGTACATCATTAAATACTTCTAAAATAGAAATATCACTAAAATTCAGAACATAGCCAGTTCCCATTCCAAATAGTTTTTCTAATTTTTCTACATAACTTAATATTGACAATGAACTTTCAAAAAAATAAGGGCCGATTACTCGACCCTTACCTTTACTCATTTAAACTTAATCACCAATCTATTAAGTCAATTGAGCCGCAGCAATTTTCTTAGTATCTACTGTGTTTGCAGCATCTGTATATTCAACCATCTTATCAAAGTTCAAATATTTGTAGATGTCAGCAGACATGCTGTCGATTTGAGCAGCGTACTGTTGATATTCTTCTGGGCTTGGAAGTTTACCTAAAACGGCAGCAACTGAAGCAAGCTCAGCAGAAGCAAGGTAAACATTCGCACCTTGACCTAAACGGTTAGGGAAGTTACGAGTAGAAGTCGATACGCAAGTGGTATTTGGTGCTACACGCGCTTGGTTACCCATACACAATGAACAGCCCGGCATTTCTGTACGTGCGCCAGCTTTACCGTAGATGTTATATAGACCTTCTTCCATCAATTGGTGTTCATCCATACGTGTCGGAGGAGCTAACCAAAGACGAGTTGAAAGTGAACCACCAGGTACTTTGTCAAGAAGCTGACCAGCCGCACGGAAGTGACCAATGTTAGTCATACAAGAACCAATGAATACTTCATCAATCTTGTCACCTTGAACTTCAGAAAGAAGTTTTGCATCATCTGGATCGTTCGGGCAGCAAAGAACAGGTTCTTTAATGTCAGCAAGATCGATTTCATAGACTTTGGTGTATTCAGCATCAGCATCAGCTTTAAGAAGTGATGGATTAGCCAACCATTTTTCCATGTTTTCGATACGACGCGCCATCGTACGAGCATCGCCATAACCTTGTGAAATCATCCATTTCAACATGGTAATGTTAGAACGCAAGTATTCAGCAACTTTCTCTTCAGAAAGAGTAATCGCACAGCCCGCAGCAGAACGTTCAGCAGAAGCATCAGACAATTCAAATGCTTGCTCAACAGTTAAGTCAGTTTCCATTTCAGTCAAGTCGATCTCAAGGATACGACCAGAGAAAATGTTTTTCTTACCTTTTTTCTCAACAGTAAGATCGCCTTCCTTGATTGCATAGTAAGGAATCGCATGTACAAGATCACGCAAAGTGATACCAGGCTGCATTTTACCTTTGAACTTCACAAGTACAGATTCAGGCATATCCAGTGGCATTACACCAGTCGCAGCAGCAAAAGCAACAAGACCAGAACCTGCTGGGAATGAAATACCAATTGGGAAACGAGTATGTGAGTCACCACCAGTACCTACGGTATCAGGCAACAACATACGGTTTAACCAAGAGTGGATAATACCATCACCCGGACGAAGCGACACACCACCACGGTTCATGATGAAGTCTGGAAGTGAATGTTGCATTTGAACGTCAACTGGCTTTGGATACGCAGCCGTATGACAGAAAGACTGCATCACGAGGTCAGCAGAGAAGCCCAAGCATGCCAAGTCTTTCAACTCATCACGTGTCATAGGACCGGTCGTATCTTGAGAACCGACAGTCGTCATTTTAGGTTCGCAATAAGTTCCCGGAATTACACCTTGACCTTCTGGAAGACCACATGCACGACCTACCATTTTCTGAGCTAAAGTAAAGCCTTTGCCAGTTGCAGCAGGTTGTACTGGAGTACGGAATAAAGTAGAAGGCTCAAGACCTAGAGCTTCACGTGCTTTAGTGGTCAAACCACGACCAACGATCAAGTTGATACGACCACCCGCACGTACTTCATCAAGAAGAACAGGCGTTTTAAGCTCTGATTCAGCGATTTGCTCACCGTTTTTGAACGCTGTGACTTTCGCAGCAACATGGTCAATTTTAAGTGTAATTTCATCGCCCATGTTCATGTCAGAAACATCGATTTCAACAGGAAGTGCGCCTGCATCTTCCATAGTGTTGAAGAAAATCGGTGCAATTTTTGAACCTAAGCAGTAACCACCGTCTTTTTTGTTCGGGATGTGTGCAATTTCATCACCGAAGAACCAAAGCACAGAGTTAGTTGCAGACTTACGAGATGACCCTGTACCAACAACGTCACCAACATAAGCAACTTGATTGCCTTTTGCGATTAAGTCTTTAATTTGGTTAAGCGGACCAACTTCACCTGGTTTTTCAGGATTAATACCATCACGCTCATTTTTCAACATTGCATTTGCGTGTAATGGGATATCTGGACGGCTCCATGCGTCTTGTGCTGGAGACAAGTCATCAGTGTTGGTTTCACCAGTAACTTTGAAAACGGTTAGCTTAATTTCTTCAGGAACATCACGACGTGTAGTGAACCATTCAGCGTCTGCCCAAGATTGTAAAACAGCTTTTGCATTCGCATTGCCTGCTTTTGCTTTATCCGCAACATCATGGAAAGCATCAAATACAAGAAGTGTTTTTTTCAATGCTTCAGCCGCTAAACCACCAAGTTCAGCACTATCAAGCAAATCAACTAAAGGAGCGACGTTATAACCACCAAGCATTGTGCCAAGTAAGTAAACTGCACGTTCTTTAGAAACTAATGGAGATGTCGCTTCACCTTTTGCAACTGCTGACAAGAATGCTGCTTTTACATAAGCGGCTTGGTCAACACCCGCTGGAACGCGGTTTTCAAGCAAGTCCACAAGAAAAGCTTCTTCACCTGCTGGTGGATTTTTTAGCAATTCAACCAAATCAGCAGTTTGCGCATCATCAAGTGGCTTCGGTGGGACTCCGAGTGCGGCACGTTCTGCAACGTGTTGGCGGTAAGCTTCTAGCACAGTGTTATTCCTCTTTTTTAAAAAATTATTTGCAAATTCCTGCCTAGCAAAGCTTTGCAAATAATATGGACAGCAAAATTTTACTAAAAATCAAGTCAAAAGTTAATGCAAGCGCCGTGTTTCTTCGTGATTCTCATTATTTTATAGCGAAATAGTACTTGACAGTTCGCTATACAAAAACGTGAAAAAAATAGGCTATAACTGATTTACTTGGCTTTGCCATAATTTAGATCAATAAAAAAGGCAACCTATGTTGCCTGATTTTGTTGAGAAAAACTATAAAACCTTAGTGGACAGTGGTCGTTTGTAAATATTGATTTAATGCGTCCCGATTTCCCTCAAATTTAATCTGGACTTCGTCTTCGTGTAACATTGCATGATCAGCACTCGCAAAAGAGATCGTAACCTCATAAAGTCTGGCCTTTTCATCAATGACTTCATTGATATAAACCTTATCGCCTACACTTAAGACGTAACTACTACCGCCGATGACTGCAACACCTTGAGTGTCTTCGAGCAACAAATCAGCATTATGCAGATAAGCAACAACGTCCATCTTTGCTCTCCTATCGTATAGTTATTCGTCAATTTATTATTGTTTATTTTTATGCAATTATCTACGCCATGCTTTTAAAATGCTCAATAACTTTGTAACGACTCACTATTAATTGATGGATCCATCAATTAAAAAACCGCTCCTTAGAACGGTTTATAATTAGGCATTTTTTCATGTGGAGTTGCAATACACTGCTCTGTGGTTTGCTTACGAATATTTTCTCGTGCTTCATCTGGATTATTTTTAAGTTGCTCAATTGGTAACGCATAAACTTCATCAATAATTTTTAAGATAAATGTCCGAGTAATTTCATCTTCAATTTTCTTTGCGTGTTCAACAGCTTGGTTTTTTTCGATTGCATTTTGACGATCAAGCATAATTGAACGCGCAGCATTGCCTATACTGGTACAGTAGCCATGCCATTGTTCTTCAGGCGTTAAGGGTTTCTTTTCACTACAGCCTGCAAGTACTACACCTAAAACAAGAAACAGAACTTTTTTCATCATCACACTGAACTTAATCGGATGGCATTATCATACTGAATATTGTCATATTTTCCAAAAGCTATTCGGTTAAAATCTTTGTTAAAATTTTTAGTTTTTATTTTGTTACATTCCATTCGAGTTTCGTTGATTTGACAGACACTGCCACGAGATAACAGTTGTTGCTCATTTGAACGCTGCTTCGGTGGTGGTGTGGCTGAATAGGTCGTCACTCCATTTGCATCCACCCATTTTTAATTAGGCGCGATTAAGGTGTGTCAAACAAAACTAATATTCTATTTGGTTAGAAAAAGCCGCTCGAAAGCGGCTGATCAAGTTCTTAAAAACGCCAGTTATAGAATAAATCGATTGCACGTTCCAAAGATTGACTGGCTTCCAAATAAAGACGTTTATTCATTTGGTAACGTAAAGTTAATTTATTCACAGGCGTAAACACGCCTACACCGTAGCGAATAAATAAATCAGGCGTAATATAACCCGTTAGGCTTACCTGTGTATCATCACCAGTACCCTGCGCATCTAATGCCAATCCACTTAAGCCAAAGGTTCGTCCAATTTGATTAGTAAGTGCGCGAGTGCCGCCTAAGCCCATACTGATCCCTGCTGCGGCAATTGTGTTGTTGACATCCGATTTAAAGCCTGCTGTGTTGCTTAAACCACTATTACCCTCATTGATCCGACCTGTCACTAGTGCATTGAGAGCTTCTTGATCTGACAAACCTGCATCATTATAAATCTGGATATTTGGCACTGCAGCAGTACCTGTAACACGAACCCCCACTGTACTGCCTTGAACAGATTTGGTGGCATCAACATCGAGTGTTGGATTAGAAATTGGTCCATTAAAACGTGCAATGGCGCGATTTAAATCTAGGCTTTGTCCATACGCTTCAATTTTAACTTTTTGGCTAACACCAATTGCACCACTTGCGCGTAACGCAGTTTCAAGTCCGCGTTGCGATAGATTGAGGCGACCCACCAAAGGAATTCGACTATTAAAGCCTTGAAAGATCACTCTTTCCCGACCAATATTGACCGACACATCTGCACGAATATCCCACGGTTTAGCTGCTTTTAAGATTGCAAGTTGATCCTGTCCATCTCTAACAACTCGTACATCAGATGAAACTGCTATAACAGGTTCACTTGCTTCTGGCATGGAGATTAAAGCACGCGGAATATCTAATTCCCCTTTTACGATCAGACGCTTACTGAGAGGATAGGCATCCATTGATACGTCTGGATTAACAATCGCTGTAATCAATGGTGCTTGACGAACAAGTAAATTATCTCCTTTCAAATTTAATTGCACACGTGGATCATTTTTCCAGTCGATATTTCCTGTCAGTTTTCCAACTCCACGCCCACTATTAAACGCTCCGTCAATTGTAGCGTTGTCCTGACGGATCGCTGAATACAATTGAATATTAGTAAGATTGACAGGTAATGACATCATACTAATCGAACCATCTTTTAGACGTAAATCACCTGTAATTTGGGGTTGAGTCAAAGTTCCATTAATCTTTCCAGCCAGTGCTAAAGTTCCATCCATTGAACGGACATCACTAATGAAAGGTTTAAGCACTTTAAGTTGCACATTATTAAAGGCTACTTCACCATTCATTGGCATAGGGGTTTGATAAGGATTAATAATGACTTTGGCATAGCCTGTACCAATTTCTGGTGTTTTGACATCTAATCTTAGCAATAAGCCCTGACTGACACTCTTAGCCACCACACTGAGCTGATCATAACTTAAAGTCGATGCTGGATCTTGAGGGTCGGCAGCAGCCAAACCAATTTCACCATTTTGAGTGATCAATCGTGCATCGAGTTTTGGCTGCGCCCCATTAGCCCAAGACGCTTTAGCATAGCCATTGAGCTTACCTGTAATGGCTAGACCTTCTGGCATGAATGCTGAGAAATCGTTTAAATTCAGATCACGAGTGACAACTGAAAGATTTCCTCGTGCCTTACTGACTCTTAAAGGCTGATCCAGACAAAGCTGACTGCTTTGACTAGCCCAGCAGTGTTGTCCAACAAATAACTCCTGATTACCTGTGCTATAAATAACCGCAGCATTTTGCTGCTGTTTTAATACAGCACGACGTGAGTCAAAAATACCCTGCTGAATTTGTCCAAGCCAGTCATTATTTTGGTTAAAGCCACCTGCCAGTTGCACATAAAATTTTGAATAGTAATTCCAGCCTTGTAACTGAACGAGATGCGCTTTACGCGTACCTGACAAGGTTATACCTGCGTATTGGATCTGACGCCCACCACGATTTAAACCATCTAACGTCGCTTTTAATGAAGTTGGTGTGGTGTCTGAAGTTGGCAGCTCTCCAAATACCTGTATCTTTTTGACACTAATATCCCCAAAGCCAAAGTTATCAACCACCAAATTTGCAGTCGCTTTTAGTCTTGGTTGAGCTTGAACATTCAAATATCCATAAGTGCGACCACGCAAACCAGGATAAAGCTCATACATAGCAGGTGCATTCACCTTCAAACGGAGATTTTGTGCATTACCAGAGGCCTGTATCTGATTTTTACCATAGGCCAAAAATAAGTTATTTGCCTCAAATTGCTGTGGTAAAAATCCTTTTTGATTAGAGTTCACTATCATTGATAGATTACCCGTACCACGAACGACTTTATTATTTAAAAAGCCCGCCATGTTGAGTTTTTCGATATTAACCCGTTTGGAGTTTTCAGCCCAAAGTCCTTGAGTTTTTAAGTTACCAGAGAGCTCACCTTTGACACTGGAAACAAAATATTGTGGCTTAAAACGAACCAGTGAAGCATTAATATCCCAACCAATTGCATTTTTTAAATTGACTGAACCTGACGCAAAAATTTTACCCGCAACACCATTATGCTGTAATTCAGCAATTTTTATAAAATCTGGCGTTCCTGAAATATTAAACTTGAGTAAGCCTTTGCCCTGATTAAATGCATTTAGACCACCATCATAGCGGACTGCAAAACCTTTAAATCCACCACCCGATTTTTCATCATGGAAAACGATTGCAGCAGTACTTTTTCCAGTCAGCTCGATCATTTCATTTTGAGCCGAATTTGCCATGTGACCTTTTAATGAGATCGCGTCAAATTGGATAATCTGCTGATTTGGCTTGGCATATCCATTTGCCTTGATTTCGCCATTGAGTAAATTTACAGGCGCAGCAGTGGTAATCGTTTGTGGATTAAAGTCTTTCGCATTTAAAATGGCATTCCATTTAAGTTGACGCTTTTCTGATGGAAGTTCTACTTTAGCTTGGCCACTCAAACTACCTTTTTGAAGCGATTGGTAAGTAAACGCAGGAACATTCAAAGTATTATCTTTCAAATTGAGGCGCGCTTCATATTTACCCGCAGGCAAC
The DNA here is from genome assembly GCF_025562455.1 of Acinetobacter sp. WU_MDCI_Axc73. Classification (GTDB taxonomy): domain Bacteria; phylum Pseudomonadota; class Gammaproteobacteria; order Pseudomonadales; family Moraxellaceae; genus Acinetobacter. The sequence goes on from NZ_JAHPRO010000001.1 coordinate 122,781, forward strand.
GTCGCTTGTTCATGTGTATGTACATTGGTCGCGACATGGATATCTTGTTTACCTTCAACCAAGGCCAAATTAACCTGTCCTTCATCGCTATCCAACCAACCAATATAAGGCATGGCTCGATCAATATTTTTCCATGAAACATCCAAAATCATAGGTTGAACGTTCTGTTGTGTGGCTTTTTGTGGTGTAGTCTGGGCTTGATTCAGCTTGACTAACCAAGATTCATACTTATCAAAATCAAGATTTGCGGTCAGTGCCATCCCTTTTTCAAGTGAGCCTGCCGATGCAATATTCGCATCTAAGGACGGCGGTAAAAAATCGACGATTGCTTGAGGAATTACTTTATCTTTTGGATTAAGATGATTTAATCGCCCCTTAACACCCCATGTAACATGATCATGCCATCCAACACGTCCTGCTAAAGTCACAAAACCTTGCATAAGTTGACCATTAAAGTCGTGAACATCGAGACCATTAACTAGATCCGTAGACATTAACGAAGTGTACTGACCTTCTGGGATATTTTCACCCTTTAAATCGGTGGCTAAATCTAGATCCAGTTTGTCTACATTCCCTTTAAATTGGGCAATACCATCTTTAGAAAATAATTTTTGCTCTGTGAGTAATGGCCAATGATAATTTTTAAAATTAAGCTGACCAAACATCGGGACACCTTCACGCACAGGATGAACTACGACCCAACCTGTCAACAAATCTGGTGTATTGGTTGCAACGCCCGCTTTTATGGTATCCAGACTTCCGTTTGCCGCGACTTTAATCGTATTAATATTCAGACTTTTTAACGAAGGTATAATTAAATCTGCGCGCGCATTGAGGGGATATTTACCATTAAATGTCATTTTTCCAGCGGCATTGTCTACAGCAAGGTAGCCCATATTCATACGGGAATTTTCAAATTTTAGTTCTGCCCCTGACCAAACTGCATCTTCAAGATAAATATCATAAAAATCGACTTTAGATTTGACAGTTTGAATGGCTAAATGATCAATTTCAGCCTTATTTAGTCGTAACACAAATGGCAATTTGATTTCACTAAATTTAAAAGGTTCATTACTCGGTGGAGAATGGCTAATAATTTGTAAATTACGCACATCGGCACGTCTTAGGTGAATCTCTTTACTTAAAATTGCGCGCCACCCCAAAGACACATCAGCTTTATCAATTTTGATATCCAGATCTTTCAGTTTCACCCAAATATTTTTTAAAATAATACCTTTTAAAAGATTCCCGCCTTCGTACTCATAACTCAGAATATGTTGACGCTCCATGACTCGATCTAGCAGAAATTTGCTGCCTCGATCTGTGGTAAACATCACACCTAAGGCAGCCACTAAAAATACAATAATAATGAGCAGCGTCAAAAGTGCATTTCTCAGAATGCGACGCTTTTTAGGAGGTGTAGGAGTAGCCGGTTGTTCTACGTCAGCCATAATAATCCCGAGTCAAATTTATTTTAAAGTTGTGAACCAATAAAGAAATGCAATCGAATTGGATGATTATCATCGGAAATACCTGATGCAACATCGAGTCGAATTGGACCGATAGGTGATTTCCAGCGAATCCCCACGCCTACACTATAAGCTGTACCATTTTTAAATTTTTCATCATAAGCATTACCAAAGTCCGAAAATAGCGCCGCGCGCCAGCCTTCCTTAAATTGGTAGTTATATTCAAGTGAACCGACAGCCAGTGCTTGTCCACCAACTTTATAGCCATATTCTTCTGGAGAAAGACTCTTATAATCAAAACCACGTATAGTTTGGTCACCGCCAGCAAAAAATCTCAAATTATAAGGAACTTTGTCAAAATCATCAGTAAAGATATAACTTAAATCAGAACGTCCGACAAATTGATGATCATCGTTTTCACCCAAAGAATAAATAAAACGCCAACCTGCAGTTAAAATCGCCATATTGGCATCGGACAACAGTGACTCACTTCCTAACTCAACTTTATAACTTTGTTTAAATCCGCGTGTTGGGTTAATACTACTATTGCTGGTTGTTTTTGAAAGTTCATAACCAAACAATAAAGCCTCTTGTTCTGCATCCGAGCCTGGGACTTTAAATGCATCAGGAATATCATCATTATCCACAACGCCATGCTGAGTTAAGCGATCTAGTCGATATCGAAAGCCAAAACTATGTTGCCATCCCCCTAGCGGGTTTTTAATGATGCGTTCTGCACCAAATACAGCAGATTCAGTCTCTAGGCTTACATCAGGGCCGATATCATCGCGATCTTCTCGCTCGTATCCGCCAACAATATTAATATAATCATTAATCGGATCTTTATAAGGAATACTATAACGCCCGTCTAAAGCCTGACGTATCTTCGATAGTTCAAGGTTAGCGTCAAAAGAATGCCCTAAACTATTTACAATGGCGCGTCGGTATTGAGTACGAATACGAAATTCAGTATCTGTACCATAACCAATACCTGTTTCTACACTATTTAAACGATCGGCATTTAAGGTCACGATGACAGGTACTTTCTTTTCCTCACGTGCCTGAGCCTGTAATTGATCATTTTCAGAAGCACGTTGCTGCACTTTTTGTTGTTCAGCATTTGAGGTTTCACTTTGCTGATCACTGGTTTGAGTTCCCGCAAATTGAGTTTCATCAGCTACATCTTGAGTAACTTCTTGGCCAGATTTTGCATCGGCTTTTTGCAGGGAGGCCACTTGCTGTTCTTCAACTTTTTGCTGATCGACCAATTCTTGTAAGTCAGGTGGTAATTCCAATGGCTTTTCAATTGGATCAGGCTTGATGGTATCGACCAAAGTATAGTTAAAATAACGCGAATTGGTCAGGTTATTGGCTAATGTGTTCACACGCCAGAACGCATAATCATCCCCATCTTTCCACGGTGTCATACTTTTGAGGACTTCCATTTTTAATGGTAATTTTTTGGACGGGTCACTCATTCTGAACTCGACATTGCCAAGCTTATAGCGCTCACCTGTTTCATATTTTAAATTAATCGCTGCGGTGTCTTCTGGTTGCTTCACTCTGACATCGTGCAAACGCCAATATGCATCAAAATAACCATTATCAGAAGCCGCTTCTACAATACGGCTTTTCGTCTGTTCATATTTACCATGATTTAAAATATCACCAACATCCAGATCTGGTACTAAACGAATAACCTGAAATTGTGGAGTGTTTGCACCTGCTCCAGAGAACTCAATATTTTCTTCTTCAACTTTAACTGGATTATTTGGCGTAACTGTAACTTTGACTTCACTATCGCTGATTTTTTCAAAAACAAATTTAGCATTGTAATAGCCCACAGCTTGAGCAGCTTGATTACTTAAACTACGTAATTGGGGTAAAGCCGCATTAAAGTCACCAAAGGCTTCCTGAGTATAACTAGATAATTTGGCGCTGATGTTTTCTGCTAAATCTTTAGGTGCTCCGACTACTTCTGCACTGATCCGAGGATCAGCTTTAGGCGGATTTAAACGCAGAGAAGGTCTAATTTTGTAAAGAATACGCCGAAAAAAACCGACTTTTTTATCTTCGTTCTTGGCCTGCACTTTAGCAATATCATTTAACGAACGGCCCGCACTATCCGCTTCAACTGTAATTTGCTTATCAGATTGAATTTGTTGCATTAAGCTATCGACATTCACAGGCGCCTGATTAATTTGAGCAAGCTCCTGCGCTGTTGGAGCGCTAACACTCGCTTCTGCAACTTTAGATGTACCATTTCTAGCAGTAGCAGCCTCTCGTTTGGCTTCTTCCGCGACCTTAAAAATTTCGTTTGCCATATTGGCATCAACTTGTGTCTCAGGTATATCTTGTAGATCTTCAAATTCTATCGGTTTAAATGCCTCAATTTTATTACCAGCCTGTTCTTGTTGTTGTAATAAAGCCTCACTATCTTGTTGAGATATGTTCTGCGAAGAATTGCCCGAAGACAAATCAGCAACATGCTGAGGTTGGCTAGATGTGGTCTGATCGGGCTGAATGGCTACAGCATCCGTATTATTTTTTTGCTGAGTATTGGCTATTTCTGATTGAAGGCTTTGACTTAAACTTGAGGAAATAGATGTATCTGGAGTACTTTCAGCATGCGCAACAGGTGAAAAATATAAACTCAACAGCATGCTTGAACAGATGAATTTATTGATATCATGCACATTTAAAATAAAACGTACAGATTGGGCAAGAGTTGTATGTCTAAATTTAATATTTGCAAGCATGTAAAACTCTAGGCTTATTTTAATCGGAATCGCTTTAATGTATATAAATACACGGAAATCTATTAATTTTTCAATGTATCAACCGTCAAAATATCATACATGATTTTCAAGGTGATTTAACAAATTGATCACATTTCTTAATAAATCGCAATGAAGTTTAAAAAATGAAAAATGACAGCAACCTTCTGACATCGCGTCGATTTTTACCTATGTTTTTGACGCAGTTTTTCAGTGCGTTAAATGATAATGTTTATAAACAGGCTTTACTACTTGTCATCACATATGGACTCATCAGCCAGCAATTTGCCAGTATAAGTACCTTAAACAATCTTGCAGCGCTTTTATTTATTTTGCCCTATTTTATTTTTTCTGCCACTGCTGGTCAAATTGCAGATAAATATGAACGTGCCAGTCTGGTTCGTGCGATTAAGATTCTTGAAATTATCATTATGCTGATTGGTTCTGTCGGCTTTATGACAGGACATCTATTTCTCTTAATGCTGGCTTTATTTTTGATGGGAGTACATTCCACTTTTTTCGGCCCTATTAAATACGCGATTTTGCCTGAGATTTTAAAACCCAATGAGTTGATGTCTGGCAATGCCTTATTTCAATCTGGAACATCGATTGCGATCTTGCTAGGCATGATTTTCGGTGGTGCAGTGATTTCTTCATCGCATGGTAATTTGACTTGGATTAGCATCACCGTGGTCAGCATTGCAGTGATTGGTTATCTATGTAGTCGCTTTATTCTGCCGCAAAAAATTGCTGAACCTGCTTTAAAAATTGACTGGAATTTCTTTAGAACCAGTTTTCAAACGATAAAATATGCCAAAAGTATTCCTTTAATTTTTACGATTTTACTGGGTAACTCATGGTACTGGTTTTATGGTGCAACCTACTTAACCCAAATACCACAACTGACTCAGCAAAATTTACATGCCTCGGAAAATGTCGTGAGTTTACTTCTGACTTTTTTCTCAGTCGGGATTGGGCTAGGTTCATTACTCTGCCGTAAAATTGGTGGATCCGAACTCAATATCAAAATGGTGCCAATTGGTGCAATTGGTCTAACGGTTTTTGCTTTTTATCTGGCTGCAAGTCTAGCTTTTGTTCCCGAAAAAACAGGTGAATTGCTTTCTCTAAAAGAGATGTTTACATCTGGATGGGTGTATTATCATGTCATGCTTGCCGTCACGCTATTAGGGATTAGTGGTGGATTCTATATTGTGCCACTCTATGCCATGATGCAGGCTTATTCGCCACGCTCGCATCGGGCGCGTGTTGTCGCTGCAAACAATATTTTGAATGCTGTGTTTATGGTGTCATCAGCAGTGTTTTCAATTATTATTTTAAGTATTTTAAAAATTGACATTAAAATTCTTTTTATTATTACAGCTGTCTTGAGTGCTATTTTTTCAGTTTGGTTACTGCGTAAGTTACCACCTATGTTAAATTCAGCACATGATTCTCTGGAGGATTAATTTCATGCGTCACTATACGGGTATCGACCGATTGATCAACTCTTTCGATCAAGCATTAAGAAGTTTAGTTCCTGGAGCAACTGCGGCACATCGCAGTAACCCAGCCGAACAAACTGATGCGCCGCTAACAGTCAGTGATGCACGTCATGTCGCTGGTTTGATGCGAGTCAATCATAGTGGTGAAGTCTGTGCACAAGCGCTTTATCACGGTCAGGCGCTAACTGCAAAACTACCTAACGTACGTCGTGAAATGGAACAAGCCGCAATTGAGGAACAAGATCATCTTGCGTGGTGTGAAGATCGCTTAAAAGAGCTGGATAGCATCCCTAGTTTACTCAATCCTATCTGGTATGGTCTTTCATTTGGTATGGGTGCGATTGCAGGTATTGCAGGTGATAAATATAGTTTGGGCTTCGTTGCGGAGACTGAACGTCAGGTAAGTGCACATTTGATTGATCATTTAAATCAATTACCTGTTTATGATGAACGTTCAAAGCGTATTTTAGAGCAAATGAATGAAGATGAATTACATCATCGTGATACCGCACTACATGCAGGAGGTGTTGATTTACCTTTTCCTGTCAAAATCACCATGACTGCAATTTCAAAGCTGATGACCAAAACAAGTTATTATGTGTAATTTAATCAATCAATTAAGTGATTAAATAATCAAAAAGCCCTCTCAATGAACTTAAGAGGGCTTTTTGATTATTTCAAGCCATGTTGATATTTAAATTTTTCCAGATCTCGAATCGCATCATGATAGTCATGATTAATTCGGTCAGAATCATTTTGTAGATCCATCAGAAGTTTGCGATATCGCTCACGATCTTCTGGTTTAAGTTTGTCATCATAAGATTTGCGTGAATATTCTTTGAAATTATCCTGATAACGCTGATAATCTTGTTCGGCATTATAGTACTCTTGCGCAACCTGATAGTAACTCCTTAATTGACCACGAGTTTCTACAGGGCAAACTTGATAATTACCATTGCCTTTGAGCGCTTCATAGAAAATATTCTCAGGCTGACAATAGTATGTTTGTCCTTTGCGATAGCCTTGTTCATATTGAACCTGATTTGGCACAATATTGGCTTTTGAGCAGGCTTTATAATATTGATCTAGCCGGCGCTCCTGCCCATTCGAACCATCTTTTTCCCCTACTGCTGCCCAATTTGCTGTTTTACATTCATCCAGACTCATTGCGGCACAACCTGAAAGTAACACAGGCACAATCGCCAAACCTAAAACTGTTATTTTCATCATTAATCCGAGATATACATTCTATGAGAAATATTTAATGAATGGGCAAGTATGACATCATTCACAGCCAAACTTTATAAGATGATTCAACAATTATTTAAAAATAAACATCGTTTATATAAATCGCAATCCCACACCCGCTACCGTTTCTATATATTTAGGTTGTAATGCATCATCCCCTAATTTACTACGCAACTTTGCCACCAAGATTCGAAGATAATGCGTATCTTCCTGATGTGTTGGCCCCCAAAGCTCTTTAAGCAATTGTGGTTGAGTCACGAGTTGTCCTCGATGTTTTAACAATAACGCCAAAAGTTGAAACTCTTTACGACTTAGATTTATTAAATTTCCCTGAATAAAAACCTGATGCTGCGCCAGATCAACCTTTAAATGATGATCATCAAAATCAATCTGATCTTTTACCCCAGTTGAAGCCTGCGAGCGTAGTACAACCCGAATCCGCGCCATAAGTTCGGGCACACTAAAGGGCTTGGTCATATAATCATTTGCACCTGCATCCAGTAAAGCGACTTTTTCCTGCTCATCAGCACGCACAGATAATACAATCACAGGTACATTCGACCACATTCTCAGCTCCTTCAATACTTCGCGCCCATCCAGATCAGGCAAACCCAAATCCAGAATGACCAATTCGGCGCCTTGAGTTGCGAGGATTTCAAGTCCTTTCATCCCTATTTCACAAAGCATCGTTTTGTAGCCTTGTGCACGTAAGGCAATGTCCAGAAATTTTCGGATTTGTGGCTCATCGTCAATCACTATGATGCGCGTTTCAACGGAACTTTGTAGAGTCTGATTCATTTCTTTTAATTCATGTGTGTTCTGGATGAATAGGTAAACGTATTCTAATCAGTGTTCCCTTTTGATCACTACCTGTTGTCGCCGCAATTTCACCCATATGAGCACCAATGATTGCTTTGACGATAGTGAGTCCAAGCCCTGTTCCCAAACGTCCCCGATCTCCACGTTCCATCGTATAAAACATGTCAAAGATTCGATTACGTTCATCTTCGGGGATGCCAACACCCTGATCTTCTATTTCAATTTGTAACGTCTGATCATCCCATTTTCGAGTACGCACCTGAATCGGCTGATCCAAAGGAGAAAATTTTGCGGCATTTTCCAGCACGTTAAAAATTGCCTGTTCAATCAAGGCAGGGTGTACATATAATTCTATCGGTTGTTCTGCCCGCTGAATATCAATCTTGATCTCAGGCATATAGCGTTTTAGCCTTTGAGTTGCTGAACCTATAAGTTTATCCAGACCGATCCAGTCACGATTTAATTTCAGACCATCATGACCCAATCTGGTCATATCTAATAGATTTTGAATATAACGATCCAGCCGCTCTCCTTCAAGACGAATCATATCAAGCAATGTATCCTGATCTTCCTGAGATAAAGCAGGATGATAATTTTTCAGGGTATCGGCAGAGCCCATCATCGATGCCAAAGGTGATCGTAAATCGTGTGAAACAGAAGAAAGTAATGCAGAACGAAGTCGCTCGGTTTCACCCATAATTTTCGATTGTTCCAGTTCGTCTACCAATTGGGTACGCAAAATGGATTGGGCAATTTGCTCGACCATCGACTCTATCAGGCGTTTTTGCTCCACATTCAAAGCAATCCGTTGCTGAGTTAAATCTAGTCCAAATACTCCCAAATTTTGTTTCTGTGCTAAAAGCGGAATAAACCACCAGTCAATCTGGCTGAGTGTGTCGGTATATTTGCCACACCCTTGTTGATGCTTTAAACACCAATCCGCTGCAATTTTTTCTTTATCGCTTAATTTTTGATCAGAATAAATCATGTGATTTTGTGCATTCATGATCCAGACAGGAAAATTAAACTGTTGTTGAAAAGCATTTTGTGCGATCTGAATGACATCGTCTAAATGAACTGCACTAGATAAGCGTGCTGTGAAATCCTGCATACGACTGCTATAGGCATTTGCCGCCCGAAGTGACAATACCTGTTGCCTTAAACGTGATGCAAGACGGCTGGCTATCAACGCAGCAGCCAAATAGGCAATTACAGTGACAACACCTTGATGTGCTGAAATCTGAAAAGTAAAACGCGGCTGGATAAAGAAAAAATTATAGGCAAAGAAAAAGAGCATTGCGGTAATCACCGCTGCCAACATCCGCGTCTTGGTCGCAACCAATAATACGGCCACGATAAAAATAATCGATAAATCATCGACTCCGACATACACTTCAGCTATTCGTGCCAATATAATACTTATAAATGTCACGGCCAAAATGAAGAAAATTTCTTTTAAGCTCAATAAAGAAAAGTAAACATCTTGCCCTAATGGCTTTTGACTAAAGCTATCACTTAAAGGTTGCAACACCACTTCAAGCCGTTGATTCTTTTTTAATAAAATGGAATAGATGGGTCTTTTAAAATATTGTTTTAAGCCTATAGGTGGGTGATAACCCAAAATCATGGATGAAATTGATTTTTCCTGAATCACATCATTGAGTGTTTGAGCTATCTTAACACCATATAAAATTTCGGTTCTTCCACCCAATTGACGTGCAAGTTGAAATGCCTGTTCCACTTCCAACTGAACAGGCGAATATTTTTTTTGATCAGCGTAAAAACTCTCTTGAGACACATGTACCACCGTCCATGACAATGCTCGTTTTTCCGCAAAACGACTGGCTGCCCGTACTAAATATTCTGACTGGCCTCTTCCTGCAATCGCAACCATCATCTCATTTTTTAACGGAATTGAACGTGTGCCTTGTGCAAGATAAGTTTCTCTTAAATCCGAGTCGACATGCTCTGCGACAAACTGTATTGCTAATTCACGTAAAGCCGTTAAATTTTGAATACTAAAAAAACGTTGCAAAGCCGATTGCGCCTGATCAGTCAGATAAACCTTACCCTGTTGCAAGCGTTCGATCAGTTCATTTACAGGCAAATCAATCAGACGTATATCCCGAATACGGTCAAACACCCGATCTGGCACGGTTTCTGAAACTCGAACTCCTGTCAACTGATAGACCACGTCATTCAAACTTTCCAGATGTTGAATATTCATGGTGGTAAATACATCTATGCCAGCATCTAACAGCTCATTCACATCCTGCCAGCGCCGCTCATGACGGCTATTCGGAATGTTACGATGTGCCAGTTCATCAACGAGGACGATCGTGGGACGCAAGGTTAAAATAGTATCTAGATCCATTTCATCAAAATATTGCTCTTTATAAAGAATATTTTTACGTGCTAATATTTTCAGACCCTCAGTTAAAGCAACTGTCTCAGCCCGACCATGTGTTTCTACAATACCAACTATAATATCAATGCCCTGACGTGATAGTTCCTGCGCCCGGTTCAACATGGCATAGGTTTTACCAACGCCTGGAGCCGCTCCTAAAAAAACTGTCAAACGCCCTGCCTGATAGCGTTGAACATGATTCAGTAATGCCGAAGCTTGATCTTCACGTGCTGTGGTCATATTGATATTTCACTCAAAAAACGTCCCTGTATTAAATGATCTTGATCTATTTATGGTTTTGGATGAAGTTGATCTAAAGCCAGATTCAATTCAAGCACATTTGCACGCGCTTGTCCCAACACTCCAAATTGTTTCGATTCAGTATGTTGATGGACAACAGCCATCACCTGCTGATTTGATAGATGTCTGAGTTGAGCAATACGATTTACCTGCAACTCAGCGGATTCTGGACTAATATGCGGATCAATTCCACTGCCAGAAGCAGTCACCAAATCACTCGGAATCTGACGTTCATCAACATGATTGGCTTTTGCAGTATCAACCAATCGCTGCTGAATTTTTGCTTTCAGTTCAGGATTAGTCACCGCCAGATTACTCCCTGACATCGCCATTGGATCATAGTTCGCGGCAGAAGGTCTTGACATAAAATAACGAGGATTTTGAAAATTTTGTGCAACCAGTGATGAACCCTCTATCCTCTGACTATTTTCAATCAAACTTCCGTTAGACTGTAAAGGAAAGAGTAACTGCCCTAGTCCTGTCGCCACACTGATATAAAGCAAACCAAACCCTAAAAGGCTGACCAAACTTAGTCCAATAGCGGGACGTAATATTGAAAAATGAGATTCAACATATTGTACTGATGATTTCATGTCCTACTCCTTATATAGCTAAAATATGAACCAAAACAAGATCAATGGCTTTGATTGCAATAAACGGTAAAATCACGCCACCTATTCCATAAATCAGCATATTACGGCGCAGTAATTGAGTTGCTGTCGAAGGCTTGAATTTGACACCACGCAAGGCAATCGGGATCAGTAATGGAATAATAATCGCATTGAAAATCAATGCTGCCAAAATTGCATTGTTTGGACTGGAAAGCTGCATGATATTCAGTTTTTGCATTTGTGGAATTGCGGCAGCAAACAGTGCAGGTAAGATTGCAAAGTATTTGGAGACATCATTAGCCAATGAAAAAGTGGTCAGTGCGCCCCGAGTAATAAGCTGTTGCTTACCAATTTCAACCACAGCCAAGAGTTTGGTTGGATCTGAATCCAGATCAACCATATTCCCCGCCTCTTTAGCAGCCTGAGTGCCTGAGTTCATAGCTAAACCGATATCCGCTTGAGCCAGTGCAGGCGCATCATTGGTTCCATCTCCCACCATTGCGACCAAATGACCTGCTTGCTGCTCTTTACGAATACATGCCAATTTATCTTCTGGCCGCGCTTCTGCAATATAATCATCAACACCTGCTTCCGCCGCAATTGCAGCAGCGGTCAATGGATTATCGCCTGTGACCATTACAGTTTTGATACCCATTTCACGTAAACGGGCAAACTTTTCTTTAATACCGTGTTTAATCACATCCGAGAGTTCAATTACCCCTAAAATATGTTGTTGATTAGCAACCACCAACGGCGTTGCGCCTTTAGAAGCAACTTGTTCAACTCGAGCTTTTAGCTCGACATCGGCTTGCGATTGCTGAGCAAATTTTAAGATAGCATCTAACGCACCTTTACGGATCTGTTGACCATTTTCCAGATTGACACCTGAAATACGCGATGAAGCATTAAAAGCAATAAATTCAGCATTTTTAGGCTCAATCACTTGCAAGCCTTGTTCTCTTGCCAGTTTAACAATGGATTTACCTTCTGGAGTTGGATCAGCCAAAGAACCCATCCAAGCTGCCATTCTTAGATCAGCCTCAGAAACCGATGTCAGTGGATAAAATGCTGTCGCTTGACGGTCACCATAGGTAATCGTTCCTGTTTTATCCAAAAGCAAGACATCAATATCACCCGCAACTTCAACAGCCTTACCAGATTTTGCTAGAACATTGGCTTTGAGTGCTCGATTCATACCCGCGATGCCTATTGCTGGCAGTAAACCGCCAATGGTAGTCGGAATCAAACAAACCAATAACGCGACTAAAACCACTGGACTGATACTGATATGCAAATAGCGAGCAATAAAAGGTAAACTAATAACCACCATGACAAAAGTCAGTGTCATCACCAAGAGTAAAATACCCAATGCGATCTCATTTGGGGTTTTTTGACGATTTGAACCTTCCACTAATGCAATCATTCGATCTAAAAAGCTATTGCCCGAATCCGCTGTAATTTGCACGATGATGCGATCAGTCAAGACTTTGGTTCCACCAATCACACCTGATCGATCTGTACCTGCCTCGCGCAAAACAGGCGCAGACTCACCTGTGACTGCCGCTTCATTGATGGTGGCAAAGCCCTCAATGATTTCACCATCAGCTGGAATTAATTGACCTGCATAAACTTCGATAAGATCATGAATTTTCAGCTGAGTTGCCGCAATTTCATGTGTTGTACGATTCTGTAATGACTCCAGTTTTCGTGCGACCAGATTATGTCGCGCCTGACGCAATGAAGAAGCCTGTCCACGACCTCTGGCTTCTGCAATCGCTTCTGCATAGTTGGCAAACAGTACAGTGATGAACAAAATTACGGTCACTAGAGTACCAAACAGCCATTCGGTATAACCTGCCACTGTACTAAAAGCAGTAATCAGTGTACCGAGCCACACGATTCCCATGACTGGATTTTTTAACATATGTTGAGGCAATAATTTGACAAACGCGCTTTTAATCGCTTCGAGGTGCTGTTGACTTATTTGATGTGACTGGATTTGAGTTGACATAATTACTCCTCCTTAAACTAACTGCATACTGAGATAGTCCGCAATTGGCCCAAGGACTAGAATCGGCATAAATTGCAACAAGGTTAAAGTGATGACGACTGCAATTAAGGTCAATGAAAAGGTGGGGGTTTCTACTTTTAAACTTCCCGAACTTTCAGGAGCCTGACGCTTTTGTGCAAGACGAACAGCTATCATGAGAGGAATAATCAAGGCTGGAAAACGTCCCAGTAATAAAACTGCACTACAGCTTAAATTCCACCAGATTGTGTTATCACCCAAGCCTTCAAAACCCGAACCATTATTGGCAAATGCAGATACATATTCATAAAACACCTGACTAATTCCATGCGCGCCTGCATTGCTAATACCCGATATCGCAGGATTAATCAGCGTGATTGCGGTAAAAGCTAAAATCACAATCGGCTGTAGCAAAATCAGAATAGCCAATAACTTAATTTCAGCCGCTTCAATTTTACGACCAAATAATTCAGGGGTACGTCCTGTCATTAACCCAGCAATAAACACTGTAAGTAACAAATAAACGATAAATTGCTGTAAACCGCATCCAATCCCGCCCCAGATGGCATTGATCAACATATTGCTCAGAGCAACCAATCCAGTTAATGGTGCAGATGAGTCATGCATCATATCGACCGAACCATTGTTTACCTGCGTGGTAACTGCTGCCCATAATGCAGAAGATGCAGCACCAAAGCGTTGTTCTTTACCTTCCATGACTGTGATTTGATGTGCTGTTGCAGATAAACTTTCTGACCAAATTGATGCGGTCGCAGAAAGGACAGACATCAACAACATGGTTCCGAATACAAACACGGCAAAGCGTTTACGTTGAGTGAAATATCCCACCATAAAAATCAATGAGACTGGAATGAGAAGAATTGCCAACATTTCTAAAAAATTTGAAAATGGTGTGGGATTTTCTAGCGGCACACTACTATTTGGTCCATACCAGCCACCGCCATTGCTACCTAATTGTTTGATTGCCACCATAGGCGCTACAGGGCCGAGTGGTATCTTTTGTATTTGTTTTTCTACAGAATGATCCAGCACTTGTACTTCTGGACCACCTTGAAAAGTCGCAGGAACCCCCTGCCAATTCAACAACAATGACCAGATTAAACACAATGGCGTTAAAAAACGAACAGTTGGACGGACTAAATCAGCCCAGTAATTGCCCAATTGAATAGAATTTGAAGTTAAATTTTCATTGCGTTTTTCTTGAAGAAAAAAAGCCCGTAGTGTAGCTACCGCCAAAGCCAAGCCCATCATCGGCGTGATTACCTGCAAACCCACGATTGCTGTCATTTGTGAAAAATAAGAGAGTTGTGCCTGACCTGAGTAATGTTGTTGATTGGTATTAGTTAAAAAAGAAATAGTGGTGTGTAAAGCCAAATCCCAACTCATATTAGGGGCTTGATTTGGATTTAATGGCAGCCATGCTTGCGTCATAAAAATGCAAGTTGATAAAACCAATAACACCACACAACTCAATAAAAAAGCCGTAACATAATGACGTAGTGTCATTTGTTGATTGGGTATTATTCCTAGAACTTTATAAATCAGTCTTTCGATCCAACCAAATATGGCATCAGATTTCATCGGCTGATTCGCCATGACCTTCGCCAGATATTTACCCAACGGCCATGCTAAAACAATGACAAATGTAAGTAATAAATAAAGTTCTAGCATGACAAAATCCTCTGTAAGCAACAGAGATTAATCATCTGAAATATGAATAATGATTGAAGACTTTTTAGACTTTGCCCTTCGAGTGTAGAGCTAAAAATGCTACCGACATAGACGCTAGACATTATTATATTCCTGAAATTGAAACGGATTTCCCGAATCTCAGTATGCGTATAATGTCCGTAAACTCTCTATTGCCGAGAGTTTAACTGGCGTAAATTTTGCGTAAATTTATTAAAAGGAAAAAATTAAAATGATTTCGCCATAACGCTATACCAACGAATTACAAATTGGCTTTCGTTGGCAGATTAAAATTAAATTTAGGAAAACAATAGTCTAGACTCTGAAACGCGGGATCAGGCCAAAGCTCATAAAGTGGAATTTTAACATCCAAGGCCAGTGGTAACTTTTTCGGATTAAATTGCATTTTATTTAAATCCATCCCAAAGGCGATCAAATCAATATCCAGAGAAATATGATGCGATGGACGAATACGTCCAGATTTTGCCTCTAATTGCTTCAGGGCTACTTCAATCTGTGATTTAGTTTTGGAAGTTTTTAATAAACAGGCTGAATTCCAGTAGTCTGCTCCGACTCCATCACGACATGGAATTTGATAGACATGCGAAAACTGCACCTCCCCCCATGATCGAATAGTTTGATAGGCAGTTTGAAAATGTTGTTCTGGATCAAGATTACTCGCCAGTGCTAGGGCGAAAATCGTTTCGTTGGCGTTCAAGGCGAATTCCTACAGAATTGGCTTCTGCAATAATGGCAGGCTTACGAATGGTAATAATAATAGATTGAATCGATGAAAACGTCTCGAAAAGCACTTGCAAAACCAATTGAGCCGCATGCTCAATCAATTTAGGTTGTGCTTTTTGAATGGTATGAGCAGCAAGTTCACAGATTTGAGCATAATTTAAGGTATGCTCTAGGTCATCTGATTTTGCTGCTTGGCTCAAATCAACATGAACGGTTAAATCCAGCATTAAAGGTTGAATAATTTGCCGTTCCCAATTGAAACAACCAATCACGGTATTTACCTTTAAACCTTCAATAACAATGGCATCCATGATGATCCAACTCAAAATTAATGTTTAAACATCGATTGTGGCTCTATAGTTTGAACCATTTTCAAACGCTGGTCTGCATAAATATCGGTATATGGTGCGAGGACGCGCATAAAACGATCAAAATATAGCATTTGTTTAAACAACAGTGCAAAATCACGCGGAAATTTGATCCCGTGACGCTCTCCCACAGCCACCATATCCAGCATAATGTCGTTTAAATCAGATGGTTTCGATGTCAAAATTTCCTGAGGATCGGCAAGTAAAACGCCACTAAATAAACGCTCAAGATCACGCGCCAAAACATGAGTATCAATCTTGGTATGGGTCATGCCCATTTTCAGCATATTTTCAGCCATCGCGGTGTAATCAGTTTTTTGCAGGGCATCCATAAAGGCTAAACATGCTGTCCAGACTTCAGGATTAAGTTGACCCACGATACCAAAATCAATAAAACCAATACGACCATCTTCAAGCAACATGAGATTACCCGCATGCAAATCTGCATGAAAGCTCTTACACAGCATTAAACTTCCAAACCATGTGTTCATCGCAGTAATTAAGACTTGTGACGGATCTTTGGCATATTTTTTTACTACTTCAAAATCAGTTAAAGACACGCCATATAAACGCTCCATGGTCAGGACACGACGCGTTGAAAATTGATGATAAACTTTCGGAGCAGTGGCTGCCTGATTATTGGTGATTTGAAGATATTCTACAAAATCATCGAGATTCTGAGCTTCTTCAATAAAATCTACCTCACGTACCATCCTAGTCTTAATTTCATCTACAATTTCAGAAAGTGAGGCAAACTTGACCTTTGGAATCGCTTTTTCCAGCATTTTGGTGGCCCAATGCACCACGTTCAAATCGGTATATAAAATCGTTTCGACACCAGGTTTTTGCACTTTAATGACAACATTTTCGCCTGTAGTGAGTTTCGCTGCATGCACTTGAGCAATAGATGCAGAAGCCAAAGGGGTTTCATCAATTGATGCAAAAATTTCATCAAGATTACGACCAGCAAACTCGATTGCTAAAACTTCTTGAATATAGCTAAAGGGTAAAGTCGGCGTTTGATCCAGACAACCCTGAAACTCTTCTACATATTCACGTGGAAATAGTGAAGGTGTACTGGCAATGAATTGACCGAGTTTAATATAAGTTGAACCCAAAGACTCAAAGGTTTCGCGCATGAGTTTGGCATTACTTGGCTTTTCAGTCGCATATTTAATACCCGCTTTAGCAGCGACTACGGCTGTTTCGCCTATACGAGCTACGGAACGTAACCCGTCAAACAAAATATTTTTTTTCATATCATTCAATGTGATTTGGTTTATCGAGGCAGTGTATCAAACTTCATTTAGTTTACCGATAAACTTGCCTGACAAATTGGACAATTTGTATCTTTTTCAAAATGCAAAATACGCTGTTTCAGAGTTAAACCATCCCAAAGTAACAGTTTACTTTTTAAAGGGCTTAAATTTAAACCTAAAAACAGTAGAGCGTGATGAGCTTGTAATGACGCCATCATGACAGGAGTCGTGGCAAGTACGCCTGATTCAGCACAGCCTAATCCTTCATTGCTATGTTGTTCTTTAGGAAATAAACATTCATAACAAGCCGAATCTGCATCTACCATAAATAACTGCCCCTGAAAGCCTATGGCCGAAGCACTAATTAAGGGAACTGAAAACTTTTTACTGGCAACATTGACTAAATATCGTGTGCTGAAGTTATCACAACCATCCAGCACCAAGTCCTGCTGTTGCAGCAGCTTATCGATATTCGTGTCATCCAGACGTTCTGTTAAATAATCGATTTGAATATAGGGATTAATCTGACTCAGCCTTTTTGCTAAAACTTCAGCTTTATACTGCCCTAAATCTTGCGGTGTAAACGCAATTTGACGTTGTAGATTACTCACTTCGATTATATCTGGATCAATAATCGTCAGTTTTCCAACACCTGCCCGAGCCAGTAATTCAGCACTGGTACAGCCAATGCCGCCCGCACCTACAATCAAAACATTGGCAAGTTTTAATCTTTCCTGAGCTTCTATATCCCAACCATCTAGTAAAATCTGACGGCTATATAGATGCATTTCACTATCACTCAGTTCCAACTCAGAATTTGGCAGATCAGTCACGTATTTATGCTCATCGATATTTAACTATTGTGTATTATAAAAAGAATAGTGGGTCACTTAATATTTTATCTCATTAAATTTTGAGAAAATGAACAAGGGCACCCAAGCAGCCCCTGTTTTATCAGATATATGATGATTTAAATATCTTCATGGGGTTCATAAGCCGCAACGGACTTTCTGATTTCTTCCTGTGCCTCAGCCAAGTCACCCCAGCCTTTAAATTTAACCCATTTCTCAGGTTCAATGTCTTTGTAATGTTCAAAAAAATGCTGAATACGCGCTAAACTTGAAGATGGTAAATCGTCCAGACACTGAACATCTTCATATAAGGAACTTAGTTTACTATGCGGCACAGCAATAATTTTCGCATCAATGCCGTGTTCATCTTCCATATACATAATGCCCACTGGACGACTGCGAATAACGCTACCACTTAATACTGGATAAGGCGCAAAAACCAGTACATCCAACGGATCACCATCGTCACTTAATGTTTGCGGAATATAACCATAATTCTCAGGATAGCTCATGGCTGTAAATAAAAACCGATCTACAAACAGTGCATCACACTCTTTATTGACTTCATATTTAATCGGCAAGCTATCTTTAGCAATTTCAATGATGGTATAAAAATCATCAGGAGGATTAATCCCTGCACTTACATTTTTAAAACTCATTTTATTCTCCCGACCAGATTAGGCCAAACTTCACACTAAGCTTCACATAAAATAATCCAAGCTCAAATTCTTTTAGATAAGCAAATAATTGCTCAGACTCTTGTACCGTAAATATAATCTGAATCAAAACTGGCTGTTCTATCATTTCAAAAAACCTGCTAAATGAAAATTACCACAATGATCCAGCCATTCATGACCATTAACCATTGTAGCACCACGCAAATTCCATTTTTTGCGACATCCAATAACCAGCGGTGAAACGAGATCCCCTGCTGAGTCACGTTTAATTGGGAATAAAAAGTAATTTGCTATCCTTACATTTTTTCTCGCTCTTTTTTAAAAGTTAAAGGTGTTTTTATTTTTGGATAAGCGTCATACATCCAAAGGATGAAATATTTTAAAGCGACTTATTAGAAACACTTTTTCAGCAACAAAGTTGAATATTGCTTTCATTATTGACTCCAATTTTGAAAATCAGAGCAAGCATCTACGCCCTATAATCTATCAGAAGTTCGTAGGTATGTTGAGTCATTATGACGGTTTGTATAAGGGAAAATTCCAACTGCTTTTGATCATTAATATAGCTAAAAAACTAAAATGTGGAGATCTTTTCACGTATTTATAACAATTTCATGTGCTTTAAAATTGTACTTTCAGCAAATTCATTTAAACTAAATTTGACATGAAGACAGCTTTCAACCCTGTCTTATTAATACTTCTTCTTTTTTGGTAGAGAACCTCTAAACCGATGAGCTATAAACACAACAATCTTTTTGCAATGCGCGAAAATTATTGGAATGATGCAGATTCAGGCCACGTTAAAGTTGAGAAACAGTATTTTTGTGATGCCTTGACCAATCATGGCGTTTTTGAAAACGCATCACTTGAAGATGCGAAATATTTCTTCTTTACTTTACCAAGCATTATTATTGTCAAAGGGTATGCTTTAGGCTTTATGCACCAGTCAGTTCAAGCCATGATTGATCAGCATATTTTAAGCCATGTTAATCAATTAAAAATGCGTGAGAGTCTTAAAATCAAGTTTCGTATGTAGGTGATAAATTGATTTATTAGGCTTCTCTGCTAATGAGTCAAATTCTTTTTTATTTTTCTCCTATTTATAACTATAGCGAAAATCAAAAGTGACATGTAAAAACTCCCACCTATTGTTCCGCAATGCAAGGTATTTGCTTGTCTATTTATTTCAAAAGAATGCAAAGTTCGAACAGATCACACTAAAAATTGAGCAAACCATATACTTACGCCGCTTAATTTGAATGTTTTTTGTACTATTTAAAAAATTTCAGATAAACATTTTTTCACTCTAACTGTTTTAATACGGTCATAGCATGTAATATTCGCTACAATTATACTCATTGACTCTGCATGACTTTAGCAAGGATTTTATATGTCTGATCAGAAAGATAAGCTTAAGAACCTAAAAACCTCTTCTATGGATCGACGCTTATCTATCGCTAAAGCCTCATTGCTTGCGGGTACTCGCTGGGCAACGGCAAATGCGTCTTCTTTTTTTTCAAGTGACGAGGAAAAAGATAAAAAGCGTAAAAAAGCGATGACAGAACAGGCAAATTATCTGGTTTCAGAAATTGGGAAACTGAAAGGTTCGATTGTTAAAATCGGTCAGATGATGGCGCTCTATGGCGAACACTTTTTGCCAGAAGAAATTACTCAAGCACTCAATACTCTAAACAACCAGACTGTTGCGCTCGCATGGCCAGCAATCAAAGAACATTTACAAGAACAACTCGGCGATAAACTTCATGAACTTAGCATTGATCATGAACCAATCGGAACTGCATCACTGGCTCAGGTACATCGCGCCACACGTAAATCTGATGGGCTAGAGTTAGTCTTAAAAATTCAGTATCCAGGCGTTGCCGAAGCGATTGATTCAGATATGAGCTTATTTAAAAATATGCTCAAACTGACACGAATGGTGCCTCAAACCCGTGAATTTGATCAATGGTTTGAAGAAGTCCGTGAAATGATGCATCGTGAAGTCAGTTATGACTTAGAAGCAGCAACTACACGACGTTTCGCAGAACGTCTTCAACATGATCCTCGCTATGTGGTGCCGCATATTATTGATGATTATTGTACTGATAAAATTTTATGCATGACCTTTGAACGTGGTGTTCCGATCAATAGCCCCGTGATGCTGTCGTTACCACAAGAACGTCGCAATCTACTTGGAGAGGCATCGCTTGAAGTCGCAGTTCGTGAAATTTTTGAATGGGGGGAAATGCAAACCGATCCAAACTTTGGTAACTATTTGGTTCGTTTAGGCAATGGTGATGATATCAAGGACAAGATTGTATTACTTGACTTTGGTGCTATTCGTCAGTTTGATGACCACCTGTTAAATGTCGCTCGTAGCTTAATCACGGCAGGCTATCATCATGATGCCGATGCGATGGTAAAAGCCATGACGGGTTATGAATTTTTTGATTCGATTCCACAAGCGATCAAACCAGACATGGCTAAAGTTTTTTTACTCGCCACTGAAGCCTTTAGCTGTCCTGAGAATAATCCTGAAATGCCGCAAGGTTTGATGGATGAACAAGAGCGTTACAACTGGAAAAAGAGCCAACTACATAGTCGTGTAATGCAACAAGCCAGTAAATCGATGGCATCACGTTACTTTTCTGTTCCTCCTAAAGAATTTATGTTTATTAGTCGTAAATTCATCGGCGCCTATACGTTTATGACCGTCATTGATGCCAGAACCAATGTCAGACAAATGATCCGCAAATATGCTAAAAAATAGATAATTTATACTCGACTAGGTTGTAAGTTTGTCAGCCTAGTCAATTCTTTAAATTGACCTGTCGATTCATTTTTTATTTTTATATAAATTTCAAAATTTTAAATAAATACCATCCTTAGTATATTCCACTTATCTGCCTCAGATATCATTGTCAGCACTGACATGGTTTTTTGATTTAAGGCATGTCAGCATAAAACCATAATGAATACTGCGAAGGATGCAGCGCAATGACAAATATGGTCAATAAAGCCCAAGGTTTTGGACTTTCATTACTGACAAAAATGGCGTCCAGTGATTTACTGGACCAATTTAAGCTACGCAAGTTTATAGAAAAATCACTTTATCAGGGTTCAAAAACAGGATTTAAAGCGCTTAGCCATACTCAGAAAGCGTTTAAAGCTCAAAACATTGATCGTCAGCGCCTACCTAGTCAGCAAAAAAACCTGTTTGATTTAAGCCTGACAGAAGAACAACAAATGACCGTAGAGGCCATGTCTCAATTTGCACAAGAAGTTTTAGCACCACTTGCGCATCAGGCAGATCATGATGCCCAATTTCCCAATGAACTTTGGCAATATATCGAAGATTTAGGACTAAATTACTATGCCCTTCCTGAAGCCTTAGGCGGTGTGGCAGTAGAACAAAATATTGTCAGCAATGTCCTGATCGCAGAACATCTAGCACAAGGTGATTTTAGTTTAACCGCTGGATTACTCAGTACATTCAGCGTGATCAATGCACTAACACGTTGGGGTTCAAACGAAGTACAATCAAAATATCTCACTTCTTTTGCTGAAGATAGCAAGATTCAGGCAACTTTTGCAGTACAGGAAAATACGCCTGCTTTTAATCCATTTAAACTCAAAACTAAAGCCATTTTTGCAAATGATCAGTTCTATATTACGGGCGAAAAAACGCTAGTCGTTTTAGGGGAAACGGCTGATTTATTACTGGTCAGTGCAGAGTTCAATGGGCAGGCTGATGTTTTTGTTGTAGAGCGTGACGAC
Source organism: Acinetobacter sp. WU_MDCI_Axc73 (assembly GCF_025562455.1). Taxonomy (GTDB): domain Bacteria; phylum Pseudomonadota; class Gammaproteobacteria; order Pseudomonadales; family Moraxellaceae; genus Acinetobacter. The sequence continues at coordinate 145,329 of NZ_JAHPRO010000001.1, forward strand.
AGCATCCAATTAAAAAGCTCACCTGCAATGGGACTTAAAGCTACACAATCAGTCACATTGAACTTTCAAAATACACCAGCAACACGTTTAGGTGATCAAGAATTTGATTACAGTACCTTTATTGATCTAGGCAATCTCATGTGGTGTTCAATGGCAGTTGGTACATGTGAAGCAGTTAAAGCCTATTGTATTACCTACGCCAATGAACGTACTGCATTTGGTGAACCAATTTCACATCGTCAAAGCGTTGCATTTATGATTGCGGATATGGCGATTGAAATTGATGCTATGCGTATGCTGATTTTAAATGCAGCAAGTTTAGCTGAAGCAGGTCAGCCTTTTCATCGTGAAGCATATCTAGCGCGTTTATTATGTGCCGAAAAATCCATGAAAATTGGCACAGATGGCGTACAAGTTTTAGGTGGTCATGGTTTTACAAAAGAACATCCTGTTGAGCGCTGGTATCGGGATTTACGTGCGACAGCAATTTTACATTCAGGTCTGCATGCTTAATTGGAGAAAAATAAAATGAACTTACAAAATCCTAAAAAATTTAAGATGTTGATTGATCAGGCACATGAAGTTGCATTGAATGTTTTGCGCCCGATTTCACGTAAATATGACAAAGCTGAACATGCTTATCCAAAAGAACTGGATATGCTCGCATCATTGGTTGACGGAATGAATGAAGGTGGCGAAGGCATGAATGCTGGCGCGGCTGGAGCAGGAAAACGCAATGAAAGTCAGGATCAAGGTAACCGTAATGGCACCAATCTGTCTACAGCACTCAGCATCATCGAGATGTGTTATGGAGATACAGGACTATTACTCAGTATGCCGCGGCAAGGTTTAGGTAATTCAGCAATAGCAGCCGTTGCAAACGATGAGCAACTCGAACGCTTTAAGGGTACATGGGCTGCAATGGCAATTACTGAACCAGGTTGTGGTTCTGATTCTGCCGCAATTCGCACCACTGCGACCAAAGACGGTGACGATTATATCCTCAATGGTGAAAAAATCTTTGTGACCTCTGGTGAACGCGCTGACTCCGTTGTGGTTTGGGCAACATTGGATCGTAAATTAGGCCGTGCAGCAATTAAATCCTTTGTGGTTCCTAAAGGTACACCAGGCATGAAAGTTGAGCGTCTGGAACACAAATTGGGAATTAAGGCTTCAGATACAGCTGCAATTAGTTTTATTGACTGTCGTGTTCCTGCCGCCAATTTGTTAGGTAATGCTGAAGTCGATGTTGCCAAAGGTTTTGCAGGTGTGATGGAAACTTTCGACAATACCCGTCCACTGGTTGCAGCAATGGCGATCGGGTGCGCCAAAGCCTCACTAGAGCGTATTAAAGAAATTTTTAAAGATCATCTTGAAGCAGATTACACAACACCATATTTGCAAACATCGAATATTGCCGCTCAAATCTATCGGATGGAAGCAGAATGGGAAGCTGCCCGTTTGCTGACTTTAAAAGCCACATGGATGGCAGATAATAGAAAGCCAAACTCCAAGGAAGCCTCTATTGCCAAAGCCAAATCAGGTCGAATCGGCAATGACATAACTTTGAAATGCGTCGAATTGGCAGCGAGTGTTGGCTACAACGAAGACGAATTATTAGAAAAATGGGCTCGTGATTCCAAGATTTTGGATATTTTTGAAGGAACACAGCAAATCCAGCAACTGATTATTGCACGTCGTGAACTCGGTAAATCTTCCAGTGAACTAAAATAATTTTCAAAGATATTTCATTGAAAATAAGTCAACTTGAGTGGAATCTGGATTTGAGCTAAATTCGATTCCACTTTTTTATGTATGCTTATCAATGTATTTTATACGTCCTATCCAAGCTAAGGATGATCCCAAAATTGCTCAGGTCATCCGTGAAGTGTCAAAAGAGTATGGTCTAGCCACAGATGCAGGATTTGCAGTTTCTGACCCGATACTAGATCAATTGTCTGAGGTTTATCATCATGCCAATAGTCAATACTGGGTCATTGTAGATCAACATGACAATGTGTTCGGTGGTGGTGGGATTGCACCATTATTGGGAGATTCCACTTTACTCGAAATTCAAAAAATGTATTTCTTGCCTGTATTACGCGGTCAGGGTTTTGCTAAAAAACTTTTACAGCAATGTTTTGATTTTGCCAAAGTAAAAGGTTTCAATGATTGTTATCTGGAAACAACAGCGGCACTTAAAGAAGCAGTCAATTTATATGAAAGATTGGGCTTTCAACGCTTAGCTCAACCACGTGGTCAGACTGGTCACAGTCAAGCCTGTGAAATCTGGATGCTAAAAGATTTGGAAGCTTAAACTAAAAAAAGCCCTAAACACAATTAGGGCTGTTCAAGGAAAAACTTAAATAAACTATGAATTCATCGAGTTTTATTCAGTTTGCAACGACTGATCCACCAAACCAAATTTCGCAAAAATTTTAGCACGACGTTTAGGGTAAATATTGGCTTTGTTCAAATCACCTTTATAATGATCAAAAACACGCTTATCCATCATTTTAAACCATATTGACGGAATCAATGCAGGCAATAGCATACTCGCATATCCACTTGGCAGCTCAGGTGCTTCATCAAAATGACGCAATGCCTGAAATGGACGAGTTGGATAAGCATGATGATCTGAGTGACGTTGCAACTGATATAAAAATAGGTTAGTCACGATGTTATTGTTGTTCCAACTATGCTCTGGCATGGTACGTTCATAGTTACCATCGGTTCTTTTTTGACGCAATAAACCATAATGTTCAATATAGTTAATGATTTCAAATAAGCTGATGCCATAAAATGCCTGAGTCGCTAGATATGGAATTGTACTTTTTCCAAATAATTTAACCATTGAGGCATGGAAAGTGGCACTCATTGTCCAGCCTTGTAGCAATTCATTGTCTTTAGACCAGAACCGTTTGCCTTTACGCTTTAAACGATGAGTTTCAATTTCAATAGCTGATTTTAAAGAACCTAATACTGTACGAGGCCAAAATTCATAAAATGTTTCACCCATTTGTGAAGATGCTGGATCCTCAGGAGTCGCAGCACGTTTATGATGTCCATAAGGATGTTCAACACGGAAATGGTTATAACCCGTCGGGACAAGAGCCATATGAGACAAGAGATGATCAATACGGTCTTGTTTATGACTTAATTCGTGCGCAGTATTGATTGCAATACCATTGATTGCCCCCATTGAAATACCAAGTAAAATCTTATCAATAAAAGACGTTTCTTTACGGCTGACAATATAACAGGCATAAATATTGGCCGCATATTGAATCGGAATGAAGCTTTTTACTAATGCAGCATAATAAGGATCATTTTCCAGTAACTTAATATCTTCATTGGTCGGATTATTAGCATCTTTACCAATAATGGTATCAATGGTGGGAATGATGATATGTAATACAATTGGCCCGCCCATAGCAAAAAACTTTTTGATCGGGCGTGGTGAAAATTGGTAGCCTGCTAAAATACCGAGACCTATAACAGGTAACGCAGGGCCTAACAACCAAAAATAACGTTTACGATCCAACTCTCGTTTTGATTTTGAAGCCATGGTGACTAATTCTTCTTGAACTTTTAATGGAGCATTCATGTCTCGCATCCTTTCTTTCTTGATATCTCTATCTTGTTGAATTTATACTTCGAAAGACAGTTGCATGCGTCCAAAAAACCTATGTAAAAGTCTTTGGCATTTTCGACCATTTTTTTGTCCTAAAATCACATTTTGTATATTTTTGATTCGTTTGTTTATATTGGAATAAGAAATTTAAGATTAATATGGATGCATTAAGTAAAATTTTTGACGATATTCATTTAAATAAATCTGAATATATTTATATCAAAGCGCAAGGAGAATGGGCATTTTTCATGCAGCAGCAAAATGCTGTGATTGCCCACATTATTTTAATGGGTTCTACTCATTTCAAAATTGATTCTGACACCACTTTAACCGCTCAGGCAGGTGATATTGTTCTCATTCCATCTGGGAATACACATCATGGGTCCAATTGTCAGAATCATAGATTAATTGATAGTTTAGATATCAGCGATCTTTTTAAAGGTCACCGTGATGATGCTATCGAAATCGGAACAAAATCCTCTGAATCTGCATTAATTTTCACGATACGTTGCGATATTGATACTTTGATGGCTCGGCCATTACTCAGCGCACTTCCCTCTTATATTCATATTCATCATGCCATGAGTTCAAGCGGGCCCGAATGGCTACGCGTAGGTTTATATTTTATTGCGTTAGAAACCCAACGAAAACAACCCGGTCGTGATAAAATTTTTGATCATTTGATGAGTATTTTATTGATCGAATGTGTCAGGGATTATATTTCTCAGCTTGATGACCAAGGTTCTTGGTTGAATGCCTTGAGTCATCCTGAGCTCTCAAGTGCACTTGCTGCAATACACGGTCGTCCAGAACACTCATGGACCGTTGAATCACTTGCAGAACAATGCTGCATGTCTCGTTCAAAATTTGCCAGTTTGTTCCAAAATATTATTCACGAAACACCGTTAGCATATTTACAACAGCATCGTTTACGTCTTGCTAGCCAATTATTAAGGGAGAGCAATCTTACTATTCAAAAGATTGCCAATAATGTGGGCTACTCTTCGGAAACTGCATTTAGTCAAGCCTTTAAACGACAATTTGATATTTCGCCCAAACAATATCGACAAAACTATATGCAAGATTAGACAAAGCTGTAATTTTATAAAACTTATTCTGGCGCCAAACAACGATCATGATAAGACTTACTAAATGCCTGAATAGCTTGCTCTTTGCCAGTCTCGGTATTTAACTGTTTGTCCGTATAAGCATCTTCAACAATATCCATATAAAACTCTTTGATTTCTTCAGAATTAAACTCTTGTGAAATTCGCTGTTGAGTCGAATAAGCAACACCGTCCTGACGTTGTTGCATCACTGCTGCTGCGACTTCTGCAATTTGTTGACACTCCTGATCTGGAGACAAGGCAAAAGCAAAGCTAGGCACAACCAAATAAGCAATAAAAAAAGCTCTTAACATTTCAATCCTTTATCAAATTTTTATGCGATACCTTTACTATTTAAGGCAAAGCAACCATTTTTTCATCAAAAAAAACTGCGTTATAATATATTTATATAATATTAAAAACATCTGTTTCATCATATTTTTATAAAAATTTAATTTATCATTATTGTTGGATAAAATTTATTTCTTCATGTGCAAGATAAAATAAAAACTGGTTTTACTTATTTACGTTAATCCATTCTTATTGGCTGATTAATTTTTATTTGTATATTTTTTAACTTTGGCATCATCGTAGTAATTGTAAAATAGACCAAAAGCGTAATTAAAAACATGATAACCACTTCCATAGTCTGACTTATACATAACATTGCACCAAAAAATGTCACAAATAAAGTCATACACAATTTTATCGCTTTAAAATATAAGGTGATAAAAGTTCCAAAGATAACTGAAGAAACAATAAGATTTATGATTTTTATAAAACCTAAATAATTAAAAAGTATAATCATCAGGCATAAGCACACGATAGATAATAAAAATACAAATATATTCTTAATGATGAACATGCCAATACCCTTTAGATTAGTCATTGAATAATTATCTCTCCTCTTCCCCCAAAGAGGAGAGATATTTGCACATCAATTGATTATTTGAGATTCTTCTCTATTATTTAGACGATTTATATTAATAAAGATATCTTTATTATTTTTCCCAGATCTCTCAGTTAATATTCAGCTTTCTATTTAATAGTCAAGATGCCTTTTTGATGTGCTGGAGTGAGTATAGTTTTATCAGATTTCAAATGAATAAGCTTATGGCTTACAGCGTTGTAAGAAATAGCTTACAAATGTATAATTAGTAATCATTTTTTACAATTTTTTATTTAAAATATTTAATTAAATATCAATAATTTAAATCAATAATTGAATTGAATTTGATTTTTACAATTTAACAAAAGACAACACTACATTTACAGTAAATTTCATGTATTAACTATCCTTCTTCTCTCTTTTTTTAATGCTATTTCTTTAAAATTTAAGAGATTTCTTTATTTTTATAAAATTTGAGCAGTTACCTAAGCTCTGTGTTGACTTAAGTATAAGGGTCAAGTAGAACTGGTCTCAATATTTTCCATCACACGATTCACAATGGCAAAACGTAAATATAGTAAAGAGCTTTTCAATGTTAGACGTATTCATCGACAATGGTGGGTGCTCCTTTATTCGCCTGAATCAGGTCTTATAGAAAAGACTGAGAAGACTAAAACACGGAGTCAGGCGAACCAATATGCAGATGACTACACTGAAAAATACTATGTTGATTTATATTTAAAACAACAAATTGAACAGCAAAAGTCATCGTCTTAGTCATTAATTTTGGTATTGGACTGACTCCTTTACCAAAATGCTTTACATAGATTAAGCGCGTTTATTTTCAATAGAGGTGTAATAACTTTATAATTTCGTTTAATATTTACACAATTTTCTATTAAAACAATCATTAACAAAATAAAAAAGTATAGCGATTTATTTCTGATAAACCCATGAAGCTTTACATTGGCACTAATATACAAGAACACCCAACGCATCGCAAATGATTCTCATTAAATAAAATCGTGTTTTATATTCATCACGACTAAAAAAACATCACTTTTTGACTGATGATAGAATTTTCACAAATATTAACAATGGAAACCAAACCATCTATTCGATCCTTACACGAATGCGTATACAATTTTGAATTTTAAGAAAACTGTATTTCTTAAAGAAGAATAAAGTAAGGCTGTTATGATTTGAAAAATATTTAGTTATTTACTTACACTCTCACCTTTCTTTTTAATTAATATCATTAAATCTGATTCATGAGTAATCATCCATGCAACACCTTGAAGCCTTTAAGGCTCTCTTTTTAGGACTCATTGAAGGTCTAACTGAGTTTTTACCTATTTCCAGTACAGGCCACCTTATTCTTTTCGGTCATCTGATTGACTTTCATTCTGATAGTGGACGTGTGTTCGAAGTCGTCATTCAGTTAGGTGCTATTTTGGCAGTTTGCTGGTTATATCGACAAAAAATCATCGATTTGGTCAAAGGTTTTTTTAGTGGAGATACAGAGGCGCGTCACTTTTGTATCAGTGTTTTGATTGCTTTTTTTCCAGCGGTCATTATAGGTGTGATGGCAGTTGATTTTATTAAATCTGTACTGTTTAGCCCTTTAGTTGTAGCCATTGCATTGATTGTGGGTGGTTTAATTATTTTCTGGGCAGAATCAATCAAATTTGATCATAAAACGACAGAAGCCACTCAAATCACCTTTAAACAGGCTTTATTGGTTGGTCTGGCTCAATGTCTTGCCATGATTCCTGGCACATCAAGATCTGGTGCGACGATTGTAGGGGGAATGTTCTCAGGGCTTTCACGTAAAGCAGCAACCGAGTTCTCTTTTTTTCTGGCGATGCCTACCATGCTAGGTGCAGCAACATTTGACTTAATTCGTAATGCAAATGTACTCACCGCAGATAATATGACCAATATTGCACTTGGCTTTATCACCGCTTTTCTCGCGGCATTGTTTGTAGTGAAAGCTTTAGTACGTTTTGTGGAAAAACATACTTTACGTGTTTTTGCTTGGTATCGGATTGCTTTAGGTCTGATTATTATGTTTGTGATGTTATAAATTTTGATCAATAAAAAAGCTCAGAATACTTTTGTTTTCTGAGCTTTTTATGCTTTATTTTTGAGGATGATCTTGTCTAAATAATTGCCATTCTTCAATCACACGACCATCGGGTAAGGTACAATTACCATAAGTATCGCCATTTGAATTCTTTTTCATCTCCAACTTACCACCTTGATCGATACAGTACTGGCTTGCTGGATTAGGCATTCCAATTTTTTGTGGTGGAGGTGTATTAGTCGTGCTACAAGCAGATAAAACAAGAGCGCTACCACATAAAATAAATAAGATTTTTTTAGTCATTATTTGATTTCACACTTCAACTTGAACTTTATAGATTATCCACGATTTTTAAATTTTAAACTGTTAAATTTAGTTAGTTCATTGCAATCATTTTGACTAAAATGTGTTGAGATTCATCATTTTCATCATACGTTTGTTTTCGTATCAACTCTTTATACTTGACCCGAAAATCGCGACCGCTAAAAGTCACCACAGAAGGTATATTGTCAAAATATGTACTCCCCGTATCTAGGTACTCTTCATGTAAAGCAGTTCCCAGTTGATAATCATCACCTTTGAGCACGACATATTTTACTGTTGTTCTCATTTTATCCATACTATTTAAACCTTTTCAGCTTATTGTTTACCGCTTTACATAGCTTGACCAGTTATATAAACAATTAATAAACAAAACAATTCTAAAAAAATCATCAATTTGAATAAACTTCTTTACAAAGTGCTTTTTATTTTTGCCATGCGAGGAAAATAAAAGCGTTTAAACAATCGTGAAAGAAGTCTAAAGCCAAGCTTTTGTTAAATACTATTCACCCGATCTACTGTTAAGTCAATTAGAAAAGTAAATAGGACTGTAATCTTAGTCTCCCTAAGACTCAACCATGCGCCATGTATATGAGAAGATGCGGATCTATGTTTTTTCTGGAATATAGCTTTCTACACAGATTTTTGAGTATTTCGTTAAAACCAAATTAAAATACCTAAACGAACTTTGGTTCAATGTTCAACTTAGCACACTCATCAAAGCATTTCGTTTCGTTTGAAATTATTATCAAATACAAAGATCAATAATTCGATTGCAAATAGAATCGATTGGGGATCTTTAAAAAAGATTTATAAACAATGAAAAATTTTGAGAATCACACTATTTCGAACAACACTGGGATCAAATTTAGACAATAAAATATTCAAAAAATTATTTATTTTTCAAAATATTATTTAGACAATAGTTAAGTTTATTCGATTTTAAGTTGATATTCATCTTGAGTAATTTTTATTTTTAATTTTCGATACTTACGCTTATGTGGATCTAAAGCAGATTCCAGTATTTCGCTTTTGAACTGAGCATCATTCATCAGTTCAGCATATATTTTATAACCTATTAAAATTTTACTGGGTTTTTCTTTAGTCTCTTTAAAAGCATCAATAATATTATTTAAATAATCTAAGTTAGTCTCATTGGTTTTTTTCATCGTGCAATGCTCTTTGATTTTCAAATCAATTTAACATTTAATTTTTACAACAATATGAATGAGGGCTACTTTTTGACGTAGATTTTGAGAATAAAAAAAACCTGCCACTTGGGGAAGAAGCAGGCCATAAAACGCACAACTGATAAATCAAGGCATCTCTTGATCACAATAAAACAACTTAAATACTTGTATTCATTAAATATTTTTATTAAATAAAAAATTGATACCAGCAAAAAATTATTATGAGCAAATTCTGATATTTAAAAACTGAGTAGCTTGGACTTATTATATTAAAAATATACAGACTAGTCTACATGAAATTAAAGCGATATTAGACATAGAATTCATCTAAAAAGTAAATTAATTTTTACTTATAAAATGATAAATAAGCGAACTATCGTAACGCATTTATGCTGAAATTTGTTAAAAAACCATCTATTCAAAATAAATTACGCTAAATTAACCAAAGACATAACTCACATAAAAGCATTAAAAAGACTTTACAAGAGGATCTGACATTGATTAAAAAAGCACTCCTAAGTAGTTTAATCGGCGCTAGTTTATTTTTGGTATCCTTTACAGCCCAAACTTGTACGCGAGTGGTGTATCAAGGTAATAACCAAAATATTATTACTGCCCGCTCGATGGACTGGAAACAAGATGTCGGTACCAACTTATGGATTTTGCCGAGCGGTGTAAAACGTAGTGGCAATGCGGGTAAAAATTCGATTCATTGGACATCTAAATATGGCAGTGTGGTTGCTACAGGTTACGATATCTCAACCACAGATGGTGTGAATGAAGCAGGCTTAAATGCCAACTTACTTTGGCTTGTTGAATCTCAATATCCAGATCAAACCAAATCAGATAAACCCAAACTGACGATTGCTGCGTGGGCGCAATATGTCTTAGATAATTTTGCAACTGTAGATGAGGCAGTCAAAGCGCTACAAAAAGAACCATTTATTATCGTTACTGATGCTGTACCAGGTGAGAAACGTTTAGCCACCTTACACTTATCGATTTCTGATAAAACAGGAGACAGTGCAATAGTTGAATACATTAATGGTAAACAAGTCATTCATCATGATGCTAGTTATCAAGTGATGACCAACTCTCCAATTTTTGCTGAGCAACTTGCACTAAATGAATATTGGAAACAAATTGGTGGAACAGTTTTCCTCCCAGGAACCAATCGCGCATCAGACCGTTTTGCCAGAGCTTCTTTTTATATCAATGCCATTCCTAAAAATGATGATCCGAAGGAAGCACTTGCCTCAGTTTTCAGTGTCATTCGAAATGTATCTGTCCCATATGGCCTGAATACTCAAGAATAGCCAAATATCTCTTCAACCCGCTGGCGTACAGTCGTTGATCATAAGCGTAAACTTTACTTTTTCGAATCGGCAGTTTCCCCCAATAGTTTTTGGGTCGATCTTAACAAAATTAATTTCAAAGATGGGGTGACACTTAAGTTAGATTTAGGTAAAAATCAAGAGAACATCTATGCAGGTGATGCAACAGCACAGTTCAAAGCTTCACAACCCTTTCATTTTCTGGGCATAGACAAAGATTAAGAAAATGAATACAACATCTTTAAGGGGAAATCTGAAATGAAAAAAATAGTTGGATTAATGACAGCTTTGGTTTTATTACAAGGTTGTACAACTGTTCCTGAAACTAAAAGTAACACTGACCGATTAGCAACAGCAGGATTGTTACTGTGTAAACCAAACGAACAGTGTCCGATTATGGCCGCCTCATGGAATTCGGAGAATAAAAATCAACTTCGTATTGATGTTCGTTTAAATAGCAGCTATCTCTATTATGATATCAAAAAAATCACCTTTATCGTAGATGGTAAACATCTGAGTTATACTCCGACACAACCCACTGAACTCGAATATATTAGTCGTTTAGAACCAAAACGCTCATCGAACCATGTCATTGTACCAAGTAGTTTTTTGAATGATTTTAAAAATGCAAAACGTATTGATGTTCAAATCAATACAGATCACGGCGCAATCAAACGCCCAATGTACATTGATGGACAAGCTTCTTCAGCCTATCAAAATTTTGTCAATGTCTATGCTTCTTAACTAGGCATTTCAGCTTTGAGCATAAAAAAACTCACCCTAATCGGTGAGTTTTTTTATGCAATACTGAACTTATGGTTCAATTGGTGCAAATGGAGCAACAACATCCGCATTTTGTGCACGGTTTCTCATGAAGTGATCCATCAAAACAATTGCAAGCATCGCTTCCGCAATGGGTGTTGCCCGAACACCCACGCAAGGATCATGACGACCTTTAGTTAATACGTCGGTATTTTCACGATCAAGATTAATCGTTTGACCTGAAGTCGTAATACTTGCGGTTGGTTTGAGTGCAATAGCGACACGAATAGTTTGTCCACTCGAAATACCACCTAAAATACCACCAGCATGATTAGCAAGAAAACCCTCTGTCGTTAACTCATCACGACTTTCATGACCAAACTGACCTGCTACAGCAAAACCATCACCAATTTCGACACCTTTTACCGCGTTGATGCTCATCATGGCATGTGCGATATCAGCATCTAAACGGTCAAATACAGGCTCCCCCCAACCCACTGGAACTTTTTCAGCTAAAATTTCCAGTTTTGCACCACAGCTTGTACCTTGCTCACGCAAAGAAGTCACTAAGGCTTCGAAACGTGGTACGGCAGCAACATCACCACAGAAAAATGGATTATTCGGAACTTCATTCCAATCCAGTTTTTCTGAAATTTCATTACCAATTTGCGTTACATGTCCACGAATCACAATACCAAATTTTTCAGCAAGATATTTCTTTGCAATTGCACCCGCTGCAACACGCATTGCTGTTTCACGCGCACTGGAACGTCCGCCACCACGATAATCACGGAAACCATACTTTTGCGTATAAGTATAATCCGCATGCCCTGGGCGAAAGGTTTGGGCAATATTGCCATAATCTTTTGATTTCTGGTCTGTATTGTGAATCAATAAACCAATAGATGTTCCTGTCGTTTTGCCTTCAAAAACTCCAGAAATAATTTCAACTTCATCAGGCTCTTTACGCTGCGTTGCAAATTTGGAGGTTCCTGGTTTACGACGATCTAAATCTTTTTGCAAATCTTTTTCACAGAGCTCAAGTCCCGGCGGAACACCATCGACAATCGCCATTAAACCGACACCATGTGATTCTCCGCAGGTGGTCACACGAAAGAGTTGTCCTATACTGTTCCCTGCCATATCTACAACTCCTTTAAGCTTCTAAAGATTCTTGAAATAAATGCTGATAACGGCGGCATTGCTCTGCGGTTAAAGCAAAAATACCTGACCCACCTTTTTTAAAGGTCAACCAATGGAAGTCAATCGTATGAAAATTCTGACGCATTGCCCATTCAGAATTCCCTACTTCAATGACAATTAAACCATCTTCAGTTAAATAATCTGCCGCTTGAGCCAACATTTTACGCACCAGATCCAAGCCATCCTGACCCGCTGCCAAAGCTAGTTCTGGTTCATGTAAAAATTCTTCAGGCAAATCTGCCATGTCTTCAGCATCCACATAAGGTGGATTACTGACAATTAAATCATATTGATTTTCAGCAGGAATCTTTGAAAATAAATCAGATTCTAATAACGCGACTTGATATTGCTTATCATGATGCTCTGTATTAATCGCTGCGACTTCAAGTGCATCTTTAGAAATATCAGTTGCATCCACTTCCGATTCAGGAAACGCATAAGCCAAAGCAATTGCAATACAACCTGAACCTGTGCACATATCTAAAATACGTTGCGGAGTTTTAGGATTTGAGTTTTCAGGCAAATTATTTATTGCCTCATGCATATTGTTATGTTCGTCCAGACAATAGGGTGCGAAACGCTGTTCAATCAGTTCAGCAATAGGTGAACGTGGAATCAATACGCGTTCATCGACATAAAATGGCTTGTTGGCAAAGTAAGCTAGATTGAGCAAATAAGAGGTAGGGATACGTTCATTAACACGACGCTCAAGCAAACTTAAAAATTCAGCTTTTTCACTTGGCAAAAGTTTTGCATCCAGAATCTCGGCATCTGCGGCCCATTCTAGAGAAAGCGTTTGTAAAACGAGCGCTGAGCTTTCCGCAAAATAATCTTCAGTTCCTTGACCTAAATGAGCATCGTATTGACGTAATGCAGTCACTCCAAAACGAATAAAATCGCGAATTGTTGTTAAGTTTTCTGCGGCTTCCTGTAATTGTTCAGGATTAATGGTCGGTCGCTCCACTCAGGGGTCTCCAAAAGATAATGATGCAAAACGGCTTATGATACCTTGTTTTGTCTTGATTTTTAATGCCTAAAGCGAGTGGATTCAATTTTAAATCAAGTTGACTTATTTCTCTTTTTAAATCAAGATTTTTCTTACTCTTTAATAATATAATAAAATCATAAGCTTGTGATTTAACTTACTTTTAAAATATAATATCAAATTATTAAGCTAACTCATTGTTCTTAAATGATTTATTAATAATATTTCATAGTTTCCTATCGCATAGATAGTTTAGAAGGGGCTGCATTAATCCTTGTGCAATCTTCAGACGTTTCCTATCGCATAGATAGTTTAGAAGTAAATAGAGTGGGCCAGTAATCACATAGGCGGGTTTCCTATCGCATAGATAGTTTAGAAGGATAATCATCCGTTCATGAGCCAGTTTCATAAGTTTCCTATCGCATAGATAGTTTAGAAGTGAAGAATTTAAAAACCGTAGATTAACTAAAAGTTTCCTATCGCATAGATAGTTTAGAAGCACCACACAAAAATGCCCTTTTTGAATAGTTCGTTTCCTATCGTATAGATAGTTTAGAAGTGAAACTTACCGAAATGTCTTTGATTTAGATCGTTTCCTATCGCATAGATAGTTTATCTATTTTTTTGATTCCAAACATTTTGTTTTTAATTGCTGCATCGCTAAAGGATCCATCGGTGCAGTCATCATGGCTCGATAAACCCGACACTCCTGTGTTTCTTTAGTTGCTTGAGGTTTAGTATTAAATGTATGACATCCCATCAGCCCCAAAGAGAAAATACATCCTAAAACAAATTTGAAGAACATTAGAATTTCTAACTTAGTATTTGCCTATATCAACTCCAATTTTAAAGCGCAAAAAAATAAATAGAAACCTTTTACTGCATATCTTTGAAAATTTGGTGAGCCGAATAAATTAGAGATTTTAGCAACTCAACTCTTTGATGCTGATGACTCTAATGTCCTTTAGTTCAAGGTTGTATGGCTTGTCTGTTCTTTACAATCGTTTCAGAGCCACATAATCAGCAAGCGCATGATTTATTTATTGGCTCTATGATTGGTGCTTGGGCGAACTTACGCCTATTCCGTGATGGATATTGGTATTTTTCAGATGCATAACTCAGATTAAAAAGTTTGCACAATATTATGGCGTGAGACTTTCTGTACGATAGGCAATGAAGCCAAAGTAAAATTAACAAACTTATGGTTAAAACAAGCAGATGGAGATCACTCAAATATGAACTCTCCCCACACTCCTTAAGATAGATTTAATGATTTAATTCCTGCAAAGCGATTGCATTCGTTCAACTTCTCGCTGCTTAAGAATACCACGCTGAATTTTACCACTCACTGTTTTGGGTAACGTTTCTACAAATTCAATTTCTTTAGGATAAGCATGTTTAGATAAACGTCCACGTACATACATTTGTAGTTTTTCTTTAAGCTGTTCTGTCGCCTGATATTGACTTTTTAATACGATAAATGCCTTCACAATTTCTGTGCGCGCCAGATCAGGTTTGCCAATGACGGCAGATTCTAAAACTTCTTCGCATTCAAGCAATGTACTTTCAACATCAAAAGGGCCCACACGATATCCTGACGTTGTAATGACATCGTCAGCACGACCAACAAAATCTATACCGCCATGATCATTTAACTGTACGGTATCGCCAGTGATGTAGTATTTACCTACAAAAGATTTTCGGTTATTGCCTCCATAACCTTTAAACCAAAACAAAGGTGACGCATCACAGTCAATTGCCAATACCCCGATTCCGCCTTGACTAAGTTCTTGATAATTTTCATCCAGTACCGCAAAACGATGTCCTGGTATAGCAAAACCCGCAGAACCAATTTTAATCACATGTTCTAAGGCATGGTGATTACCAATCACCATGCCAAGTTCAGTCTGTCCGTATTGATCATAAATATTGACATTAAGATCATGTTTAAACCAATGAATCACTTCTGGTGTTAACGGCTCACCAGCACTGCTCACAACTCTTAAGTGCTGTTTGATACTGTCATCAAACTTTTCTTTAAAACCATAAAACATACGAAATGCAGTCGGAGAACCCGTTAAATTATTAACCTGATATTTTTTAATTAGTTCAATTGCTCGATCCACACTAAATGCATTCTCATCCATTAAAATGCCATGACCTAAACTCAAAGGGCCTGTAAAACCATAATACAGCCCATAAGCCCAACCTGGATCAGCAAGATTCCAAAAAGAATCTTCATCTCGTAAATCAACCGCATGCATCATATAGCCTTTAAAAGCCAAAATGGCTTTTAAAGGCACAGGGACAGATTTGGCCAAACCTGTTGTACCAGAGGTAAACATCATTAAAAAATCATCATCAAAACTGCGATATTCAATTGGGCAATCGGCATCAAATGCATCGATCACACTCCAGAAATGTTCTTGCTTCTGATCATCATCAATATTCTTTACCGTCAAAACTTGATTAATATTTAAATTTTCAAGTTTAGATTGTTGATCCGTATTGGTAACCACAAGTTTTGTTTTGGCTGTTTCTAAACGGTGCTCGATAGCTTTGGATTCAAATGCAGTGAATAAGGGTTGATAAATCGCCCCGATACGCCAAGTTGCTAAAATCGTGATTAATAATTCGGGGGTACGTGGCAATAATCCTGCTATGCAGTCTCCAGCCTGAAGATGGATAGACTTAAAATAATTGGCTAATTTTCCTGAGTATTCTGCTAATTGATCAAAGGTATATTGTTGATGCTCTCCATTTTTTCCTTCCCAGATCAAAGCCACTTTCTGATGACCCAGATATCGACCACAACACTCCTCAAAAGCATTAATGCGCCGTTCATGTCCGTTAAGTTGCTGTTGAATAAATTGATTTAAATCAAATTCTGCATATGCCTGTATCAGTGTCTTCATCCCGAAAACCTCTTTTATTCCGTTTTAACGCATATAGACCCTTCAAAATTTGATCTATATATCCTGTCCATTTTTCTTATCGTAAAACATCCAACAATTTTTCTTGGAGATCAGCCCCAACTTAAACTACTTTGTTTACTTTTTCAATTTCCAAATCCCTCAACCTAATTGAGGGCTTTGGCAGGTAGGGTTAAGTGATTTGGGTGTTATTTGGGTGCCATTCGAATGGCACCATCTAAACGAATCACTTCACCATTCAGATACGCATTTTCAATAATATGTGCTGCCAGACTTGCAAACTCATCTGGTTTACCCAAACGCGATGGATAAGGCACCATTTGACCCAGTGAATCCTGAACTTGTTGTGGCAACGCTTTGAGCATGGGCGTTTCCATAATACCGGGGGCGATAGTAACCACCCGAATAGCATGACGCCCCAACTCACGTGCAATGGGTAAAGTCATTGCAACAACCGCACCTTTGGATGCAGCGTAAGCAGCCTGTCCAATTTGCCCATCAAATGCAGCAACAGAAGCAGTATTAATAATCACACCGCGGTCTTCGTCTTGAGGCATTACTGTATTATGTGTCATGGCTTCCGCTGCAAAACGCAGCATATTAAAAGTCCCTGTCACATTAATATTCAGCACTTTGTTGAACAATACCAGATCATGAATACCTTCTTTGCCCACGACTTTTGCAGATGGTCCAACTCCTGCACAATTAATTAAGCCATGAATTGCACCATACTTTTGTAACGTCTGTTTAAAAAACTGATCAACCTCAATTTCATTGGTCACATCCACTGCAACAAAATCTGCTGCTGAACCCAACTTTTCTGCCTGAGCCTGCCCAGCCTCAACATTCATATCAACTAATGTTACATAAGCACCTCGTGCGACCAGACATTCAGCCGTTGCAGCACCCAAACCCGAGGCACCACCTGTAATAATGAAATGTTTTCCTTGTATTTTCATTGCGAATTTCCACCTGATTAATTTTATTGCTATATGACTTTCAGAGTAAAAGTTCAGCTTTTACAGTACAATTTCAAAAAGCTTCAAATGTTCTGCAGTTTTTGGACATTTAGATCATTTAAAAAAATTTACATGTTTATTTCAAGGTCATACATGCAGCGGATTGCACAGCCAAATATTTCCCCGTCAAACAAGGGAACAATTTCTATTGCATTGGTCAATGAAGCTTTGAGTGTGGCACATTCCCGCGGTTTTAATATTGAAAAAATAGTAAAACAGGCGGGGATTTCAGCCGAGCTTTTAAATTTCCCCAAAGCCAGAATCCCAGTATCAGCATATGCACAACTCTGGATTGAGCTAGCTCATCATATGGATGACGAATTTTTTGGAATGGACTCTCATCCTATGCGACGTGGTAGTTATCAATTATTAGCAAAACTGGTCATGCATGCGGATACTATAGAAAAGGCTTTAACCGATACTTTAAAATTTTTTTCTATACTTCTGGATGATATCCAAGCAGAGTTTCAAGTTGAACAAAATCTGGCATCTTTGATTATTCATGATCGAACTCACACTAAACGGATGTTCAGTTATGCCACTTTTTTGATGTTGATTCATGGTTTATTGTGTTGGTTAGCGGATCAACGGATTGTGATTGATAAAATTAGTCTGAAATGCGCTAAGCCCGCTTATCCGCAAGATTATTATGTCCGTTTTTGTGAAAATATTGAATTTGATGCAGTCGCTAATATCGTAGAATTCAATGCAGATTATTTACAGATTAAAATTAAAAAAGATAAAAAATCGCTTTATGAATTTCTAAAACAGACACCACAGAATTTATTAGTACGCTATAAAAATGAAAATGCGCTAAGCCTAATGATTCGCAGACATCTTATCAAACATCATCCCGCGCTTTGGCCAGAACTTAAAGAACTTTCACAGCAGTTAAACATGTCTGAAGCAACCATTCAACGGCGTTTAAAAGCTGAAAATATCAGTTATCAACAGCTCAAAAATGACATCCGATGTGATATTGCCATTGAGCATTTAAGTAAAACTGAAAATTGTATTCAAGATATCAGTGATGCCTTAAATTTCCATGATCCAAGTGCGTTTTATCGTGCTTTTAAAAAATGGACGGGGGTCAATCCAAGTGCTTATCGAACAAAGTCTTCAAGCTAAAAGCAATTTATAGTGGTTTATACTTTCCATTGCCCTAAACTGATACGATCATTTGCACCATAATCTTTTCGGGTTTCAACTTGAGTAAAGCCACGTTTTTGAAGTAATTGGCGAACTCTATGCCCTTGATCATAACCATGTTCAAGCACTAGCCATGCATCATTATCCATCCAGTTCGGCGCTTGATCAATAATCAGTTCCAGATCCGCGAGACCTTGATGCTCTGCGACCAATGCGCGACGAGGTTCAGTTCCCAGATTCACCATGTGTTCATCATTTGCATCGATATAAGGTGGATTGGACACAATTAAATCAAACTTTTGCACAGGTATGGCTTCAAACCATGCACTGCAAATAAATTGAACTTGATTCAGAGCATGACGATATGCATTCTCCTGAGCAACTTCAAGCGTTGGGAAGTAAATATCGGTTGCTAAAACTTTCCAGTCAGGACGCTCTTTAGCTAAAGATAGGGCGATTGCCCCTGTCCCTGTGCCTAAATCCAGCATCGAAGCTTGAAAAGGTAAATTTAACGACAAAACCGTTTCAATTAAAATCTCTGTGTCTGGGCGTGGAACCAATGTGTCTGGTGTAACCTTTAAATCCAGACTCCAAAACGGTTGAGAACCCGTAATATAGGCCAGCGGCTCGCCTTTAGAAAGTCGCATCAGTCCATCTAAAAAAGCTTGTTCCTGCTGCTGCGTCAAAGCTTTCATTTGACACATTTTTAGTTCAAGCGAATTCAGATTTAGGATATGTTCAAGCAACCACATGGCTTCCTGACGCTCATAGCTATCAGATTCTCCACGCAGATTTAAAGCTTGCCCAATGTTCATTAGCCACCATTCTCTTGTGCCAACATCGCTAACTGATCGGCTTGATATTCACGATGTAAACTGTCCAAAAGTTCGGTCAAATCACCTTCCATAATCGCGTCTAACTTATATAAAGTTAAATTAATACGATGGTCTGTCATTCGACCTTGTGGATAGTTATAAGTACGAATACGTTCTGAGCGGTCACCAGATCCGACTAGATCACGGCGCATTTCAGAAGTCGCCGTTTCCTGCGCAGCGCGTTTGGCATTTTCCAGACGTGAAACCAGTAACGCCATCGCTTTAGCTTTGTTTTTATGTTGTGAGCGTTCTTCCTGACACTCCACTACCACGCCTGTTGGAATATGGGTAATACGTACTGCCGAATCAGTTTTGTTAATATGCTGACCACCAGCACCCGATGCACGATAAGTATCAATCCGTAAATCGGCAGGATTAATTTCTACAGTCGTATCCACATCAACTTCAGGCAAAATCGCAACTGTACAAGCAGAAGTATGTACGCGACCTTGTGATTCTGTTGCAGGTACACGCTGTACACGATGTGCGCCGCTTTCAAATTTTAAGCGACCATACACGCCATCGCCATCGACACGACAAATCACCTCTTTATAACCGCCGTGCTCACCTTCATTTTCCGAGAGGACTTCGATACGCCAACCTTGTGATTCAGCATATTTACTATACATACGGAACAAATCACCTGAGAAAATTGCCGCTTCATCACCGCCAGTCCCTGCACGAACTTCCAAATAAGCAGAATTGGCATCATTCGGATCTTTCGGAATCATCAAAATATTCAGATCCGCTTCGAGTTGCTCAATCACAGCTCTATTTTCCTTGATTTCCTCTTGAGCCATATCCTTAAAATCAGGATCATTCAGCATGTCTTCAGCAGTCACAATATCTTGCTCAGCCTGACGATACTTTCCCCAGACTTCGACCATTTCAGAAAGATCACTATGCTCACGGGATAATTTACGGAAACGTTTATTATCAGTAATGACTTCCGCATCTGCCAATAATGCCGTTAACTCTTCATAACGATCACAGAGTTGATCCAGTCGTAAACGTAATGATTCTTTCATAAGTGGAAGTATCTCAAAATAAAAATAATCGACCTGCGCAACGCTTGAATGATGAAGTGCTTGCGATCATGTCAAAGCTAAAATTGCGCATAGTTTACCGATTATGACTGTTAAAGAACATAGATCAGCTTATATTTGCTTGCTCTTAAGCACATTTCAGTCTTTCGAGTTTTCACTTTTTCTTCACACTAAGCGATAAATCAATCGTTTTTGCCGTTTTAATAGACATTTTTAATAGAAAGCATACAAAACACAGCTACATTGTAAAAATAACAACGAGAATCTCCACAATTAAAGTGAATCGTTTTGTTACATTTGCTGCAACGAAATAGATGAAGTCCTGCTGTTGGGACATGGAGGATTTAAGATGAAAGCAAATAATTTATTATTAAGTGGTGTTTTGGCATTTTCTTCAATATTTGCAATTAATGCCCATGCAGACAACACCACTCGTGTTGCTGCAACCTCTGCATTAGGTAGTGTCGTAGGTACAGCTTTAGGCAATCAAATGGGTGGCAATACTGGTGCGATGATTGGTTCAGCTGTTGGTGGCGCAGGTGGTGCAGCCGTTGCAAGCAATAGACATAATCGTACTTCATCTGCAATTGGTGGTGGTTTAGGTGGTGTTGGTGGCTATACTGTTGGTAAAAACATGGGCGGAACAAGTGGTGGATATATTGGTTCAGCCTTAGGCGCCGCAGGTGGTTCAGCTTTAGGAAACAAAATTTCTAAAGATCGAGCTGAAGAAAAACGATATAACAACTCACGTGGTTGGAAAAGACATCACCGTCACTATCGTCACCGCTAATTCGTTGTATGATTTAAATAGTCGAGCACCCTTCTGGGTGCTTTTTTATTTCAAGTTACAAATCACTGCATAAATCGAAAAAAAACGATATACATATATTTAGACAAATCGTAAAATAACGATATATAGTCCTGAGAATTTTTTATGGCTTTTTTAAAAGAAACACGGTTTTCAATTCTTGAGCTTGCGCCTATCCGTAACGATAAAACAGTTCAATTTTCGTTACATCATGCTCTGGAGTTGGCACAGCACGCAGAAAAACTAGGATACGAGCGTTTATGGCTGGCCGAACACCATAATATGGATGGTATTGCCAGTTCAGCGACCGCTGTGTTACTGGGTTATATTGCTGCAAATACACAGTCAATACGTTTAGGCTCTGGTGGTGTAATGCTACCTAATCATGCGCCATTGGTAGTTGCGGAACAATTTGGTACATTAGCAACGCTTTACCCCAATCGTATTGAATTAGGATTAGGTCGGGCGCCAGGCACAGATCAATTGACGATGCGAGCTTTACGTCGTGGTCGTCAGGAAACTGAAGATCAATTTCCTCAAGATGTCCTCGAAATTTTGCAATATTTCAAAGACCCTGAACCCAATCAAAAAATCGTAGCAACCCCAGGACACGGCACACATGTTCCTGTCTGGTTACTTGGCTCAAGCTTATTTAGTGCACAACTCGCGGCTCGTTTAGGTCTTCCCTATTCTTTTGCATCACATTTTGCACCACGTATGCTGTCACAGGCTGTCCAGTTGTATCGGGAAAACTTTCAAGCATCTGAATATCTAGAACGACCTTATGTTTCCATGGGTGTTCCAACTGTAGTAGCTAAAACAGATGCCGAAGCACAGCATTTAGCCACCAGTGCTTATCAACGTGTACTGGGTTTAATGCGTGGACAAAGTTTAAAACTCAAACCACCTGTGGAGTCAATGGATCATATCTGGACACCTGCCGAGCGCATATCCGTCAATAACTTTTATGCATTGGGTCAAATTGGTTCACCTGAAACGGTGAAAGCAGGTCTGCAAGACTTGTTAGAACATGTAGATGTTGATGAGTTCATTTTCACTTGTGATATTTATAACACTGAAAAGCGACTCGAAAACTTTAGTTTATTGATGGATATCAAAAACAGCTAAAATTGTTTAACTAAAAAAGGGAAATCAATGATTTTTCATTGATTTCCCTTTTCGCTTGTTATAAACGGCAGATCGGAAACGCTGAATGATTCAGACCTATTCTTTTTAACCAATACGACGTTTCAAGCCTGTCTTTTGTAAAATACGTGTTGAAATTTCTTCAATCGACATCTCCGTGACATTTAAATAAGGAATTCCTTCTGAAATATAGATTCCTTCAATCGCGCGCAGCTCCATCTGACATTGGCTAAAACTTGCATAACGGCTATTGGCTTTACGTTCATTGCGAATCGCAACTAAACGTTCCGCATCGATCATCAAACCAAATAACTTATTTTTATGTTCTTTCAATACTTTTGGCAAACGATTGTCATCTAGATCTTCTTCGGTAAGCGGATAATTTGCAACACGAATTCCAAATTGTAATGACAAATAAATCGACGTTGGCGTTTTACCCGAACGTGATACCCCAATCAAGATAATATCGGCTTTATCATAATGACGTGTACGAGCACCATCATCATTGTCCAAAGCGAAATGAACTGCATCAATACGAGCTTTATAATATTCAGAATCCGTCACGGCATGAGTCTGTCCGACTAAAGTTGTCGGTGGTGTGCCAAGCTCTTGTTCTAACTTACTAATTAAGCCCTCAAAAACGTCGAGATTCACTGCTTTGGCAGTATTAATGATTTCACGCACGTTTGGATCGACCAACGTATCAAATACCAGAGGCAAAGTCTGATCTTTAGACTGGCAACTATTAATTTCAGCGACCACATTCATTGCAGCTTCTTCTGAGGTGATATACGGAATAATATGAATATCAAAATCCACATTGGGAAACTGTGCTAATAAAGAATGTCCGAGGGTTTCAGCCGTTATCGCGGTTCCATCTGAAATAAAAAATACACTCCGCTTAATTTGTTTACTATCTGACATGAAAAATCTCCTCAAACATTTGTCTTAGTGCTATATAATCTTTATAGTAAGCTGATCTTACATGACTGTCGCTTAGAGTAAAATCGAAAACCTAAGCACATAAATATCTTTTCTTCTTGCCAAGATAGTACTTAATACTGGAAAAGTGGAGTAAAAACTTTGGAAGCGCGCGTAATCGGTCTGGAAAAATTAGGGAAACACGACGTCGAACTCGTGGGTGGGAAAAACTCATCTCTAGGTGAAATGATCAGCCATTTATCCAATGCTGGTGTGTCTGTACCGGGTGGCTTTGCCACAACTGCTGCTGCTTATCGTGAGTTCCTTGAACAAAGCGGTCTAAACGCAAAAATTCAAGCAGAACTCGATCAATTGAATGTTGACGATGTCAATGCTCTTGCCGAAACTGGCGCAAAAATTCGTCAATGGATTGTAGATACTCCTCTCATTCCAGCATTAGAAAAAGAAGTTCGTGACGCTTTTAATGCACTTTCTAACGGCAACCCTGATATCGCGGTTGCCGTTCGTTCATCTGCAACTGCTGAAGATTTACCAGATGCCTCTTTTGCTGGTCAGCAAGAAACTTTTCTGAATATTCGTGGCATTGATAATATTTTGATTGCCATCAAAGAAGTATTTGCATCTTTGTATAACGACCGTGCAATTGCATACCGTGTGCATCAAGGCTTTGCTCATGACATCGTTGCACTATCTGCTGGCATACAACGCATGGTACGTTCAGAAACAGGTGCTGCGGGTGTGATGTTTACATTGGATACCGAATCTGGTTTCCGAGATGTTGTATTCATTACAGCATCTTATGGTTTGGGTGAAATGGTCGTTCAAGGTGCTGTTAACCCTGACGAATTTTATTTATCAAAACCACTTCTTAAAAATGGCAAACACTCTGTATTACGTCGTAACCTCGGTTCAAAGCACCAAAAAATGATTTATGGTGAAGAAGGTTCAGCAGGTAAATCAGTAGTGGTGGTTGATGTTGAAAAACAGGATCGCCAACAATTTGCTTTAAATGATCATGAGCTTCAAGAACTTGCTAAACAAGCCATGATCATTGAAGACCATTACGGTGCGCCAATGGACATCGAATGGGCCAAAGATGGCGATGATGGTCAAATTTATATTGTTCAGGCGCGTCCTGAAACTGTAAAAAGCCGTCAAAATGTTGGCACTATGGAGCGCTACCTGCTTAAACAACGCGGTACTGTGTTGTGTGAAGGTCGATCAATCGGTCAACGTATTGGTTCTGGTAAAGTACGCGTAGTTTCATCAATTAAAGAGATGGATAAAGTTCAACCAGGTGACGTGCTAGTTTCAGACATGACTGACCCAGACTGGGAACCAGTAATGAAACGTGCCGCTGCGATCGTGACTAACCGCGGTGGTCGTACTTGTCATGCTGCTATTATTGCACGTGAACTGGGTGTTCCTGCGATTGTGGGTACAGGCAATGCCACAGAAGTCCTAACCGATGGTCAGGAAGTCACTGTTTCATGTGCTGAAGGTGATACAGGCTTTATTTATGAAGGTGCATTGGATTTTGAAATTCAACGCAACTCCATTGAATCTATGCCAAAACTTCCGTTCAAAATTATGATGAATGTTGGCAACCCTGATCGCGCATTTGACTTTGCTCAAATTCCAAACGGTGGTATTGGTCTAGCTCGTCTTGAGTTCATCATTAACCGTATGATTGGTGTACATCCAAAGGCCTTACTGAATATTGAAAGCTTACCGCGCGAAACACGTGCAGCAGTGATGGCACGTACTGCGGGCTACTCTTCCCCTGTAGAGTTTTACGTAGAAAAACTGGTTGAAGGTATTGCAACTCTTGCGGCTGCCTTTGCTGAAAAGCCAGTCATTGTTCGTATGTCAGATTTTAAATCCAATGAATATGCCAACCTCATTGGCGGTAAGCTTTACGAACCAGAAGAAGAAAACCCAATGTTGGGTTTCCGTGGTGCAAGCCGTTATGTATCAGACAACTTCCGCGATTGCTTTGAGCTTGAATGTCGTGCCTTGAAAAAAGCACGTGATGAAATGGGCCTGACCAATATTCAAATCATGATTCCATTCGTGCGTACAGTTTCTGAAGCAAAACGCGTCATTGAACTTTTAGCTTTAAATGGCTTAAAGCGTGGTGAGAACGGTTTAAAAATCATCATGATGTGTGAATTACCAACCAATGCATTATTGGCTGAACAATTCCTTGAACATTTTGATGGTTTCTCCATTGGTTCTAATGACTTGACTCAATTGACACTGGGTTTAGACCGCGACTCTGGCATTGTTTCTCATCTTTTTGATGAACGTGATCCAGCCGTTAAAGCACTGCTTTCAATGGCGATTCATGCTTGTCGCAAAGCTGGGAAATATGTAGGTATTTGTGGTCAAGGTCCATCTGACCATCCAGATCTTGCTAAATGGCTGATGGAGCAAGGCATTGAAACTGTTTCACTCAATCCTGACTCAGTACTTGAAACTTGGTTCTTCCTAGCGGAAGATAAAGACAAGCAAGCCTAACTTAATCTTATCAAAAAGACCCTCGCGTGGGGTCTTTTTCATCTTTAAGCTGTTGAGATTTAAAAATTATGCAAATTTACTTAGCAAGAAATAACCAACAGGCTGGTCCTTATACATTAGAACAACTCAACCAGATGCTCGCTAGCCAACAAGTGCTATTAACTGATTTAGCATGGCATGAAGGTATGACTGAATGGAGAGCCTTAGGTGAATTAACTCAAGGTAAACTTGTCTACCAGCCTGTAAACTCGACGACAAATTCCACTTTTGATACCCCATTCCAAAATCAAAATGAAGTTATTCGCGACATTAAAGTCAATCAGACAGCCAAAGCAACTGCTGCTCCTGTTAGCAAGCGTATTTCGGCTAAGCTTATCGATCTAGCTTTACTAATTTTGCCACAAATTATTGTGACAATGCTTTTTTTACCGCATGATCTTCTTCAACAAACCACTAGTTTTGATATTGAACAGCAAATTAAAATTGCTGAAGCCATGCGCGACAACATGCCAACATGGGTGCCTGTTGCCTTACTCGCCTATACACTTGGTTTGTTATTTTTACAAAATTATTTTATTGCTCGTTCAGGTCAATCTATTGGAAAAAAATTGTTTCATTTACAAATTGTCGATGCAACTACCAATCAGCTTCCTGGGCAATTCCGCGGTTTTTTTGTGCGCTCATTTCTATTTATTATTATTTCACAGTTGATAAGCGTTTTACCGCTATTGGTTATTGTTTTTATCGCAGATGTTGTTTTATTTTTTTCCAAAGGAAACAACAGTTTGCATGATAGACTAGCAAAAACTAAAGTCATCAATTTTAAAAAGTAATTGAGGGAGTGATTATTCACTCCTTTTTTTATGATAAATCTATGAAAAAAATTGACTTTTAAGCCAGCATCCAAAAGATAAAACAAGCTGATAAATCAGGTGTCATAACAAATATTTAACGTCACTTTCAAGTAGCTTAGTTTCACGATATCAGGCATAATGCCCTACAACATAGCTGTGTCACATGATTGAGAAATATATTCTGTAACAGGATTCATTCTTCTCCATCATGCGACACTTTTATCGCTATCCCCAATTTACTTAGGGAATGGGACTCTTCACCGAGGTTGTAAAATGAGACAAACGATTTTAGCTGTATTGTCTTTATCGGCGGTTTCCGCACTTTTAACAGGGTGTGGTGGTGATTTAGTACTTCTAAACTCTAAAGGTCCAGTTGCTGAAGGTCAAAGTAACCTGATGATGACTGCGATCTACTTAATGCTATTGGTTGTAATTCCTTCAATCATTATGGCGTTATGGT
Source organism: Acinetobacter sp. WU_MDCI_Axc73 (assembly GCF_025562455.1). Classification (GTDB taxonomy): domain Bacteria; phylum Pseudomonadota; class Gammaproteobacteria; order Pseudomonadales; family Moraxellaceae; genus Acinetobacter. The sequence goes on from NZ_JAHPRO010000001.1 coordinate 172,591, forward strand.
TTGGTTGGAAATATCGCGCGTCAAATAAAGATGCAGACTATAAACCTACATGGGCACACTCAACTGCAATTGAAATTGTAGTCTGGGGTATTCCTGTCATAATTATTGGTATTTTAGCTTGGTTAACTTGGTGGGGTTCCCACAAGTACGATCCTTACCGTCCGCTAGATTCAGATAAAGCCCCTTTAACGATTCAGGTTATTGCTGAACAGTTTAAATGGATTTTTATTTATCCTGAACAAAACATTGCGACAGTAAATGAAGTACGTTTCCCAGAGAAAACACCATTAAGCTTTAAAATTACATCTAACTTTACAATGAACTCATTCTTCATTCCTGCGTTAGGTGGCCAAATTTATGCAATGGCTGGGATGCAAACCCATCTCCATTTATTAGCGAATGAAACTGGCGAATATCGTGGTTTCTCGTCTAACTACTCAGGCTATGGTTTCTCACAAATGCGCTTTAAGGCTCATAGTGTGACTGAAACTGAATTTGCTCAATGGGTAGAAGCTGTTAAAGCTGGTAAAGGCACGAGCATTAATCCTGAAGCTATTCAGAAAGCTACGCTTGATCAAGCTGAACTTGCAACACTGAAAGACGGGGATCGTTCTAAACATCAGATTGAAGCATTGGTACATCGTGCCGAAGCTGCTGGTGATACAGAAGCCTTAGAAAAAGCTGAAGCAATGAAGCCTTTCCCGAATAAGCCACACCCAGTGACTTACTATTCTTCAGTTGAACCAAACTTGTTTGAAACTGTCATTAACAGATATATGAGCAACTATCACGGTACAGACCATTCAGTAAATGCTGAACATGGTTCGCAAGCTCATGATGCTAATGCACATGCAACTGCTTCTGTAGAGGAATAAGCCATGTTGTTATTAGGTAAACTCGGATGGGACTCTATCCCTAAAGAGCCAATTGTACTAGTGACAATGGTCTTAATGGCTATTGGTGCAATTGCTGTTCTAGGCGGTATCACCTATTTCAAAAAATGGGGATATCTCTGGAAAGAATGGTTTACATCTGTAGACCATAAGAAAATTGGTATCATGTATATCCTTGTATCTGTGGTCATGTTATTGCGTGGCTTTGCTGATGCGATCATGATGCGTCTTCAACTGTTCCTTGCCAAAGGTGGCGGTGAAGGTTATCTACATCCAGACCACTACGACCAGATCTTTACTGCGCATGGCGTGATCATGATCTTCTTCGTAGCGATGGGTCTTGTTGTAGGGATGATGAACATTTCTGTACCTCTACAAATTGGTGCACGTGATGTTGCATTCCCACTACTTAACTCTTTAAGTTTCTGGTTGTTTGCTGGTGCTGCTGGTCTAATGATGGCTTCGCTTGTACTAGGTGAGTTTGCTGCGACAGGTTGGATGGCTTATCCTCCACTTTCTGGCATTCAGTATTCTCCTGGTGTTGGTGTTGACTACTATATTTGGGCACTTCAGGTTTCTGGTCTCGGTACGCTTTTATCTGGTGTTAACTTCTTTGTGACCATCATTAAAATGCGTGCGCCAGGCATGAAACTCATGGACATGCCAATTTTCACATGGACATCTTTGTGTACAGCTGTTCTGATCATTGCATCATTCCCTGTACTTACAGCAACAATAGCAATGCTTACCCTTGACCGTTATTTCGGTTTCCATTTCTTCACCAATGAGCTTGGCGGTAGCCCAATGCTATATGTGAACTTGATTTGGACTTGGGGTCATCCAGAAGTATATATCTTGGTATTACCAGCATTTGGTTTGTATTCAGAGATTGTTGCGACATTCTCACGCAAAGCTTTGTTTGGTTATAAATCAATGGTATATGCAACAATCGCCATTACTGTATTGGCATTTGTTGTATGGTTACACCACTTCTTTACTATGGGTGCGGGTGCGAACGTCAATGCATTCTTCGGTATTATGACCATGATTATTGCAATCCCTACAGGGGTTAAAATCTTCTCTTGGCTATTTACCATGTACAAAGGACGCATTTCTTTTGACACACCAATGCTCTGGACACTTGGCTTCCTTGTGACCTTTGGTATCGGTGGTTTGACTGGTGTATTAATGGCAGTTCCACCTGCGGATTTCCTTGTACACAACTCACTGTTCCTGATTGCTCATTTCCATAACGTGATTATTGGTGGTGTAGTATTTGGTATGTTCGCTGGTATCATTTTCTACTGGCCAAAGATGTTTGGTTGGAAGTTAAATGAAGCTTGGGGCAAAGCTGCATTCTGGTTCTGGTTCTTTGGTTTCTACTTTGCATTCATGCCACTTTATATCCTTGGTTTCATGGGTATGACACGTCGTTTGAATACCTATGACAACCCGGAATGGGATCCGTACCTAGCAATTGCATTATTTGGTGCTGTGTTGGTTGCGATTGGTATTGCGTGTTTCTTGATGCAAATTATTGTAGGTTTCTTACAACGTCATCAAAACATGGATTACACAGGTGACCCATGGGATAGCCGTACCCTCGAATGGTCGACTTCCTCTCCTGCTCCATTTTATAACTTTGCGCAAGTTCCTGAAGCAAATGGTGTAGACCGTTTCTGGACTGACAAAGAAAATGGTGTTGCATATGCACGTCCTGTAAAATATGAAGATATTCATATGCCAACTGATCGTGCAGCTGGTTTCATCATTGCAATGTTTATTACATTGATGGGCTTCGCATTAATCTGGCACATTTGGTGGCTAGTTGCAGTAAGTTTCATTGCGGCTATTATCAGCTTTATTCGTAGCTCTTTCACTAAAGAAGTGGATTACTATGTACCAGCTGCTGAAGTTGAACGCATTGAAAATGAACGCTATGCATTACTTGAAAAACACTTGAAGAAGGACTAAGGATATGGCTGAAGTACTTCATCACGACAACCATGGCCATGACGGTCATCATGAACATGATGATACCGACTTAACGGTCTTTGGTTTTTGGACATACTTGATGAGTGACTTGATTTTATTCGGTACACTCTTCATCGCGTTCGCTGTTTTGAGCAGCCATGTTCCACCGGGTACGCCAAGTGCACATGAGCTATTTGGTGAGTCTTTAGGTTTCGTTCTAACGGAAACCTTTGCTCTCTTGATCTCATCTGTAACTTTCGGTTTTGCAGTTCTGGCTTCGTACAAAAAGAATGTTAACCAAGTGATTATGTGGTTACTTATCACATTTATCTTTGGTGCATCGTTCATTGGTATGGAACTTTATGAATTTCATCATTTAGTTCACGAAGGACATGGTCCAACCACAAGTGCTTTCCTATCAGCATTCTTTACACTGGTTGGTACGCACGGTATTCACGTGACTTCTGGTTTGGTATGGATGATTGTATTAATGTATCAGATCAAAACCAAAGGTCTGACACTACCCAATACACGTCGTCTCGCTTGCCTAAGTTTATTCTGGCACTTCCTTGACATCGTATGGATCTGTGTATTCAGCGTCGTTTACTTGATGGGAGTTCTCTAATGAGTAGTCACGATCATAATGCTGCTGGTGCATCTCACGGTAACGTTAAACAGTACACTGTCGGGTTTATTTTATCTGTCTTACTAACTATCATTCCATTTGGGATGGTGATGGCAGGTGGATTTTCCCGCGGTCTGTTAATGACCGTTATCGGAATTACAGCAGTTGCTCAGGTACTTGTACAACTTGTGTTTTTCTTACACATGAATACGTCTTCTGAACAACGCTGGAATTTGATTGCATTCATTTATACCATTCTATGTATAGCCGTTCTTTTGATCGGTTCTGTATGGATCATGAACTATCTACACTTCAATATGATGCTCTAAACTGTTTGTCATGTTGAAAAAATATTTATTCCTGACTAAACCAGGAATTCTGTTTGGTAATTTCATTACCACCTTGGGCGGCTTTTTCCTAGCCGCCCAAGGACATGTAGATTTCCTCTTACTCATCCTCACCCTCTTAGGTACAACGCTTGTTGTAGCCTCAGGCTGTGTCGTCAATAACGTAATTGACCAAGACATTGACCAGAAAATGCAACGAACTCAAAATCGTGCCTTAGTTAAAAAAACGATTTCTCCATCCGTTGCACTTGTTTATGCCAGTGTACTTGGAGTAATTGGTTTTAGCATTTTATGGTTTAAGGTAAATTCCTATTCATTCTTATTTGCTGTAATTGGTTTTGTTGTCTATGTGGGTTTCTATAGCCTCTGGTCTAAACGTACCACGATTCATCAAACCGTGATTGGTAGTATTTCTGGAGCAAGCCCTCCTGTCATTGGTTATGTTGCCGTCACCAATGAATTTGATGTAGCAGCTTTACTGATCTTCTTAGCTTATGGTCTTTGGCAGATGCCCCACTCATGGGCAATTGCGATTTACCGTTTTGATGATTATCAAAATGCAGGTATTCCAATTTTACCAGTAGCGCGCTCAATTTTTAGAACTAAAGTTGAATGTGTCATTTACATTGTACTTTTTGCTGCGGTTCTGAACGGGCTTTACTGTTTTGGTTATACCAATGTCTTTTTTCTCATCACTTTTAATGCTTTAACAGCATATTGGCTTTATTTATCGCTTATTGGTTTTAAAGCTGAAAATGATCAGATTTGGGCAAAACGCTTTTTCCTGTATTCGGTAATCTTAATTACCTTACTCAGTGTAAGTTTTAGCTTTACTTACCATTCACCAGCTCCGCATCTCCCTATTTTCTAGGAAATAGGGCGAATGGCGATTCGTATGATTGCCCTTCCTAATGGTTCATGTCTTGAACTTTTTGAATTTCAAGCCTCTCTCAAAGATCCTTGATTACAACACTTGCTTATTTTGGCTGACGCATATGGCGATGATATTGATATTCATCAAGCTTTAATACGTGCGAAGTCAGCAGGCGCTAAGCATAACGCGGATCCCATACGCTATCAGAGCCTAAAGAATATGAAAATAATTAGTTTTGTTATATTCAAACGCCATGCAGATCTTTACATGAACTGATTTGTTATCCAAGTCTTCAGTTTTATCTGGATTATTCCACGCGACGAAAATGGCCAGTTTATTCAAATAAATCCACTGAACTGATTTAATTGATTGAAATTAGTTAAAAATCACTATAAAATCTTCGCTTCGCAATTCATGCGACATAGCTTAAATAATTTATTTAGGTTATGACTCCTTGCTTCTAATTTTATATTAGGGGCTGTCCAAACCGTAAGGAGCTGACAATGCGTCATTACGAAATCGTACTTTTGGTACATCCAGACCAAAGCGATCAAGTAGTAGGTATGGTTGAACGCTATATCTCTCAGATCAAAGAAGCTGATGGTCAAATTCACCGTTTAGAAGATTGGGGCCGTCGTCAATTGGCTTACCCAATTAACAAAATTCACAAAGCACACTACATTCTTATGAATGTTGAATGTGGTCAAACGACTCTTGATGAATTAGAAGAATTATTCCGTTATAACGACGCAATCATTCGTAACATCATCATTCGTCGTGAACACGCAATCACTGAAGAATCGTTACTTGCTAAAAGTGCTGAAGAAAAACGTGCGCGTAAAGCTCAACGTGAAGAAGCACAGCAATCACACGAATCTGCTGAAGAAGCTTAAGGAGAACCTCAATGGCACGTTTTTACCGTCGTCGCAAGTTCTGCCGCTTTACAGCTGAGAATGTTGTGTACATCGACTACAAAGATATCGACACTTTAAAACAGTACATCACTGAAAACGGCAAGATTGTTCCTAGCCGTATCACTGGTACTAAAGCTCGTTATCAACGTCAATTAGCGCTTGCAATTAAACAAGCTCGTTACTTGGCTTTGATTCCGTACACTGACAACCATAAGTGAGGTGAGCTGTGGACGTTATCTTATTACAACGCATTAAGAACCTAGGTAAACTTGGTGACAAAGTATCAGTTAAAGCTGGTTTTGGTCGTAACTACTTGATCCCTCAGGGTAAAGCTGTTGCTGCTACTGAAGCAAATACTGCTGCTTTCGAAGCTCGTCGCGCTGAACTTGAAAAGCAAGAATCTGAAGTATTATCTGCTGCTCAATCACGTGCTGATCAATTGAACGAAGTTAATATCGTTATCACTGCGAAAGCTGGTGATGAAGGTAAACTTTTCGGTTCTATTGGTACTCGTGACATCGCTGACGCATTGACTAATGCTGGTCTAACTGTAGACCGTGCAGAAGTTCGTTTACCGAATGGTGCGCTTCGTCACACTGGTGAATTCAACATCGCAATCCAATTGCACCATGATGTTGTTGCAGAAGTTCTCGTTACAATCGTATCTGAGTAATTTTTGTAAAAGAAAAAGCATGCTTTTGCATGCTTTTTTTTGTTTTTAAAATTTTGTTTGCTCAATAAAGCTATTTTCCCATCTTCAATAGATATTGCACATAATTTATAGCACCCTGCTCAATCTAATTGCCAATTGGTTGATGTTCCTTTCGTTCAGGATGGTATCTGTTCCATAAAAAGCATACATAGTTTGATAATTCGCTTTTACATAGCGCGCTGTCAGTTCAAAAGGCAAACACAACTTCTTTAGGCTCAATTGGTATCGACCATCTGCTGCCTATTCTTTATGTTTAATATTGGTCAAACTCACAAGTGTTATTTGCTTGTTTTCAAACGGTAAACTCATCTGAATAATTATGTCTTTCTTTCACCTAGCGTTTATTGATAATGGCATTATTCATCTGCCATTTATATTTGACTACAGAGTTTGTCAAGACATATAGATTGAATCGATATCTTCTCATTCTAAACGATGAAATGCCCAATGAAATTCATCAGACATTTGTTTGAATGACTATAAATTAAGTACTAACCTAAAGTTCACACCATAAAAATGTACCCATAAACTTTTTGATGCGCAGTATTTAATCCCGTTCATCTTAGCGTGATAAATAACGTGTTAGATCTTCAATACCTTTTAAAGTCATAGGATACATATGATCATCAAAGATTTGCTTAATTAAGCTGATAGTTTGCGTGTAATGCCAATAATTTTGTTCTTCTGGATTGAGCCATGCAGTCTTATCAAAATGTTGACGTAAACGACGTAACCAAACCTCTCCTGCTTCATCATTCATATATTCAACTGAACCACCCGCTGAACGTAATTCATAAGGTGCCATACTCGCATCACCGACCACAATCACACGGTAATCACGTCCATACTTATGAAATAAATCCCATGTTTCCAAACGACTTGCTTGTCGACGATGATTATCTTTCCAAACATAATCGTACAAGCAGTTATGAAAATAGAAATATTCCAGTGTTTTAAATTCAGTTTTGGCAGCACTAAAAAGTTTTTCACATTGTGCGATATAAGAATCCATAGAACCGCCAACATCGAAAAGCATCAGCACTTTGACACGATTACGTCTTTCAGGAACTAATTGTACATCCAGTATGCCCTGCTTTGCGGTTTCACGGATTGTACCATCAACATCAAGTTCTTCCGCTGCACCTTGACGTGCAAATTTGCGTAAACGGCGTAAAGCCAACTGCATCTGACGTGTTCCCAAAATCTGCTCATCGTCAAGATTTTGGTATTTCCGCTGTTCCCATACTTTAACTGCTGAACGTTTTCGCCCAGGCCCACCAATCCGAACACCTTCAGGATGATCCCCAAACGCACCAAAAGGCGACGTGCCACCAGTACCAATCATTCGATTGCCACCCTGATGCTTTTTATGCTGCTCACGTAAACGTTCTTCGAGCATTTTCATCAGCTCTTCCAAAGAACCCGCTTTTTGTAGTGCAGCTCTTTGTTCAGGAGTTAAATGTTTCTCCAGTAGCTCTAAATCCAGCCATTCTTTTGGGATATTCTGAACTTGCTTCAGTAATTCATCCAGATCAAAGGTTTCTATTCCGTCGAAATAATCCTTCATCGCACGATCAAATTTATCAAAGAAACGTTCATCTTTGACCAAAATTATTTTGGCAAGCTGATAAAATTCATCCAGATCCGCAAAGACCAATCCTTCAGCAATAGCTTGATTTAAATCGATTAATTCACGCGTCGTGACGGGAACACCATATTTTCTAAGGGTATAAAACAGCCGCACAAACATAAGCGACCACCCTTAACGACGTGACATAAAGGCGAGTCGTTCTAACAGTTGTACATCTTGCTCGTTTTTAATCAATGCACCATACAACGGTGGAATGGCTTTGGATTTGTCATGATTACGCAGTACATCTTCTGGCATATCATCGGCCATTAGTAAACTTAACCAATCAATCAACTCAGATGTCGATGGCGGTTTTTTTAGATTTGGAACCTGACGTAACTTAAAGAAAATTTGTAATGCTTCACTCACCAATGTGCTTGAAATCTTTGGGAAATGTACTGCAATAATTTCACGCATGGTCGTTTCATCAGGAAACTCAATATAATGGAAAAAGCAACGACGCAAAAATGCATCTGGTAATTCTTTTTCATTATTTGAAGTAATGATCACGATCGGGCGCTGAATAGCAGTAATTGTTTCCCCTGTTTCATAAACATAAAATGACATTTTATCCAGTTCATGTAACAAGTCGTTTGGAAACTCTATATCTGCTTTATCAATTTCATCAATTAATAAAACGCAGCGCTCTTCACTAGTAAATGCTTGCCACAATTTTCCTGGTTTAATGTAGTTTTTAATGTCATAGACTCGATCATCACCTAACTGGCTATCACGTAAACGCGATACAGCATCGTATTCATATAGACCCTGTTGCGCTTTGGTCGTCGACTTAATGTGCCATGTAATCAGTTTTAAACCTAAGCTTTCAGCAACTTGTTCTGCAAGTAATGTTTTACCTGTACCCGGCTCACCTTTGACCAATAATGGTTTTTGTAGTGCGCGTGCGGCTTTAACAGCAAGTTTTAAACTATCCGTAGCGATGTACTGATCTGTACCCGAGAAATGTTGTGAATCAATAGCCATCTTATAACCTTTATTTTTTTACTTAAATGGGTGCACGACCTTCATCAGAAGTCACTTTGTTCATGCGATATTTCAACCACAAGTAGCCTACAATTAACCCTACACCAATGACCAGAAGAATAAGCGATACATTCGCCCATACAAGCGCTTGTTCTTTGGTTAAAATACCAAATAACACCCCAAAAATAGCAGGGGCGATTTCAGCATTTGTACCATCGGAAACAGTCGGTGTCGCTAAAATTGCAAAAAGAACGATCCAGCTAATTCCACCCAGAAGATGAGGAAGTCGTTTTGCCACACCATACCAACACCACAAGACAATAATGGTTCCGATGACATAGACTGTCACAGCAATACTATCTTCTGGAACTGAATCAAGTGAGGACAACAAGCCATTCCATATTGCGCTTAATTGATCAAGCACCTCTTAACCCCTCTGGTTCATCAATTGGATTAATGAACCCCTCTGGTGGCATTTGAATAAAAAAGCCAGTAGTTTGTAGTGAATCCATCACATGTAACACGTTTACACGCGCTAGTTTTCGTGACTGAGAAAGCTCAAGATGCATGACAAATGTCGGTCGACCAAAAGCCTGACGAATCGTTTCAGGAACTTTTTCTAAAGGATCTTTTCCTTCAACATCATCATTTGGATAGTCTGGACGAGCAATATAAATGTACATTTCATCTTTTTTGCTCGATCTATAAATATCACAGTGCATATTTTACTTAACTCTCATCACTTGTTAAAAAGCATACATCAAAAAATCGGTGGCGACATTAGCGAATCGTAACCCAACAGTCGTCCTAAAAGATCAATTGGCTTTCAAGACTTATCGCATTACCTGCATTTGGGTCTTTAAAAAATCTTCATCTTCACGCAGAATCTGGATCAAAGGCTGGGTTAACCTCTCATAGCGCCATCCCAACAAATAGTCTGGTAAATCCTGTTCATCACCATGAAAAACAACATGCTGATAAAGAGCGCTCATCCACTTTTTACGCAGTAGGACTTCTCTGGAAATTTCGGTAGTATCCACTACGCTTTGAATCAATTGTTGCATTTTCATGCTGACATTTTCTGAGCATTGTTTAATTGGTCGTGCCAATCTTAATGGCCATTCATGTTCCGGTGGCAAAAATTTAAGCAAATCCAGAATTGTTTTGCCATGTTCGCGAATAATATTTGGGCGAATATCTTTAATTTGGGATAATTGGAAATTATTTTTGGGATTTTTTTCTACCAAATCAATCATGGTTGAATTTTTTAAAATAAAACTACGTGGCTGATTCAAGGCTTTAATTAATTGTTCACGCCAGACACTAAGCTGCTGTAATTGCATCAATTGCTTACGTGAGTGACGATAATTTCCAATATCGGTATAAAGCAGATGAACTGGAGTTTCGCTGGCAATTTCTTTGGTTAAACTCTGACAATCTTCGAGTACAAAATCATATTTATTCTGTTGTTGTAGTTGCTGTTGTAGTTGATTTGAAAGCTTGGACAAATAAATGACATCATTCGCTGCATAATTCAGTTGTTCAGTCGTTAAAGGTCGTGCAAGCCAATCCGAACGGGTTTGATCTTTTTCAATATCAATATTTAAAATTAATTTTAGGGCATTTTGATAGCTGACCTGCAGCCCATGCCCTAAAAATGACAAAGCAACTTGCGTATCAAATACATTTTCCAAAGCATCTTGCTGAGCATAATGATAAATTAAATCAATATCTTCACCACAAGCATGGAAAATGTTTTGCTTGGCAAGATAGAGCTTATTCCAAAAAGGCGTTAAATCCAGAGCAGCACCATCTAGTAAATAGATTTGCTCATTCACATTAATCTGGAATACACCCAACTTTGGCCAAAGCGTATCAACTTTAATAAATTCGGTGTCCAAAGCATACACTGGATATTGATCCATTTGCTGAAGAACGTGAGCAAAATCATCTTGCTGCTGAATAAAATGAAACATGTTTTCTCGATTTAACAACTAGCGCAGTTAACTGCGTCTGTATATATAACACTACAATTTAAGAATATTCTAGCCAAAACGTTATTAATGCTTTATTTTTTGAACGAAATTATCATTATATTTTTTAATTAACTTTTTAAGCCCTTCACTCTCAAACAAATTTAAATTTTCCACAGCTTTACAATATGCCAAATCAATCCAAAGTCTGGTTTGATTTGAACTTAAAAGCGAAAAGTATGAAACAAGGATGCCTCATTTCATACGCATACGGTTATGCACTGCTTGACTTAAAGTATGGCTATCAACATATTCAAGTTCACCGCCTTGTGGTACGCCTTGGGCAATACGCGTCATATTCAGTGGTAAATGCTTGGTAGCTTCTACCAGATAATGTGCAGTTGCCTGACCTTCTACAGTCGCATTAGTCGCCAAAATCACTTCCTCAATCTGCCCTTCGCTTAGGCGCTGGATCAAATAAGGGATCCCGATTTCTTCGGGACCAATACCATCAAGCGGAGATAAATGTCCACCCAATACATGGTATTTTCCACGAAAACTACCACTTTGCTCAATGGCCATGACATCGGCTGGTGATTCAACCACACAAAGAAGCTGCTGATCCCGATCATTAGAAAGGCAAATATCACAAATTTCGTTTTCAGTCAGAGAATGACATATTTTACATTCATGAATATGCGAAGATGCCTCATGTAGTGCATGCGCTAGACCAAAAGCACCTTCACGATTTTTCATAAGCAAATGTAGTGCCATACGTTGAGCCGATTTTGGCCCAACGCTTGGTAAAACTCGTAATGCTTGAACCAGTTGTTCAAATCGATCACTAAACACTGATATTCCTCTGATAAAATCGGCTTAGAACATACCTGCTAAGCCAGGAGGTAAACCCATACCTGAGTTTGCACTTTTCATTTTTTCATCCGCAACTAATTCTGCCTGACGGACTGCATCATTCACTGCAGCAGCAATTAAGTCTTCAATCATATCTGGTTCGTCTTGAAGTAAATCAGGACTAATTTCAACACGTTTTACTACAAAACGCCCCGTCATGGTCACTTTGACTAAACCACCGCCTGCTTCTGCTTTAACCTCAGTATTAGCCAACTCTTCTTTTGCCTTTTTGGCATTGGCTTCCATATCTTTTTGCATGCGTTGTGCTTGCTGCATGAGCATATTAATGTTCATAAATTTTTCTCCAAAAGATTTAAAACTAATAAATTCAAATTAAAGCTAAACCACGTTCAATATCGCGAATAATATCTGAAATATCTTCAATTCCTACAGAAACTCGAATTAACCCTTCCTGTATACCTGCTGCCTGCTTTGCTTCAGGCGACAATTTACCATGAGTTGTAGTAGCAGGATGCGTAATCGTCGATTTTACATCGCCAAGATTACCCGTAATCGAGATAAACTGAGTATTATCGATGACTTTCCACGCACCTTCACGACCGCCTTTTACGACGAAAGAGACAATGCCACCAAAGCCATTTTGTTGTTTGACTGCACGCTCATGACCAATATGTTCAGGTAAACCCGCATAATACACTTTTTCAACTTTGTCGTGCTGATTAAGCCATTCAGCCAGATGCTGCGCATTTTCACAGTGTGCTTTCATTCTTAAGCGTAAAGTTTCCAGACCTTTTAAGAACACCCAAGCATTAAATGGACTCATCGATGGGCCTAGTGTACGTACCACTCCGAATACATCTTCTAGTAACTTATGATTGCCTGTCACCGCGCCACCTAAAGCTCGACCCTGCCCATCCAGATATTTAGTGGCCGAATAAACCACCAAATCTGCACCCAATATTAAAGGTTGCTGTAAGACTGGGGTACAAAAACTGTTATCTACCACCAACATGGCATTTTTTGAATGTGCAATCTCAGCCAATGCAGGAATATCAGCAATTTCAGCCAAAGGGTTGGACGGTGACTCGATAAATAAAATTTTGGTTTCTGGACGTATTGCATTTTTCCATGCATCCAGATCATTCAAATCGACAAAAGTGACATCAACACCAAACTTTGCGATATATTTTTCAAATAATGCCACGATTGAACCAAAAACTGCACGAGAACAAATGACATGATCACCTGCCTTTAAGAAAGCCATACAAACAGATAAAATGGCTCCCATTCCTGAACTTGTGGCTACAGCACGTTCAGCTCCATCCATTGCAGCAAGACGTTTTTCAAACATGGCTACAGTTGGATTGGTAAACCGAGAATAGATATTTCCCGCGACTTCACCAGAAAACTTGGCAGCCGCTTCTGCTGCATTTTCATACACGAAAGACGAGGTCAGAAAAATAGGTTCAGCATGTTCACCTTCAAAACTACGGGTATGACCTGTACGGATTGCAAGAGTATCTAACTGGTATTCTAGTTCATCGTTTTGGCTATGCATTACGTTGTTCTCAGTCCAAAGACCGCTCATGTGGAAAAACTGCCAACATTTTGAGCTTCTACGGTATTTAAGGTCAAGGTAAAAGATTAAATTATCGCTTAGACTTCATCCAAACTTTTTTTGGATCTGAGAAATATGCAACGAATGGAATCATTCAAATCACTTATCCATCATCAGCAAATTAAACTTAAACATCTTTCAGCACGTCTTTTTAATGAAGAATCTCTGGTTTTATCGCAAACTACGCCCTATGAAGTGATTGCAGAGTTTGGGCAGACTCAAATTCGTTATTATGCAGCAATCGACAAAGGTTATAAAGAACCCTTAATTTTTGTTGCACCTTTGGCGATTAACATGGCGATTTATGATCTTTATCCTTATCGCTCATTGATTCAATACTTTCAAAATCATGGCTTTGATGTGTATTTGATCGATTGGGGACGTTTAACTTATCGAGATCGCCATCTCAATTTTTTATCTTTTGTGAGTCAGGCCTTGCCTGAATATATTCAGGTCATCCGTGAACACTCTCAAAGCGATGAAATTTCACTACACGGCTGGAGTATGGCTGGTATTTTTGTGTTGTTATACAGTGCGCTGAATCAGCCCAATTATGTTAAAAACTTAATTGTTCTGGGTAGCCCGATTGACAGCTATGCATCTGGACGCATTGGCAAACTTTATCAATTTATGCATAACACCATTAATCGGAACAAAAAGCTACAGTCCAGAATTTATAACGGACTACCCAAACGATTGATTCACACTCCAGGAATTTTAAATGCGTTGGGTTTCAAAATTCTTGATCCCAAAGGATGGATTGATGGTCACATACAACTTTTAAAAAACCTTGAGAATAAAAAACTGGTTCAAGAGCATGCAACACTGGGAAATTTTTTAAATAATATGATTGATTATCCAGGTGGCATCAATCAGGACATGTTGTTTAATGTCTGGCTACAAAATCCGCTTAAAAAAGGCATCATTCGTCTTAAAGATCAAGTCATTGAGTTGAAGAATATTCGCTCATCATTATTGGTGGGTGCGGGTCGTAGTGATCAATTAGTCACAGCAGATGCTGTAAAACCACTTACCCAATTGACAAATAGCAGTGATGTCACGTTTACTCTAATTCCCGGTGGGCATTTAGGACTCATGTCCAGTCAGGCCAGTTCCGATGAGTTTTGGCCCATATTTAAAGATTGGCTCACACAACGTTCAACACAGATAACAAAAGAGTAAATTATGATTCAATCAGTTGCATTTATTGGTCTTGGCGCAATGGGTTATCGCATGGCATCGCATTTACCCAAACATTTCGATACCGTTTATGTCTGGAATCGAAATATGGATAAAGCCAAACAACATGCAGCTACCTACGGCACTCAAGCGGTTGATTTGGCTCAGGCTGTAGAGGCAGATATCATTTTTTCATGTTTATCGACTAGTGCTGATGTCGAACAGTTGATCAATAGTGTTCCATTAAAATCAGGCAGTATCTGGGTAGACTGTACCAGTGGTGTGCCTGATTCAGCTCGTAAATTATCAATTGAGCTTAAACAGCAGAATGTGGACTTTCTCGATGCACCTGTTAGTGGACAAACCATTGGTGCAGATAATGCAAACTTAACCGTCATGGTTGGCGGAGATCAGGCCGCTTTTGAACGTGCGTTTCCCGCTATTCAGGCATTTGGAAAAATAATTAAACATGTCGGCACATCAGGTGCAGGTTTTGCGGTAAAAGCCGTCAATAATATGTTACTTGCAGTCAATCTATGGTCTGTTGCTGAAGGCTTTACTACACTGAAAGCGCATGGTGTCAACTTGACAGAAGCATTAGACTGTATTAATGCATCGAGTGGTAAAAGTGGCGTGACTGAAACAGTATTACCACAACGTATTTTGAATCGTAATTTCCCTGTAACATTTGGATTGCCACTACTTGCTAAAGATACAGGTATTGCACTGGATCTGGTTCGTGATGCCAACTTACCAGCGCCTGTGATTGCTTTAGTCCAGAGTCTAATACAAGCTGCCAGTCTTACTGCTGAAGAAAATAGCGACTTCTCAGCTGCCATAAAAATGTATGAATCATGGAGCAAAATTACACTAGAGTAATGATTCAACATTGCTTTTTCCTGTAAAGCCCCTATATTTAGACATAGGTCGTTACATTTACACCGATGAAAAGAGGATACCCTCATGAATAAGTTCGCTGTTGCACTTTTTACTGGAATGATAACCCTTGCAGGTGTCTCAGTGCACGCTGCAACATCCGACCAAGAATGCAAAAAACTTCAGGATGACTCTAACCTCATCTATGCATCAAAAGGTTTTTGTTTTAAAGATCCAGAAGCCAAAGCTAAATATGGAAATGAAAACTGTTATACCACCAAGCCCAAGTTTTCTGATAAAGAACAGCAACGTCTTGACCAGATTGAGCAGCGTCAGAAAGAGCTAAACTGCAAATAATAAATTTCTTTTACACGGATGAGCCCCTCTTTATTCTTTTCAAAAAAAGGAATAAAAGGACTTATGAAAGAAATCAAATATCAAAACATATTCAGAGGTTTCAAGGACAACAATATGGCCTACGATGAGCAGAATATTTTTGCCCGAATCATTCGTGGTGAACTTCCAGCAATCAAGTTATATGAAGATGATCAGGTACTTGCATTCATGGACATCATGCCTCAGGCGGATGGTCATGCTTTGGTCATTCCCAAAAATCCTGCGGTGACTTTACTTGATTTACCACCTGAAGCAGCAGCTTATACTATTCAAGTCGTACAAAAAGTCGCTCAAGCCATTGAAAAAGCATTGAATGCTAAAGGAATTGTTTTGATGCAACTATCTGGTGAATCTGCGGGTCAAACTGTGCCACATGTGCATTTTCATTTAATTCCTAGCTCTATCCATCAATTGGGTCGTCATGCCGCGCAAATGGGTGATCAAGAAAAAATTAAAGCGCTTGCAGAGAAAATAAAAGCTGAACTTTGAGTAAAATTAACGTTTATAGAAAAGGAGCTTAGGCTCCTTTTTTTATATAAGAATAATAAAATCAAATATTAAAATAAATTTCAAGCCATCACATGTCATTAAACTGTCACCTATTTTTCACCCATTTGTAACAAAGTTTAAAGATACTGCTTAGCAAGTTGGTGAGCTTCTGTAATTTTTTGTACATAAGCAAACTTAAAAAAAATAGTGAATTTGGGCATATGCCACTGAACTTGTGTTTTGGAGAAATCTCAATGAAAAAAATGCTTATCGCTGCCGCAGTATCAACGCTTAGCATCACCGCAGCGCAAGCAGCGCCAACTGTGTACGGCAAACTCAATGTTAGCCTAGACCAAGTTGACAACAGTGATTTTGCAGGAAATGATGTCACTGCACTTAATTCAAACGCTTCACGTATCGGGGTAAAAGGTGAAGAAAAATTAACAGACAAAGTATCTGTTGTATATTTAGCAGAATGGGCAATTTCAACAGACGGTTCAGGTTCAGACACTGATTTAAGTGCACGTAACCGTTTCATTGGTTTAAAATTCAATAAAATTGGTACTCTAAAAGCAGGTAAATTTGATTCTTACTTCAAAACTTCTGCAGGTAACAATCAAGACATATATAACGATCATACGATCTTGGATATGACCTCTGTACTGCATGGTGAAGAACGTTTAAACAACGTGATTGGCTTTGAAACAGATAAAGATTTGATCATCCCTGGTTTACAATTCAACATTATGGCTCAACAAGGTGAAGACACTAAGAGCGATAACACAATTGTTGGACAAGAAGGTAAGCGTGATGGTTTTGGCGACAGTATTTCAACATCATTAACTTATGAAAACAAAGATTATGGCCTAGCTGCTGCAATTGCTGGTAACTTTGGTGTTGCAGGTAAATATAACGCTTATAGCCTTTCTGGAATTTACTCCGATGCTATCCGTTTAACAGGTTCAGTAGATTTAGCTAAAGCTGGTGTTGATGGCTTGGTATTTGGTGCATTATGGCAAAATGCTAAACCAACTGATGACACTGTTGGTACAATTTCAGGAAGTGGCTCAAGCACTGTATTTACCCCATTCAAAGGGCTTGAAGAAGATGCATATGCTTTAACTGCGGCATATGCAATTCCTTCTACACCTTGGAAAATCAAAGGTGAATATGTTGAATCAAATACCTCTGTAGACAACCGTTCAGACCGTAAAATTTCACAATATGGTCTAGGTGTTGATTATAACTTTAATAAACAAGCTCGTTTTTATGGCGTATTGGCTCAACAAAAACGTGATTGGTTATCAAGTGATGATAAGAAAACTGTCGTTGGTGTAGGTATGGAATATAACTTCTAATCCATCAATAAAAAAACTATAAAAGGGTACAGTTCATAGAATGTACCCTTTTACTTTTAAAGATTTTTTCAAATCTCAAGCTTCATTCGGATTGTTGAGTTCAGTCATTGGCCATCTTGGGGTTGTGGTCACTTCAAGACCATCATGCTGCCCTGCTTTTAAACGCTTATACCCTGCGAAAGCAATCATCGCACCATTGTCAGTACATAAAGCAGGTTCTGCATAATAGACTTGGGCTTTAATCTTTTGCAATGATGTGTCTAATTGTTCACGTAACCGCAGGTTTGCACTCACACCACCTGCTATCACCAATCGTTTTAACCCCGTTTGTTTTAAAGCTTTCACTGATTTTTTAACCAGAGTATCTACAATTGCTTCTTGAAAAGATGCCGCAATATCTGCATCACGATTTTCTTCACCCAATTTTTTAAGTTGAACTGAAACTGCTGTTTTTAAACCGCTAAATGAAAAGTCCAACCCTTGATGTAACATCGGGCGGGGAAAATCAAAAGCTTGAGCATTCCCTTGTAACGCTAATTTTGCAATATTTGGCCCACCTGGATAAGGCAGCTCCATCATTTTTGCGACTTTATCAAATGCTTCACCTGCTGCATCATCAATAGATTCACCCAGTAATTCATACTGACCAATACCATAAGCCGCCATCAACTGAGTATGTCCACCTGAAACCAAAAGTGCCACAAATGGAAATTCAGGCGGTGTTGCAGATAACAGAGGTGCAAGCATGTGCCCTTCCATGTGATGTACACCAATCGCAGGTATATTCAATGCCAACGCCAATGTTCGTCCAAACAATGCACCCGTCATTAGCGCACCCATTAAACCTGGGCCACGGGTATAAGCGACTGCATCAATGTCTTTTTTATCGATTTGGCTTTGCGCAAGCAGTTCGTTCAATAAAGGAATGAGTTTACGTACATGATCACGTGACGCTAGCTCTGGCACCACACCACCATATTCCGCATGTAATTTGATTTGACTGTAAAGCACCTGTCCACGCAGTCCCTTCTCGCTATCGTAAATCGCCAAGCCAGTTTCGTCACAAGAGGTTTCCAAGCCTAAAACAATCATTAAAATGCCTATATTTTCACGACTAAAATTCTGCCAACGCTATTATAGACTTGTGATATCAGTTGTAAATGAGTAAAATACTGACCTTCACTTGTCATCGGGGGCAATCCTGCGCTCGATGTTATCCATAATCTAGAGGATTTTACATGCCACAAGTTAAGTTGAAAGAAGGCGAGCCAGTTGACGTAGCAATCCGTCGTTTCAAACGTTCATGCGAAAAAGCTGGTGTTTTAGCTGACGTTCGTAAGCGCGAGTTCTACGAAAAACCGACTCAAGAACGTAAGCGTAAAAAAGCTGCTGCTGTTAAGCGTTACCAAAAGAAATTGGCACGCGAATCTGTACGTACTACTCGCCTTTACTAATTAATTTGTGATTGACTGTCTGGATAATTAAATGACTACTTTGAAGAACCAAATAACTGAAGTTTTAAAAGCCACCATGCGTGCTAAAGAAATGAATAAGTTAACGGTAATTCGTAGTTTACAGGCAGCAATTAAGCAAATCGAAGTCGATGAGCGTGTAGAGCTTGACGATTCGCAAGTTCTTGCGGTCATTGAAAAGCAAATTAAACAGCGTAAAGAATCGGTCAAAGCCTTTGAAGGCGCAGGCCGTGATGATTTAGCTAGTAAAGAACAAGCCGAAATTGAGGTGTTATCCCAATTTCTACCAGAAGCTATGACTGAGGAAGAGCTTGATTCTCTCATTGAGCAAACGATTGCTGCTCAAGGTGCTACTAGCATGAAAGATATGGGTAAGGTGATGAACTCTCTACGTCCGATCATAGCCGGACGTGCCGATCCTGCACAAGTTTCTGCCAAAATTAAAGCAAAACTAAGCTAACACCATTTTCATTCTCCAAATATACTTTATAAAATGAACTGATTCAGATTTATCTCAATCAAACCACATTATTGTATACTTTTCTGAACCACTCATTGTAAATGACACTGAATATTATATTTCTTTAAAATTTCCATTTCTTTTGATGCCATCACCTGATTAATAAAATCCTGTTTTGTCATTTTTGCATAAGAAAGCGGTAAGTCTGATCGATATTGATCATTAACCTGATATAAATCCTGCACATATCGATCCACAATGCCACAAAATTGTGTCTGCTGTAGCTGTGTAAACTGTGTTTGTTGCGGGTTTAAACTTTTAAGAAAACTGCGCATGTCTGTATTATAAGTATTTGAAATTTTCTCAATAGAACGCACATAACGCTCAGGAGGCCCAGCAAAAATAGTTTGCGCTGAAACAAGTAATATTATTAAAAATGTGATTTTTTTCATAAACATAATCAATCATGTATTGTTAATTATAAGCTTAAATGCTGAATGAAATTTTGCAAAGTAAATTTTTCATCAAATCTTCAAATTTAACTTGAAGAAATTACAATAAACTCTGGTTTATGTTCAATAAAATATTCTTCTGTAGGTGCTGGAATATTCCCTTCGGTGACTGTCCCCAATCTTAAGCGAATAAACTCTGGTAAATCTAAGCGGTATGAATATAACGGGCTTGCACAAACTTTACAAAAAACACGTGCTTTATTGGCAGTATGAAAATACTCCTGTAAATATTCAATACCTGATAACTCAAAATTGATCTTTTCAATAGGACTATTCCAGCCAGCAATTGAACCTTGAGCCTGTTGGCAATCCTGACAATAACAAAGAATTGATTTTTCTATTTCAGCAGAATATTGATATTGCACGGCACCACATAGGCATTGTCCTTTGATTATTGTATTGCTCATCGTATCCATCCAAATTTTAAAAATTATATTTTCAACAAGCGTTCAGTTTGCATTTGTTTTAATCGATTATCTATCGTCGCGCTCATTGACTGATTTCCTTTCGCTAGGCGTTGGGCGTGTAACATAGATTTTATCGCATTTTCCTCATAACCAGACCAGTATTCTACTTCAGCTCGATAGCGCAAAACATTGACAGTTCTTAGCGGTGATTTAGTATCTGCATTGGCAGCTTGTTGTAACAGTCGCCATCCCTCAATGTCTTTATTATTGTTATTAATAAATCGTTGCACCAATTTTTGTGCATCACTACTTTTACCTTGCCGAATCAGGATTTCAGCGAGTTTATATGCTAAAGGACGATTTTCAGGCATGGTACGCTGGGTATTGATAATAGACTGATATGCATCCTCTAATTTGTTTTGATTTAAATAAATATCAGCTTGTAATATGCTAATTAGAGTATTACTTGGAAAAGTTGTCTTTACGCCATCGAGCATCGTTTGCGCTTTGGCATAATCACCCTGATTGTTATAAAAAGCACTCATTGCCAGTTGAGCAGGTTTGTTATTTTGATTAACTTGAATCTGCAACAATTGTTCTGTGACCTGATTAGTTTCAACCAAGGTATACCATTTTAAAATCTGAAAATCAGGATCATACAATTTAGACTTTACTTTAGGGAACTGATTCGCACGTAAACGCGATTCACTCATACGCTCAGATGTTAAAGGATGTGTCATCCAAAAATCAGGCAAATAGCTTAATCGGCTCGTGGAACGATTCATGGTTTCAAAGAAATCCGCCATACTTTGTGGATTATAACCCGCTGCATACATATATTGCATACCGATGCGGTCTGCTTCACGCTCCTGATTTCGACTATAAGTCAACTGATTATCCATCAAAGCAGCTTGAGTACCTAACATGACCGCAGCACCAGCATCCGATTTGGCCTGTGCAGCAATTGCAGCACCAACTAAAATCCCTGCAAGCGCTAATAAGCCCTGCCCCTTAAATGCCTCTTGAGATCGGCTATAATGCCGCTGACTGACATGGGCAATTTCATGAGCCATTACCCCTGCAACTTCATCAATATTACGTGCAGATGCGATTAAACCAGAATTTAAGGCAAATAGTCCCCCTGGAACAGCAAATGCATTAATTTGTGGATCATTAACTACAACCATTCCAATAGGTTGACCCAATTGTGTCTGGCTCAATATCTGCGCAAACACTCGAAAAAATTGATCTTCAAGCCATGGATCATGCAAAATAGGCAACTGCCTTTGAATCTGACGGTAAACTTTCTCTCCAATCATTTTTTCTTTTTGTTGATCAATCAGCCCGATACCGCTTCCAATTTCAGGAATTTCAACCTGAGTGGTTGTAGATTGGTAGAAATAGTCAGAATGTGCCTGTGCAACACCCGTTACTACACTTAAAACCAAGACAGTTGCCACTTGTTTCAAATCATGATCTCTCATCAAAAATAAGGGATAACTGATCAAAATAATTTCGTCAGCACCCCCAATATAACATTGGAAACTCAAAGCATTTGAAATAAAGTGTTATAGCAAATTTAGGCATTAACCAAATATTGTGGAGTTCGCCCCTCCAGTGCATCGACTAGATTTTTATGTGCCAGCTTTGCCATTTTTAAACGTGTTTCTGCTGTTGCAGATCCGATATGCGGCAATGTCACTACATTAGGCAAGCTAAATAATGGTGATGACTGTAATGGTTCTTTCTGATAGACATCCAAACCCGCGGCAAAGATTTGTTGCTGTTGCAAGGCATTTACCAAAGCCTCTTCATCCACCACCGAACCACGTGCAATATTTATGAACACGGCATGTGACTGCATTTTTTCAAATTGAGCTTTTCCCATGAGTGCTTTGGATTCAGAATTTAAATCAACCGCAATTACAACAAAATCTGACTGGCTTAGAAGTTCATCCAAATCACAATAACGTGCATTTAAAGGCTGTGCCAATTCAAGTTTTTCACGGCGATTATGGTACAGAATATTCATATTAAAGCCATAAAAGCCGCGTCGTGCGACTGCTGCACCAATATTCCCTAGTCCAATAATACCGAGTGTTTTACCAAAAATATCCTGTCCAAATTGAGCAGGGCCGACTGTACGCTTCCATTCACCTTGCTTAGTCCATTGATCTAGCTCAGGGACTTTACGTGCAGCACTGACCAATAAAGTAAAAGCCAGATCCGCAGTTGTTTCTGTCAGCACATGGGGCGTATTGGCTAGCCAAATATTATTTTTTGTGAGGTAATCCACATCATAATTATCATAGCCCACACTCACAGTTGAGATAATTTTTAGTTTTTGTGCAGGTGCCAGATTGGTTTCATTTAACAAACGTCCCGCCCCAATCATGGCATCAGCATCTACCACCTCAGTGCGAATTTGGTCATTTATATCACCCTGCTTAGGGTTTAATACAACGACCTGATAATCCTGCTCAAGCTGAGCCAATACGGTTGAATCAATTTGACTAAAAACAACGACTTTCTTTTTCATTACATATCCTTATTCAATAAACCAAATATTTAGCATGAGAGAGACCAGACTTCTTGCGTAATTGTTTAAATCCTATTTATTTTCTTCCATAGAGAGAAATAAAGGAAACTTATGAAATCAGCCTACTGGCTACAGTATCAAGAAATGCAGTTTTATGGAGATATCATGAGCTGCCATAAACGACGTTTGAGCAAAGGTTGATCAATCATTTCTTGTAAACTAGCAAGTTGCATGCTTTGAGGATGGGTGATCAAATCAAGTTGTCCCAAAATCAGAATACGTTTATCCAGCGCTAGTGCATCTAAGAAGCCTTGAATATAAACCTGCACACCCCGTCCGTCACGAAAGTTCTCAAGCGGTAATGGCCATTTTAACTCATGATAATATCCTGATATGGAAGCTTGAATATTCGTCCAGAGTTGTCTTTGCTGTCTGGATAATTGTGAGCTTTCAACCACGATAATGACCTGATCAAGACAATATGCTTCTAGTGTAAAAGCCTGTTGCATGACCACAACAGTTTGATCTTTTGGCAAGATGCTTGCAGGACCTTCGAGAGTTGACTGTGCAACTTCAACAACTGTGGCAGGTTGTTGTCTATCTTTTAGTTGTTGTCTATCTTTTAACTGAGCAAGAGGCTCAATTTGTTTCGCTAGTTCTGGTTCTGCATGAGAAGCATCTAACACTTGCTGATTAACCACAGCAACAGCCACATGATCTTCAAGAGGAATTTGATCACGCCAAGAACAAGCAGGCGGTTTTTTTTGACATAGCATTGCTCGTGGAATCCAGATATCCACTCCCATTGCCGCCAAAATATTACGCTGCTTCCCTGTCATATTTACACTATTACCTCTATTTCTAAGCTATTCTACTCTGCTTTACAGGCTTTTTCAGTGGTTTGATCGAAACAGAGATTAAACGTCGTTTAAATAATCATCAGGGTATTTTTCTTTTGCATTTGATCGACAATATCCCCAGTCTCAAATCCAAATCGCCAATATAACAACTCCAAAACATCCAGTTCGTCTTGGGTGATAATTCGGTCACTCCATAAACACATTTCGGCAATACCCAATATACTGAGTCGATCACGCAATAATAATCCAGCACAATCATTCAAAATTTCAGCCAGATCGATTGGCTCATCTGAAATTTCTTCGTACCATACCATTTCTTCCAGAGTCAAAATATGGCTCAGAATACGATCACGCACTTCAAGCTGATTAGGACTATTAATTTGTTGCACATGCAGCAATGCATCAATTAGACGAACGATTTGTGGTTTTACTTCCTCAATCGATGTTGGCATATGTACTGGCATCAGATTTAGCTCAAATTTTACCTTCTCCAACAGTAAAGCATCCAGTAAACCGACTTCACCGTCTTCTTGAATAATTAAAGCCAAACGAGTTAGAAACTGCCTTGCAATACTAGTTGGAAGTGAGCCTATATTACGACAGGCTTCATGAAAAATCTGAACATGCACGCGCCCATCCAAATATAGCAAGGCATCCACAATGGCACGGCTAACTTGCGCATTTTGTGGAAGAAATTCACGATATTGTCGAATCATCAAGATTGCAACCATCACTTCACGCGATCCTGTCGCTGTCTGCAATGCTCTTTGGATTAACTCAGGGCGCTTAATATTTTGGCGTATTTCAGCCTTAAGTGGCTTAATGGCATCATTTAAAGCAAAACTGATGGGCGATAAACGTAATAATGGTAATGGCTGTGGTGATATCCACGGTGTATGAACATTACCATCCATTTCTTCAAGCGAACGAAATAAACTAAATAGCGGACGATTTCTTAACTTTTTAAGATTCTCAAGTTGTAGCTCCTGCAAAATCGTTGGATTAAGTTCATAAATACGATCTTCAATACTCGGGTGAATATTCAACCAGCTTTGTGGGCTTAATGAATTTGCAAAACACATATGTGCAATAGATTCAGAAAATACACTATGAATTTGCGAGCCCGCATGATGGACATAGATTCGAAGTAAAGTTTGAGTATTGGCATTATTTTGAATAAGCTGCATAGTTTTGTAATCATTACGGAAAGTTCGACCACTTAAAGTTAAGTATTTGATCAAACGTGTAATCAGCACCCCCATACTGCCTAATAGCCAAATAATCCCACCTACTGCAATAAAGAATGTTTCAAATTTACGATGTTTATTTTTTTGATAAGGCTTAAAACCTCGTTTTGCAATTCGACTACCTAGTTGGCTAAACGTAATCAAACCACTATATAAAATTTTAAGTTTGGTATTTTCGACCGCTTCACCAGATAAAATCTGATTAAATTCATGGCTCAGTAAACCATATAATTCAACTTCATCCAGATTTTGCAATGCTCCCCACGTCATGATGATGACCACATTGCGCTGATCAAACCCAGCAGTTAAGGCATTGACTCCAACTTCTGCTGGCAAAACATATAAGACAGGCGTTTCAATTTGAAATTTTTTAGCCAAACGTTGAGAAATTTTAAGGGCGACACTTTCTTCTGGTGTACTGTCCAATAAATCTAAACGACGACCTTTTAATTGCTTCGCTAAAGAATGTCCGCCTTCACGAAAAATATAAAGTTCGTATATTGCAGAACTCACCACGATAAAAAACAATAAAATAATTAAATAAGGACTTAGACTATGCCAAAAAATAGACTGACTATAATCAAAATAGTGAACCAAAAGTCCAAGCGTGGTATTTAAGATGAACATTGTCAGCAACATCGCGACCACGCACATACTTGCCGACCACATCATATTTTTATTTTCAACGAGATAATGACTGACTTCTTTCAATGTAAATATGTCCTGATTACATTGTTGCCTCATCATAAATGAAAAAAGCGGGAAAAACCCGCTTTTTTCAACAGAATTTATTTTATAACTCTTCTTTGATTCCAGTTAAATCAACAGAAGCGGCATCAATATTGACATCTATATAACCATCTGTACTTTTGGCTAAATCGTTGCGTTTACGTTCTAGGTTTTCAAGATAAGCCTGATCAATGCCACCCGTCACATAAATACCATCAAAGACCGAACTATCAAACTCGGTCAAATCAGGTACCTTGCTCGTACGAACTGCATTTTTTAGATCTTCTAAATCCTGAAAGATCAAGCGATCAGCTCCAATAATATCCTGTATCTCTTCAACACTTCTTTGTGACGCAATTAATTCAGTTTTTGCTGGCATATCAATACCATAGACATTTGGATATTTCACCATAGGTGCAGCCGAAGCAAAATAAACTTTCTTAGCACCTGAATCACGCGCCATTTGAATGATTTCATTACAAGTGGTACCGCGAACAATCGAATCATCAACAAGCAGGACATTTTTGCCTTTAAACTCAAGCTCAACTGGATTGAGTTTTTGACGCACTGATTTTTTACGCTGCTGTTGGCCTGGCATAATAAAGGTTCGACCGATATAACGGTTTTTCATGAAACCTTCACGAAATTTAACGCCCAGAATATTCGCGAGTTCAAGTGCAGAAGTACGACTCGTATCTGGAATTGGAATCACCACATCAATATCGTGTTCCTCACCCCATTCACGCAAAATTTTATGCGCCAGTTTTTCACCCATTTTTAAACGGGCTTTATAGACAGAGATCCCATCAATAATCGCATCTGGGCGCGCAAAATACACGTATTCAAATATACATGGACGATGCTGTGGTTCAGCTGCACACTGTTGTGTAAAAAGCTCACCTTGGTCATTAATGAAAATTGCTTCACCTGGCTGAATATCCCGCTCAATCTTAAAGCCAAGTGCGGTAATCGCAACCGACTCAGAGGCAATAATATATTCAGTCCCCTGTTCAGTTTCACGCGAACCATAAATGAGTGGACGAATACCATTTGGATCACGAAAACCCACCAAACCATGCCCTGTAATCATGGCAACCACACCATAAGCACCTTTACAGCGCTCATGAACGCGCTTCACTGCGTGAAACACATCTTCTGCGGTTGGGTTTAAAGTGCCACTCTTTTGCAACTCATGCGCAAATACATTGAGCAGAACCTCAGAATCAGAGTCTGTATTCATATGACGTAAATCTGTTTTAAACAGATCATCATGAATATCAGAAGCATTGGTCAAGTTACCGTTATGTGCCAGTGTAATTCCGTATGGAGAGTTTACGTAAAATGGCTGTGCTTCTGCACTACTAGCAGAGCCCGCTGTTGGGTAACGAACATGACCAATCCCATAATTACCAATCAATGCACGCATATGACGAGTATGAAACACATCACGCACCATACCATTGTCTTTACGCAGGAAAAGACGACCATTATGACAAGTCACGATCCCAGCAGCATCCTGTCCACGATGCTGCAACATCGTTAATGCATCAAACAACATTTGGTTAACGGGTGCTTTACCAGCTATACCAACTACTCCACACATAGCAACCTCGCAGACGGGCTAGGATTAATAAAAAGGATTTTGAGTTGAATGACTTGCCTGATCTTTGTTTAAATCAGACTCAGCCACCTCATGTGAAGGGCGGTGAAATAAACTCCCTTCCGATGTCACATGCTGTAATGCTTCATTGGCAGCATCTTTCGATAATTCGGTTGCTAACGGCGCATAGGGCAATAAAACTTGAACAAATTTGGATTGTTTCCAATGTGGAGAGCTTTCGACCCATGGACCAAGACCTTGCATGGTTACCAGTACAATCAACAATCCTTTTAATGTCCCAAAAGCACCACCAGCCAGACGATTTAATGGACCAAGACTCATACTTTTGAGTATTAAATTGAGTATACCTGTCACTATCCACGTGAGGACAATAATCATCAGAACAATAAATGCAAATGCCGCAATCTTTTGGACAACGGGGTCATGACTTAACACCACCATGCTTGGCGCCAAAAAGCTGGCATATTTCGCACCCATAATCAGTGCTAATACCCAACCAATCAAGTTCGCAAAGGCTTTTACGAATCCTTGTCGCAAACCGTTTAGCCCTCCAATGAGCAGGAGTATCAGAATAATGATATCCAGTGTATTCATCACTTAATTGAAAGCACTCACGCAATCTTTAATCAGGGTTGGACCTGTATATATGAGGCCACTATAAATTTGTACAAGGCTAGCACCCGCATCTTTTTTTGCAATCGCATGCTCGCCTTGCGTAATTCCACCCACACCAATCAAAGGAATTTGCCCATTTAAAGATTTTGCAAACTGGCGCAGACATTCTGTACTTTTTTCAAACACAGGTGCACCAGATAAACCACCCGCTTCATTTCCATAAGGCAAATTTTCCACGCCTACACGTGACAAAGTTGTATTGGTAACGATTAAACCGTCAATTTTAAATTGTAAAAGTTGATTTGAAATAAATTCAATATCTTCTTCTGTCAAATCGGGTGCAACTTTCAAAACCAATGGCACATAGTGATGGTACTGTTCAGCCAATTGCAACTGGCGTTGCTTAAGTGTTTCTAATAATTCAGTTAAAGCATCGCCGCTTTGTAAACTGCGCAGATTTTTAGTATTTGGCGAAGAAATATTGACCGTGATATAGGATGCGTAATTGTAAACTTTTTCAAGACAAATCAAATAATCATCTACAGCATTTTCAACTGGCGTATCGGCATTCTTACCAATATTGATCCCTAAAATGCCTTTAAATTTTGATGCTTTCACATTTTCAATGAGTTGATCCACTCCATCATTATTAAACCCCATACGGTTAATAATGGCTTTTGCCTCTGGGATACGGAATAATCGTGGCTGTGGGTTTCCCGCTTGCGGACGCGGAGTAATGGTGCCTATTTCAATAAAACCAAACCCCATAGCTGCCAATGCATCAATATATGCGCCATTTTTATCCAGACCTGCTGCAAGACCGACAGGGTTGGGGAATTCTATCCCCATACAGGTCACAGGCTTAGGTGCGATATGATGACGCACTAATCCAATTTTATGGGCTGACTTCAGAAATGATAAGGTAAGTTCATGGGCACGCTCGGGTGACAAAGAGAACAACATAGGGCGAGCAAGCGAATATAACATATCAATCAAAGTCTACTGCTTTTTCAGGTAGGCATATTATAGGCATAGCGTAGATAAAACACCATGCTTGAAAGCCTTTTATTTTGAGACCTTATTGTACTGTAGCCGTTAATTTAATCTGATTATTACGCGACACCATCTCCATTTTTTCAATTGAAAGACCTATTTGGGCAAGCTGTGTTATAAAATTTGCTAAAACTGAATAATTTTGATGTTCTGCGACAATTTGCAATTGATCTCCCATTTGCTGAGATGACACCGTTAACCCCTGCTGCTGAGAAACCCGCTGAACCTTCTCAGCTAAACTCAATTGGCTTTCTGATGCAGGTTTCATGGTCACTGCATTACTTTGCATCCAGACCATTAAATCTTTAAGCTCATTGACTCGCTTTTGTTGCTGATCGGCCAAATTGTGCATTTTCCAAAGCGAAAAACCTACCAGTGAAACGACAACCAATAGGCTGGCAAAAATCACCATATAGCGTTCACGTGCAGACATAGCTTGTAAAATATCAATAATACGTTCGACTTTTTGATCAAAACCTTGCTGAATTCGAGTTATCGTGTTCATTATTGTACTTTTACCATCCCAATTGCGCCCACACCATCCGCCTGAACATTTCCTAGTTCTGCTTTAAACCCTTGTTGATTAAGTTGCTGCGTTAAATTTTGCAAATCATTGGCAGAATTAGCTTTTAATGACATACTCAAAGACGAAGCGCTATAACTTATTTGTTGCGCTACAATTTGGCGCTGCATCAAAATAGGTCCGACTCTACTTAACAAATTTAAAGCGGTCGTGTCACCACTCTGGCTCATTCTTAACTGACTTTCAAACATACTTTTAATATTTTGCTCAGTCACTCGACTATTGGCACCAAACCAATATTTATATTGATCTACGGCTTGTGTCGCTGTTTGGTTAGCCAATTTTTTTAATTTATACCAACGTAAAGCATCGTAACTGAACTGAACGATCAATACTGCGATCAATACTGCAATACACGCTTTCCAATAGCCCGAGACTTTGGCTTCATTTTTTGTTTTGGGTAATACATTAAATGGATGCTGCTTAGATTTTTGAATTTTTTGGAATTGATAATCAAAAGGTTCTCGGGTTTCTGCCGTAGAAAAATTTGCCAAAAAATCAAGTTGTTGTGTGGTCAGATTACTATAATGATAAAAAGTATCAGCGGCTTGAAATTCAAGATAAAGCGCGAGATCATCAATCACCATACCTTTATAATGATTTTCCCGCACTAAAGTCTGCCCATGCAAATGGACAATATTGACTTGATTCTGTGCAGGTTCAGGCACAATCAAAAAATCAGGCAATAAAGCAACGAGTTTGATCGGCAGTAAGTTCAAAGCATGCTGCCAAGTTTCAACCAAATTTTGCGCAACCGCCAAGATCGTCAATTGATCTGGTGATTCAAAATGGTGAACCACTCGCATGTAATCAATCGGCATAGTGACATATTCTTCCATGAGATATTTAATCCCATCTGCCCCCAATTGCTTCACATGAGCTTTGGTTATCTGCTGTTGCAAAATCTGAATATGACGACTGGAAAAGAAAACAACGGTCTCTTCTCCTTGATGCGGTTGCAAATCATGAATTAGTTGTTCAAGACTGGAAGCCTGTAACCAATTTTCACCTGTCGACCAAAACCAAGCCCCATTGGCTTCAGGCATCCATAAATACAGCATAAATTATAAGTACCGTGTTTTCATTATAGCGTGGGTATAAAACTATGTTCTTGTGTTGACAATCCATTGGCAATCAAACTTTGGCGATAAATACGCGCTTCAGCCAAAGCAAAGGGATTAAAGTTCTCATGTGTAAGCTGTTCAGCAATATGCCCCACAACATTCATATGACACACCACAACAACAGACTCAAATGGAAGTTGAGATAGCCAGTCTATCGCATCTTTTGCATCATCATCAGGCTTGATCTTATCACAAACTAAAACAGGAACTTCAGGAAAATATGCCTGAATATGACCAAGCGTTTCTTGCGCACGAAGTAAAGGACTCACCACAAAAACTTCAGGTTTTACGATACCGTTAAGATATTGTGCAGTTTGTTCAGCCTGAGCATGACCCAATGCGGTCAATGGTCGCTTGGTATCATTACCATCTACAGGAGGAGCTGCCTCCCCATGACGAACTAAAGTCAGTTGCATAACCATTCCTTTTTTTAATCTTTCTTTATAATAACAAGTCTTTATGACAGTTTTTATTAATCAGGCTATTACACCTCATGATGTGGCAACACAAACTCTACATCACTACGATGCCCATTCTTCATAAGAGCAAGTGCAATATTTAACGCTGGTGCATTCTCAAAGATCACTTCATACAATGCATTGGTGATTGGCATATACACATCAAGCTCTTGAGCGCGCTTACGTACCTGAACAATAGTATTGATGCCTTCCGCCGTCTGTCCAAGCTCCTTGGTCGCCTGTTCCAGCGTTTTACCAGAACCTAAAGCATAACCAATTTGATAATTACGACTGAGTGGACTATTGCAAGTCGCAAACAGATCACCGACTCCTGATAAACCCAAAAATGTCAGAGGATTTGCACCCAATTCTACAGCAAAACGGCTCATTTCTGCTAAAGCACGCGTGATGATCATACTCTTGGTATTTTCACCAATATTATAAGCGACCGCCATTCCCATCGCGACTGCATAAATATTTTTCAGTGCGCCGCCCAGTTCTACACCATGCACATCATCACTACCAAAAACACGGAATAAAGCGCTATGTAAAGCATGCTGTACAGCATAACGCACCAGTTCAGAGTGACTAGCAATCACTGTTCCTGAGGGCATACCCGCCATAATTTCTTTAGCAAGATTTGGTCCAGAAAGTACGCCATAGGGAACTTCTGGTAATTCGTCCCGAATAATAGCGCTCATAAAACTAAAAGTATCGGCTTCAATTCCCTTAGTTAAGGAAACAACGGCCTGAGAAGTAATAAATGGCGAAATTTGTTTAAGAACATTACGAAAAGAATGACTTGGTATCGCAACTAAAATGATGTCACGATCACAAACAGCCTCTTGGATATCACAGACTGCACGCAAACCAGTCTCTAGATTGAAGTCTGGAAGATAACGCTTATTGATATGACTGCGATTAATATCATCTGCGGCATCCTGATCACGAATCCAGATCATGGTATCGCAACCATTACGCACAGCTAGATTTGCCATTGCTGTACCAAAACTACCACCACCTAATACGGTAATTCTGAGCGCTGTTCTTTTATCCACTTCAACAGGCTTAACCAAATCTGAAAAACTTAATTCCGTCATACGTTTTATATTCCTACAACACCCATATATTCTTATTAAGACTGCCAATTCTTTACGAAATCACTGATAACCGTCTCTGCACGTGGCGCAATCGTTTTTGCAGCAGTACCAATGTAAATAATGCCAGAAATCAAATCACGATCAGCCAATCCTAAATGATGTTTTAACCACATCGACTCTACTACTGCGCCAGAACGCCACATGCTTGCAAAGCCCTGTACCTGTAACGAAAGCAAAAAATTTTGAATCGCAGCACCTGAACTCAGGGTCTGCTCAAACAAAGGAACTTTGGGATGATCCTGAAACTGGGTAACCGCAATGACCAACAAAGGTGCACGAAAAGGATGTTGCTTAACCCGATCAAGTTGAACTGGATCAGTTTCACCCAGATCCAACAATGCCTGAGATAAAATTTCACCAAAAGCCGCACGTTGCTCGGGGTGAATGACAATGAATCGAGTGGGTTTAAGTCGATGGTGATCTGGCGCAGTCAGAGCAGCTCCAAACGCTTTTTGTAATTGTTCCGAAGAGGGAGCAGGCTCAACAAGATGCCCAATTGATTGACGCTGATGAATATTTTGATGAACCGTATTTACGTCTAAATCCGTCATGAACATTGATCTAATAAAGAAAACAAAACTAGATTAGCATATTCTTTTTTATTTCTGCCATGTCAATCTAGGCATTTATTCAGTTTTCACTCATTTGACATCTATACTGCACAAAACTATCAAAACCTATACAACATACTCAAAATAAATAGAAAATTTTATGTTCAACTAAAATAGTTCATTTTTTTAATATTTCAGAAGGACTGGTTTATGAAAATACAAATGACCGCCAGCATACTAACTGTGTCAGCCCTTTTACTGACCGCCTGTGCATCCAATCCGACTTCCACAGCAGCGATTCAAAAAGAAAATAATCAGTTTGAAGTTACAGGCGTTGGAAAAACAAACTTAATTGCAAAAAATAATGCGATTGATGCTGCCAATAAAACCTGCAAACGCAGCACAGCCATCGTCATCGATGAGAAAACCAATTATAACGGCGTACTCAAAGGTGTAGTTGATGAAGAGACTGGAAAAATGGTCGAAGCAGCAGCTAGCGTTATTGGCTCGCTCTCAGGGAAAAATGCGTCTCTAGCTAAAGATGATGATTACCAAACCACACTTACCTTTTATTGCAAGGCAAGTTAACTTTAAAGAATAACTCATTTTTCACGTACAATAAAAAAATGCGCTCTTTAGCAAATATTGAGCGCATTTTTTAAACAAATTAAAGGCAATATGAACTAGCAATAACCTTCTAACCGAGTTAAAGGTAACTTCTTACCAATGGCTTTTTCAATTTCTGGTAAATAGAAAGCATCATCTTCAGAAAGAAAACTAATACTGACTCCTTGTGAACCCGCTCGCCCTGTTCGACCGATACGATGCACATAATCATCAGACTGCTCAGGTAAAGTAAAGTTCACCACGTGCGATACACCATCCACATGAATACCACGACCTGCAACATCCGTTGCAATCATGATGTTATTTTTACCCTGCTTAAATTGCTCAAGCATTTTTAAACGTTTGTCCTGCGCAATTTCGCCCGATAACATTCCAACGCGATACCCATCTTTTTTTAGATGATCATACAACCGACGCACTTGATCACGACGGTTCGCAAAAATCATGATCTTATCAATCGGCTCTTCACGCAAAATTTCTTGCAACAAACGATATTTATCTTTTTTCTCAACCACATAAACACGCTGCTCAACATCGTTATTGGTTTTTTGCTCTGGCTCAATCTCAACGGTAACAGGTTCATATAACCACTGACGCGCCAAATTCAAAACATCATAACTAAAAGTTGCAGAAAACATTAAAGTCTGACGCTGCTCTTTACGTGGTGAATAGCGCACAATTCGCTTTACCGATGGAATAAAGCCCATATCGAGCAAACGATCTGCTTCGTCAATCACTAAAAATTCAATTTGATCCAACCAAATTTCTTTTTGCTCAACAAAATCAATAAGGCGACCTGGGGTAGCAACCAAAATATCAACAAAATTAGCATTTAAGGGTTTCTTTTGTTTGTCAAAATCGACACCGCCTACCAGTGTTAATAAGTTTAAATCTGTAAATTTGGTCAGTTCTTTAGCATCGCTTTCAATTTGCAATGCCAGTTCACGAGTTGGCGCAAGAATCAAAGCGCGAGGCTCACCACGATAGCGTTGTTCTTGAATCGGATTATTAAGCAAATCATTGATAATACTTACCAAAAATGCTGCCGTTTTACCTGTTCCCGTTTGCGCGCGACCAATGGCATCGTGACCTGCCAGTGTATATGTTAAAACCTTTTGCTGAATTGGGGTCATTTGCTTAAACCCTAATGCATCAATCGCTTTTTTAAGTTGCGGATGTAGATTCAAGGTTTCAAAACCAGATACCATATACTCGTGCTCTAACTGTTAATCACTCTGATGAGAGAGATAGTATAAAACAAAAACGCCCCAATTAAAAAATTGAGGCGTTATTCAACATAATAATATGTTGATTAGTCTAAAGGCTGTACATTCTCAGCCTGAAAACCTTTTTGTCCTTGCACAACGCTGAACTCAACGCGTTGGCCATCACGTAACGAACGATGTCCGTCACCCATAATTGCACGAAAATGTACAAATACGTCGTCGCCGCCATTACGTTGAATGAAGCCAAAACCCTTAGTGTCGTTAAACCATTTAACAACGCCTTGTTCGCGAGCTGTCATAAGTCAATCCTCAGAAGTGAAAATAAAGGACCTTCCGGTGTTGCAAACAGCAGAGCAAACAAGTTTAAAATTCGTTATTATTTCAAAGCTTGTAATCATTCTGTAAAACTATCAACAATTTCCGGTTACATCCATTTGTTATAGGTTTAGTAAAACAATGATTTGTTTATACTGGTTAATCCTAAAACGCTTCGAGCTTAACACGGGTTTATGATAATTAATAGAATTTTTTTAGATAATTCCATATTAATTATTGATTGTTTTTTAAACTTCCCACAAAAATTTTGTCATAGATAAAATCTATACTGCCTGTGGAGCACGACTTTTTGCATATTTGTGCAAATATTTGATAAAATCATTATTCATAAATGTCGCTAAATATTTTTACGGATGAGTGATTCAAACCCCGTTCCCACTACTGAAATTAATGCAATTGGTCAGCCATGTCCAATGCCGCTACTGATGCTTAAACGTCATTTAAAAAAGGCAGATCATCAGGTTTTGCTTTTGAAATCTTCTGACCCCCATAGTGAAATTGATGTGTTACGTTATTGTGAACTCCATAAGCTGAGTTGCCAGCTCATTAGAGTATCTGACCACGAATTTCATTATTTAATTGAATCTTAAATATATCGTTTTGATCTTTAAATTAACTCGTGTATAAAATTTTACATTTCTCTACCCAATTTTCCTTAATTATGAACTTGCTTCGCATTAAGATGAAATCATTGGTTATACCATCATCCTATAAGGAGAACTCATGAGTGACAGCAGCAATCAATTGATGCCCCTGTCCTTATCTGCGCCCGGTGTAAATCTCGGTGCTTACATCAGCACTGTTAATCAAATTCCAATTTTGACTGCTGAGCAAGAGAAAGAACTGGCTGAGCGTTATTATTATGATCAGGATCTAGATGCGGCGAAAATGTTAGTGATGTCGCATTTACGATTTGTCGTACACATCGCACGTAGCTATGCGGGTTATGGTTTACCGCAGGGTGACCTGATTCAAGAAGGCAATCTCGGTCTGATGAAAGCAGTGAAGCGTTTTGACCCGAATATGGGTGTGCGCTTGGTTTCTTTTGCCGTTCACTGGATTAAAGCTGAAATTCACGAATATGTGATTCGTAATTGGCGTATTGTCAAAATTGCCACCACGAAAGCACAACGTAAATTATTTTTTAATTTACGTAGTCTGAAAAAGTCGAGCAAAAAGTTAACACTTGAAGAAGCTAAAGCGATTGCCGTTGACTTAAATGTCACTCCTGAGCAAGTGCTCGAAATGGAAGGTCGTTTAACCGCTTATGATGCTGCATTTGAAGCACAAGGTGATGATGACGATGATTCAACTCATGTCGCACCAGCGCTTTATCTTGAGGATAATCGTTACGACCCTGCTCGTTTAGTGGAAAATGAAGACTACGAAGAACAAAGTAGTTCTGCTTTATATGAAGCCATGAATCAGCTGGATGACCGTTCACGTAACATTTTACAGCGTCGTTGGCTAGACGATGACAAATCGACCTTGCATGAGCTTGCGGCTGAATACAATGTTTCGGCAGAACGTATTCGTCAGCTTGAAAAAAATGCGATGGAAAAAATTAAAGTCGCCATGTCTGCAAGTTAGATTTTTCGAAATTTAAAAAGAGGCATTTGCCTCTTTTTATTGGTCTTAAGTATTTTTAGCCTATAGGATTTATGTTAAGGTGCTTAAGTCTTTTTTTAAGTATTTCAGCTTATGTGGATCGCAATCGCAGCTGTTAATCTAGCTTTGGCTGTTATATTGGGTGCCTTTGGTGCTCATGGCCTCAAGACTTTTGCTACACCAGAACAACTCGGCTGGTGGGGAACAGCAACACAATATTTTTTCTATCATGCATTCGGTTTACTTGCACTCGGTATTTTGTCTAAAACGATTCCTCAATTTCCAATTAAAGTATCCTTTATTCTGATTCAAATCGGTATTTTATTATTCTGCGGTTCTTTATATATCATGGCAGTGGGCTTACCACGTGGACTTGGTTTAATTACGCCACTTGGCGGAGTATTTATGATTTTGGGCTGGCTCATCCTTGCGTGGAACGCCCTAAAATACGCGAAATAATGGAAAATCACATGCAGATTTATTTGAATGGCGAGCTTATACACACTGCTTGTCAGAATTTATTGCAACTTGTTCAGGAACTTGCACTTGAAGGTAAACGATTTGCAGTTGAACAAAATGAGCAAATCGTTCCAAAAAGTAAACTCGAACAATCTCCCCTTTCAGACCATGATCGTATCGAAATTATTCACGCTGTTGGCGGCGGCTAAATGGAGCAAGCCATGCAAGATTCACCTTTAATTATCGGTTCACGTACATTTCAATCACGCCTGTTAGTTGGCACAGGTAAATATAAAGACCTCAATGAAACTGATTTAGCGATTCAGGCCAGCGGTGCTGAGATCGTGACAGTGGCGATTCGTCGGGTAAATATTGGGCAACATCCTGATCAGCCAAATTTACTCTCAGTTATTCCGCCTGAAAAATATACTATTTTACCTAACACTGCGGGTTGTTTTGATGCGGAGAGCGCTGTGCGTACCTGCATGTTAGCAAGAGAACTTCTGGATGGACATAATCTGGTTAAACTAGAAGTTTTAGGGGATGAAAAAACCTTATACCCCAATATTACAGCGACACTTAAAGCTGCCCAAACTTTGATTGATGATGGTTTTGAGATCATGGTTTATACCTCAGATGATCCAATTGTTGCGCAAGAACTTGAAAGTATGGGCTGTGTTGCGATTATGCCTTTAGGCAGTTTGATTGGTTCAGGGCTTGGTATTTTGAACCCACATACTATTTCGATCATTAAAGAAAATGCCAAAGTACCCGTTTTGGTTGACGCAGGTGTGGGAACTGCAAGCGACGCAGCGATTGCGATGGAATTAGGTTGTGATGGCGTACTTATGAATACCGCTATTGCGGCTGCTCAACAACCGATATTGATGGCCTCTGCCATGAAAAAAGCCGTTGAAGCAGGTCGCGAAGCTTATCTGGCTGGACGTATGCCACGTAAACGCATGGCCAATGCCAGCTCTCCTGAAACTGGCTATTTCTTTAAGTAAGACCTATATTTCTATTAAGCGTATTTGAAAGGGATTCTTCAGAATCCCTTTTTTTTAAAAAATGAATAATAAGAGTATTTTCATATGATTAAACCCATATTTGCTATTTTTAGTTTAGGTTGTTTCAGTTTTAGCACAGGCCTTCTTGCCAACCCGAATCCAATACAATATCAACAATTTATTCCTAAAAATTGGAAAATTATCGAGACAGTCAAAGGAGATTTAAATCGTGATGGTTTAGAGGATATTGTGCTGGTGATTGAAGAGAATAATCCAAAAAATATTCTTAGCAATGATGGCTTAGGAAGCTCTAAACTTAACATCAATCCTAGAACCTTATTAGTTTTATTTAAAACAGCCCAAGGCTATCAATTGATCAGTAAAAATCAGCAACTTCCAAGTGAGAATGATGTAGACTCCCCTTGTCTTGCCGATCCATTAGAAGATGGTGAAGTAACGATTTCAAAAGGTATTTTAAAAATAAACTTACATTACTGGTTAAGCTGTGGTTCATGGTATGTCACCCACAATACTTTTAGCTTTCGTTGATCCTAGACATTATTGTGGACAGCCGATCCCTCTAAATTCTTGAAATATTTCTGTTCAAAGGCTTCTGGGCTTAA
>NZ_JAHPRO010000002.1 GCF_025562455.1 Acinetobacter sp. WU_MDCI_Axc73
GCGATAGCTCAGTCGGTAGAGCAACGGATTGAAAATCCGTGTGTCGGCAGTTCGATCCTGCCTCACGCCACCATATTTAAAAAACCAAATTTGTGTTTTCGATCCCTGATCCCATCAGGGATTTTTTTTGGGTAAAAAAAAGACATTTGAATAAAAAGATGCTGATTTTGATTGACTAATTGTCTGAGATACGGCTTAATACACGCCATCGGCGCGATAGCTCAGTCGGTAGAGCAACGGATTGAAAATCCGTGTGTCGGCAGTTCGATCCTGCCTCACGCCACCATATTCAAAAAAGCCCTAAAGATTGTTTAGGGCTTTTTTATTGTCTGACAATTTTAGTGATGTGCTTTCATTTTTATTTTATAGTCAAGCATAAGCATCTAAAACCAAGGGAGTAGAGGATGAAAGATTTATTCTCAGCCCAGAGTCAGCTTTATCAACAAGCAAGACCAACTTATCCACAAGCTGTGGTTCAAGAGTTGCTTAAACATGTGCCTGCATACGACTTTGCATGGGATTGCGGCGCTGGATCTGGGCAGTTCACTCAGCTTTTAGTACCTTATTTTGAACAAATTGTGGCAACAGATCTGAGTGCCAATCAATTGCAACACGCCCTTTATTTTGAAAATGTCAGTTATCAGGTACAGACGGCAGAACAGGCTCGTTTTCCAGCCCAGTGTTTTGATTTAATCAGCGTCGCCCAAGCGATTCACTGGTTTGATTTTGATGTCTTTTATGCGCAAGTCAGACGAACTTTAAAACCCGATGGCGTATTTGCGGTATTGGGTTATGGCTTGATTCAGGTCGATCATACGGAGCTCAATGAAGCGATTCAGTATTTATATCGGGTCATACTCAAAGATTACTGGGATGCTGAACGTCATTATATAGATGAGCAGTATCAGACCATTCCATTTCCATTTAAGGAAATTGATATGCCGGATTTTAAAATTCAGTTATCGTGGTCTTTTGAACAACTGATCGATTATTTGTGCACGTGGTCGGCGATCAAACATTATATCCAACAAAATGATTCAGATCCTTTAAATCGAATACGAGCCTTATGTTCATCCGATCAAAGCTTTCAAATTGAGTTCCCTATTTTGTTAAGAGTCGGAAAACTTGAGCCATAAATAGCAAAACAATGACGCGTAGCCGCTTAAAATTACGATACTGCGATAACAGTCAAATCTGAGGCATAAAAAGCCAGATCATTGAGATTTGAAGCTGAATACTCATCCTTTTGATGATTTTTGAGGTTTTTAAAATTCTAAACATTACATTTTTTAGTTTTTTGATACGTTTCGATATTTTCAATGTTAGTTTGAGCTTGTTTCAGAGCTAGTAATGTTAGATAGTTTTCATCTGAAGGGGCTTCTGAACCAGCCAAATTATTTGCCATATCATTGATCTTTATTTGGCATTTAAAACTTACGGATTTTTCATTGCACTAAAAGCGAGATCTTATTTAGTCCTGAATCAGACGTTTACCCATACACACCACGTCAACTTCTTCATAACCCAGTTCTTCATAGAAACTTTGTACATCAAGATTATCCTGACGAACCAATAATTGAAGTTTAGGGCAACCGCGCGCAATGAGACGTTTTTCTAACTGTTGAACCAAAGCGGTCGCAATACCTAGCCGTTGGTGTTGTGGATGCACTGCCAAATAATTCATCCAGCCACGATGTCCGTCATAGCCCCCCATTAATACGGCAATTAATTGTTCATCTTTAATCGCAACTAAAAATAGATCATCCTGCTGAACCAGTTTACGAAAAATGTCCAGTTCGGGATTATTCCACGGGCGAGTCAGCCCACATATTTCCCAAAGATGAATCACTTCATCTAGATCGGACTGGATAAATTGGCGAATCATAAACATGGAATTTTCTACTTGTTATTGTCTTGCTTTAAGATAATCCAAAATTGTCCATTTGATAAGTCTGCTTTTTATACAACTTATACAACCATAAAAAAGCACCCAACGGCAGTTGGGTGCTTTTCAAAAAGTGAATGTCGTAAGTGTTGATTTTAAAAGTTAAGCAGATTTTGCTTGAGCTTCTGCTACCAACATATGACCTGTTTCTTCAAAATTTGCATGCCAAGATAATGCTTCGCGTAGTAGGTGTGGCGTATGACCACCTTTGGCGCATGAGCGATCGAAATAATCGTTTAGAGCCCCTTGGTAAAGTGGATGTACGCAATTATCAATGATGGCACGAGCGCGTTCACGTGGCGCTAATCCGCGTAAGTCTGCTAATCCTTGCTCAGTCACTAAAATATCGACATCGTGCTCACTATGATCTACATGCGATACCATTGGTACGATTGAAGAAATATCACCACCCTTAGCAATTGACTTGGTTACAAAAATAGCCAAATGCGCATTACGGGCAAAGTCACCAGAACCCCCGATACCGTTCATCATTTTGGTACCGCAAACATGAGTTGAGTTCACGTTGCCATAGATGTCAAATTCAAGCGCAGTATTGATCCCGATAATCCCCAGACGGCGTACCAACTCTGGATGATTTGAAATTTCCTGAGGACGTAAAACGAGTTTATCTTTGTATGCTTCGATATTACCAAAGACTTTTTCACCGCATTTGGCAGAAAGTGTAATTGAACTACCTGATGCAAACTTCATTTTTCCTGCATCAATCAATTCAAAAGTACAGTCTTGTAATACTTCTGAATACATCACTAAATCTTCAAAATTAGAATCTTTTAGACCAGTCAGTACGGCATTGGCAATTGAGCCAATCCCTGCTTGAAGTGGCCCAAGATTAGTAGGTAAACGACCTTCTGCGACTTCTTTTTCAAAGAAAGCAATCAGGTGGTTGGCAATGCCTTGAGTTTCATCATCAGGTAAAGTGACGGTTGATGGTGAATCTGCGGTGTCATTAAAAACGATCCCGACAATTTTCGCTGGGTCAATTTGAATAGCAGTAGTACCAATACGCTCATCCACTTTGGTCAATGGAATAGGCTGACGCGTAGGACGATAAGTTGGAATATAGATATCGTGTAAACCTTCAAAAGCTTCGCTTAAAGAGGTATTGATTTCAACAATGACTTTTTCTGCAAAAATTGCAAAGCTAGCAGAGTTGCCGACAGATGTCGTTGGAATAATGCCGCCATCTTCAGTAATCGCAATCGCTTCAATGACAGCGACATCAGGACGTTTTAATTGTAAGTTACGCATTTGTTCAACGGTTTCAGACAAATGCTGATCGATAAACATCACTTCGCCATTATTGATAGCACGGCGTAATGTATTATCCACTTGGAACGGCAAACGACGCGCTAAAACACCAGCTTCAGTCAGCTGTTTGTCTAAATCATTACCTAGACTTGCACCCGTAATAAGCGTGATTTTTAAAGGATTTGCCTTAGCACGGTGAACCAGTGCTTGCGGAACCGCTTTGGCTTCACCAGCGCGAGTAAAACCACTCATACCGACTGTCATACCGTCTTGGATAAACTCAGCGGCTTGATCTGCGCTGATCACTTTGTCATGAAGGGAGGCTAATCGGATACGATCTAAAGACATGGCTTACTCTCAATCTTGTGGATTACATAGGTGGGGATTGTACCTACTCTACAAGCGATATGGAGGCATGTTATGCTAAGGTCTAATTTTTATAATAAATGTAGGTATAAATATTAATGATGATTTTAACTATTTGATTATAATAAAATAAAAATTGATCAGTTAATAATCTGCATCAACTGTTTGTTGTATTTTTAGACAAAAGTATTAGAAGCGTTCGGTTAGGCTTTGCTTAATTTTATTCAGTGGATTGACGGATGCTGTGTCATCGTGCAAATGTTTAGGTAGAGGTAGTGAAATGATAGCTTCAAGTC
The DNA here is from genome assembly GCF_025562455.1 of Acinetobacter sp. WU_MDCI_Axc73. Lineage (GTDB taxonomy): Bacteria > Pseudomonadota > Gammaproteobacteria > Pseudomonadales > Moraxellaceae > Acinetobacter. Next base: position 3,877 of record NZ_JAHPRO010000002.1, read on the forward strand.
CTCCTGCTGGTCGATTATGAATTAGTAATTCACCTTGATGAATATCCACAATCCGTTTCACGATCGCTAGTCCCAAACCGCTTCCTTGCACTGTTCGCGCTGCATTTCCCCGAACAAAAGGCTGCATCAATTCATCAATCTGATCTTCTGGAATGCCTTCGCCATGATCTGCCACACTAATTAAAATATGTTCATTTTCAACATGGGCATTTAGTTCAATCGGTTCTGCACCATAACGTTTGGCATTATTAATTAAATTGGCAATTAGTCTTTTTAAAGAAAGACTTCGCGCAGGAATAATCGGGACATCCTGTGCCTCAAAACGAATATCCAGTGGTTTAAATTGCACCACTAATTCTTGTAATAAGATATTAATATTGGTTTCACGCAGTTCTTCATCTGATCCATCACGCATATAAGAAATGAACTGATTCAAAATCGCATCCATATCATCGACATCATAGATCAAACCTTCGCGGAAAAATTCATCGGGTAGCATTTCAGCGGTTAAACGGATGCGGGTCAGGGGGGTACGCAAATCGTGAGAAATACCCGCAAGCATAATGCGACGATCCCGTTCAGTTTGTTCTAGCGTATAAATCATATGATTAAACGCTTGATTAACCTGACGAATTTCCTGTGGTCCATGATTGGTTTCCAGATAGGGCGCTTTGCCTGTTTTACTATATTCATTAGCGGCATTTTGTAAACGACGTAATGGGCGATTTAACTGACGCACAAGGGTTAAAATAATGATGCAGGCAATAATGGGAACACCCAATAACCAACCAAAAATAAGTTCAGGACTATAATTGGCATAGGTTTTAAGCGGTTCACGTACCCAGTTGCCATTCATTTCTGGTGTTTGAATCCAGATACGTGGACTCGGTTTGAATTGGAAATAGACGGTTACGTCTTTAACATGAAGCTCTTTGGCCAGCTTATCTTCGACATTATTGGTGAAGAAATCTGCAATAACTTTGTCGCGGACATTGGGATATTCTTTGGGATTGGTGATGTATTCAATCCCGATCCGATTTTTAAGCCAAGTATCGATATCGACTTCATTATTGCGATGAAATATACGAATATCAGGATTATTGACCAATTCCAACTCAACCGCCAGATAACGGGCATGTTGCTGGATTTCAGGTAGATATAACGTACGCCAGAAAAACCACAGTGACATGACCAGACTGAAAATCACCACAAAAACCACTAAAATTGCCGTCCGCATAGCAGCAGAGCGTGGCTTTATTTTGTCAAGAAAGCGTTCCCAGCGCGTGCGTTTACGCTCTGAGTACGCAACAAAATCTGTATAGTCTTGTGGATTAACGGGATCGAGCTTCAATGCATTATCCTACAGCGCCAACTTATTCAGCACCATCAGGAACAAAGACATAACCAATGCCCCAAACAGTTTGAATATAACGTGCACGAGCTGGATTTTCTTCAATTAAACGACGTAAACGCGAAACTTGCACATCGATTGAACGTTCCATAGCTCCCCATTCACGGCCACGCGCCAGATTCATGAGTTTATCGCGCGTTAAAGGTTCGCGCGGATGCTGTACTAAGGCTTTGAGGACGGCAAACTCGCCTGTCGTTAACGTGACGACTTGACCTTCACGGGTCAGGGTGCGTGTTGATAAATCCAGAGACCATGGGCCAAAGCTCACGACTTCCATTTGCTGACTTGGTGCGCCTGGGACTTCACGAACTTGACGACGCAGTACAGCACGAATACGAGCCAGTAGCTCATTTGGATTAAAGGGTTTTGGTAGATAATCATCCGCCCCTGCTTCTAGACCTGCGATACGGTCTGAGTCGCTACCACGTGCAGTCAGCATAATAATTGGCGTATCAATATTGGACTGACGTAAGCGTCGACAGATACTCAAGCCATCTTCGACGGGTAACATGAAATCTAATACAATTAATGAAAATAACTCGCGTTGTAACAGACGATCCATTTGAGTGGCATCGTGTGCAGTTTTGACTACAAAACCTTTGTCTTCCAAGAACCGTTGTAAAAGGGTGCGTAAACGCACATCATCATCGACCACCAAAATGCGTTCGACACGGTCGGTTTCGTTTTGTACAGCTTCATTATTTTCAGCAGGTACAACTAAACTCATGATGTACTCCCTTAATTTAAGTCAATATTTATAGCTTATTGGATCATTGCAGTATAATGCGGATAGTCTGATTAAGACTATGTATCAATTTGCTCAAAATTACAATTTTCCGTGTGATTTGAAACCAAAAAACAACATGTTAAAGCGATTTGACTGTGTTTGAAGTTTGCAGCTTTAGATTAATGTGATTTTAGCGTGCTAGAGGTGTCATTTATTTAATTAAATTCTTGTTTGTTCAATTAAATTTAATCGTTTTTAGTTTATTTGCTCTTCGGAAGAAAATCGATGATGTGCATGATGCAAATATGTAAATATGCATTTGCAAAAAACATGAGGCGTTATTTTTTAGATCAACGAGATTGGCACAAGCGTTGCGTCATTGATTAGCGCAAATAATTTTTAGGCAAATGTGACTTTTTAGGAAAAAGCTTGAACCAGATCAAATAAAAATCTCTAAAAATTGAAAAAAACACAGGTTTGATTCAAAATTTCGTTTTTAATACGCAAAACAATTGTGGATTTTATGGTCTCGGTCTTTATAATCATTGCTTTTAAACTTTAGCCTTGTGGAATCAAATACGATGACTGACTTAGTTCAGCAGTTGGCAAGCGAACTTGCCGTACGTCCAAACCAAGTAGAAGCTGCCATTCGTTTAATTGATGAAGGTGCGAGCGTTCCATTTATTGCACGTTACCGTAAAGAAGTAACGCAGGGTTTAGATGATACACAACTGCGCCAGTTAGATACCCGCTTGGCTTATTTGCGTGATTTGTATGAGCGCCGTGAAAAAGTCATCGAATCATTAAAAGAACAAGACAAACTTTCAGAAGATTTGTTGGCACGGGTGAATGCGGCTGAAACCAAAAATGCACTCGAAGAAATCTACGCGCCGTATCGTCCCAAACGAACCAGTAAGTCGTTTAAAGCCAAAGAAGCGGGTCTGGGTCCTGCCGCAGAAAAAATCCGAAATGAAAATGTTGAACCTGTAGAGGCTTTAGCAGGCTTTAGCCATGAAGACTATCCAGATGTTGAAAGTCAACTAGATGCAGTTCAGCATATTATCATTGATGAATGGGCACAAAACATTGCTTTAACCACAGAGCTCAAGGCACTCTTTGCAAAGACTGCGATTTTGAAAAGTGCAGTGGCGTCTGATGAGAAAAAGGAAGTCGGCAAGAAATTTCGTGACTATTTCGAATTTTCTGAAAACTTAAATAAAGTTCCATCCCATCGTTTATTGGCGATGCTCCGTGGTCGCCAAGAAAATGTATTGGGTTTAAAAGTCGATGGTGAAGATGAAGCACTTTTGACACGTATTGAAACTGAATATAGTCTTGAGCAAATCCAGCCGCAAGCGCGACAGGATTTTTTAAAGCAAACGGCTAAATTATTCTGGTTGGGTAAAATCCGTCCACAAATTGAACATTCATTGCTGACTGAAAAACGCCTTGCTGCCGAAGCAGAAGCAATGGAAGTTTTTGCTGAGAACTTGCGTCATTTACTCTTGTCTGCGCCTGCGGGTGGTCGTACTACTTTAGGTGTTGATCCTGGCATTCGTACTGGAGTAAAACTTGCAGTGGTTAGTGATGCTGGCGATGTCTTGGCACACAGCACGATTTATCCATTTGCACCTAAAGAAGATAAAGAAGGTTCATTGGCTGAATTGGCGCGTTTGTGTCGTGAATATCACGTTGATTTGATCGCGATTGGAAATGGAACAGCTAGCCGTGAAACAGAAGCGGTAGTTGCTGAAATGATGACCGCAAACCCTGACCTCAAACTGACTCGCGTTAGTGTCAGTGAAGCAGGTGCATCTGTATATTCAGCCAGTGAATTGGCGGCGGCTGAACTTCCAGAGTTAGATGTATCCATCCGTGGAGCAGTCTCGATTGCCCGTCGTTTACAAGATCCTTTAGCTGAACTGGTCAAGATCGATCCAAAATCGATTGGGGTAGGTCAATATCAGCATGACGTGAACCAGACTGGTTTGGCTAAAACTCTGGATGCCGTTGTTGAAGATTGTGTAAACGCCGTTGGCGTTGATGTCAATACCGCATCATCTGCAATTTTGGGTTATATCGCAGGCTTGAATAAAGCCATTGCTCAGCAGATTGTTGAATATCGTAAAGAAAATGGTCGTTTTGAAAATCGTCAATCTTTGAAAAAAGTACCACGTTTGGGTGAACGAACTTTTGAGCAGGCAGCAGGTTTCTTGCGCATTCAAAATGGTTCAGAGCCATTGGATGCTTCTGCGGTACATCCAGAAAGTTATGGTTTGGTCGAAAAAATTGTTGAAGCCAAAGCAACTACGGTAAAAGATATTATTGGTAATAGTGAAATTATTCGCCAAGTTAAAGCGGATGAATTTGTCAATGACCAGTTTGGTTTACCTACCGTTCAGGATGTATTGGCAGAGCTTGAAAAACCAGGCCGTGATCCTCGTCCAGAATTCCGCACGGCTAAATTCCGTGAAGACATTACTGAAGTGGCACAATTAACTGAAGGCATGCAGCTTGAAGGTGTGGTGACCAATGTTACTAACTTTGGTGCTTTTGTCGATGTAGGTGTACATCAGGATGGTTTGGTTCATATTTCTGAATTGGCTAACGAATTTGTTTCTGATCCTCATAAAGTGGTAAAACCGGGTCAAATTGTACAAGTGCGTGTACTGACCGTCGATGCTGAACGCAATCGTGTGAATTTGAGTATGCGCCCTGAAGGTTCACAGCCTCCTGTCAAAGCACAGCGCTCACCGCGTCGTGATCAACCAGAGCAACGCGAAGAGCGTAAACCACAAGCTAAACGTCCACAAGCGGCGCGTCAAAATGATCAGGCGAAAAAACCACAACGCTCTAAACAGGATAAACCACAAGAAAATAAAATTGGTGGATTCGGTGCATTGTTATTACAGGCTGGGATTAAAGGGTCTAAGTAATCTTTTAATTCAGACACAATAAAAAACCGCCAGTTTGAATCAAACTGGCGGTTTTTTTATCGTCGCCTATATGAGAACTTTACCAATGCTCTCCAGGGAAAATTCGAGCATAAGCTTTTTGCATCCAGTTCAGTTTTTCCTGTTTTTTGCCCACTGCTGCATCTGAACTTGGAAACAGGTTAAATCCAATCGACATTAACAGATTGTTGACTTCAGGTACCAAAGAGTAAGTGACTGAGGCTAAACGACCTAAATTCGTTGCAATACGTTTAGGGCGTTTTACAACTGCATAGGCGATGAGATCTGCGGCCTGATCTGGTGAAAGAGTAGGAACATAATTATAAATCTTGGTCGGTGCAATCATCGGTGTGCGAACCAAAGGCATATAAATCGAGGTAATCGAAATTTTATGAGAATGCACTTCGGCCGATAGACAACGGCTAAATGCATCCAGTGCGGCTTTAGATGCGACATAAGCCGAAAAACGAGTTGCATTGGCCAATACACCAATCGAACTAATATTAATAATCTGACCACCTTTACGGTTAATCATATGAGGTAAAATATTTAAAACCAGACGTACAGCACCAAAATAGTTGAGTTGCATGGTACGCTCAAAATCATGGAAACGATCGATCGATTCATGCACAGCACGACGTATAGATCGCCCAGCATTGTTGATCAAAATATCGATATGCTCGACTTTCTGTATAATTTCTTTTGCGACACGATCAATGGCTTCCATGTCACTCAAATCACACGGAAATATTGATGCTTTACCACCTGCTTGAACGATCTCGGTCTGTACTTGTTCTAGCGTATCCTGAGTCCGTGCCACCAATAGCACATGAGCACCTGCGGATGCCATTTTCTTTGCGACAGTTAGACCGATACCACTAGATGCTCCAGTGATCAGAATAACTTTATTTTTGACGTTCTCTTGAAAAAGAGTTTCAAGTTTTTTATTCACGCGTTTTTCCCTGAGCTTGGAGCTTAAATCCAAAAAGCTTTACTTGTTTTTTACCGTCTTAGAAATTTTGGTGAATCAATGTATTCAACCAAAGTCTAGATTATTATTGGATTTAATTTTAAAAATGTCTATAGTTAAGCCTATGAATTTACAAATGTTTTTAGAGTTATTGCTCTAATTTTAAACTGTGCTTGATTCACTTTTAACATAAAAAAATGTACTTATATAATAAAAAGTCCGCATTTAAAGCGGACTTGATGAGTACTTTTTACTATTTATTCAAACGTTTGATAAAGCTTGATCCAGATCCGCAATTAAATCTTCAATATGTTCAATTCCAATAGATAACCGTACCATATCTTCACTTACCCCTGCGGCTTTAAGCTCTTCGGCATTTAACTGGCGGTGAGTGGTGGTTGCAGGATGGCAGGCCAGACTTTTTGCGTCCCCAATATTGACTAGACGGGTAAACAGTTGCAATGCATCAATAAAACGCGTGCCGCCTTCACGACCATCTTGAACCCCAAAAGAAAGTATCGCGGAAGGTTTACCTTTCACGTATTTTTGTGCCAATGCATGCTGAGGGTGATTTTTTAAACCAGCATAATTGACCCATTTGACTTTTGGATGTTGTTGTAAATATTCGGCAACTTTAAGTGCGTTTTCAGTATGACGTTCCATGCGTAAAGACAAGGTTTCAAGTCCTTGTAAAATCAAAAACACGCTCAATGGACTAATTGCAGCGCCTGTATTGCGTAGTGGCACCACGCGGGCACGCGCAATATAGGCAGCTGATCCTAAAGCTTCGACATAATTCACTCCATGATAGCTTGGATCGGGAGTATTCAACACTTTAAAACGTTCAGGATATTGCCCCCATGGAAACTTGCCGCTGTCCACAATTACACCGCCGATGCTATTGCCATGCCCACCAATATATTTGGTGAGTGAATGCACAATAATATCTGCGCCATAATCAAAAGATTTCTGAAGTACAGGCGTGGCGACGGTATTATCCACGATCACAGGTACACCATATTCATGGGCAATTTTAGCAATCGCTTCCAGATCAATAATATTGCCAAGTGGATTGCCAATCGATTCGACAAAGACCAGTTTGGTTTTATCATCAATCAAGTCACGTAAACTTTCAGGTTGCTGATAATCAAAGAAACGAACCTCAATGCCTTGTTTGGGCAGGGTGTGCGCAAATAAATTAAAGGTTCCGCCATAAAGTGTTGAAACTGAGGCAATATTATCTCCAGCTTCCGTAATCGTTTGGATCGCATAGGTAATCGCGGCCATACCCGAAGCCAAAGCCAATGCACCAATACCCCCTTCAAGCGCAGCAATCCGTTGTTCCAGTACGGCAGTGGTTGGGTTCATAATCCGAGTGTAAATATTCCCCTGAACTTTTAGATCAAATAAATCTGCCCCATGTTGAGTGTTATCAAATGCATAAGAAGTGGTTTGATAAATTGGAACAGCAACTGCTTTAGTGGTCGGTTCTGGGGAATATCCTGCATGAATAGCAAGCGTTTCATCTTTATAGGTCTGTGTCATTTTATTTTCCAGTGATGCATAAAAATCAAGCAAGGTTTTGTTTTATCATATTCTTTATGATTAATTTATCTATTTTTTAGGAACAATCATCTTTTTATTTCATAAGAACAGGATGTACTGGAGCTTCATTCATCAATAGGCATACCATGAATAAAATCAGTAACTCTCGGGTTTTTATTTTAAGTTTCTGATTACATTGTGCCTAAATAAAAGTACAAAAACCTACTGGTGAGGATAAAACAGCAGGAACACTATAAAAACAAAATTGGTTTTAATTCATGATAAAAAAGCTGGAGAAGTCAACTAATGAGTAAGCAAAAAGTATCTGATATTATTATCGAAGTGCTTGAGCAGGCTGGTGTACAGCGTTGTTATGGCATTGTGGGCGATACCTTGAATCATGTGACCGATTCTATGTCAAAAAGCAGTATTGAATGGATTCATGTTCGTCATGAGGAAGTCGGTGGATTTGCTGCGGGTACGGATGCTTTATTAAGTGGACATTTGACGGCTTGTGCTGGGTCTTGTGGGCCAGGGAGTCTGCATTTTATTAATGGTTTGTATGAATCACATCGCAATCGCGCCCCAGTCATTTTGATTGCTAGTCAAATTTCGACTGAAATGGCTGGATTTATTGATTTCCCTCAATACGTTGATTTTAAATCGGTATACGAAAAAAACTCGGTATTTTGTGAAGAAATTACTCAACCTTCGCAAGCTTGGCATATTATGAGTATGGCATGTCAGGCTGCGATTAATAAACGCGGTGTTGCTGTAGTCATCGTCCCCGCCAATATTAGTGAAGCTTCAGCAGAAGCAGGTTTACCTTTTGTGCCACGTCATGCTGAGCCTGATATTTTGCCAAATAAAGCTGAGCTTCATGAAATGGTTGAGCTTATTTCACAACATCAAAAAATCGGAATTTATGCGGGTGCAGGCTGTGAAGGTGCCCATGATCAGTTAGTCGCATTTGCTGAAAAATTAAAAGCACCGATTGCACACACTTCACGTGCCAAAGATTTTGTAGAATATGATAATCCTTACAATATGGGTATGACTGGGATTTTTGGCAATAAGGCAGGCTATCACACTTTAATGGACTGTGATTTATTGATCCTGCTGGGCGCTGATTTTGCTTGGGCACAATATTATCCAAGTCATGCCAAGATTTTACAAATCGATATTGATCCAACGCATTTAGGACGACGCCATCCGATAACACTAGGTGCTGTGGGTAAAATTTCATCTACTTTGAATGCCTTGTTACCGTTGTTGCAACCGCGGCAGGATCGAGCCTTTCTGGATCATTGTCTGGAACTTAAACATCAAAGTGATGAAATTCGACATAAAGAAGAGCGGGTGGGTAAAGAGGGCTTAATCCATCCACAATATTTGGTATCTTTGCTCAATCGCTATGCTGATGATGATGCGGTTTTCTTTGGTGATGGTGGTTCCCCCATGGTATGGGTATTACGTCACGTGGATGTGAATGGCAAGCGCCGAACCTTCACCAGTTTGTTACATGGCACGATGGCAAATGCAATGCCTCAGGCGTTGGGCGCACAAAAAGCTTTTCCAGAGCGTCAGATCATTGCGTTATGTGGTGATGGCGGTTTAGCGATGTTATTAGGTGATTTACTCACCACCGTTCAGGAAAAATTACCGATCAAAATCGTGGTGTTTAATAATAGCTCATTGAATTTTGTTGAGCTTGAACAAAAAGTGGAAGGCTTGCTTGATCACTATACTGATCTGCTTAATCCAGACTTTGGCAAGCTGGCGAGTGTCATCGGACTGCATGGACAAACCGTGACCCACGGAGATGGCTTGGAGCAGGCGGTTGAAAATTTCTTAAAACATGATGGCCCTGCTTTGCTCGATGTGCACACCAATCCGATGGAATTGGTGATGCCGCCAGATCCAAATTTAAATCAGGTCTCGTCAACCTCACTGTATGCCATCAAGGCACTCATGTCGGGTCGGGTCGATGATGTTAAAAATTTATTGGTCAATAATTTTGTCAAATAAGCTCTGAGTAGAAGCGGTCTCTCGGTTCATTAAAAATGCATGATTTTAGAGTCATGCATTTTTATATCAGGAAACAATTTAAGCGACATTTATCAGTCATAAAATCTGATTAAACTCAATCACGCCTTATTTTTTTGCAGTATTCAGCATATAATAGCGCCTATTTGTCGCTTATTGCGATGTATTGGTTTTTCAATTGAGGAGTCCTAAGTGGCCCAATATATTTACACGATGAATCGAGTCTCTAAGATGGTTCCGCCAAAGCGCGAAATCCTCAAAGATATCTCTTTATCATTTTTTCCGGGTGCCAAAATTGGTGTGCTCGGCTTAAACGGTGCAGGTAAATCGACTTTGCTCCGTATTATGGCGGGCGTGGACAAAGATTTCTCAGGTGAAGCTCGTGCACAGCCAGGTATTAAAATTGGTTATCTTGAACAGGAACCACCACTCGATCCGAATAAGGATGTGCGCGGGAACGTTGAAGATGGGGTACGTGAAGCGCTTGATGCACTTGAGCGTTTAGATCAGGTTTTTGCTGAATATGCTGACCCTGATGCAGACTTTGACAAACTGGCCAAAGAACAAGAAAAACTGGAAGCGATTATCCAGACTTGGGATGCACACAATTTAAATAACCAACTGGAAATTGCAGCGAATGCTCTAAATCTACCTGCATGGGATGCAGATGTTTCTTTGCTGTCTGGTGGTGAGCGTCGTCGTGTTGCATTGTGTCGTTTGTTGCTCTCTAAGCCAGACATGTTGCTTCTCGACGAACCGACTAACCATTTAGATGCAGAATCCGTATCTTGGTTAGAGCGTTTCTTAAAAGATTTTCCAGGTACGATTGTGGCGATTACGCATGACCGTTATTTCCTAGATAACGTGGCCGAGTGGATTCTGGAGCTTGACCGTGGACATGGTATTCCTTATCAAGGTAACTATTCTTCATGGCTTGAGCAGAAGAATGCGCGTTTAGAGCAGGAACAAAAGCAAGAAGAGTCTTTTGCTAAAGCATTGAAGAAAGAACTTGAATGGGTTCGCTCAAATGCCAAAGGTCAGCAAAAGAAAAACAAGGCGCGTATGGAGCGTTTTGAAGAGCTGAATTCAAAAGAATTCCAACAACGTAACGAGACTTCGGAAATTTATATTCCACCTGGCCCACGTTTAGGTAATAAGGTAGTTGAAGTTGAAGGGATTAGTAAATCTTTTGATGGTCGTCTACTTTACGAAAACTTAACGTTCACTGTACCTCCTACAGCGATCGTAGGTATTGTTGGGCCAAACGGTGCAGGTAAAACCACTTTATTCCGTATGATGACGGGCGAGCAGCAACCAGATACAGGTACTGTAACGTTAGGTGAGTCAGTGAAAGTGGCTTATGTCGGTCAGATTCGTGATACGTTGGATAACGACAAAACGGTTTGGGAAGAAGTTTCTGGCGGTTTGGATATCTTAAGAATCGGTGATTATGAAATTGCTTCACGTGCTTATATTGGCCGCTTTAACTTTAAGGGGCAAGATCAGCAAAAGCGTGTAGGTGAATTGTCTGGTGGTGAGCGTAACCGTTTACAACTGGCTAAGATTTTGCAGATGGGTGCAAACGTGATCTTGCTGGATGAACCATCGAACGACTTGGATATCGAAACCCTACGTGCGCTTGAGGATGCAATTTTGGTATTCCCAGGTACAGTCATGGTGGTGTCGCATGACCGTTGGTTCCTTGACCGTATTGCAACGCATATCTTGTCATTTGAAAACGAACAGCCTGAATTCTACACAGGTAACTATGCAGAATATGAAGCGTATCGTCAGTCACGTTTAGGGGATGATGCGGTACAAAAGCGTAATAAATATAGAAAAATTACGGGTTAATTTTATATAAATAAAAAACCAGCTTTCGGGCTGGTTTTTTTATGCACTTAATTTCTTAAACTGTTTATCGAGTTAAGAGAATGCGAGTTGACTATAGGCATCATGTAAGCAGCGTTTGGCATCAGGATGACCATCTTTGGCTGCTCGTTTCAGCCATGTTTCAGCTTTAATGTAGTCACGATCCAAACCTAATTGACCATTTAAGTAGCCAAGCCCCATTTTATACTCAGCTTCTGGATGACCACGCAAAGCAGATCGTAAAAAGCACCAAGTCGCGTTGCGTTCATTGAGATAAGCAAAGCTCGTTGAGTGAAGTTGAACTTCATCATTTGCATTACGATAAATATGATGGCGCATAAATCTTTGATATTGATCGTTTAATGCCAATTGTTCAAAATAAAGACCTTGTTGATATTCATACTCTGCATCATGATCTAAAAGTAAAAAAACATCACTTTTAGGATCTTGAGCTTGAAACAACAGTGTCCATACTGTTTTAAGATAATCAAACTTCATAATACGCTCCTTGTTGCTCATAAAGTAAGCTAACACTTTCAATATATGCTAGTTTTTTAAACAATGCATCAATTTCTTGTAACAAGTAATGAGTTTGTTTGGTAATTTTTAAAACAGTTAGAATTTGAATCTAAGTGAGCCAAAAAGCAGGGTTTGTGTAATTTAAATTATAACTATTTTAAATAGATGTAATTTTATTACACTCGATGAAGTTGTTATATTAAGGCGCATTTTGAATTTATGGTGCTTATGAAGCGTTCCTTATTTATGGCAATTTTGCTGAGTTTGTTCATGTTCCAAAGTTTATGGAACGTGGCAGCGGCTTTTTGCGCGCATGAAACAGCTTCAAATTCAAAATACAGCACGATCCCATATCATTTTGGACATCATCTTGATGCCAGTGTCGAGCAGCTATCTGATCATCATCAGCTAAAAACAGATACTGCAAATTTCAAAACGGCCTCTACACACCTTCCTGCGATCTGGATAGATCATCATGATCATTTACCTACCTGTCTGCATATCGTAGTGGCTGAAACTGAACAAAATGCATTGGAGCCCTCCAGAACAGGTAAGTTAGCTCGCTCCGTCTACGATTGGGCAGATTCTTATCAGTCGCCGCATCTTATCGGATCAAATCCACCTCCTGTTTTAACCCCGCTATAGGTGGGGTAGCCGAAAAATAACCCACCTTTTCAATGATCAAAACATGATTAAAGCGAAAGGGTTATTTTATGTACATTCATATCATTCAACAGGCACAGCGCGCGATATTGCCAAAAAAAGCAATGTCGATAGTCTTATTCACAGCACTGTTCCCATATTCAGCAATCACTGTGGCTGACACTGAGATAGCTCAGCACAAAAACATTTCTTCACTCGAACAATCTTCCATGGGGTTTGCTCAAGTATTCGAAAAAGTACGGCAATATCAATCGAAACTAGGTGTCTGGAACGTGCAAGAGAGCATTGCCGATGCATATATTCAGCAAAGTCATCTTTGGGAGAATCCCACTTTTTCTGTACAACAAACGGGTTTTAAGTCGGATCAGGATCGTGAACTAGAGTTTGGTATTTCGCAAAAACTGGATGTGTTTGGTGAGCGTAAGGCTGCTATCAAACTAGCAACTGTTCAGCAGCAACAGGTTGATTTAAATAAAAAAATATACGAAGCACAGCTTAAGCTTGCGGTGAAGTATCTATGGTCACAAGTTGCTGTATTTGAAATGGAAAACCACATTGCACAACAGCAACTGGCCAATAGTCAGGATATTTTAGACGCTACACGATTACGCTATCGGGCGGGGAGTATTGCTCAACTTGATCAGGATCGTACCCTGATGGCGCACATTGAAAATCAACGTGCAGCACAGGAAGTTGAACTGAATTTAAATATTGCTAGAAAACGTCTGGCTAATTTATGGGGAGAAACGACCTATTCTGTTCATTTAGATTTCAGCCATGCGAATGCATGGCCTAGTCAAAGCAAGGCAGATGTAACAGCGCATTTACAGCAAAATTTACTGCAACGTTCGATGCTGCTCCAATTGCAGCAACAACGTTCCAATATGGATTATCTCAAAGCAAAACGCCGTCCAAATCCCACGTTGAATGTCGGCATGGTGACGAATAAAAGTGCAGAAACTAGTCGCAATGAACAGCAACTGCGAGTTGGACTAGAAATTCCACTGAATATTTTTGATCGACAGCAATACTCATTGCAAATCGCTCAGACTCAGCAAGATTTTTTTGTGCAGAAACAAGGCTTTTATATCCAGCAAAACCTGAATAGTATTGAGACGTTACAGAATGAATTGGCTGGATTAAAGCAGCAATATGACTTGATGAATGATCAACAAATTCCTTTGTCCGAAGAGGTGCAACGCAAAATGTTGATCGGTTTTAAAGTCGGAAAATATGCCATTACGGATGTACAACAAGCCACTGCACAATTGCAGGAACAGCGTTTAAAAAAAATCCAACTTCTTAAAAGCGCATGGCAAAAAGCCATAGAAACCGAAAGTCTGGCGCTTGGCATAACACCAGAACAAGTCATGTCTGGCGATGCAATTAACCAGATCAATCAAACAATATGGCAGAACACGCTTAATTTTAATGCCATCTCGGGAGCCGAATAATGTCAACTAAAAACATTCAAAAACAATGGCTCTGGGTAGGTGTAGTCATCGTCATTTGTATTTTATTGAGCGCGTGGATTGTATTTAAGGATTCATCCAGTAAAACAGATTCACACAATGAGGGTGGACACGGTAAAGCAGAATCCACCCATGCTGATGAGGCGGGCGAAGCAGGGCATTCTGAAGAGAGTAAAGAACTGACTTTAACCCCGCAGCAAATGTCAGAATTTGGTGTGAAACTGACAAGGGTTGAATACGGCTCAGTTTCTCAATCTTTGGAATATCCTGCCAAATTAATTGCCAATACTGATCAGCAGGCACATGTTGCTTCAACTTTTACGGGGCGTGTGGAAAGCGTTAATGCCATGTTGGGGCAGCAGGTAAAAAAAGGGCAAGTTTTGGCGACCGTTTTTATTCCAGAATTGGTCGATCAACAGGCCAATCTGCGTATTGCTCAGGAAGTACTGACATTGGCACAGCAGGATTATCAGCGTGAAAAGCAATTGTTTGATCAAGGTATTTCGGCGCGACAGGATTATCAAAAAACCTATAATGCGTATCGTCAGGCACAAATTCAGGTGCAGGCCGCGCACAGTCGCCTCTCTGCCTTAGGGGCAAATGCAGGGAGTCAGGGACGTTACGCCTTAAAAGCACCTTTAAGTGGTGTGGTCAGTCAAAAAGATATTGTGGTAGGGGAATACATCACTTCAGATAAACAATTGTTTGTGATCGATCAACTTGATCAACTCTGGCTAGAATTTATCATGCCAAGCGAAAAGAATATCAGTATAAAACCTAATCAACAGATTCATTTTAAATCATTACAAACCCAGAATCGCTTTAATGCGCAGATTCAGACTTTAACTTCGGAAGCAGATAGTCAAACAGGGCGTTTGCAGGTTCGTGCTAAAGTTCTGACGCCTGCGCAAGAATTGCGTCCGAATTTGATGGTGAACGTCTTATTGCAAACTGAAAACAATCAGTCAGTACTTCGTGTGAGCAAAAATGCGATACAACAGATTGAGGGTAAATCAGTTGTATTTGTCACAGATCATGAGAACAAAAATATTCACTTCAAGGCTGTGAATGTTGAGGTAGGACGTTATTCAAGTGATGGTCAGTGGGTTGAAATTAAATCAGGATTAACAGACAAACAGCAATACGTGAGTCATGGCAGCTTCCTTTTGAAATCTGAAATGGAAAAAGGAGAGGCTGAACATGGACACTAAACCAGAAATTCAATTTCCTGCTGCACAGGGCTTATTTGACCGTATTATTCAGTTCTCTATCCGCAATGCCATTTGGATTATGTTATTTACCCTGACATGGATTGCAGTGGGATTATACAGTTATCAAAAATTATCTATAGATGCTGTGCCTGATATTACCAATGTGCAGGTTCAAATTAACTCTCAAGCCAATGGCTTTACTGCGGCTGAAGTTGAGCAACGCATTACTTATCCCATTGAAACTACCATGGCTGGCATGCCTAATCTGGAGCAAACCCGTTCTATTTCACGTTATGGCTTATCTCAAGTCACCATTATTTTTAAAGATGGCACAGATATTTATTGGGCAAGACAACTGATTAATCAGCGTTTACAGGAAGCAAAAAGTGCCTTGCCGAATGAGATTGATCCGCAAATGTCGCCGATTTCGACAGGGTTGGGGGAAATTTATCAATGGGTCATTAAAGCTGAGCCGAATGCTCAAAAAGCAGATGGCAGTGCTTATACAGCGATGGATTTGCGTGAAATTCAGGACTGGATTGTCCGTCCACAATTGCAGCGTGTGGCAGGTGTGGCCGAGGTGAATAGTATTGGTGGCTATAATAAAACCTATATTGTTTCACCAGATTTAAAACGTTTGCAGCAATTACAGATCCCTGTCACGGATCTACAAATGGCTTTAACTGAAAACAATGAAAATCGTGGCGCAGGTTTTTTGGAGCAAAATGGACAGCAATTCACGGTTCGAGTACCCGGAACGCTGAATTCGATTCAGGACATTGAAAATGTGATGCTGAGTCAGAAAAATGGACTCCCTATTCGGGTTGCCGATGTTGCGACTGTCTCAATTGGACATGATCTTAGAACAGGTGGAGCAACCTATAACGGTGAAGAAACCGTGTTAGGAATTGCCATGATGATGATGGGGGAGAATAGTAAAACCGTAGCTCAAGCGCTTGATAACAGGATGCAGGAGATAAAGCGTTCCTTACCGCAAGGCGTTGTGATTGAAACGGTTTATAACCGCAGTTCACTGGTTGACAAAGCCATTAAAACTGTTGCTAAAAACCTGATTGAAGGGGCAATTCTTGTCATCGTCATCCTATTTATCTTTCTGGGTAATTTTAAGGCTGCATTGATTACCGCTTGTATCATTCCATTGTCGATGCTGTTTACCATCACAGGCATGGCAGAGCAGAATATTAGTGCCAATTTGATGAGTTTAGGCGCACTAGATTTTGGCATTATTGTCGATGGTGCGGTGGTGATTGTAGAAAACTGCATTCGACGTTTGGCTGAAGCGCAACGTGCCAAAGGTCGTCTACTCACCCGCCAAGAACGTTTCACGGAAGTTTTTCTGGCGGCTAAACAGGCTCAGCGTCCCCTCATTTTTGGTCAACTCATCATTATGGTGGTGTATTTACCTATTTTTGCACTGTCTGGTGTGGAAGCCAAAATGTTTCATCCAATGGCAATGGCAGTGGTCTTAGCATTGGTGGGTGCGATGATTTTATCCGTCACTTTTGTTCCTGCTGCTGTGGCGTTATGGGTGACGGGTGAGGTCAAAGAAAAAGAAAGCCGCTGGATGTCGACGCTAAAAAACAAGTATGCCGATGTGTTGAATTGGGCGTATCAGTTTAAATATGTGGTTGCGACTTTGGCGGTGGGTATTTTAATCATGAGTGCGGCTATTTTTACTCGCGTCGGAAGTGAGTTTGCGCCACAACTCAGTGAAGGGGATTTTGCCTTACAACTCATGCGTGCGCCAAGTACAGGAATTGAAGAGTCGTTAAAGATTCAAGAGCAGGTTGAGAAACAGTTGCTTAAGGATTTCCCTGAGGTAAAAGCAATTTTTGCTAGAACAGGTACAGCCGAAGTTGCAACTGATGTCATGCCGCCTAATATCTCTGATGCGATCGTTTTACTTAAGCCGCGTGAACAATGGCCCAACCCTAAAGAAAGCAATGATGAGTTACGTGGTCGTATGCAGACATATGTTGAACATATTCCAGGTAATAACAGTGAGTTCTCACAGCCGATTGAACTGCGTTTTAATGAATTGATTTCAGGGATACGCAGTGATATTGGGGTTAAAGTTTTTGGCGATGATTTACAAGTCCTTAATCAGGAGGCTGAAAAAATTGCACAAAAGCTGAGAATGATTGAGGGGGCAAGTGAAGTCAAGGTCGAGCAAACCGACGGCTTACCATTATTGAATATCGATATTGATCATGCTTTAGCTGCGCAATATGGTCTGTCCGTGAAATCTATTCAGGATTTAGTTGCTGCCAGTATTGGTGGACAGGCAGTTGGGCAGATTTTACAGGGTGATCGACGTTTTGATTTTGTCATCCGTTTAAATGATGAAATGCGTACCCCTCAGCAACTTGCTCAGTTGCCTATTCAACTGCCCAATGGTGGACTTATTCAATTACAGGACATTGCTAAAGTTGAAAATATTCTGGGACTGGCGCAGGTGAGCCGTGAAAATGGTAAACGTCGCGTGGTGGTAACGGCTAATGTACGTGATCGTGATTTAGGTTCGTTTGTTAAAGAAATGCAGACAGAGCTGGCGCAGCAAAAACTGCCAAGTGGTTATTGGTTAGGTTATGGAGGACAGTTTGAAAATCTAGCCTCTGCTAAGGCACGAATGCAAATTGTGGTGCCTTTGGCTTTAATCATGATCTTTGTATTGTTAATGGCGGTATTTCATAATTTTAAAGAAAGCCTACTTGTATTTAGTGGAGTACCATTTGCCTTATCGGGTGGTTTAGTTGCGCTCTGGTTACGTGATATTCCTGTGTCAATGTCTGCGGGGGTAGGTTTTATCGCGCTTTCAGGTGTGGCTGTGTTAAATGGTCTGGTGATGCTAACTTTTATTAAGGAACTACGCCTGAAACATGATGTCGCAACGGCGACATGGCAGGGGGCAGTATTACGGGTACGACCTGTCTTAATGACGGCTTGTGTCGCCTCGTTAGGTTTTATTCCAATGGCTTTAGCCACAGGAACAGGAGCAGAAGTACAGCGACCTTTAGCAACAGTTGTGATTGGTGGAATTCTTTCTTCGACTTTATTGACGCTGATTCTATTGCCTGTGATTTATCGTTGGATCAATGAATCTGCAAACTCTTTGCAGCCAAAACCTGATCTACCACATTGAAAAAAGTTTTAACTAAATTGTGCTATTTTCATGGAGTATTAATCCCTGAAAATAGCCGTATAAGAGATAACAAGCCTCACTGAGAGTGGGGCATTTTGAAAATAAGGAATGAAACATGAGTGAACATCATGGGCATGACCATAGTCATGCTGTTGTGACCGAAGAAAATGCAAAGAAGCTTACCATTGCACTATCACTCACCATTACATTTTTAATCGTTGAAGTCATCGCAGGTTTTATCACTCAAAGTTTGGCCTTGTTGTCTGATGCAGCACATATGTTTACCGATGCTGCTGCACTTGCTATTGCACTGGCGGCCATCAAAGTGGCTAAACGACCTGCCGATGATAAACGTACTTTCGGTTATCAACGTTTCGAAATTCTAGCGGCATTATTCAATGCTTTAATGTTGTTTGTGGTCGCAGTTTATATTTTATTTGAAGCTTATCAGCGCTTTACCCATCCACCTGAAATCCAGAGTGTTGGGATGATGATTGTTGCCACAATTGGACTTATCATTAATCTGATTTCCATGAAAATTTTAGTATCTAGTGCGCAAGATAGCCTCAATGTAAAAGGTGCATATTTGGAGGTTTTAAGTGATGCACTTGGTTCAGTAGGTGTCATCATTGGTGCGGTTATTATTTATTTTACCCAATGGTATTGGGTCGATACGATTGTTGCCGTGTTAATTGGCTTTTGGGTATTGCCAAGAACATGGATCCTGCTTAAACAAAGTATCAATATTTTGCTAGAAGGGGTGCCTGAGGAAATTGATATTGAAAAGTTGCGTGAAGACTTATTAGCCTTAGACGGTGTAGAAAGTATTCACCAATTAAAAGTTTGGGCAATTACATCTAAAAATGTACATCTCACCGTACATTTATTTGCACCTCAAGCTGATCGTAATCAACTGTATCGAAATGCTTATGAAATGCTGTCGCATCAACATGGCATTTCTGAAATTACGCTGCAAATTGAAGAAGATGAATGTGTTGTACATGAACACGATACAACACATGATCATGAAACCCAAAGTCATTCACATTGAAATGGCTTTGAATTTCGATCAGTCAAAAAGCTATTAGATTTGCCATTCATGATGACATTCACGGCATTTCCAATTTTTTTGGGATTGCATGAATGCCTGCATGGTCAATTTAAAGTTAGGTAGATCACGCCAAAACATCAGACCTGCACCAACAGCAACAACAAATACCACAACAGTTGCAATCTGAAGTTTTGGTCCTGCGCCATTACCAAAAATCCACATGCCAATACTCATGAGAACTAAAAATAATAAAATAAAAATCGCAGGCAGCAAAATCACCAAACTTTTCGGAATCACTGGACGAGCAGATGTTCCACCTTGCCCGACAGGCATAATTTTAACACTTTGACATTTTGGGCAACGGTACTGCATAAATGCTCCAGAATCTTATTTTCTCTATTTTAACCAAGCGTAGCTCAAATAAAAACAATAAAAAAGCCGCTGTCTGTGCAGCGGCTTTTTAGAAATTTGGCGTCCCTACGGGGATTCGAACCCCGGTTACCGCCGTGAAAGGGCGATGTCCTAGGCCTCTAGACGATAGGGACTTATGAGGCAACACAATCTGAGATTTGGTGGAGCCAAGCGGGATCGAACCGCTGACCTCTACAATGCCATTGTAGCGCTCTACCAACTGAGCTATGACCCCAGTCTGTGTGAGCGCCATATTAGGGCTATTGTGTTAATGCGTCAATAAAAAAATCAATTATGCTTCATCAACTGCATCATTTTTCGGCAATTTTAGCGATTCATTGAGTTTTTCCCAGACTTTCAGCTCTTTTTTACTTGGTGAACCTACAATCTCAAGCGCACGACGCAACCGAGCAAAGGTTAAATCTGGTCCAATGGTGACCATGGATTGCATGACTGGGGTAGAGCTAGTTGATCCTGCAATCGCAATAAAGAACGCTGGCATAAAGTCACGCAGCTTGATTTCCATTTGATTGGCTAAATCCATCAAAATTTGACTAACTGTTTCATTGTTCCAAGTGAATTGGCTTTCCAGTCGCCAGATCGCAAACTGTAGACTTTGGCGGACTTGTTCTTGCGATAGTTTTTTGCTTTCAAACATCTCTGCGGTAATATTGGGCATATGATTGAAATAAAAACCAGCCCAATTGACTGCTTCAGACAACAAGTGAATGCGTGGTTGAATGGCAGCAGCAATATCCTCCAATGTGTTGCGGTCGTTTTTCCATGCCAGTAAACGATCAAGCAGTTGTCCTGGTGTCAGGGATTTAATCCATTGACCATTGAGCCAATTGAGTTTTTCTACATCGAAAATTGGTCCACCTAAAGACACACGTTGAATATCAAAATGCTCGATCATTTCGTCTAAAGTAAATACTTCACGTTCGTCTGGCATCGACCACCCCATACGACCTAAGTAATTCAGCAAAGCTTCTGGCAATACGCCGATATCACGATAATAATTAATCGAAGTTGGGTTTTTACGTTTAGATAATTTGGATTTGTCAGGATTACGCAACAATGGCATATGACAAAGCACAGGCATTTCCCAGCCGAAATATTGATAAAGCAATTGATGTTTTGGTGCAGATGGTAGCCATTCTTCACCACGTAACACATGGGTAATTTCCATCAAGTGATCATCAACTACATTCGCGAGGTGATAAGTAGGTAAGCCATCCGTTTTCAATAGCACTTGCATGTCTACTTGTGCCCAAGGAATTTCCACTTCACCACGTAACAAGTCATTAAAACGACAAATTCCTTCTTCTGGCACTTTCATTCGAATGACGTGCGGTTCACCCGCAGCCAAACGCTGTTCAACTTCTTCTTTGGAAAGTTTTAAACCACGGCCATCGTATTTTGCTGTTTCGCCACGTGCCTGTTGTTCTGCACGCATTTGATCTAATTCTTCTGCTGTAGCAAAGCAATAAAATGCATGACCTTTTTCGACCAGATCCAACGCATATTGCTTATAAATCCCCATTCGTTCTGATTGACGATAGGGCGCATGCGGACCGCCAATATCTGGACCTTCCGCCCAATTCAAACCTAACCAGCGTAGTGAATCCAAAATCATTTTTTCTGATTCAGGCGTAGAGCGAAGCTGGTCGGTATCTTCAATACGAAGAATAAATTCACCGCCATGTTGTTTGGCAAAACATAGATTAAACAAGGCAATATAAGCGGTCCCAACATGGGGAAAACCAGTAGGAGACGGAGCAATACGCGTACGAACTTTCATCATTTAAAAATAAAATCAAAAAAGGAATTGGACTTATTATAACGGAAAAAGCCGAGCGTCTTGACCATTATTTGAGTCAAAAATCGCAAGGCTTTTTTTAAAATTTGATCAGTTATAACAAAAATTAAGAATTATGCGGCTGAAAAAATGACTGAACAAAACGAGAAAAACGTTGATGTTGAGTAGCAAAAAAGTTTTGGCTTGGTTCAACACGAATCGTGTTCAACATTTTAATTTCATCATCTGTCGTTGGTAGTGATGAGAGATTACGTTTTTGTTGATCCAGTGCCTTTTCAATCAATAAATTTTTTTCATTCGGTTTGATTTGAGTATCTTTAATGACGGCAGCAGTACTGATCTGGGAAAAAAGTCCCAAACTTAAACTTAAACCAAGTACTTTAATTAACTGCATTTTCATGCAAACATCCCCCAGCATGCCTCTATTTTTATTGCTGAACTGCAAGTCTACAACAAATGTAAACTAAAATAGTTACGATTCGGCTATAAATATACAATAAAAATGCGACTTCGGTCACAATTTTTACAAAAGTATAAACATATTAATCAAGATATCCCTTCATGGATACTTAATGCTACAACGATCTTTTAACAAAGAAATATGAATAAAGCATGAAGAAATTTTAAGCAGAGTCATTTTTCTAAAATAAACTGTGACAAATTATATCTTTCCTCGTTAAGCCATACAGCAATATATTTCTGAGTTTGTTATGTAATTATTTGATTATAAAAATTATACTAAAAATATAGCAGATGAAGAAATTTAAGAAAGGCTAATGAATAATATTTTATCCACAGTATTACGGACATGGGTGGGGATAAGTGCAAGTGTGGTTAATGCGATAACTTTTTTTGTAAATGGTGAAATTGATAACAGAATTCTAAAGAGCCAATCTGGGCATTAAGACTGAGATTGTTTTTTGTGTGATCAAAATCATTTTAAATATATTTTAAAGCGTGTAGCGATCGTAAAAATGGACATTTCGGGTTGATTTGTCTGCAACTTTCTCCAAAAAATGATGTTACCCATGAAAAATAATAATTCCCAACAAAAAGTCGTTTGGAGCTTTGCTAAAACAAGGTAATAATGTGCAGTTAAATTTTTAGCTTTTTATGATCTTGCCCTTATGTCACATATTTCCGTTTTACTTCATGAAACTGTCGATGCCTTACTGGCTGAACGTGATACGGGAATTTATGTAGATGGCACTTTTGGTCGCGGCGGTCATACGCGGGCGTTACTAGAAAAACTAGATGCTAATGCACGTGTTTATGCGTTTGATAAAGATCCGCAAGCTTTGTCTGTTGCACATGAGTTAGCACAAACTGATTCTCGTTTTCAGATTCTTCATGCCAGTTTTGCTGACCTGAAAAATGAACTAAATAAAATTGGCGTTATGCAAGTTGATGGCATTATGGCGGATTTGGGCGTATCTTCACCGCAATTGGATCAGGCAGAGCGAGGCTTTAGTTTCATGCAGGATGGTCCACTCGATATGCGTATGGACAATTCGCAAGGACAAACTGCCGCAGAGTGGTTACTCGATATCAAAGAAGAAGACTTGGCCAATATTATTTATCAATATGGTGAGGAGCGCTATAGTCGTCGTCTGGCTAAAGTGATTAAACAGGCAGGGTACATCGAAACGACAGGTCAGTTGGCTGAATTGGTCAAAACGGCTCATCCGAAATGGGAAAAACATAAGCACCCAGCGACTCGAACTTTTCAGGCGATTCGAATTGCCATAAATAAAGAGCTAGAAGATATTGAAATCTTTTTGCCTCAAGCGGTAGAGTTGTTAAAACCGCAGGGCCGTCTCGCTGTGATCAGTTTTCATTCCTTAGAAGATCGTTTGATTAAACAGTTTATTCAAAAAGAATCAACGCTTGCAGAAGATACGGGTTGGGGGATGCCACAGCCACAAATAGATACTCGACGTTTAAAGAAAATCGCACGACTACGTGCCAGTGAGGAAGAAGTAAAATCCAATCCGCGTTCTCGTAGTGCGTGGCTGAGGGTTGCCGAACGATTAGTATGAAAAGGCAAATCATGGAAACAGAAGAACAATTCCCGTCCGCGCGTAAAATGACTTTTAGAAAGGTTGTGACTTATGCGGTTTTGATCAGTCTGGTATTTATTAGTGCCATGATGGTGGTGTTTCAGGTGTTTGAATACCGACATGATTATCGTGATTTGAGTACCTATATGCGTGAGAAAGATGATCTTAATGCAGAGTGGGGACGTTTACTGATTGAGCAGCAAACTTTTGGCGCGACCGCACAAATTGGAACGCGTGCAGTGACCCAATTGCGAATGTTTTCTCCTCCTGCTGCACAAACTGTTGTAATTTCATTACCCATGACTCCAGAGCAAAAAAAGTAAGGCATGCTGTATGGTAGATAAGCGAATTAAGCAAACACGAAAAAAACAGCAGTCCATTACTGAAAAGCCAACCCTTGCTTTTGATATGTGGCGCTTTTATTTGCTTTGGGGCACGGTACTTTTGTGTTTTGTGGTTTTGGTGACACGGGCATTTTATGTTCAGGTGGTCAATAAAGACTTTTTACAAAATAAAGCCAATGCCAATATTTTGCGTACGGAACAGTTAAAAGCGATGCGCGGTGTCATTAGCGATCGGCACGGTGTGCCTTTGGCGATTAGTACACCGATTATGAATGTGGTCATTGATCCGCGCGATTATTTCGAAGCTAAAAAACAATATGAAGAGATTTCGGAAAAAATTAAAAAAGAACCCGAAAATGCGCGTCGTTTAAGACGAGAACTTCCTGATAAAAATCTAAATCTGGATGAATTAGCAGATATTGTGGGTATTGATCGAGCCACTTTAAAGAAAATGATGAATGATCGTCCTCGTTCACGTTATCTGGTGCTGAAAAAAGAAGTTCCGCCACAGCAGACTGATATCATTTCAAAACGTAATTTTGAGGGTGTTTATACTGAAAAAAACTATAAGCGCTACTATCCACAGCCTCAGCCCAATGCACAGATTATTGGCTTGACCAATAATGATGGCAAAGGAATTGAAGGGCTGGAAATGCAGCTCAATAAACAACTCTCAGGAATTGATGGCGAGCAAAAAATTATTCGTGATAAACACGGCAATCGTCTCAAAATTTCAGAAGTGATTAAAGAAGTTCAGCCGGGTGAAAACGTTACTTTAAGTATCGATTCACGCTTACAATATATTATGTATCGTGAACTCACTGCTACGGGTGTAGCAAACAATGCGCGCTCAGCCTCTGCAATTGCAGTGGATGTGAAAACAGGTGAAATTTTGGCGATGAGCAGTTGGCCATCGTATAACCCAAATGACAAAAAGGGTCTGTCCAATAAAGATGCCATGCGTAACCGTGGTGCGATTGACATGTTCGAGCCAGGCTCTACCATGAAGCCATTTACGATTTCAGCAGCACTGGAAACAGGACAATACACCCCGAATACTGTAGTTAATACTTCGCCAGGTTCGATGAAGCTGGGTTGGCATACGATTCGTGATACGCATAACTACGGCGCATTAACGGTGACTGGTGTAATTATCAAATCTTCGAACGTGGGTTCTGCGAAAATTGCATTGTCTTTACCGAAGGATACTTTACCAACCTTCTTCCATCGTGTTGGATTTGGGCAGCGTTCTGCAGTCAAATTCCCAGGTGAAAGCGGTGGACTATTATTACCCGCCAATCGTTTAAATCCATCTCAATTAGGTACTATGGCATACGGCTATGGCCTAAATGCGACTATTTTGCAGTTAGCACAGGGCTACGCCATGCTTGCCAATCACGGCATGAAAATGCCTTTGAGCTTGCATAAGGTAGATGAAGTCCCTAAGGGTGAGCAGGTGTTATCGCCTAAAATTGCCGATGAGGTTCTATTGATGCTGGAGCAGGTCACTATGCCAGGTGGTACGGCACGGCAGGCTAATATTCCGGGGTATCGTGTTGGTGGTAAAACAGGAACCGCGCATAAGTTACGTGCAGATGGTAAAGGATATTCCAAAAATGAATATCGTGCCTTATTTGCGGGTGTAGCGCCTGTAAGTGATCCACGCTTGGCTATTATTGTGGTTGTTGAAAATCCACAGGGGCGTTACTACGGTGGTTTGGTGGCTGCACCTGCTTTTGCTAAAATTATGCAAGAGTCATTGCGTCTATTGAATGTACCATTGGATAAGCCACTCGATACCCCAAACATTCAGTAATCAGGTGAATTATGTCGATTTCGTTTCAGGATATTTATGCCAAAGCACTGGATATTGAGTGGTTAAAACAGCCATTTTCTGGATTTAATCTAGATAGCCGTAAAGTTCAGACTGGACAGATTTTTATTGCACTGACGAGTTATTCTCAGCCTGAGAAAACCCTGAACTTTGCGCAAAAAGCCCTTGAATCTGGCGCTTTGGGAATTATCAGTGAGCACCCTTTGGGGCTTGCCAATGAGTGGGTTTGTCCAGATGTTCGTTTGCAAATGGGGCGATGGCAGCGTGATTATCTGCAAAAAACCGATCCAGTACAGTCTGCGCGTATCCTTGCTGTGACGGGAACCAATGGTAAAACTACTATTTCACGTTTAATGGCAGAGTTAATTAACCTACAACATCAACGTTGTGCAGTATTCGGTACCACTGGCAATGGTGTTTTGCCACATTTAAATCCTTCAACGCACACCACTTTAGATGCACTGCAACTGCAAACTTTATTGCATGACTATGCCAAACAGGGCGCGGCTTTCGCTTCACTCGAAGCCAGCTCACATGGTCTGGAGCAGGGGCGCTTAAATGGTTGTGAGATTGAAATCGCCGTGTATTCAAACTTAAGTCGTGATCATCTTGACTATCATGGAACGCTACAAGCCTATGCTGAAGCGAAATCCAGATTATTTGCATTTGATCAGCTAAAAATTGCAGTCATTAATTTAGATGATGATTATGCTGATTTAATGCTGAAGGCGGCACAAAATAATCCAGCACAGCCTGAAATTTATACCTATTCGCTGCATCAGCAAAACGCAGACTATTGGGTAGAGGCAGTTAACTATCAGTTGCATGGTGCAGAGATTCAATTGCACAGTCCGCGCGGTATTTTTCAGATTCAGAGTCCGTTTTTAGGACAGTTTAACGTGGAAAATCTGATTGCCAGTTTGATTGCTGTTGAAGCTGTGGGATTCGATTTAGCTGAATTGATCGAAACAGTGTCTAAGCTTCAGGGTGCACCAGGACGGATGCAAGTGATTCGCGATGGTGAGCGTTTATTTGTCGTGGATTATGCACATACCCCAGACGCATTAACTCAAGTGTTAACTACCTTGAAACGACACACTCGGCATCAGCTCTGGGCGGTCTTTGGTTGTGGAGGAGATCGTGATCGGGGCAAGCGACCACTGATGACGCAAGCAGCATTGGAAGGTGCGGATCCTGTGGTATTGACTTCTGATAATCCTCGAACGGAAGATCCGAATCAAATCTTTGCAGATATGCGTGAGGCAGTGGATTTTAGCTTACATCGTGTCTTTGAAATTCGGGATCGTCGTGAAGCGATTAAATTTGCCGTGAATGAAGCTAAAAATGGCGATATTGTGGTTATTGCTGGTAAGGGACATGAAAATTATCAGGAAGTTGATGGGGTGCGACACTGGTTTGATGATGTCGTAGAGGTTCAAGCTGCAATCGATGCGCAGGCGCATTCAGTGCATAGCGCATATCCAGCACAATAGGTTTAAGTTTTATGCATACATCGACCACCAGTACAATAGAGTTGACCCCATGGACGGCTGAACAGTTGCAACAGGCAACTCAGGGTAATTGGTATCAAGATAAGCCGCCTACACAATCTATCAAACGAATTTTAACCGACTCGCGTCATGCCGAATCGGGAGATGCATTTTTAGCATTGAAAGGCGAGCGCTTTGATGCGCATGATTTTATTGCGCAAGTGGCTCAAAATGGCTGTCAGGTGGTGATTGTTGAGCATCCTGTGGATGTTGATATTGCTCAGCTTGTGGTGCCAGATACACGTCTGGCACTCGGTCATTTGGGTGCCTATCGTCGTATGCAATATCCAGATTTAAAAGTCATTGCATTGACGGGAAGTAGCGGTAAAACCACGACCAAAGAAATGTTGGGCAGTATTTTCGGACTGCTCGCGCCAACCTTAGTGACTCGCGGTAATCTCAATAATGATTTGGGTGTACCAATGATGTTACTTGAGCTCAAACCTGAACATGAATATGCCGTGATGGAACTGGGTGCAAGTCATCAGGGTGAAATTGATTATACCTCTGATCTAGTACAGCCACAGGTGGCAGGCATTCTCAACATTGGTACTGCGCATTTGGGCGAATTTGGTGGGCGTGAAGGCATTTGTCGTGCGAAATCGGAAATTTATGCACATATTTCGTCAGAAGGTACCTCGATTATCCCAGCAAATGATGATTTTGCTGCGCAAATTCGTCAAGCTGTAGAAACTGCACAGCAGCTTTCTTTTGGAGAAGGTGGTGATGTTTTTGCAACTGATATTAAGCTTCATGCACAATCCAGTCAATTTACACTGCATACACCGCAAGGTATCGCACAAATTCATCTGCCTTTTGCAGGTCTGCATAATGTGGATAATGCGACTGCGGCGGCGGCATTTGCACTTGCCAGTCGGGTTCAACTGGATGATATTGTGAAGGGACTAGAACAGGCCAAAGGTGCAAAAGGTCGTCTGAACTTTATCCAGCATCAGCAATATTTATGGATTGATGATACCTATAATGCAAATCCCACCTCTATGCGCGCTGCGGCTGAAGTCTTAAGTCAACAGACGGGTTATAAAGTCATGGTGATGGGCGATATTGGTGAGTTGGGTGATGCAAGTGTGCAAGAGCATCATGATTTAGGGCGTGATCTGGTCGATTATCCTCTGGATCTGATTGTCGCGGTGGGTGAATTTGCTCAAGCGGCATGGGAAGGGGCTTCACACAGTGTTCATGCCTCAAAATTAAAAGCATTTGCTACTCAAGCAGACGCACTGATTTTTTTAATGAATTTAATTCAACAACATCAACCCGAGTCAATGAGTTTCCTGTTTAAGGGCTCTCGTTATACCCATATGGAAACGTTGATGGCAGATTTGATGGAGAAACTCTAAAATGCTGTTATGGCTATTTGAACATCTTGCGGGCTATAACAGTTCGTTTCAGGTAGTTCGATATTTAACCCTGCGTTCTTTGCTTAGTATATTGACTGCACTGGCAATTGGTTGGTTACTGGGTCCTGTGATGATCCGTAAATTACAGGCACTCAAATATGGTCAGGCGGTGAGTTCTTACGCACCTGAAAATCATGCCAAAAAAATGGGTACACCGACCATGGGTGGGGTGCTGATCCTCTTATCAATTGGTATTAGTACCTTACTTTGGGCGGATTTATCCAATCCTTATGTCTGGATTGTGCTTGGAGTCATGGTTGTCTTTGGTGCCGTGGGATGGGCGGATGACTGGATTAAAATCCGTTATAAAGACAATGCAGGGTTGCCTGCACGTAAAAAGTTTTTCTGGACATCACTGGCTTCACTTGGAGCAGGTATTGCACTATATGTGATCGCGATTGATCAACCGAATCCCATTCATACTGCCAATATGCTGGATTTGTTGATTCCATTTTTCAAAAATCTATCAATTCCTTTATCCGCAGTACCTTTAGGTATTGCATTTATTATCTTTACATATTTAGTGATTAATGGTGCGTCCAACGCAGTCAACCTAACCGATGGTCTGGATGGTTTGGCGATTATGCCAATTGTGATGGTTGCCGCAGGTTTGGGGGTATTTGCTTATCTGGCAGGTGATATCCGTTTTGCTAACTATTTGCATATTCCTTATGTCAAATACACTTCTGAACTGGTGGTGATCTGTTCTGCAATGGTTGGCGCGGGCTTAGCCTTTTTATGGTACAACGCGCATCCTGCTCAAATCTTTATGGGTGATGTTGGCGCACTGGCTTTAGGTGCAATGCTTGGAACTATTGCAGTTATGGTACGTCAGGAAATCGTATTTGCGATTATGGGCGGTGTTTTTGTGATGGAAGCGATTTCGGTGTTTCTGCAAATTGGGTCATTACGGATGCGAAATAAACGGGTATTTCTGATGGCACCCTTGCATCATCATTATGAAAAACAGGGTTGGAAAGAAACACAGGTGGTGATTCGCTTCTGGATTATCACCATTATGCTGGTAGTTTTGGGTTTAATGACTTTAAAATTACGTTAAGCTGAAAAACTCAAAAAGCCAGCAAAGCTGGCTTTTTTTTATATGAGAGAAAACCATGAGTGTGTTGATGTGTCCAGTGTGCCGTCAGGTTTTAAATTTGATCGGACGTACATGGCGATGTGAGCAAGGGCATAGTTATGATCTGGCCAAACAAGGCTATGTAAATTTGCATGTGGTTCAACACAAGCACAGTAAAACACCTGGGGATACACCAGAGTCAGTTTTGGCGCGTCGTCTTTTTCTATTGGAAGGGTTTTATCAACCATTGCGAGAAGCCGTGATTTCCCAACTACAACAACTCCAGTTAACGACCCTTTTGGATATTGGTTGCGGTGAAGGCTATTACACTTCTGCGATGCAGCAACAAGTTCAGCAATGCATTGGACTGGATATCGCCAAGACTGCTGTTCAGCGTGCGGCTAAGCTCAGTTCTCAAGTAATTTGGGTGGTAGGAACAGGAGCAACCTTGCCTGTACTCGATCAAAGTATCAATATTTGCACAAGTTTATTTAGTCCGATTCCGAAAGATGAAATTTTAAGAGTCTTAAAATCAAAAGGCTATTTATTGGTAGTGACGCCTGCGCCTGAGCATTTGTATGCATTGCGTGAAGCGTTATTTGATGAGGTAAAGCCACATCAGCCCAATAAGTTTGTTGAACAATTACAGTCCAATTTTGAGTTGGTCTCGCAACAGCATGTGGAAAGCCAGTTTAATTTAGATCAGGAACAGTTGAAAAATTTGATTGCAATGACTCCCTATGCCTATAAAGCCAAACCTGAAAAAAGACAAAAATTGGAACAACAAACCCAGTTTGAACTTACAGCGCATTTTCAAATCTATCTTTTTCAAAAGAAATAAAGCCATCTTGGAAGATGGCTTTAAGGCGCTCTAAAGGATGGATCAATTTAGGTCACTTGATTGATTAATCCTTCAAGTGCATCACGTTTGGCAGGTTCAGCACGTTTAGGCTGATTTTGGTTGAGAGGTGGGGGTGTTTGTTCTGATGGAATCAGAATTTCTTCACCAGGCAAATCAGCAAAATCGTTATCAGGTTTCGGTGCAGGGGCTACCGGGGCAGGCACATAGAGTGGACGTGCTAACGGTGGCGACGTGCGGTCTGTGCTGCTCTGAGTGTTACTTTCCTGAAGACTTGGCTGTTCACGAGAAATTGGAGCTTTGGCATTCTTATCAAACTGAACCCATGAAGATGCAGTCCCTTGTAAAGATTTATCCATAAAGTTAATCCAGATTGGTAGTGCCGCAATACCACCATATTCGCGTCGTCCCAATGTGGTTGGGCGATCAAAGCCCACCCACGCTACAGAAACTAACTTGCCGTTAAAACCCGCAAACCAAGCATCTTTTGCATCATTGGTGGTACCCGTTTTACCCCCTAAATCATCACGGCCGATTTTTAATGCTGCACGTCCTGTACCGTGTTGGATCACATCACGTAGAATATTAGCCATATCATAGGCTGAACTAGATTTTAAAATACGCTGTGCTTGTCGGTAGTCACCTGAATTATTTGCAGTAACAGGTTGTGACGAAGCATTCTTTGCATCTGCCTGAATGCTCTGATTGGTCACTTCAATCACTTCATCATCTGGAGTTTGAACTTTTTGTTCATTTGTAACGGTATTTTCAGTTTCATTAATACATGAAATACAAGCGTATTCAGGTTTTGCCTCAAAAATAACTTTACCGTAAGCATCTTCAATGCGGCGGATAAAGTAAGGCTGAACACGATACCCCCCATTAGCAAAAGTGGCATAGCCTGTAGCCATCTGAACAGGTAACACCTGTGGTGTACCCAATGCGATGGTGAAGTTTCGAGGAATCTGATTTTCCTGCAAACCGAAGTCCATCAGTAGTTGTCGAGCGCGTTCAATTCCAACACTTTGCAATAAGCGTACAGAAACCGTATTTCGAGATAGATATAAGGCGCGACGTAACGGAATCATTCCTAAATAACGACCATCAGAGTTTCTAGGTGACCAGCGACCAATGGTAATCGGACTATCATTGACCATGGTATAAGGCGTCATTCCGCGTTCTAAGGCCAGCGCATAAATAAATGGCTTGATGGTGGAGCCGGGTTGACGCCACCCCTGTAAAGTACGGTTAAATTTGGATTGATAAAAATTATAGCCTCCGACAATCGCTTCAATCGCACCGTCATTTGGATTTAATGCAATAAGTTGCCCTTGGACATGAGGAATTTGTACTAATGCCCACGAAGTTTTTTCGGCATTTGGGCGTAACCGAACAATATCTTTAACCTTAACGATCTGTGAGGCACGACTTGGAGCACCTCCGACGCTATTGGCATTACGATAAGGTCTTGCCCATGACATCCCAGACCATGGTACTGTGACAGTCGTACCATCCTGCATCAGCGCTTCAAAAGTGGAATTGTTGACTTTAATGACCTGAGCAGGATAAGTGTTGGCATAAGCCATGAATGAACTTAAAGGTTTATCATGTGCTTCTGCACCACGCCAGCCATGACGTCGATCATAAGCTTCTAATCCATCCTGCACCGACTGTTCGGCATAAGTCTGACGTTTACTATCAATGGTTGTATAAACTTTATATCCAGAATCGATGGCCTGCGCACCAAACTTTTCTACCAGTTCGGACCGTACCATTTCACCGACATAGGGGAAACGGTTAGTCAAACCACGATCAGGCATATTGAGATTAATCGGTTCTGCAACTGCTGTTTGGTATTGTGCCTGAGTGATATAACCCAATTGCAACATTCGACCTACAATCCAGTTGCGACGCTCTAAAGCCCGTTCAGGATTGGCTACAGGGTTAAACCGTGAAGGTGCTTTGGGTAAACCTGCGAGCATTGCCATTTCTGCAATACTGAGTTGATCTAGAGTTTTGTTATAGTAAATTTTTGCCGCAGCAGCGATGCCATAGGCATTTTTACCCAAAAATATTTTATTGACATAGAGCGTCAAAATTTCTTCTTTACTGAGATTTTGTTCAATTTTACGAGCAAGGAAAATTTCCGTTAATTTACGTCTTAAAGTTCTTTCAGGGCTTAAATAATAGTTTTTTGCCACTTGCATGGTGATTGTAGAACCACCTGTCTGAACATCTGACCCTGTGATTGTTTCACTGACTGCACGTCCCAGACCTTTAAAACTAATACCACTGTGTTCAAAAAATGAAGAGTCTTCTGCCGCAAGAAAGGCATGAATAAATGTGGGGGGAATCTGGTTATATTCCACAGGTACGGAAAGTTTGCCGCCATATTCTGAAATTAGCTCATTATCTGACGTATAAACTTGCAGGGGTTTAAGTAAAGGCGCTTTTTTTAAAGAGCTCATTTCAGGCAGGGATGGCGCAATATAGAGATACATGCCATAAAAACCCATTGGAATTGAGACTAATATAATGATAAGTACCAAAAAAAATGGATGAACATGACCTGAACTGGATAGCTTTTTCATAACAAGTAAGTTTTAATAAGAGCTAAATAGCAAATGAATTGATGGTCAGTATATCCTTTAGACATGCGGATTGTTAGATGCCTTATTGTATCCGTATAAAATTATAGACCGAGATCAGCTTGTTGTTTTGTTTGGGGATAAAAAAATAATAGGATAATGCTATCGTGCGCAGGTTATATCGTAAACCAAATAAGGGGTTAGTGGGGGTCGATATTAGTTCGACTTCTGTTAAATTATTAGAACTCTCTGTAAAAAACGGTCGCTACTGGGTAGAAAGCTATGCATTGATACCTTTGCAGGAAAATAGCGTGGTTGAGAAGAACATTCTTGATCCTGAAGCAGTTGGGGATGCGTTGGAGCGCGTCATTAATTTGGCCAATCCACAATCGACCAATGCCGCTATTGCGATTCCAACTTCTATGGTGATTCATAAAATCATCGAAATGGATGCGGATATGACGGATGATGAGCGTGAAGTTCAAATCCGTATGGATGCAGAGCAATATATCCCTTTTCCACTGGACGAAGTTAGTCTGGATTTTGAAGTACTGCCTGATCGTTTAGCAAATCCCGCCCGAGTGAATGTTTTATTGGTTGCGACCCGTACCGAAAACGTCGAAACACGGATAGAAGTACTTGAGCTTGCTGGATTAACACCGAAAGTCGCAGATGTCGAAAGCTATGCAATGGAACGGGCTTTTGGGGTGTTTGCTGATACCTTACCTATGGGAGTCAATACCGTGGGTATTTTGGATATCGGACATACCATGACCACACTTTCGGTCATGCAAAATGGCAAGATTATTTATACCCGCGAACAGGTTTTCGGTGGAAAGCAACTGACGCAGGACGTTCAGACACGTTATGGTTTATCTTTTGAAGAAGCAGGTCGTGCTAAAAAAGAACGTTCCTTGCCGGATGATTTCGATACTGAAGTTCTGGAGCCTTTCCTAGAGGCCTTGGTTCAGCAGGCCGCACGATCTTTACAATTTTTCTTTTCTTCCTCTCAGTTTAATGAAATTGATCATATTTTATTAGCTGGAGGCAATGCCAATATTTCTGGTTTGGCAAAGCTTTTACAACAAAAATTAGGTTATCGCGTGACCACAGCCAATCCATTTTTACAGATGGGTTTTTCTCCTCAGGTTGATATTAAAAAAATTGAAAATGATGCCTCTTCTTTAATGGTGGCATGCGGTCTGGCATTGAGGAGTTTTGATTAATGGCAAAGATTAACTTACTCCCTTGGCGTGATGAGCTAAGAGAGCAGCGCAAGAAACAATTTATTGCATTTAGTGCTGCCGTTGCAGTACTTGGGGTGGTGGCTGTGGTCTTGGCTTGGTTGTTTTACGACCATAAGCTTAACGATCAGGAACAAGCTAATCAACTGGTTGTAAGCACCAATCAAAATCTGGATACACAGTTAAAATCGCTAGATGGGTTACAAGAGCGCCGAAATGCAATTGTAGAACGTATGAAACTGATTCAAGGGCTGGAAGGTCAACGTCCAATCACTGTACGTCTTATTGATGAATTGGTACGAGTAACACCAAGTAATATGTATTTGACTAAATTTAGTCGTGTTGGCGATAAATTTACTATTGAAGGGAAGGCGGAAAGTCCAAATACCGTAGCGGAATTATTGCGTAATTTAGAGGCATCGCCGTGGTACCGTAATGCATTTATGAACTCCTTCTTGGCGGCAGATGATAACAAAAATCAAAATCCAAGCTCTGTCGTGCCGCGCGTAGAAGAAAGTTATGGTACTTTCGTGGTGACCACAGATTTGGGTGAAATTGGGGCATCAGTTACAGAAAATCATAACAATCAATCAGGTTCAAATACGGGGGCAGCACAATGAGTCGTGAAGAATTCAATGAACTAGATCCTGAAGTTGCTGCACCAAAGAAAAAGAAATTGACCTTAGATAAATTCCTTCAGCAGTTTAATACGCTGGATATGAATAACTATGGGGGATGGCCACTCTCAGTTAAAATTACCTGCTGGATTTTTATTTTCTTTGCTGTCTGTGCATTGGGCTATTTTTTAGCTATTAAACCCAAGTTGGATGCGATCTCAACGGCTCAGGCGCAAGAGCAAAATTTGCTCAACGAGTTTCGTGAAAAAGATTCAAAATTACGTAACTTACAGCAATATCAGGTTCAGTTGCAGGAAATGGAGTCAAATTTTAATCAGCAATTGGCACAACTTCCAAAAGAAACAGAAATTCCAAGTCTGGTTGAAGATATCAATATGACAGGGGTAAATTCTGGACTTAAATTTAAAAATATTCGTTTGGAAAATGAAGTTAAACAAGAATTTTTTATTGAGCAGCCGATTTCGATTGATGCGACTGGGGATTATCATGCTTTTGGTGCATTTGTGAGTGCTATTGCAGCACTACCACGTATTGTGACTTTGCATGATTTTGTCATTGAAGGGAAACAGGTTAAAGAAAAAGCAGATATTCCTGAAATTAGTTATTCCGTGAAAGCAAAAACCTATCGATATATAGGTGCTGATGATCAGGCTGGTGGTGCTTCTGCTCCAGTTGCAGCGGGGGCAAAATAATGAAAAAACATAGTATTTTCATGGCTATGGTATGTTGTGGTTTGGTGGGTTGTGATTCACGTATTGACGCTGTAAATGAGCAAATGGCAGCCATTCGTAATCAGCGACCGTTACCGATTGAACCTGCGCCTGTATTTACGCCTGTGCCGAGTTTTACCTATTCAGCGATGCAGTTGAAAAGTCCATTTTTACCCAGCTCTTTGGCAGCTGAACTCAAAATTATGGCAGGTAAACGGGTTTATCCTAACTTTAATCGTCAGCCGCAACCACTTGAAAGCTACGCACTCGAGTCTTTAAATATGAAAGGCAGTATACGTAGCCAAAATGGAAAAATTCTTGCATTGATTCAGACGCCTGATGGGCAAGTTGAACGGGTTCAGGTGGGAAGCTATATGGGAATGAATCAAGGGCGGATTGTGGGAATTAGTCCGACACAAATTGATTTGGTTGAAATTGTACCAGATGGCCGAGATGGTTATGTTGAGCGTCCGCGTACATTGGTTCTGATCGGGCCTGAGCCTTAAGTATTAAAGGAATAACAATGAAAAAGGGTTTAAAAAAATTTCTGATTGGGGATGGTGAGTCAATGAATCATACAGTTCGACAGTTTTCAATGGGTGCGGTTGCGTTTGCAATCATGCAAGTGGCTAGTGCGCAGGTCAGTATTACCAATATTGTGCCCATGAATATCGCAGGACAAGGGACAGAAATCCGTGTGATGTTCAATGGCTTGCCACCGCAACCACAAGCCTATCAAATGGAACAACCATCCAGATTGATTTTGGATTTTGATAAAGCACAATTAAGTCTAAAACAGAACAGTATTGCTGTGACAACTAACGAAGCCAGTAGTGTCGATGTGGTGTCTGATGCGCAACGTTCACGTTTAACCGTAAATTTAAAAGATGCTGGAGCTTTTACCACACGTGTTGAAGGCAATACTTTTATTTTAAAGATTAATAGTGCCCAACAAGTTATGACCCCTGCTGCCGTGGCTATGCCAGCGGTAACGAATGCTCAGCAAGGGGTTTCCAATATCGGGTTTCAACGTGGTTCACAGGGTGAAGGTCAAGTTGTTATCGATTTGCTTGGTAGTAATACGCCTGTAGATGTGCAGCAGCAAGGCAGTAAAATTGTTGTACGAATGCTAGGAAATAAAATTCCGACCAATTTGGCACGACGTTTAAATGTCAATGATTTTGCCACGCCAGTTGCGAGTGTGGATGCCTATAATGAAGGTGGTAATGGGGTAATCGTGGTACAGTCTTCTGGTAGCTATGAATATATGGCATATCAAGCAGAGAATAAACTGACCTTAAGCCTTAAACGTCCAGTGGATCGTAATCAGGTAGGTACTCGTTCTGCGCCTCATTACACTGGTAAGAAAATCTCTTTGGATTTTCAGGATATTGAAGTGCGTCGTGTACTTCAATTGTTGGCAGATTTTACCGATATTAACATGGTGACGGCGGATTCAGTACAGGGCAACATTACTCTACGTTTAAAGGAAGTGCCGTGGGATCAGGCGTTAGATATTATTTTAAAAACTAAAAATCTGGATAAACGCCGTAATGGTAATGTGATCTGGATTGCGCCTGTTACAGAATTAACCAAAGCTGAAGAAGAAGAGGCTAAAGCGATTGGGCAAAGTGTCAAACTTGCGCCGTTACAGACCGAATATATTCAACTCAGTTATGCTAAGGCAGCCGATATTGAAAAATTGATGACCCAAGGTAAAAACAGCTCAAGCTCAGGTTCATCAAATTCAGGGGGTTCAGAGCCACTAGGCGATAGTGTGGGTAGTTTGCTGAGCCCAAGAGGTACGGTGTCGATTGATCCAAGAACCAATACGTTAATCATTAATGATACGGCACAAAAAATTGATCAAATTCGTAAAATGATTGATTTATTGGATGTACGTGTTAAGCAGGTGATGGTGGAAGCGCGTATTGTGCGAGCAAGTACTTCATTTACCAAAGAAATGGGGGTGAAGTGGGGTGTGCTTTCACAGGGGATTACCAAAAATAATGATTTGTTGGTCGGGGGTAGTGAAACGACCTTATGGAATCTGCGTGATCCAGATGATGATGGAAAATATACCATCGAACGCCCAGATAATTTAAATGTGGACTTGGGCGTGACGTCTGCGGGTGCGAGTAAAATTGCCTTTGGCTTAATTAGTTTGTCTGACTTTATGTTGGATTTGGAATTATCTGCATTACAAGCAGATGGTTATGGTGAAGTGATTTCAACGCCAAAAGTCATGACGGCTGATAAACAAACGGCCAAAGTTGCAACGGGTCAAGAAGTGCCTTATCAGTCCACCACAAACTCTGCGGCGGGTTCAACTGCAACCACATCATTTAAAGAAGCATTACTGAGTCTTGAAGTCACACCAAGTATTACACCTGATGGTAAAATTCAGATGCTGTTGAATATTTCCAAAGACTCAGTTGCTGATAAAGCGCCGAATGGTGAATTGATCTTGAATAAAAATACGATTAATACCAATGTGTTGGTGGACAACGGTGAAACGGTAATTCTGGGTGGGGTGTTTGAACAAACAACGGCTAATCAACAAACGAAAGTGCCGTTCTTGGGAGACTTGCCTTGGGTGGGGCGTTTATTTAGAAAAGACTTCAAAAAGGATGATAAACAAGAGTTATTGATCTTTGTGACACCGAGAATTGTTAATGACACTCAGGTGAGAAATCAGTAATATAAGTTTAATTCAAGTTATGCAATAGGTGACTCCTTGCTAGGCAAAGAGTTTAGAGCTCTACCGAATATCTATTTGGTAGGGCCAATGGGAGCAGGAAAAACAACAGTAGGACGGCACTTGGCTGAGCTTTTGGGACGTGAATTTCTGGATAGTGACCATGAAATTGAGCGTAAAACCGGAGCCAGTATTCCGTGGATATTTGAAAAAGAAGGTGAGATTGGTTTTCGCTTGCGGGAAAAAACAGTCATTAATGAGTTAACCCAGCGTAGACAATTGGTCGTGGCTACAGGCGGTGGTGCCGTGACGCAAGCCGAAAACCGTGATTATTTGAAAAAACGCGGTATTGTGATCTATCTTTATACACCTGTAGAATTACAATTACAGCGTACCTATCGGGATAAAAATCGACCATTATTACAGGTTGAAAACCCAGAGCAAAAACTCAAAGATCTACTCCAAATTCGTGATCCTCTGTATCGAGAAGTTGCACATTATGTGATAGAAACACATCAGGGTGCGGCACGAGAATTGGCACAGCATATTTTACGTGTGATTTTGGCAGAAAAATTACACTAGTTATTTATTTTATTATTGGCATTAAAGTTTCATGCAAACACTTCATGTAGAACTCGGTGATCGTCGTTATCCTATTTTTATTGGTAGTCAGTTAGATCCAAAAACATTGTTAGCACCTTATATCAAAGGGCAGCAAGTGATGATCGTGACTAATACCACATTAGAGCAACTCTATTTATCTCATTATGTACATGATTTAGAATCTCTGGGTAAAAAAGTAGCAACCTGCGTACTACCTGATGGTGAAAAATATAAAAACCTTGAAAATCTAAACCTCATTTTTGATGCATTGTTAGAAGCAGGTTTCAATCGTGATTGTACCGTATTGGCTCTAGGTGGTGGGGTGATTGGAGATATGGCAGGTTTTGCATCAGCCTGTTTCCA
The DNA here is from genome assembly GCF_025562455.1 of Acinetobacter sp. WU_MDCI_Axc73. Classification (GTDB taxonomy): domain Bacteria; phylum Pseudomonadota; class Gammaproteobacteria; order Pseudomonadales; family Moraxellaceae; genus Acinetobacter. The sequence continues at coordinate 43,701 of NZ_JAHPRO010000002.1, forward strand.
GCGGGGTGTCTATTTTATTCAGGTACCGACCACCTTACTTTCTCAAGTGGATTCTAGCGTTGGCGGAAAGACAGGGATTAATCATCCCTTAGGCAAAAATATGATTGGTGCATTTAAGCAACCTGAGGTCGTTATGGCAGATATGGCACAGTTGCGTACTTTGCCAGCACGTGAGTTGTCTGCTGGGTTGGCCGAGGTGATTAAATATGCGTTGTTAGGTGATCTTGAGTTTTTAGCTTGGCTTGAGAAACACATGGAAGATTTACTTGCTGGTGATGAAAATCTATTGGCCCAAGCGGTTTATCGTTCTTGCGCACATAAGGCTAGAATTGTAGCGAATGATGAAAAAGAGCAGGGTGAGCGCGCGCTTTTAAATCTGGGGCATACGTTCGGTCACGCGATTGAGTCTTATTTGGGCTATGGTGAATGGCTACATGGTGAAGCTGTAGCAACGGGAATGGTGATGGCTGCTGATTTGTCACAGCGCATGGGCTGGATTTCCGCAGATGATTTACAACGTACAAAAAATATTATTCAACGTGCAAAATTGCCGATATCATGTCCAAAAATTCCATTGGATGAATTTTTATCTTATATGGCACATGATAAAAAGGTTTTGAATGGACAGTTGAGGCTGGTGCTTTTACAACAACTGGGTCAGGCTGTCATTACCAAAGAGTTTGATGTTGAAAAAATGAAGCAGGTTATTTTGGAAAATCAGGCAGAGTGAGATTGGGTGTAATATGACTGTATCACGTACGCTGTGGCAGAATATTCAGCACTATAGTTGGCTAGTGCTTGGTCTGCTATGTTTATTGCTAGCGCTGATCTTTTGGGCTATCACCAGTTCAGATAAAGTGGTACAAGTCGAAAAACAAGATATTGTTGAAACACAGGCTCAGATTCAGCCACAAAAAGTGACTGCCACGACTAATTTAGGGACTCTATCTGATGAAGTCAGACCTTTAGATTTAACTATGCGTGTCATTACCGCAGGAAATCATGAGGCGGAGTTTCGTGGTACTAAATTTATGCAGGAAAATCAACGAAACTGGACTATTGAGTTATTTCGTTCCTCCAATGAAAATATTATTAAAAACTATTTAAAGAGTCAGGCTAATCGTAAGAATTTCATTTACTTTCGTTTAAGTGGGGAAAATCAGGAAGAACAATATGTTCTAGCCTATGGGGTATTTAATCGAGAGGCGGATGCAACTCATCAATTATCGCAATTAAATCTGAAATTTCCTGCTTCAGTGCACCCGAAGGCAGTGTCTTTGGCTAATTATTTACCGTTGATTAATGATTTGGGTTCTGAAGAAATTAAAGGCAGTACAGGGCAACTTTATAGCGTTAATTTAAGAAATGCACCGATACCAGTCGCCCCTGTATCGCCAAGGCCATCAGTTGAGTCTGCACCCGCTGCTCCGACGACCTCCACAACAGTCACTCAACGTGATCAAGACGGAAATGTGGTCGATGTGCAGCGCCAATCGAATAATGTTTCTTCTCCAAATAGTACTTCTCCTAATACGCCTAATGTGGAAAATCGTCCTTCACGCAACAATGAACGCGAAATTAGTGATCCATTTAATTAATTTTTGCACAAAAATAGTGCGTTAAGTAATCTTAAATATTGTTTTGCACAACATTGGTTCAATATTTGAGTTAATTTTAAAGCGTTACAAAAATACAAAATTAATTATCTTTTATAATTAAATCACTTAGTTATTTCTAGTTGCTATTGGCATTATTTTTGCATTATCGATGCGCTAATTGATCACTTTGTCCCTATTTTGGAGCTTAATCTTTTAATTAGCATGCGAAATCGTCGTTTTAAACTGCTATAAAACAGTGCGAAATAACTCAACACGTTTTTGCCAAGAAAGTTGCTGCCTGCTTGCCACAAAGGGCGTATAGTCAGATGGTAATGCAAAAATGGATTGTAAAACATTTAGCTTTACGTGAGTAATAGACAAAGTCGCGAAGTAAATTGATCGTTTTATGCTCGAAAGAGCCATGTTGAAAGAAGGGTACGCTATGCACTTGCCATCGCCTCATACTGTAGCTCCCGCTCAAGGTTTATATCAACCAGATGAGTTTAAAGATAACTGCGGTTTTGGTTTGATTGCCCAGATGAAGGGCCAACCAAGTCACCACCTTGTTCAAACCGCAATTCACAGTTTAAGTTGCATGACGCATCGTGGTGGTATTGCCGCTGATGGTAAAACAGGAGATGGGTGCGGTCTATTACTGGCTATGCCAAAAGCTTTTTTTCGTGATGAAGCAAAAAAGCTCAGTGATATCACGTTGAGTGAGATTTTTGCTGCGGGTACCGTTTTCCTGAATGTAGATCCTGCATTGGCACAGCATGCAAAAAACACCTTGAATAAGGAAATTGAAGCAGAAGGACTCAAAGTATTGGCATGGCGTGTTGTGCCAACCAATAACGATGTATTGGGTGAAATCGCACTCCAGTCTTTACCTGTCTTTGAACAAATTATTGTAAACTGCCCAATGGGCGTGACTGAGGTTGAATTCAACCGTAAGTTATTCTTGGCGCGTCGCCGTGCGGAACAAAAATTACAAAACGATAGTTCATTCTACGTAACGACTTTGTCTTCAAATGTGATCAGCTATAAAGGTTTGATGATGCCAGCAGCAATTGCTGACTTTTATACAGATCTAGCGGATGAACGTCTGGCTTCACATATCGTAGTGTTCCATCAACGTTTCTCAACCAATACATTGCCACGTTGGCCTTTAGCCCAGCCGTTCCGTTATTTGGCACACAATGGTGAAATCAACACCATTACCGCTAACCGTAACTGGGCATTAGCGCGTACGCCTAAGTTTGAAAATCCGTTACTTCCAGGATTGACTGAGCTTAATCCCATTGTGAACCGTACTGGATCAGACTCTTCAAGCTTAGATAATATGCTTGAAATTCTGGTTGGTGGTGGCATGGATTTATTCCGTGGCTTACGTATGCTGGTTCCACCAGCATGGCAAAATGTTGAAACTCTTGATGCTGACTTACGTGCCTTTTATGAGTTTAACTCTAAACATATGGAAGCATGGGATGGACCTGCAGGTCTGGTCATTCAAGACGGTCGTCATGCAATCTGTATGCTGGATCGTAATGGATTGCGTCCAGCGCGCTGGGTGATTACCAAAAATGATTATATTACCCTTGCTTCTGAAATTGGGGTATGGGACTACCAACCTGAAGATGTGATATCGAAAGGCCGTGTTGGACCAGGTCAAATTCTGGTGGTCGATACCTTTACTGGTAAATTACTCGACACCGATGATGTCAGCACACATCTCAAAAAAATGCGTCCGTATCGTGAGTGGTTACGTGAACATGCCTTGCGATTACAAGCGGATCCTGAGCTTGAAGAAAAATTATCTGAGCAGGGATTGGCTGGCGATGAGTTAAAAACAGCTCAGAAAATGTTTATGGTGACGTTTGAAGAACGTGACCAAATGCTACGTCCGATTGCTGAAAGTGGTCAGGAAGCAGTGGGCTCAATGGGTGATGATACGCCAATGGCGGTTTTGTCGCGTCAGGTGCGTCATGTTTCTGATTATTTCCGTCAGCAATTTGCGCAGGTGACCAATCCACCAATCGATCCATTACGTGAGTCGATTGTCATGTCACTTGAGACCTGTTTAGGTCGTGAACAGAATGTCTTCGAGCAAGGGCCAGAACACGCAGATCGCTTGATTATTTCAAGTCCTGTACTTTCAAATTCGAAAATGCACCAATTACGCAATTTAAACCGCGCAGGTTATGAGATTGCAGAAATTGATCTGAATTATCGTGAAGAAGAAGGTCTACAAGCTGCGGTCAATCGTATTTGTGAGGAATGTGCACAGGCTGTTCGTGATGGTCAAACCTTATTAATCCTCTCCGATAAAAATTTGCGTCAGGGGTATCTACCTGTAAATGCGGCTTTGGCAACAGGCGCAGTACACCATTATTTGATTCAGACTGGTTTACGTACCGATGCCAACATTATTGTTGAAACGGGTGTTGCACGTGATGCACATCAATTTGCGGTGTTACTTGGTTTTGGTGCAACGGCAGTTTATCCATACCTTGCTTATGATGTAATCAATGATTTAATCGCAAAAGGTGAGTTACTTGGTGATCCAGTACATGCCCAAGCCAACTTCCGTAAAGGTATTGATAAGGGTCTATTGAAAGTTCTCTCTAAAATGGGGATTTCAACAGTAGCGTCTTATCGGGGTGGACAGCTTTTTGAAGCAGTGGGTTTATCATCAGAAGTGGTAAATAAATGCTTCCTCGGTGTACCAAGCCGTATTCAGGGTGCAACTTTTGTTGATCTTGAAAATGATCAGAAAAAACTAGCAGATTTGGCATGGAAAACACGTAAGCCAATTGATCAGGGTGGTTTGCTGAAGTTCGTATTTGGTAAGGAATACCATGCCTTTAACCCAGATGTGATCAATGCTTTACACAAAGCAGTACGTTCAGGCAATTATGCTGACTTTAAAGAATATGCTGAACTGGTAAATAGTCGTCCAATCGCGACAATCCGCGATTTATTCAAGCTCAAAACCACCAATTCAATTCCTGTTGAACAAGTTGAATCAGTTGAAGCGATTTTACCTCGTTTTGACTCTGCGGGTATGTCATTAGGGGCATTGTCACCAGAAGCGCATGAAGCGATTGCGATTGCCATGAATACCATTGGTGGTCGTTCGAACTCAGGTGAGGGCGGTGAAGATCCAGCGCGTTACGGTACAATTCGTAACTCGAAAATTAAGCAGATTGCATCGGGCCGTTTTGGTGTGACACCAGCATATTTGACTTCTGCTGAAGTATTGCAGATTAAAGTGGCGCAGGGTGCAAAACCAGGTGAAGGTGGTCAATTACCAGGCGGTAAAGTAAATGGACTCATTGCACGTTTGCGTTATTCTGTTCCGGGTGTGACGCTTATTTCTCCACCACCGCATCATGATATTTATTCGATTGAAGATTTATCACAATTGATTTTTGACTTAAAGCAAGTCAATCCTCAAGCAATGGTTTCAGTCAAATTGGTATCTGAACCGGGTGTAGGTACAATTGCCGCAGGTGTTGCCAAAGCCTATGCCGACTTCATTACCATTTCTGGTTATGATGGTGGTACGGCTGCCTCTCCACTTTCATCAATTCATCATGCGGGTTCTCCATGGGAACTCGGTTTATCTGAAGCACATCAAGCGCTTCGTGTGAATGACTTGCGTGGCAAAGTTCGTGTTCAAACCGATGGTGGTTTGAAAACAGGCTTGGATGTTGTGAAAGCTGCTATTTTGGGTGCAGAAAGTTTTGGTTTTGGTTCTACACCAATGATCGCATTAGGCTGTAAATACTTGCGTATTTGCCATCTAAATAACTGTGCGACGGGTGTTGCAACACAACAAGACAAACTTCGTCAGGATCACTATATTGGTGAACCTGAAATGCTCATTAATTTCTTCCATTTCATTGCTGAAGAAACTCGTGAATGGTTAGCTGCGTTAGGCGTTGCTTCTCTTAAAGATTTGATTGGTCGCGTCGATTTACTCGAAGTTTTACCGGGTGAAACCGACAAACATGCGCATCTTGACTTGACCCCATTATTGCAATCTCATCCTGCGGCACAAGGTAAGGCACAGTACTGTGAAGTTCAGGGTAATGAGCCCTTTGATAAAGGCTTGTTGGCTGAACGGATGGTGGAAGAAATGCTTCCTGCCATTGAATCGGGTACAGGTGGTGAGTTTAATTTTGAAGTCGGCAACTGTGATCGTTCAATTGGTGCACGTGTTTCTGGTGAAATTGCGCGTCGTTATGGCAATCTGGATATGGAATCACATCCAGTGATCATGAACTTAAAAGGGACAGCAGGTCAGTCACTGGGTGTATGGAATGCGGGTGGGTTGCATATTAAACTTGAAGGTGATGCCAACGATTATGTCGGTAAAGGAATGGCAGGTGGTCGAGTTTCGATCTTCCCACCAAAAGGTTCGCCATTCCAGACCCAACATACTGCGATTATTGGTAACACCTGTATGTATGGTGCGACTGGCGGTAAATTATTTGCTGCAGGTACAGCGGGTGAGCGCTTTGCGGTGCGTAACTCAGGTGCTTTTGCTGTGATTGAAGGTGCAGGCGATCACTGTTGTGAATATATGACAGGTGGGATCGTGACCGTACTTGGCAAAGTCGGTCATAACTTCGGTGCGGGTATGACAGGTGGTTTTGCTTATGTACTCGATCTGGATAATGACTTTGTTGACTATTACAACCATGAGTTGATTGACCTGACTCGTATCTCGACTGAGTCGATGGAAGAGCATCAACAATTCCTGCTTCGTATTCTGGATGAACACATTAAAGAAACTGGTAGTGCTTGGGCGTATAAGATCCGCAATGAGTTCGATTTTTACAGTCGGAAGTTCTGGCTTGTAAAACCAAAAGCTGCTAATTTGCTCACGCTTTTGAAAGCAACTCAAGCTGATCCTCAATAATTCCACTACTGCATATACATAGGCAGGTGCAGGTAACAGCGAACTCTGCACCTACCCACGGAGAGAGACATGGCAGAACGCCTCAATAATGACTTTCAGTTTCTGGATGTAGCACGCCAAGATCCAGAGAAAAAAGATATTACTGTCCGCAAAGCAGAATTTGTGGAAATTTATAAGCCTTTTACCGCAGATGTCGCCGCCAATCAGACACACCGTTGTCTAGAGTGTGGTAATCCGTATTGTGAATGGAAATGCCCTGTGCATAACTACATTCCAAACTGGTTAAAACTGATTGCTGAGGGTCAGATTTTTCAAGCGGCAGAACTTTGCCATCAAACCAATACTTTGCCAGAAGTCTGTGGTCGTGTGTGTCCGCAAGATCGTTTATGTGAAGGCGCGTGTACCCTGAATGATGGCTTTGGTGCGGTGACGATTGGTAATGCTGAAAAATATATTAATGATACCGCTTTTGCACTAGGCTGGCGTCCAGACATGTCTCATGTTAAATGGACAGACAAAAAAGTGGCGATTATTGGTGCAGGTCCAGCAGGCTTAGGTTGTGCTGATATTCTAGCGCGTAGTGGTGTTAAACCTGTCATTTTTGATAAACGCCCTGAAATTGGCGGTCTACTTACTTTTGGTATTCCAGAATTTAAAATGGAAAAAGACGTTATGAAACGCCGCCGTGAAATTTTCACAGGTATGGGCATGGAGTTTCGTTTAAATACTGAAATTGGTACAGATATCACCATTGAACAATTACTTGAAGAATATGATGCCGTTTTCATGGGAATGGGAACTTACACTTATATGAAAGGTGGTTTTCCTGGTGAACATCTAGACGGTGTTTACGATGCATTAGATTTCTTAATTGCCAATGTTAATCGTTGTCAGGGCTGGGAAAAAGATGCCAGCGAGTACATCAGTGTCGAAGGTAAAAAAGTAATTGTACTGGGTGGTGGTGATACCGCGATGGACTGTAACCGTACCTCGATTCGTCAGGGTGCTGAACAGGTTTCTTGTGCTTATCGTCGTGATGAAGCCAATATGCCAGGTTCACGTCGTGAAGTGACTAACGCGCGCGAAGAGGGGGTTAACTTCCTATTTAATCGTCAACCGATCGAAGTGGTGGGTCAAAACGGTAAAGTGACTGGTGTCAAAGTCGTGACTACTCAATTGGGTGAGCCTGATAGCCGTGGACGTCGTAGCCCTGAGCCGATTCCTGGTTCTGAAGAAATATTGGCGGCAGATGCTGTTTTATTGGCATTCGGTTTCCGTCCAAGCCCAGCAGACTGGTTCGCTGGTGCGAACATTGGCTTAGATGGTTCGGGTCGTGTGGTTGCGCCTGAACAACAACAATATAAATTCCAGACCTCTAACCCGAAAATTTTTGCGGGTGGTGATATGGTTCGTGGCTCTGACCTTGTAGTGACTGCCATCTGGGAAGGTCGTCAGGCTGCAGAAGGCATTTTGGATTATCTCGATGTTTAAAATCTAGAGATTCAAAATTGATATCAAGCCCGCAGTGATGCGGGCTTTTTATTGAGGAGGTAAAGATAGAAGTTTTAGAAAATTATCGAGCAAAATAGAGGTATTACGTCGATTCCATATACAATGAGTTTCCGACAAAATCTGATTGTTCTCAATCTCAATAAATCGTGCATGATCTTTTTTTAAGGATTGCATGGACTTAGGTACCAGAGCAACCCCTAAACCCAATTCTACGAACTCTACTATGGTTAACCAATTACGAACTTCATGCATAAGGTTCGGACTAAAACCTGCATTGACACAAATTGCGGTAATTTGATCATGATAATAAGGAGAAACCGCGCGTGGAAATAAAATGAACGGTTCATTTTGTAAAAGCTTGAGATCAATACTGTCTTGGGTTGCTAAAGGATGTGATTTGGAGATACAACAGACAAACTCCTCAGCCAGAAATAAACGATGTGCAATTTGTTCAGCATGATTAAGTGTATGCACAAAACCCAAATTGATTTGTTCCTGTTTTATTGCCTGAAATTGCTCATAAGAGTTAAGTTCTTTGAGGCTAACGTCCACTTGGGGGTATTGTTGTTGGAATTCCGAGATATAGTGGTGGAGACCACGAAATAAAGTGGAACTAGTAAACCCAATTCGTAAATGTCCAATCGTTCCCTGCGCGACACGTTCACCAATGTGCTGCATTTCATCAGCATGTTTGAGTAACATTAATGCTTCGCGATAAAACAAAGCGCCTGCGTCGGTAAGAGCTACATTCTTATTATCTCGTACAAACAATGCAAAGCCCAAATTGGATTCTAATTGTTGAATACTGATACTGAGTGGCGGTTGTGAAATATGTAAACGTTGCGCTGCACGGCCAAAATGTAGTTCTTCTGCGACAGTAACAAAATAGCGTAATTGTTTAAGATTCATTGGATTACCCTAATTTTTATCGGCCATCTATCCTGATGTGAAATTTAATGGAATGCTTGATCATGACAATTAAAACATATCTTTGATATTTTTTTTAAATCAAACCATGCAAATAATATATTTTACACCGTATTGCCCACTCTCTAAGCTGATTTAAATCAGGGAAAACAATACTAAAATACGGAGTAAGCATGGTCAGCTTGAATGTCATTCGTCAATTGGAAGCCGATAATAATATTCCAGATCGTCATGGGCAGAATTTTTTTAATCAAGATCCAGTCTTTAAAAAACTGCTACAAATTTATTTGTCGAAGGCGCTTTATCAGCATTTATTACCTCATTTTGAACAGCTTGGTGCTGATGTTGGTGGCGATTTAGACAGTTTGGCTTTAAGTGCAGATAAAAATCCGCCCACCTTGCAATACCGTAATCGTCGAGGCTTTAATGAACAAAAAGTCAAAAAACATCCTGATTACATGGCGCTAGAGAAAAAAGCCTATATCGATTTAGGTCTTGCCAGTATGTCACATAAGGAAGGGATCTTGGGTTGGCCAGAAGTGATGCCGCCAATGGCGAAATATGCGCTAACTTATCTTTTTGTGCAGGCAGAATTCGGACTATGTTGTCCAGTCAGCATGACTGACTCCTTAACCCATACCATGTGTAAATACGCGGCTCCAGAAATTATAGAAAAATATCTACCTAATTTGCTGACCTCAGATTTTGATCATTTAACTCAGGGCGCCATGTTTATGACAGAACAGGGTGCAGGTTCTGATGTATCAGGAATTACCACGCTTGCGACTCAAAAAGAAGGTGAATGGTTTTTAACAGGAGACAAATGGTTTTGTTCTAATCCTGATGCTGGGCTTGCAATGGTATTGGCACATGTTGAAGGAGCCCCAAAAGGTATGAAGGGACTGGGGCTATTTCTTATGCCAAAACTTCTGGACAATGGTCGTCATAATTATTATCAAATTTTGCGACTAAAAGATAAGTTGGGAACACGTTCGATGGCGAGTGGTGAAATTTCGCTACAAGGCGCTAAAGCCTATTTATTGGGAGAGATAGGGCGTGGTTTTCAGCAGATGGCCGATATGATTAATTTATCGCGGTTGTCTAATGGTGTGCGTGCCGCGGGTCTAATGCGACGTGCAGTTGGTGAGGCTCTACATATTTGTCAAAACCGTCAGGCTTTTGGTCAATATTTACAGGACTTACCTTTGCAGCGTAAACAACTATTAAAAATGATGTTATCAAGCGAACAAGCACGCACAATGATGTTGCATACCGCACGTTTATTACATGCCTCTAAAACGGGGGATGAACAAGCGGCAAGCTGTGTACGTATTTTGACACCTTTAATTAAATTTAGAGGTTGCCGTGATGCGCGCAAAGTCACGGGTGATGCCATGGAAGTGCGTGGTGGCTGTGGCTACATTGAAGAATGGTCAGACCCTCGTATTTTACGTGATGCACATCTGGGCTCAATATGGGAAGGCACCAGTAATATTGTGGCACTTGATGTAATTCGTGCGGCACAGCGTGCTAAAGCACTGGATGCGCTAAAACCCTATCTTTTACAGTTACTCAAAGATCAAAACATTCCTGAAATGAGCCGTCAGCTTTTGACTCAGAAACTTGAGCAAGTTGAAGTCCTCATTAATTCGATTATTAATGAGAAAAATGAAGCAGATACACGTAAAGCGGCTTCTGCTCTGTATCACATCACAACCGCCATCATGATGGCATGGGAGTCGGTACAGATTGAACAACATTGGCAGCGTTTGGCTTGGTCACATCTGGTGGTGAAATTCAAACTCAGTACCATCGATCCTTTACAGGCTGATCATACCTATCAGCATGAAAATGTTGAAAGTCTACTCATTCAACAAAGTGAGTTAACGCTCGAACAAGCGATGTCAATTTTAAATTAAGGAGCATTCAAGGATGAATATCAATACAGGTGCCTTAAGAGGCATAAAAATACTCGATTTGAGTCGTGTATTGGGTGGGCCATTTTCTGCGCAAGTACTGGCTGATCATGGCGCGGAAGTAATTAAAGTTGAACCGCCACAAAAAGATGAAACTCGTTTTTGGGGGCCTCCATTTCGCCAAGACAGTGCTGCTTATTTTTCTGGAATTAACCGTAATAAACAAGGAATTTCAATTGATTTAACTCAGTCAGAAGGACGTAAAATTTTACTTCAATTGCTCGATGATGCGGATGTAATAATTGAGAATTTTAAAATCGGAACATTGGAAAAGTGGGGGTTAGGCTTTGATGAGGTTCTTTCTAAACAATTTCCGCGATTGATTCATTGCCGTATTACAGGCTTCGGTGCAGATGGTCCTTTAGGTGGTTTACCAGGCTACGATTCAGTCATTCAAGCTATTTCAGGCATTATGAGTGTCAATGGAGAAGCGGAAGGTGAACCATTACGCGTTGGTTTGCCCGTGGTCGATATGGTCACTGGTTTGAATGCCGTCATTGGTATTTTATTGGCTTTACAGGCACGTCAAGTGTCGGGACGAGGACAGTTCGTTGAAGCCGCGTTATTTGATACAGGTGTGTCGTTATTACATCCCCATATTCCAAATTACGTATGGTCAGGCACCGTCCCACAACGAACTGGCAATGCTCATCCTAACATTACGCCTTACGATGCCTATCAAACCAAAACCAGCCCGATTTATATTGCGGTGGGTAATAACCAGCAATTTGCCAAACTTTGTCAGCAACTTGATCTTACTGAATTAATGCAGGATCCACGGTTTATCGATAATGCCTCTCGCTGTCAAAACCGTAAAGCATTTAAGCAACTCTTAGAACGCCGTCTGGCCGAATGTGATGGTGATCGTTTGGCATATGACTTGATTCAGTCAGGTGTACCGTGTGGTCCTATTTTAAATGTTGCTGAAATTGTGAAACATCCTCATACCTTACATCGCAATATGGTTGTGGCGATTGGTGATGAATATCAAGGCATTGGTTCGCCCATCAAACTGAGTCAAACCCCTGCTAGTTATCGTCAGGCGCCCCCAGCTTTTGCTGAACATACAATTCGAGTGTTGCAGCAAAAAGGGTTTAGTGATGAGCAAATCGAATTGTTAATAGAACAGGGCATTATTTCTCAGCAAGGTATTGGTGCACCTGCATAAAGGTCAAAAGTAACCGAAGTTTAGAATGATTCAGTACTGAAATTCAGATGATTAAAATGGACAACTCTACATGTAGGCAGTAAGGACAACTTTAACGACGACTCAAATGAAAAATGATTTTATATCGTTGTGATAAATACTTGCTGTCGGGAGACAGGGAAAAACATGGAACAAGTTAGCGAATTAGAAAAAGCAAGAGTCGCAAAGAAAGCCGGGATGGCATCTTTTGTTGGGACTACGATTGAATGGTATGACTTTTATGCCTATAGCACTGCAGCGGCGTTGGTGTTTGGAAAGATATTTTTTCCATCCACCAGTTCTGCGACAGGAACCTTGGCGGCATTTGCAACTTTTTGGATTGGCTTTTTAGCGCGTCCTTTAGGAGGCATGATTTTTGGTCATTTAGGTGACCGGATTGGTCGCAAGAAAACGCTCATTACAACCCTGATGCTCATGGGAATTTGTACGACCGCAATTGGTCTATTACCCACCTATAACAGTATTGGAATTGCTGCGCCCATTTTATTGATCTTACTCCGGCTCATTCAGGGTGTTGCCATGGGCGGAGAATGGGGTGGAGCAGTGGTGTTATCTGCTGAACATGCACCTAAAGGTAAAGAATTACTTTATTCCGCTTTTGCCCAGCAAGGCTCACCAGTGGGGAACTTACTTGCGACATTTGTCTTTTTTATGTTTTCTTTTCTGCCTGATGAGCAGTTTTTGAGCTGGGGATGGCGCGTTCCATTTTTATTTTCAGCGTTACTGGTGGTGACTGGTTTGTGGATTCGTTTGGGAGTAGAAGAATCTCCAATTATGAAACAGCTACAAAGCAGTAAAACTTTAGTTAAAGTGCCACTCAAAGAAGTCTTTTCCAAATATAAAGTCATGGTCGCGCTAGGAATGGGTGCATGTATTATTGGCTTATCGGCGACCTATTTTAAAACGACTTTTGCCTTATCTTGGGCGGTCAATGAAATTGGTTTTACGCGTTCTGATTTTCTAGGCATTATTACTATTGCCCTGATTACCCAAGTGATTTTTCAGCCTTTGGGAGCCATTATTGCTTCCAAAATTAATTTGAAAAAAGCGATTATTTTTATTTTATTGCCTGAAGTGATTTTATTACCCCTGGCCTTTCTATTAATTGCGACTAAATCTTATGCATGGGCAGCTTTTGGTATGGCAATTGCGACGATTCCGCATTCCATGTATTACTCATTTTTGGGCGGTATTTTAGTAAAAGCTTTTCCAGCCAATGTACGTTATACCGGTATTTCCATGAGTTATCAGTTATGTGGAATGATCTTTGCCGGTTCAACTCCAATTGTGGCGCAATTTTTGTTAAATCAAACAGGTTCTATCATTGCGGTGATTGTACTGGCATTGGTTCATGTTGTCGTCAGCATGGTCTGTGCCGTGTATCTGATCTCACGCTATGAAGCAGTACAACGGACTTATGCGCTGGATACTAACTCACTGGCACATGATAAAGGATAATATATGTACCCGCATACACAACGTATTTTAATTACAGGAGGTGGCTCAGGCATTGGGGCTGCTATTGCTGTTCAGTGCCGCGCCAATGGTCATCAAACCATTGTACTGGATCAGAAAAATGCCGATTATGAGGTTGATTTATCCAATGTCGAACAAACTCAGAAAGCCTTAGAAGATGTGTTATCTCAGGGGCCGATTACGGGTTTAGTTAATAATGTGGGCATGGTCAAACCCGCTAGTCTTGAACAACAAACTCTAGATGAGTTTGATCAAGTTCTGGCTTTAAATACTCGCTGTGCTTTGCAATGTATACAAGCGGTGATTCCACAGATGAAACAGCAGCAGTTTGGTCGTATTGTGAATATTTCATCGCGGGCAGCACTCGGTAAAACTTTTCGTGCAGCTTATGCATCAAGTAAAGCTGCGTTGATTGGATTGACTCGAGTCGCTGCTTTGGAATTGGGTGCTTATGGTATTACTGTAAATGCGATTGGGCCTGGCCCCATTGAAACAGAGCTGTTTAAACAAGCCAACCCAAAGGATGCTTTAGAAACAAAACAGATTTTAAAGAATGTACCCGTACAACGTTTTGGACAGCCTGAAGATATTGCTCATGCTTGTGATTTTTTTCTTAGCGAAAAATCAGGATTTATTACGGGGCAAATTTTATATGTCTGTGGGGGAATGACGGTAGGAGTTAATCCTATTTAATGCAGTTAAATTCTGAGGATTATGGAATGAAAGTACTTAATTTTTGAAGTGCTGCGACAACGGGCACATTTGCCAAAATGAGCACTTTGGCAAATGGCTGAGTTTTTATGCAATATACAAATGTATAGAAATTTCTAATACTGATTTCTTTGTTGTATTGTTGAGGAGTCTCCATGAGCTTAGTTCAAGTGACGAAACAAAAATCATATTTAAATCGTCCGAAAGCGCTTGGTATTACCGTGCGTCGTTTGCAATTTCATCCTGAAAAAATTAAACGACATTACTTTGCCAATTCACCTATCATGTCACATATGCTCACTGCATTGTCTTCGACCTTCCCGATTGGTGAACAGTTTTTTGTACATAGTGTCCGTAATGTTCGGGATAAAGTCAGCGATTCAACATTACAGGCACAGATTGCGGCTTTTATTGGGCAAGAAGCCATGCATTCCAAAGCGCATAGCGAATTTAATGATGCTTGGCGACGTGATCACTATAATCTGGATCGTTTTCAGGCGTGGTTAGCACGAAAAAATATTCATGTTCGCAGTTTGCATCCTAAAATTCAGTTGGCCATTACCTGTGCCTTTGAACATTTTACTGCACTTTTAGGTGGTTATATTTTACGTCATCCTGAAGTGCTGAGTACGCTCGATGAAGATGCGATCAAACTTTGGGTTTGGCATGCAATAGAAGAAATTGAGCATCGTTCTGTAGCTTTTGAGGTTTATCAGGCTGTGTATGGTGATGATCGAATTCGCCGAATGATCATGCGTAGTGTCACTACAGGCTTTGCGAGCCTAACGCTGTATTCAACCACGCGTTTGTTTTGGCAAGATAAATGGCGCAGCTTACCTAAAATTGGTGGCAATCTATTTGGCTTGTATTTGTTAGGCAAAATGCTGATTCAATTATTACCTGAATATTTATCCTATTACAAAGCGGACTTTCATCCAGCAGAACACGACTATAGTCAGATTGTGAAATACTGGAAAAATAAAATGGCAAATGAATATCACATGCAAAGCTTTCAGGAGGAGGCAGTGTCAGAGTTCTATAGTTAAATCAATTAACTATAATGATAATTTTCGCAAAAACGGATGCAATGTCCGTTTTTGATGATGTAAAGAAAAGAAACAAACATCACTTTCAATCCTCGCTAAAATGCAAGTATGTAAAAAAATTCCAAGAAATACTAAGAGGATATCATCATGAATCTTTTAAAAAAGACTGCGATTGCAACTTTACTTGCGAGTACTTTGGTTTTTTCTGGCTGTGGTTATAACACTTTACAGGCCAAAGATGAGGCAGTGACTGCTTCATGGTCAGAAGTACAAAACCAATATCAACGCCGTGCTGACTTAGTGCCTAACCTAGTGAATGTGGTTAAAGGTTATGCCAAACATGAAGAGCAAGTACTCACTGAGGTCACTCAGGCACGCTCCAATGTTGCAGGGCTAAAAGTCGATCAAAGCGTACTTGAAAACCCTGAATTATTTAAAAAATATCAGGAAGCGCAAAGCCAATTAACGGGTTCATTATCACGCTTAATCGCAGTATCAGAAAATTATCCTGATCTCAAAGCCAATGAACAATTCCGTGATTTACAGGTACAGCTTGAAGGCACAGAAAACCGTATTGCAGTGGCACGTAATCGTTATATTACGACAGTTCAGGATTACAACACTTATGTGCGTCAGTTCCCACAAGTGATGACAGCAAAAGTGATTGGTATGCACGAAAAACCAAACTTTAGCGCAGAAGCGGGCGCAGAAAAAGCACCCACAGTTTCATTTAACTAAATCTGATTAGATGAAATAGGTGCTGTGATGATCAAAACTGTCATACTGGAAATGCAGAATAGCTGTAAAAAAGCGGTTCTCATGCTGCTATGTTGTTGCAGTTTACTGCTCTCGACTACGGTCTGGAGCGAAGTTGCTACTGCGCAGGATTCGGATGACGGTGACACCATCATCGCAGGCAAGATCATTCAACAGCAACAGCAGCGACAAAACTCGCCTGCATCTGCATCGCAAAGCTCGACCACGGTTCAACAACCTGAAATTGCCAATGATATGGCTGATGGCGAATCGATTCGAGGACTGCCAAGTATGAATGAGCCTGTGATTGATCAGGCGAATCTACTTACAGCAGAACAGAAACAAGCGATTTCACAGCAAATTCTGAAGCTTTATCGGCAGGACAAGGCACAAATTGGCATTGTTATTGTTCCAACCACAGGACAAGAAGATATCTTTGATTATGCCATGCGCGTCGGAGAAAAATGGCAATTAGGGTCAGCCAAACGTGATAATGGCTTATTGATGACGATTGCAGTGAATGATCGGCGCATTCAGATTTTGACAGGTTATGGCCTGGAAGGCGTGATCCCTGATATCGTAGCTAGCCGAATTATTCGAAATCAAATCACACCCTATTTTAAACAAGGACAATACGCACAAGGCATACAATCGGGTTTAAATGAAATTAAACGTGTCCTTAACCTTGATCCTGAAATCGCGCAACAAGCTGCGGCTGATTTAAAAGAACGTCAGGCGCAAGCTGTGCATGAGCAAGAAGCACGTTCGCAAATGCTTATCTATTCTCTGATTATTATTGTGGTGGGTGTATTTGCTTCGTTTATCGTGGGAAATCGGGTCAGTGCAGCAACGGCTGGCGTAGCAGGAATAGCAGCAGGACTGGTCAGTGGCGTGGGGTTGGTCACAAGCATTTTAGCAGGCGTGGGGATTTTCTTCTTATTGATTACTTCACTGGCACAACTGATCTTGCAAATCTTTGCTTCTGGCGGCGGTGGACGTGGTGGTGGCGGTTTCGGCGGGGGTGGCTTTGGTGGAGGCGGTGGCTATAGTGGCGGCGGCGGTAGCTTTGGTGGTGGGGGAGCATCAGGATCATGGTAACCAAAACAGATACGACACAAATTATTACCCAGCCAAAACTGGATGAACACGCACAACCAAGTTTTAAACGATGGTTGAAACATGCATTTTATTTTTCAGCCAGTAAACGCTTATTTTCAAAACAGGATCAACAGGCAATTACGAATGCTGTGCAGCAAGCAGAGCATGGTCATGTTGGCGAAATACAAGTGGTGATCGAAGGGCATATTCCGTGTTCGCAGGCTTATTATCAAAATACCCGTCGCCGTGCAGAACAACTTTTTGGCGAGCTAGGCGTATGGGATACCGAATACAATAGTGGGATATTGCTATATCTCAACTTGTGCGAGCGGCAGGTCGAGATTGTGATTGATCGGGGTATTTGTTCATTGACCCATGAAACTGAGTGGCAGACGATTTGTCTGCATATCGTGGCTGAACTTAAAGCAAAAAATTACCGACAAGCGGTTATCAATGGCGTATTGGAAATTGGGGAAATTTTAGATCAATTTTATGATAAACAGATCACGGATGATAATGATGAGCTGGATAATTCACCAATTATTTTAAATTAACGAGAAAAATTTCAAATGTTGTAAAGTGACATTATTTGTCACTTTTTTCTTATTTGGATACTTGAAAAAACAGAAGCAAAAAAACTTTTTTATAAACTACTGTTTTTTCTTTTGAAATGATTATAATCGGAGTTGGCATATTTTATGCTCATATAAATTAGCTTACAAAGCTTTATAAAAAATACACAATTCGTGGAGAATGTTATGAACGCACAAAAAGGTTTTACCTTAATTGAATTGATGATTGTTGTCGCGATCATCGGTATTTTGGCAGCAATTGCGATTCCTGCTTATCGTGAATATGTTGCAACTTCTTATGGTGCATCAGCTATGGGTGGGATAAATAATTTTATACCTAAAGTACAAGCTTGTGTGCAAACAGGGATTGGTTGCGAATCTCTAAATGGAGCTGCAGCAGGTTCAGGTGGAGCAGCAGCAGTTACTGCGGAAATTTCTTCTACAGCACCAGCTACATATACATCTCAAACTGTTGTTTCAAAGTCTGCTGATATTGCTGAAAATACAAATGTAACAATTACTTCTGGTAATATTGGTTGTACTGTTGTTGCTAGTGTTACAGCCGATGGAGCTGTATCCTATGCTGTAAAAAATACAGGCTCAACGGCTAGTTTAGCGCAGTGTAAAAAAGGTTCTAAAGTTGATACAACAGCCACATAATTTTCTAAATGTATAATTTAACGCATCTTTTGAAGGTGCGTTTTTTAATTCAAAAATAAAAAGTAGGACTCTTTAATGAAATGTACAAGAAATAAAAAAAAATCCGAGGATGATACATTAGTGCAGTTGATTGATGACTATATTAAAAATTATCGTCCCAACAAATTGGACGAATTAAACCAATATGCACGATTTAGAGATACACGAAATATTGATGGTATGTTCAATGTATTGGCGGAGGCAAAAGATATTTATGGCAAGATGTATTCACATCAGCGCCGTTTAGGTTTTGCGTTAATGAAAAGATGGGTGGCTTCTTTAACCCAAGACAAAGAGCATATCAACGCAATCAAAGATTTTGCAGAACTTTATCAGCTCATTGTCCTGCATCTTAATCTGAATAAAGAAAAATATGAATTATTGGGTATTGGAAAACTTTGTGTATATGATACAGCTTTACGTGTCAGTGCATACTTAGGTTGCTTACCCAATGAAATTTATGTGCAAAGTGGCTCGGCTGATGGTGTGGAAAATTGGGGATTAACCATTAAAAATGGGAAAGTAAATATCTCACAACTTCCAAAAACCCTTGTGGATCAACTTCAATATTATGAAATTGAAGATTTTTTGTGTATTTATAAAGATAAATTAAAACATTTGATCTGAGATTAACGGAAATTATAGCAGCCTGCCCAGAATTTAAATCAACTTAACAATAAGCAAGATGTCGAAAAAATATTGAAACAATATCCCGAAGCGGATAGTTGGGTTCCATTAAAAGCCAGTGCAGTAGATATGGTGGTCTTAATGAACAAAGAACAAGGTCAAATGGTTAAAATTGTCGATTTAAGACCGTGGAAGTAAGAGAGGATTTTCTCTCATCTTCCAATATGAAAATCCGTGTATAATCCCACCACCCCATTTTTCACTCTATTCCTATGCGCGCTTTTTTCCTAATTTTAGCGTCGATCCTGATCAGTCTTGCATGGCTATCTCCCTATCATGCTTTTCCGTGGTTGACATTTTCCAGTGAAATGCTGAGTTTTGCAGCCGTACTGAGTTTGTTGGCAGGGCTATGTGATCACAACTTTAAAGTTCCTAAAGTTCAATGGATGGCTTTGCCTATCGTCACCATTCCACTGCTTCAATGGATGTGTGGGCTAGTTCTGGATCTAAGTAGCGCATTATTATTTAGCTTTTATTTAATGGGTTTCTGGTTTGTGACTTTAGCAAGTTACAACCTTGGTCTGCAAAATGACCGAACAAAACTGTTTACGCGTATCTGCTATGTTTTAATCATGAGCAGTGCTATTTCCAGTGTGATAGCCCTATTGCAATGGCTCAATTTGGATCAACATATTTATGGCGTGATGGAACTTGGAGCGAGTAATCGACCATTTGCCAATTTTGCTCAACCGAATAATATGTCGACCTTTTTGGTCATGGGCTTAATGGCATGTTTATACTTATTTGAGCAACGAAAACTAAAAACACTATTATTAATTTCAACATCAGCATTGGTTTTATTTGCGATTGCACTCAGCCAGTCACGAACTGCTTGGGTGGTTTGTTTATTTTTCATGGCGTATTGGAGCTATAAAACCTTTAAACAGCCTGTGCGTTTACGTACCCCTTTTATGTTGGTTTGGGTCACCGTGTTTATCGGCATGATTGCCTTATTGCCGAGCTTATCTACTTTTATTGCATCTCTCGGAGCTGAAAAAGTAGTGGAAACCAGTTCAGTTGCTGAACGCGCCACGACAGGATATTTGCGTTTTGATATTTGGACGCAAATGTTACTCGCGATTCAACATCATCCCTGGAGTGGCTATGGTTGGGGGCAAACCAGTCTGGCACAGCTCACGGTCTTTAATCTGCATCCATCTCATGAATGGGTCACTAGCGGTCATAATATTTTGCTCGATATTATCGTCTGGAATGGTTTACCGCTTGGGTTACTGATCATTGGGTATATGATTTGCTGGATTTTATGGCTCAATCACAAAGCAAAAAGCTTGGAGTCAGTTGTTGCACTACTTATGGTGAGTGCGATTTTAATTCATGCTTTACTCGAATTTCCGTTGCGCTATGCCTATTTTTTATTCCCTTTGGGCTTTTTACTGGGTTTTGTACAATCACAATCCGCAAATCTTAAAGTATCTATTTTATCCAAGTATGTGACACGGAGTGTTGTTGTGATCGGCAGTATTTTTATGCTGCTGATTTGGCGTGATTATATGGTGTACAAGCTTAATAATGGCTTAGCTTTTCGTGGCGAACAGCCGACACAAACCGTATGGGGAAGTCGTGATATTTATGTACTGACACAATTTAAAGATCGTATGCTTTGGCTACAACTGAATCCGACTACGCAATTGAAGGATGATGAGTTGATTCAACTAGGTCAAATGGTGAAAAATCGAGCGTCGCCTTATAATTTACATAAGTATGCACAGCTATTACTGGCGAATGGTAAAGCGCATGAAGCGGGGCAATATTTATATTATTTAAATATGCTGCACCATGAGCAATATACACTTCAGGATTTAAGCGCAGAAAATGCAGCATCTGCTATATACGGTGAAGATGAGAAGAAGCGCTAAGTGAGGATATTCAGCATTCTTCTGATCCCATCGAGTGCTGAATATGGGCATGATTGCAATCCAAAGTCATAATAAAATGTCTAAACCGTTTATCTGAGCCTTACTGAATCTGATCAGGCTTTGTTGTAGCCTATAAAAATGGCTTTTATTTAACCCATTGTGTTTTATTGATGGGTGATCTTGGGAGCAAGCTATGAATATTTTCAAACACTTCGCTATATTTAGTTTATTGCTTTCGGTGAGTGGCTCTATTGCTTGGGCAAATGAGGTCGCTTCCTTGCCGAGTATTCATGCGATGGCGGAATCTGAACTACGTGAAGAAGTCGGCTTTGTTCCATTTCAGGAAGATAAAGCAGTACGGCAGACACTTAGACATCATATTGATAAAATTCAAAATGATATACAAAATCCCACTGTCAATGAAACCCCTTATATCGCGATTGATTATCAGCCCACGACCTTACCTGATTTGAGTCAACTTTCCCCATTTTTGCAGCAGTACCTTTTATCGATTACCTCGGGATTGCAATCATCTGACCCCACCAGTGGCATATTTAATATGCTTGCACCTTTAAATATCAACCGAAATAATGTCGATGCATTCCGTGATGGTACAATCAAAGTGAATCTTGAGGATGTTTTAAGACTCCAGCAACAAATTAGAGAGGGATTAAATCCTCCGCAAAATCCTTGGTTTCCGCGTTAAAAAATGATCTATTTGGAAAATAAAAAAACCCCCGCAATGTGCGGGGATTTTTTTATCTTAGTGTCGATTAAACACGTTCGATAATGGTGGCGATACCTTGCCCCAAACCGATACACATGGTCGCAAGACCAATTTGCGTATCTTGTTGTTCCATCACGTTCAACAATGTGGTGGTAATACGTGCACCTGAACAGCCCAATGGGTGACCCAATGCAATCGCACCACCATTTAAGTTGATGATGTCCTGCTTATCGTACACGCCTAAACCTTTCATGACTGATAGGCCTTGAGCAGCAAATGCTTCGTTTAATTCAATAGTCTGGATGTCTGCCATGGTTAAACCAGCACGTTTAAGCGCTTTTTGCGTGGCTGGAACAGGACCATAACCCATGATTGCAGCATCACAACCTGCAATCGCCATTGAACGAATCACAGCACGTGGTTTTAAACCAAATGCTTGAGCGCGTTCAGCAGACATTAATAACATTGCAGAAGCACCATCAGACAGCGCAGAAGACGTTGCCGCTGTCACTGAACCACCTTTAGGATCGAACACAGGTTTTAATGCTTGGAATGCTTCAAGGTTGGCATCAGGACGAATCACTTCGTCGATGTCACACAGGATTTTGAAGCCATTGGCATCATGACCTTCAACACCTACGATTTCATTTTTGAAACGACCTTCTTGCGTTGCAGCCCAAGCGCGGCGGTGAGATTCAACACCGAATTTGTCCTGTTCTTCACGGCTAATGCCATTCATACGACCTAACATTTCAGCCGTTAGACCCATCATATTAGAGGCTTTGGCATAGTGTTTAGATGCTTCTGGGTTAAGGTCAATGCCGTGCATCATTCCAACGTGCCCCATGTGTTCAACACCACCGATGATGAACACATCACCTTGATTGGTCGCAATCTGTGCAGCAGCCGTGTGGATGGCCTGCATAGAAGAACCACAAAGACGGTTAACGGTTTGACCGCCAGCCGTTTTTGGAATGTCAGCCAATAAACCAATATTACGAGCAATGTTCATCCCTTGCTCTAAAGTTTGGTTAACACAGCCCCAGATTACATCTTCAACTTCATTGGTATCAAACTGGTTACGAGCAACCAGCGCACGTACTAATTCAGCAGATAAACTGTCGGCACGTACATTGCGGAACATACCGTTGCGTGATTTGCCCATGGCAGAACGAACGCCATCAACAATCACAACGTCACGTGGATTTAAAGTAGCCATTCACGTCGCTCCTTAACCGTAGAATTTTGTGTTGTTAGCAGCCATGTCACGCAACATTTGTGGCGCTTCATAAGCCTTACCTAAGTGTGCATATTTGTCGCAAAGTGCAACATATTCAGCGACACCCGTCTGATCGATATAACGGCATGGACCGCCACGGAATGGAGGGAAGCCTACACCCATGATCATCGCCATATCTGCTTCAGAAGCAGTTGCAACGATATTGTCTTCTAAGCAACGAACGGTTTCGTTACAGAAAGCAAGCATCATACGGTCAATGATTTCTTGGTTATCAAATTCGCGTTTTTCACCAGTAATGAAAGGAGCAATGATTTCGTAAGCTGTTGGATCAACAGTTTTCGCTTTCTTACCTTTCTTATCTAACACGTATTTGTAGAATCCAACGTCATTCTTTTGACCCAAACGTTTTGCTTCGTACATCGCTTCGATTGAACCTTTGTAGTCAGGCTTCATACGGTCTGGGAAACCTTCAGCCATGACTTCAGCACCATGAACACCTGTATCGATACCCACAACATCAATCAAGTATGCAGGACCCATTGGCCAACCGAATTTTTCCATGACTTTATCGATTTGCTGGAAGTCAGCACCATCTTTAAGCAATAGATCAAATGCACCAAAGTAAGGGAACAAGACACGGTTCACCAAGAAACCTGGGCAGTCGTTGACAACGATAGGCGTTTTACCCATTTTCTGAGCCAGCACCACAGTAGTCGCAACGGCTTCTTCAGAGGTTTTTTCACCGCGGATCACTTCAACCAATGGCATCATGTGAACTGGGTTGAAGAAGTGCATACCAACAAAGTTTTCAGGACGTTTAAGCGCTTTTGCTAAACGTGTGATTGAAATCGTTGAGGTATTTGAGGCAATAATCGTGTTATCACGGACTTTAGACTCTGTATCCGCCAAAACCGCTTCTTTGACTTTTGGATTTTCAGTCACCGCTTCAATGACGATATCGACTTCTTTAAACTCGTCATAGCTTAAAGTTGGACGGATACGCGCTAAAGTTTCCCCCATTTTTGCAGGAGTCAGTTTTTTGCGTTCAACTTGTTTGGTGAGTAGGCCATTGGCCTCTTTCATACCGAGTGCAAGTTGAGCATTCCCAATATCTTTCATGATAATTGGGGTGCCTTTGCTTGCAGCTTGATAGGCAATACCGCCGCCCATGATTCCCGCGCCAAGAACCGCAGCCTGATTGACTGGGTGTGCGCCTTTCTCATGTTGTTTAGAGGCTTTTTTCACGATCTGATCATTTAAGAATAGACCGATGAGTGCTTCTGCTTGTGGTGTGATGGCAGCTTTAGCAAAACCTTGTGCTTCTGCTTTTAGAGCATCATCACGACCTAAGCTTGCGCCTGCTTGTAAGGAATCAAGCATTAGTTTAGGTGCAGGGTATTGTGCAGGATTGGCTTTCGCTAGAACTGCGCCCTTAGCCGTATTAAAGGCCATCATTTGTTCAAGTGGATTTAACTTAATTGGATCAAGTTTTTCCTGACGTTTTGCTTTCCAGTCTAAACGACCCGCAATGGCTTGTTTCACCAAGTCAATTGCCGCTTCTTGTAGCTTATCAGCCGCAACCACAGCATCTACCGCACCATCTTTAAGTGCAGCAGCAGGCTTTTTCGGAACAGCCATCGCCATCCATTCAACTGCATTGTCGATACCAATCACGCGGCTTAAACGTACTGTACCGCCAAAGCCAGGGAAAATCCCCAGTTTAATTTCTGGTAAACCGACTTGCGCTTGTTCTGACATGACACGATAGTCACAGACCAGACACATTTCAAAACCGCCACCCAACGCCATGCCATTAATCGCGGCGACTTTAGGGATGTTTAAATCTTCAAAACTGCTAAAAATTTCATGTACAGGCAATGACCATTCAACAATGGCTTGTTCACCTTGCGCAAAATTTTGACCAAATTCGGTAATATCTGCACCGACGATAAATGTTGATTTTCCAGAAGTGACGATTAAGCCTTTGATTTCAGCATTCGCTTTAACCGCAGCAATCGCTGCCTGAAAATCTTCAATGGTTGCACGGTTAAATTTGTTGACTGACTCACCTTGTAAGTCAAAGCGGAATTCTGCAATTCCGTCCGAAAGCATTTGGACGGTAATGGCATTGCCAGCGTGGATCATGCCTGATCTCCTTTATTTTGGAGGACTTCTACGTTGATGTGATGAAGCGTGTATGCATTTTTTGCACACACTGATGCTCCGCTAATCTTACGATAACTATATCCAAAAACAGCATAACAAGTTGTATCAAGCCGTGACGCAAGGGTCATCTATTTTTGTTACCTGTTATTGCGCGTTTTTGTAAATAACGTTCCATAATTATAGCTTGAGACAATGAACTTCCTGTTTCAATTCAAGTTTTTTTAATCAAACCTGTATTTTTATAATAGATTCAGTACCAAAAAAGTAGCCCTATTTTTGTAACTATTCTGTCAAAAAGGTCAATGAAGTGAGTTATTTAATTGCCAATGACTGGTGCAAGCTAGGCTAAATTGACAAAAAATAGCTTTTTTATCATTGCTTTTGTTAAAATCTCTCGCTGTTAGCCACTGATGAGTGGCCGATCTTGTGAGTATTATTGCTCTGAGTTTTCTATCCTTTGAAAGAGTAGCGATATGGTTAAATGGATCATATTAGCGATTTTTGTGATTTCAGCTTTATATATCCAAAATCGCGGAAAAGTACGACATTCGTTTTATCGTCAATTTTTTGATCATTCTACGATATTGGCACCGATCAATTTTTTGATGTACATCTTTTCAAAAGTGCCGAATCAGCCCTATATCGATACGCAGCATTTTAAAGATTTGAAAGTGTTAGATGAAAATTGGGAAATGATCCGTGATGAGGCAAAAGCCCTATATGCACAGGGTGGAATCAAGGCATCGAGTACTTATAATGACTTGGGTTTCAATTCTTTTTTTAAGACAGGCTGGAAACGTTTTTATCTAAAATGGTATGACTCTGCTCATCCCTCAGCCGCTGAGTTATGTCCGAAAACCACTGCTTTATTGAAAACTTTACCGACGATTAAAGCGGCCATGTTTACCGAGTTGGCACCGCATAGTCGTCTTGTGCGCCATCGTGACCCGTATGCAGGTTCGTTACGCTATCATTTGGGGTTGATTACACCAAATGATGACCGTTGCTTTATCGATGTTGATGGGCAAATTTACTCATGGCGTGACGGTGAAAGTGTGGTGTTTGATGAAACCTATATTCACTATGCCGAAAACGGAACTGATGAAAATCGCATTATTTTCTTTGCCGATGTTGAACGTCCGCTGAAAACTCGCTTAATGGAAAAGTTTAATCACTGGTTTGGTAAAAATGTCATGACAGCGGCCAGCTCCCCGAATGAAACGGGCGACCAAACTGGAGGCTTAAATAAAGCTTTTGGTTATGTGTATCAAATTCGGATTAAAGCCAAAGCCTTAAAAGCGAAAAACCGAAAGCTATACTATTTCCTCAAATGGTTTTTGATGCTTGGTATTTTCTTCCTGATTTTTATTCGTCCTTATATGTCACAGATTATTGAGTTCTTTCAAAAAATGATGTGAGAAAAGCGCCCATTAAGGGCGTTTTTTTATATTTGGCTTGGATGGTAGTTTTGACCATTTTCAACTCTTTGCTCCTACACGAGGTTCATGAGAAGATAAGTCCAGATTTATATATTGCATAACATTTTAAAGATTGATTATTGTTATTTCTTGGGGAGTTTCGTATGCAGACCTTTCGTTCGAAAAAAGACTGGTGGATTCTGGGTTTTATCATTGCAGCAACCGGAATTTTATTGCAAATGTTGTGGAGCATGCAGCTTCGGGGAACTCTACAAGAATACCCTGAACATGGATTGGTCTATGCTTTAACCATTGCAATCATGTGGTGGCCCGTGATGAATACACGCTATATCCTGACTCAGGATCATCTGATGATTCATAGTATGTTTTTAAAATGGACAATTTCACTGAGTGATATCCAGAAGATTACCCCAACCAATAATCCGTTATCTTCTCCTGCATTATCTCTAGATCGACTTAAAATTGATTATCAAAAAGATGGAAAGTCTAAATCTGTGTTGGTTTCACCAAAAGATAAGCAGAAATTTATCGAAGCCTTACAGTCGAATCGTTCTTATGATTAAACCGTCACTGTCTGTTTCTGGGTAAAAATGTTCCTCTAACAGTAAACAATAATATAAATGCTTGAAAAGAGAATATTTGAACACAACATACACTGATGTAGCCACAGGAAAGCCAAGACATAGTGAATTCAAACGCGCGTCCACATATTGAAAAGATTCTTGCTCACATGACCCAATTACCGGGCGTTTATAAAATGCTGGGGAAGGATGGTGAGCTGCTCTATGTAGGTAAAGCTAAAAATTTAAAAAATCGAGTGTCGAGTTACTTTGTCAAAACTATTGAACATCCGAAAACTCAGGCTTTGGTTGCGCGTATCTATAACATTGAAACACTGGTGACTCGTTCAGAAACTGAAGCCTTATTACTCGAACAAAACCTGATTAAGCTACATCGCCCACCTTACAATATTATGCTGCGCGATGATAAATCCTATGTCTATATCTTTGTCTCGGCAGATAAGCCTTATCCACGTATTGCCAGTGGACGCGGTAAGGGTAAGCATCAAGTCGGGAAATTTTTTGGACCGTATCCGAGTGCTTATAATGCTCGGGATACTTTATTGGTTCTACAAAAGTTGTTTAATGTCCGACAGTGTGAAAATAGCTTTTTTTCACAACGTAAACGTCCTTGTCTGCAATATCAAATTAAGCGTTGTACTGCACCTTGTGTTGGCTTGATTTCTCCACAGGATTATAAAGAAGATGTGGATAACTCCATTCGTTTTCTACAGGGTGATACCCGAGAGCTCAATCAGGAACTGATTGCAAAAATGGAGCAAGCGGCAGACCAGCTTGAATTTGAAAAAGCGGTATTTTATCGGGATCGTTTAGCATTGTTACGTGAAGTACAAGCCCAGCAAGCGGTTTTTAAAGTCAAAGGTGAGGCGGATATTTTGGCGATTGCCCATCAAGCTGGTGTGACTTGCGTGCAGATCATGCATGTCCGTAATGGTCGAATGCTGGGGGGCAAAAGTTATTTTCCAGATATGCTCAGTGATGATCTGGGACAAATGCTGAGTGACTTTATGGCTAACTTTTATTTTCAGGTCGCCGATGAAGTTCCGAGTGAGTTAATCATTAATGTCGCATTGCCTGATAGTAAACAGTTGGAGCAGGCACTACACACCGAATTTAACAAGAAAGTACAGATTAAACATAATGTACGTGAAACTCGCGCTGAATGGTTAGAGCTGGCGCAAATGAATGTGCAGCATGCCATTAAGGGGCAACTGAGTAATCATCTGGAACTCAACGAACGTTTTCACCAATTAGAACAAGTAGTAGGACGACCGATAGATCGGATTGAATGTTTTGACATCAGCCATACCATGGGTGAAGCACCCGTTGCATCTTGTGTGGTGTTTGATCAGGGTGGGGCGCGTAAGCGTGACTATCGTCAGTTTGCTATTCAGGATATTACGGGCGGCGACGATTACGCAGCCATGCGCCAAGCCTTAACACGCCGATATAAAAAGCATTTATTGCCTGATTTACTCTTAATTGATGGGGGTAAAGGGCAACTGCATATGGCAATGGCGGTGATGCAGGATTTAGGACTCGATGCCTTTATGGTGGGCGTATCTAAAGGAGAAGGGCGTAAACCTGGACTAGAAACTTTACATTTTACTGATGGCAACAAAATTCAATTACCTGAAGATCACAAAGCCCTTCATCTCATTCAACAGGTGAGGGATGAAGCGCATCGTTTTGCGATTACCAAACACCGCGCTAAACGTGATAAACGCCGTGCAGGTTCAGTGTTAGAAGCGATTCCTGGGCTTGGACCTAAACGTCGTCGTGATTTATTGACACACTTCGGTGGAATTCAGGGTGTACTAAAAGCTTCGGAAAAAGAGCTGACTTTGGTTCCGGGTCTTGGTCCCGCAATGGCGCGAACTATTTATAAAATTTTGCATGAATAATAGCTGATTACTTTTTAGCACTGACGATATGGTTTTAAGAGTGACCAAAATATTCAATGACTTGTGCATCAATGATCATTTACATCTATAAAAAAGCATCACAATATGTGAAAGATCAATAAACTGGAAAAAATAACATGTCACTCACACGGTTATTTCGTGAAATTGAACAGCAGGAATGGATTGATTTACCTGATGGCTGGTTACAGGGGCGCACGATTTTTGGTGGGCTGGCCGCAGGCGTTTTAATGCATAAAGCGCTGTGTACCATTGGGGACGAGAGCAAACGTTTATTAAGCTGTAGTATTACTTTTGTCGGACCAGTACAAGCGGGAAAAGCACGTGTAACCGCTGAAATTTTGCGTCAGGGCAAATCGGTCATCACGCTTGAAGTACGCTTATGGCAGGAAAATGCAGTACAAAGTATTTTGATCGCCAGTTTTGGTACAGATCGAGAATCGAGTATTCATGTGCGTCAGGAACCTACAATACCTGCTTATCCTCTCGCCGATCAGTTACCTCCATTACCTTTTGCTAAAATGATGCCTGAGTGTTATCAACATTTTGACTTACGTTGGGCTGAAGGAGAACTTCCGACCATGGGCAGTCCAAGTCCAGACTTTGGCGGATGGGCAAGGTTTTCACCTGAAGAGCAAGTGAATCGTAAAATGACACTGGCAGATTTTGTGACATTGACTGATATCTGGCCGCCGGGTGTCTTGAGTATGTTTAAGACGCTTGCACCAGCAAGTTCACTGACTTGGCACATCACGTTTATTCATTCTTTAAAAGAGCAATTACACGACTGGTTTAAATATAAAGTGGTGACTGAATATGCTGAGCATGGATATTCTACTGAACATGCCTATGTCTGGAATGAACAGGATCAATTGGTGGCGATTTGCCGTCAGACGGTTACTGTATTTGCCTAGTCGACACTGTTGGGTATTTCGTATAAAGTTGGGCGTATAAAATATTTTGCCTTATCTGAAATGTTGTATCGCCTTGTGGCGGCAATGAGGGGACTAAACTGGCGATGTCTATGACAACAGGACGCATCCTGAATATCCCGAACATTTTAACACTTGCACGCATCGCATTGATTCCAGTTTTTTTATTGATTGCTTATTGGCCACCTGCGATTGGGATCAATGAACATGAGGGAAGCTTTTTTAGGCATCTTATTTTGACTGCAATTTTTGTATTAGCTGCAATTACCGATTGGTTTGATGGTTATTTGGCTCGTGCATTGAATCAAAGCTCTGCTTTTGGACGTTTTTTAGATCCCGTTGCAGATAAATTGATGGTCGCAGCAGCCCTGATTGTACTGGTGCAATGGCAACCCACGATCGCAATGGCCTTTGCTGCTATTGTGATTATTTCCCGTGAAATTACCGTATCTGCCTTGCGTGAGTGGATGGCTGAACTAGGGGCAAGAACCAACGTTGCAGTTTCAACCGTAGGTAAATATAAAACTGCCTTTCAAATGATTGCGATTAGTGTATTTTTACTCAATTGGCAACCGCTTGAATTGCTGGCTTATGCGTTGTTATATACAGCGGTGATTTTAACCTTATGGTCGATGTTTATTTATTTAAAGGCAGCTTGGCCGTATCTGAAACAGCCTTAACAATTTGAAGCCTTTCTGATGAAAGGCTTTTTTAATGAAACTTTCAGTGTCGTGCAAGAATCGGGTCGTCAGGGTCTATGCTTTGATTTACAGTAAAACTGAATACAGGAGTGTTGATGATGAAAAATGTATCCTCCAGCCAGTTTACTGTGATGGCAAGCATGATTGAATATGCCTATCAGCATTTTGATGACCAACCCAGTCTGGAACAAATAGCCGCAACGGTGGGTTTTAGCCCAAGCTATGCACAGCGCCAGTTTCAAGAATGGGTTGGCATTAGCCCAAAAAAATTCGTGCAATACTTGAGTCTGCAACGCGCCAAAGGCTTGTTGCAACAGCGCCATAGTATTTTGGAGACTGCATTGGAAACTGGTCTGTCAGGCACTGGGCGTTTACATGATTTATTTGTGCACATTGAAGGGATGACACCTGGAGAATATAAACAACAAGGGCAATCTCTACGGATTATTTATTCGATAGAAGCGACGCCGTTTGGCGAGATTTTCATTGCGAGTACCAATAAATCCATTTGTTCAATTCAGTTTTTATCAGATGCATTGACTGATTTGACAGCACTTGATGAATTGCAGCAGCGCTTTGCATTGGCTGAGTTTCAGCAGCAGTCAACTCAGTTGCATCAGCAAGTGACTGCGTGGTTCCAACACGATTTTAAGTCTCATTTGCAGCAAAAAATTCCACTACGTTTGCAGGGGACACCTTTTCAGCTCAAAGTCTGGGAAGCACTGTTAAAGATTCCAGAAGGTCAGTTGAGCAGTTATCAGCAGATTGCCGAGCAAATTGGTCATCCCAAAGCGGTTCGTGCGGTGGCCAGTGCTGTAGCGCAAAATCCTATTGCATATTTGATCCCATGCCATCGTGTGATTCGCTCTACGGGGATCATTGGTGAGTATCGCTGGGATAAAGCACGTAAATTGGCACTGGTGTCTTGGGAAATCGCAAAACAGGAGCAAGTAGTATGACGCTGGATTTATTTGCACCTGATCCACAAACTAATGTGCTGCCTTATGAAGGTGAAGTACAGGATTATGGTCTATTCCTCAACCCTGAACAGGCTGAATTTTATTTTCATTATTTGCTTGAACATTTGCAATGGCGGCATGATGAAGCCAAACTGTATGGAAAGCATTTTATTACTCCGCGTAAGGTCGCATGGTATGGCGATGCACATTATCGATATGCTTATTCGGGTGTCATGCGCGACTCATTGCCGTGGGATGCTCAGTTATTTGTACTCAAACAGAATATTGAGCAATTGCTCGGTGAGCAGTTTAATTCCTGTCTTGCTAATTTATACGAAGAAGGGACGCAAGGGATGGCGTGGCATAGTGATGGTGATATGTCTCTAGCAGAGCAAACCACGATCGCCTCTTTAAGTTTAGGCGCCACTCGAAAATTTTGTTTTCGGCATATACGTACTAAAGAAAAAATTGAAATGTTGCTGCAATCGGGTCAACTCATTGTCATGCGTGGCGTCACCCAACAGCACTGGCAGCATGCGATTATGAAATCACAGAAAATTTTGCAACCGCGTATCAATTTAACCTTTAGACAGTTTTTGCTTTAAATCATTTTACGATAGTTTTAACTATGGGTTTCTTCATCTTCCAATGTTTTAGCAATTTTATCGATATTCAAACTTTTCGCCATTGCATCAAAAATGTCTTTATATGCGCCTGTTTGTAAATATAATTGTTCATGCTCTCCGTGCTCCACGATTTCCCCATCCTGCATCACATACATATAATCGGCATCGATAATTTGTGACAAGCTATGGGAAATCATAATCACGGTACGACCCTGTTTAATTTCATCCAGACTTTGCTTGATTTGCTCAGTGGCAATGGCATCTAGACTTGCAGTCGGTTCATCCAGGAAAATAATCGGTGGATCTTTTAGAAACATACGCGCCAGTGCGATACGCTGTTGTTGTCCACCTGAAAGCATCAGTGCATCCGTATCATAGCCTTGTGCCAAATGACTGATTTGATCGTGAATAGACGCTTTTTTTGCCGCAACAATTACCTCATCCAGAGTGGCATCCATTTTACCGTAGCGGATATTATCCAGAATGGACCCCTGAAAAATATGATTTTTTTGCAGTACTAGGCCAATATGATCACGTAAATAGTGTGTATCAATCTGATTCAGATTGACCCCGTCAAGAAAAATTTCTCCTGATTCAGGTAAATAAAATTTATCTAGCAGACTAATTAATGTAGATTTTCCAGCACCCGATAGTCCGACTAAAGCAGTAATTTTATTCGGCTGTATCAGCATATTGATATTTTTTTAACGCGTGATGCCCATTTTCATAACTAAAATTGACCTGTTTCAGTTCAAATTGTCCGTGAATGGTCGGCTTGAGATGGCCACTATCTTCAATTTCGTCATCGGCATTTAAAATTTGAAAGAAGCTTTCTGAATAAATCATGGCATCATTCACTTCATCATAAATTCGATGTAGCGAACGAATCGGTGCAGAAACATTATTAAATAGTAAGATATGGTACATGATCATTCCGATGCTCATTTGTCCTGCCAGAACAAAATAAGAAGTCAGGATAATAATCAGCACAATGCCAATTTGCTCAAGAAAAGTTTTAACTCCATCAAAAATAAAACTGGTCTGACGGGTATGCATTTGATTGTCAGTCAGATCACGTTGTAGTTTAAGTTGCTTTTCGGCTTCTATTTCTTCACGATTAAAGGATTTAATTACGGTAATTGACTGGATAATGCCTAAAATACCCTGACTCTTTTTTTCACGACCATCACGTAAACGACGTCGCCATCCTCCCAATTTTTGTGCCTGTTTAAAGGTCAACCAGAAATAAATTGGGACAATCATTAAGGCGACGAGACCAATCCAGAAATTGGCATAGAACATGAGTCCTAAAGCAATAATTGCACTAGTAAATAACGGTAAAATATCAATAAAGAAAATTTGTACCAGACGCGTCAGTGAGCCGATACCTCGATCGATACGGGTTTGCAATTTACCTGCCTGATTTTTTTCCTGATTAAAAAAAGTCAGGCGGTAGGTCAGAAATTTCTCAATAATGCCTTGAGCCAAATCCTGTGAAACATAAATACGCAGTTTTTCACCGTAATATTTTTGTCCAAATTGTACCAATGCATTGAGAATTTCTTTACCTAGTAAGATCGCTGAAATCGTGGCTAAAATAATCCAGCCCTCGTTCAGTCCCTTTCCTGCTTCGACCAAAGCATTAATTCGGTCAACTGCATATTGCAGCGTGAGCGCATTGACCTGAGCCGTAAGTGCGCCAATCAACGTTAAAATGAGTGTGGCGATGACCAATAGTCGATAAGGTCGCACAAAAGGGCGAAGTTGTTGAAAAAGATGCCAGAAATTCATGTGATCTTTATTGTTGTATGGCTTAGAGTTAATCTACATTAGCTTCAGTCTAAAAAGCAAAAATAAGATATTCAAGAGGGTGTTATGTAACAAGAAAAAAGCCCATGAGATTAACATGAGCTTTTTACTCTGAGGAGGAGTATCTTCAGATGAAACGGCTTAATTTCATGGAAAATTAAGCCTTAATGAAGAACAATGTCATTATATGAGAATTTGGTTGAAATTTCAAATATTACTACTATGGAAAATAAATGAAATTTTCATATTGTGTTAAATCAAGCTATTGCTAGGGTTTCGTTCATTCTGCGAAAGCGTCAGAAATTTATGCTCAATTTGAGCAGCATTGCTTTTTAAAATTTCAATCAATTTCTCAATATGAATAAATTCAAACCGATTTTTTGAGGCCACAATAGTGAGTGCCAAAGGTGATTCTTTGTTGGTGGACAGCTTAATCGGCACAGATAATCCTGAAACATTAGGATTAAGTTCACCATGAGATAAATAAAACCCTTGTTTTTTGATTTTTTTCATACGAGCCAGAAAACTGTCTTCATCCTGTGCAAATCCCACTTCATCCAATTGTGTTGCAAAACGTTGGTAATAATCCTGAATTTGACGTTTTGGGAGCTGGGCAATAATCACTTTTGGCGATGAGCCCATATATACAGGGCGTGGACAGCCGCGCCCGTACGATAGCAAGTCTGTATTGCGAAACACTTCATGATGCAAATCAATACAATAATCACGATTTAAATGGGTTAACAAACAACACAATTCAGTACGTTCTGCGATATCTTTCATAAAGGGACTACTGATCTGCACCAGTGGATCAGTGGTGCGCGAGATATAGTCCAAGACTGCAATTTTTGAGCCGAGGGTATAATCACCTGATGTACCACTGATGCGCTGTAGAATATCGGCAGAAACCAGTTCTTTTAGATAGCGATAGCTGGTCGGTTTGGACAGACCCAGCTCATCACAAATATGATCGACATTAATCACAGGCCGTGATACCGAAAATAAATCCAGAACCGTTAAAATTTTGCCAAAGCTTGAAAGCGCCATGATTACCTACTTTGCTAAAGAACCATCAGAAACACGTGCGGAATTATCTGTTATAACAAATTGCGACACACCTTGCAGTTTAAATTAGTCAGTGCTTATTCATTGATCTGATCAAAAAAGCAATACTGAATCAAGCTTAAAATACAATTAATTATCATAATAAGATATTTTGTTGACTATTTTTTGTTTTTTTGCCAAAATTATCTAAATAAAATATCCAATGAAGAAATTTTCATCAAGTCAAATGCACACTGTGAAATTTTTTCATCCATCTGTGGTACATCCTTAACAAATGTTTTGACTGTCTTTTACAAAAATAGGTAAAAGCCGTAGTTCTAACTGCTTGTTGAGCGATAATCTGATTATAAAATGATCTTTCTGAGCTGAATGTAAACCTAAGTTTACAGCAGGTGGCGGCTGTTGTGTGATTGAAAAAAGCATGACATCGATGGATGATGTGTAGAGATTAGGCACTCACTAGGGAATACTGGTTTTGAGATCAATTCATGTTATTTAAACAGATACTGGCGTTTAGACCATCGCGCATGGATTTGATTTTTGCGATCAAAACCTTTATCGCGATGATGCTGGCTTTGTATACCGCATTTGTTCTGGATTTAACTTATCCCATGTGGGCAGCTGGTACGGTGGTGATTATTGCACAGCCTTATGCGGGGATGGTGTCATCCAAAGCCTTGTATCGTCTGACGGGTACTATAATGGGCGGAATATTAGCCATTTTCTTTACGCCGCATTTAATTGATATGCCGATTTTATTTACTTGTATTCTGTCGGTTTGGGTTGGCTTTTGTTTATATATTTCTTTACTGGATCGTACTCCACGAAGTTATGTGTTTATGTTGGCGGGTTATACCACGGTCATGATTGCCTGTAGCTCGATTTATAATATTGATAGTCATAGTGTTTTTGATATGGCTTTAAGTCGGGTACTAGAAATTTCAATTGCAGTGATTTGTAGTGCAGTGGTCTCAGCTACGATTTTTCCTGCACATTTAGGGTCACAGCTTCAGCAACGTGTCCAAAAAACTTTGGACGATACCCGTGATGTATTCACCAGCATTTTGACTGATCAGCAACATAGCCAGAGTTATACTCAGCTATTGGGAAATATTGCCCGTGATACCACTGATATCCATGGTCTTGCAGTACATCTGGCCTATGAAAGTGGTGAGTTGCATGGCATGACCAAACCGATACAGGAGTTACTGCATCAGGAAAGTATGGTTGTTGCGAATCTGGTCTCGATGTCAGAACGAATTTTTCAATTAGATCAGATTGATCAGCATTATCGACAGGGATTAAGTCAACTCCATCATGATGTGGTCAGTTTTTTACGTGCTCAGACGAATATTGAAGAAACTCAGTTAAACCATCTGCCAGCAGATTTCGAGTCGGATTTTGAGCATTTATTTGCACTAAGTCAGCCTCAACAAGAAATTATGCTAGATGCTTTGAAAATGGATATTCGCCATTTTATCCAAAATGTCATGGCGGTGAAGCTGTTGTGGGAATTGATTCAAAAAGGCGAAAAACGTATTCCTGATGTCATCGCGACAATTACTACGCAATATCCGAGCCTACATCGTGATCATGGTATCGCAGTACGTAGTTCGATTGCTGCGGGTGTTGCAACAGCCACTTCATTTTTACTGTGGATTTATACAGGATGGCATGCAGGATATATGATGGCTCAGTTGACAGCAGTCAGTGCCTGTATTCTGGCCACACTGGATAATCCCATTCCGGCATTAAAAACATTTATACGTGGATCCGTATATGCTGCGATTTTAACCATTTTCTATGCCTTTGTGATTATGCCGCAAGTGCGTGAGTTCTGGCAGTTGGGCGTAGTGTTGGCACCTTTGGTTATTTATCTGGCCAGTATGTTCCCCACACCCATGCTTATGATGTTGGCTTTGCCGATGTTGATTAACTTTATCATGAGTTTGAATCTACAAAACCGTTATGCGATGGATGCTGTGATTTTAATGGATACTGCAATGGCAGGGGTGGTCGGGCCAATCATTTCTATTTTGGCAATTTATTTTATCCGTGCTATGTCGCCAGAAACGAGTGCGCGTCGGATTCTGAGTCTGCATTATCGTGCTTTAAAAGAAGCTTTGTATATTCCTTATGGTTCAGAATTCAGGATTCATCTGCGTAGTATGTTAGATCGGATTGGGGTATTAAACACTAAACTGGTTCAGTCTGATGAGTTAAAGCATGCCATGAATCTGGCATTGATTGAAACTAGTGCGGTGGTCAACCTGAGTCGGATTGCCGAGTTAAGCCAAAATAATAAAACGTTGCCCGAGCTAAAACAGGCATTAAAGCATTTACAACAGTTATTGGAAGCTAGTTTTCGTGATCAGGAAAAGCATATTGCGTTGAATATGGTTCTAAAAGATAAAGTATTGGCACAAATAGACTATATTGAAACACTGGTGCTCAATGAACCAGATATTGAAGTAAAACATCGGATTCAAATGGGTATGAATAATATTCGTAGTAGCATTTTCCATGTACAAAAAAATGGCGAAGACCATCAAGCGTTAGATGGAGCTGTACATGGGTGAGTTCAATTTGTATGGCGTTTATGTGCCGACATTGTTGATTCAGGCGATTTTGGCCTATCTATTATTCAAGCTCGTGACTTTGGTGAGCAATCGATGGATTGCTGCGGGGTGGATTGGATTTCCAGGCATTTTTAATTTAAGTCTATATGTGTTGATGTTGATGCTTGTACATTGGATATTTTTGGCGATTCAGACGTAATATCTAAACCGTATCTAAAATCAATGTACGCTCTATGACGTGATTCACATCAGTTTTAACGAAAGTTTAAGGCGAAATTTAAGGTAAGCAACATGAATTCTTTTGATGCACGGAAAATTGTCCGTCCGTTGGTCACACTGGTGATCGCAATACTCGCGATTTTTGTGATCGTTCATTTGTGGAATTACTATAACTCCGCACCGTGGACACGTGATGGGCGAGTCCGTGGTGATGTGATTCAGGTTTCTTCTGATGTATCGGGTTTGGTGACTGAAGTCTTGGTGCAAGATAACCAGACCGTCAAAAAAGGACAGCCGTTATTTCGAATTGATATCGCCCGTCAACAACTTGATGTCGAACAGGCGCGATCTGATCTAGCTAAAGCCAAAGCAGGATTAGCTCAAGCGGAAGCCAATGAGATTGCAGCCAAAGCCAATCTGGAAAAATCTCGTGCCAACACGCAGTTAGCTGAAAAAAATGCAGAACGTTATTCAAACCTGATGGATGGTGCGATTTCCAAGCAGGAACAAGATCAAATGTATGCAACACGTGATCAATCCAAAGCTGAAGATGCGCAAATGGCAGCCTCGATTGAACAGGCACAGGCAACCATCAAACAGCAGCATGCGTTAATAGAAGTGTCTCAAAGCGCACTCAATCTAGCATTACTTAATTTAAAACGTTCAGAGGTGGTTGCGCCTGCGGATGGCACATTGTCCAACTTCAGCTTGCGTGTGGGGAATTATGTCAAAATTGGTGATGCAGTTGCGGCTTTGGTCGATCGTGAGCAGCTTTATGTAGTGGGTTACTTTGAAGAAACCAAACTCAATCACATTCACGTCGGAGATAAAGCCACGATTCAACTGATGGGTGATTCACAAAAAATTCGTGGGCATGTACAAGGGATTGCTAGCGGCATTGAAGATCGCGAACGTTCGAGTAGTTCCACTTTACTTGCCAATGTGAATCCGACTTTCACATGGGTACGTTTAGCGCAACGTGTACCTGTTAAGATTGTTTTAGATGAAATGCCAAAAAATGCCTTGGCATTCGTGGCGGGTCGTACCGCAACGGTGCGGATCGAAAATTAAGGTCTACATCAAAATATGGTTTAATTTAAAAAAGGCTGATTTTGATCAGCCTTTTTTTTAGGGTTGAATCCCTTGAGGATAATGATACCACCCCTGAATCAAAAGAGCTGCGGCTAAGCTATCTGCCGAAAGGCGCTTACCGCGTCCCTGATCATGATAAGCATCTAATTCATTTCGTGCTTCACGTGTGGTGAGGCGTTCATCCACCATCCATGTTTCAATATGGGTTTGATGACGTAAGCGCCGCGCAAATTTACGCGCTCGAGTAGAAAGTTCGGATTCAGAGTCATCCATATTTAATGGTAAACCGACCAGAAATAGGTTCGGTTGCCATTCTTTGACAATCTTGAGCAGTTGATTCCAGTCAGGAATACCATCTTTCATCGGAAATAAGGCTAATGGATTGGCACTTTCAATCGTAGATTGGCCCACAGCCATTCCCAACTTTTGCGTACCAAAATCAAAGGCCATAATCATTTGCATACTTGGCGTTTCAGGCATGACCAATCTCGGAAGAAAGCCATGTGCGGTCAACGCCTAGCTTTTTATAGGCAGCATCCCAACGCGCGTCATAAGGCAAATTAAAGATCAAATCCATATCGGAATCACACACCAGCCAGTCCCCCCGTGAAATTTCACCTTCGAGTTGATTTTTACTCCAACTGGCATAACCCAGTGCGATCTGGTAACGACCGACACCTTCGTTATGTGCAATCGCATCTAAGATGTCTTTACTGGTCGTAATACACAGGTTTTCACCGACTGCAATTGAGGAATGCCACGTTGGCTGTCCAGTATGTAACACAAATCCAGCTTCTGGCCGTAACGGCCCACCTTGTAGCACTTCATGAGGTTGGACATGGTCAGCATCAATATCCAGATCATTCAATAATTCTTTGACTTGAATCCCAGACGGACGATTGATAATTAAACCCTGTGCACCTTCTTCATCGTGACGTGCTAAATAAATTACGGTATTCGCAAAAAAATCATCGGCCATTTCTGGAGGAGCAATCAGACAGCGGTGTGTCAAATATTGTTTGGTCACCTAAGCGGTTCTCCTTAAAACGTGGTCGCTTTTGTATCGATATAGGATGTTCTTATCAACATACAAGAGTAAATGGATTTCGCCAATCATTTTTCAGTGATTTATTACAGAAAATGAGGGCGATAAAAGGTGATAAATAACAGCTAAAAAGATCTAACTGTGTTGAAATTTGAGCTGGCGTAATTGTTTGGCATGTTGTAATGTCGTGTCATTAATTTCAACCCCGCCTGACATTCGGGCAAGTTCAAGTATTCGTTGAGGTTCATCGAGCTCAATAATGGTACTGCTGGCTGGATCAGTCTGCTGTTTTTTGACCAGTAAATGTTGATCAGACTGTGCCGCAACCTGAGGTTGATGGGTGATACAAAGCAGTTGTACATGTTGAGCCAAATCTGCCAGTAAGCGACCTACGACTTCGGCTGTACCGCCACTGATCCCGACATCAATTTCATCAAACACCAGCGTTTCTGCTTCAGTTTTTTCAGCATTCATCACCTGCATGACCAGCGCGATACGCGATAATTCACCACCTGAAGCAACGCGAGCCAAAGGCTGTGGCGGCATCCCCTTATTCGCGGTAAATAAAAGTTGAATAAAGCTTAGACCTTCAGCATTCGGTTGTTCCAGTGCCTCAAACTTAAACTCAAAATGCGCTTCAGGCAGCGCCAGTGGTTTAACTTGTTCTGTCAGTTGCTTGGCAAGTGGAATAGCAGCATCGCGGCGAATTTGATCCAGATGTTGAGCTTTTTCTAAAAAGTCCTGATGTGCAATTTCAACTTGTTCTGCCAGTGTTTCTGGATCTTCAAGCTGATGTAACTTTTCTAGCTCAAGTTGCCAGTGTTCGTATTCCTGTTTGAGTTCTTCAGGTTGAAGACGATATTTACGAGCCAAACGATGAAACATTTCCAAAGTCGTATTTAATTCTTCCATTCTTTCAGGATCAAAACTTTGGCGATCCATAAATTGACGCAGATTTGCAGTCGCGTCATCTAACTCACTTTGTGCATTGACAATCGAATTATAAATCTCAGAGAGCTGCTCGCTACGGCCTGAATGCGTTTCAATTCGTCTTAAAATAGATGCTAATTCCTGATTAATACTCGGTTCAGCTTCATCTAATGCATTTAAACTATACGCACAGTCCTGCATGATATGCTCATGATGACTTAGACGATCGAATTCCTGTTCAATTTCTTTATAATCCGTTTGAACAATTTCTTCAATTTCTTCTAATTGTAGTTCCAGCGTCTGAATTCGCTGCTGGCGAGTTGCCTGAGCATCTAGTGCTGCCTGATGCTGACGAATCGTCGCTTGCCAATTTTGATAAGCCTCTTTGACATCTTGTGCAGGCTGATAAAAATTACGATAACGATCTAGCCAATGTTTAGGATAGGGCGGTTCAAGCAACTGTTGCTGACTATGTTGACTATACAACTGTACCAGCAAACGGCCAATTTCCTTGAGTTCAGATAGGCTGCTTGGGCGACCATTAATCCATGCTTTACTGCGACCTGTGGCAAAAATGACACGACGTAAATGAATTTCACCCGTATCCTCATCCATCTCGTGCTCTTTGAGCCATTGTGATTCTGGACTTTGTGGTTGATAACTAAAACTCGCAG
Organism: Acinetobacter sp. WU_MDCI_Axc73; assembly: GCF_025562455.1. Taxonomy (GTDB): domain Bacteria; phylum Pseudomonadota; class Gammaproteobacteria; order Pseudomonadales; family Moraxellaceae; genus Acinetobacter. The sequence goes on from NZ_JAHPRO010000002.1 coordinate 85,473, forward strand.
TAATATCGGCTTTTTCTGCGCCATAACGGACATAGTTGGTGTCTGTACGCTCACCTAAACAGGCAGAAAGGGCATCGAGTAGTAAGGATTTACCCGCACCCGTTTCACCTGTTAAGACATTAAATCCCTGTTCAATATCAAGTACAAGATGATCAGCAAGCGCAAAGTTAATCAGAGTTAAATGAGTTAGCATACACGCGTCCAGAGCGTCAGTCTTTTTTGTTTAAGATAGATAAATTTTATCGTTGCCACAAGCTATCAACTGAATAAAGGCCATCAGTGAATCTTATGATTGATGCAGTGTAGCAAGATTTAGACTGAATAGAAATGCTGTGTAAATTAAGTCCATGTATGACAAAACTGTCATCAGAATGTCTTGTTTTCAAAGTAAAATAAATGAAAGAAATTGAGATGTGAGCTTTTATTAGACTTCTTTCATAAATTCTTTTTATTTCTCTCTATGTAAGAAAGTAAAGAGAGCTTAAACCATTATGAAAGGAGTTTATTGAATCATGATGAACAGAACATAATAAGCAACTTAATGTATGGATATAAAATAAATAAAAAATGAGACAGGTATAAAACTTGCTTGGATAGTAGACTATAGATAAAAGAGATTGATTAGTTATTTGCCCAGAATTAAACTACATCAGTCATTACCCCTAATACAAATGCGGCAAAATTGGAGAGTTACGCATGAGTTCAGCTCAGTTTGATCATGTAACGGTAGTAAAAAAATCAAATGTTTATTTTGGCGGTTTGTGCATTAGCCATACGGTTCAATTTGAAGACGGAACAAAAAAGACACTTGGCGTAATCTTGCCAAGTGAACAGGCTTTAACTTTTGAAACTCATGTGCCTGAACGTATGGAAATTATTTCGGGTGAATGTCGTGTCAAAATTGCAGACAGTACAGAAAGTGAATTATTCCGTGCAGGACAGTCATTTTATGTCCCAGGCAATAGCTTATTTAAAATTGAGACAGATGATGTACTCGATTACGTTTGTCATTTAGAAGGTTAACCTGTTTGCCTGAAAATCGGTTAAACTAGCCGCATAGATGAGTAAATCAAGAAATCCTGTGAAGTTGGCTTTACGGGATTTTTATTTTGAGTTCAATAAAAGTTGAGATAGAGGTCGGGCATGGCAAAACCAGAATATTATTATGGCGTACATTCGGTTGAATCATTGCTTGAGCTAGAACCTGAGCGTGTTTTGACGCTATTTACCTTAAAAGGACGCGATGATCAACGCTTACAGAAGATTCTGGAGTTGGCCGAACCTTTTGGGATTAGTGTGCAAAAAGCCAGTCGTGACAGTTTAGAAAAATTGGCAGGCATGCCGTTTCATCAAGGTGTAGTAGCGGCGGTTCGTCCACATCCCACCTTAAATGAAAAAGATCTGGATCAACTCTTGCAAGCCACGCCAGATGCATTACTTTTAGCATTAGATCAAGTCACAGATCCACATAACTTGGGTGCATGTATTCGTACTGCCGCAGCGATGGGCGTACAAGCCGTTGTAGTGCCTCGTGATCGCTCTGCTGGTTTAACGCCAACAGCTCGAAAAGTTGCGGCAGGTGGTGCAGAAAAGGTCAAATTTATTCAGGTGACCAATCTGGCGCGAACATTAGCGCATGTCAAAGAACAGTTTTTTATGCGCGTGATAGGCACAATGCTGGATGAAAAAGCCCTACCGCTCCAGAAGTGTGATTTAACAGGGGGGGTAGTGATTGTAATGGGTGCTGAGGATACAGGACTGCGTCCAATTACTCAGTCACAATGTGATCAAACCGTTTATATTCCAATGAGCGGCAATCTGCAAAGTTTGAATGTGAGTGTCGCAACAGGTATGGCGCTCTATGAAGCAAGTCGCCAACGTCATCCTGCATAAAAGTATTTTAAGCTGATCTGATGTTTTAAAGAAGAACGCTATGTCTCCGCGAGCCCAAGGCTATGTTTTTATTGCCATTACCATGTGCATCTGGGGTGGTTTCACTATTTTTTCGCGTTTAAATGCACAATGGCATATTAGTGCTTGGGATATTACCGCACTTCGTTTTGCCATCGCATTTATGATTTTAATGCCGATTCTAATTTATAAAAAAGATTTGGCTTTCTTATGTACAAAACAGTCGGTGATTTTGGCTTTAATCGGTGGAGTCGGCTATTGTATTACGGCTTATAGCGCCTTTCTTTATGCCCCAGCAGCACATGCAGCAATCTTTTTAAATGGCTGTATTCCTCTGTGTACGGCACTCGCAGCTTATCTATTATTCAAACAACCCTTTGATCGGCACACATGGTGGAGTGTCGGGATTATGTTAGCCGCAATTGCACTGATGAGCTATTTGATGTCACGGGACCAACAGTCTCATTTTGGTCTAGGCGATATTTTATTTATGATGAGTGCAATCTGGTGGGGGATTTTTACAGTTTTACTGAAACAGTGGAAGCTTTCTGCATGGCATTCGATGGCGAGTGTCGCGATTTGGTCAGCTATTATTTATTTACCGATTTACTTACTATTTCTCCCTAAACATTATCATGAGGTTGAGCCATTACATTTAGCGATTCAAGGTTTATTTCATGGGGTTTTTGTGGTGATTGTTGCCACCATTGCCTATGTCGCGGCGATTGAGCGTTTAGGTGCATTTAAAACAGGCAGCATTGTCACACTTGCACCTTTTATTGCGGCAGTGATTGCTGTGCCATTATTAGGTGAGCCTTTAAGTCCTGCGATTATCTGTGGTCTTATAGGGATGGGCGTTGGTGCTTTACAACCATGGCGTTGGCGTTTTAAAGATACATTGACGGTACAACTGCAACGTCAAAAAGATCAAGAACGTTCCAGATAACGCTGATGTAGATTTGCAAGTTGCTGATATAAATGATCCAAATGTCCATCATTGATTACAATATCATCCGCGATATGGCGCTTTTGCTCACGCGGCATTTGCGCAGCGATAATTTTTTTAATGTGTTCTGAATCCTGTCCATCACGTTGGCTCGCGCGCTCGATCTGAATAGCTTCACTGGTATCAATGAGCAAAGTACGATCTGTGAGTTGATATTGATCTGTTTCAAACAATAATGGTGAAACCAATATCACATAAGGGCTGGTCGCATTCTGTAATTGCTGAATAATAGATTGGCGAATAGCAGGGTGAGTAATTTGTTCTAATTGGTGTCGTGCAGAAGGATTCTGAAAAATATGCTCTCTTAACGCTCGGCGATTTAGGCTACCATCAGGACTGAGTACCCAATCACCAAAATTGTCTTGAATTTTCTTGAGTACAGGTTGCCCAATTTCAACCACTTCTCTGGCGACTATATCGGCATCCACCACAGTAATCCCCTGAGTTTCAAACCATTGACTGGCAGCGGACTTGCCACTGCCAATTCCACCTGTTAAACCAAGTATGAAACTCATTATTAGCCTCCCAGATAAACTTTCATAATTTGCTCACCCCATAAAAAGGCAATCCATCCCGCAATTGCGATATAAGGACCAAAGGCAAAGGGCTGATTTTCTTTACGGATTTTTAGTAAAATAATCCCAACAATCGCACCGACCAGTGAAGAAAGTAGCACAATGAGTGGAAGCATCAAAGGTCCCATCCATGCGCCGAGAGCAGCGAGTAACTTAAAATCGCCATAGCCCATCCCTTCTTTACCTGTAATTATTTTGAATAAATAATAGACAACCCACAGGCATAAAAAACCAATCAGATAGCCCCAAATCGCGGCAGTTGGTGAGACATAAAGACTATAGCTATTAATCCCTAGTCCTAATGCTGCTAGCGGCAGAGTAAAACGATCGGGTAACAGTTGAGTATCAAAATCAATAAACGTGAGGGCAATAAGCACCCAAGTTAAAACCAGACCAAACAGCATTTGAATGCTAGGCCCAAAGACAGCCACAACCAGCAATGAACAGAGCATGGTGAGTAGTTCAACCAAGGGATAACGCATACTAATCGGGTTTTGACAATTGCCACATTTACCTTTTAAAAATAGCCAACTCAACAACGGAATATTTTGATACCAACGAATACGGCTATGACATTTGGGACAGGTTGAAGATGGAGAACTTAAGCTGATTTTTTGTTGATCAATGATCACTTGATCAGGATGTAATAACATCTGGCACTCTGTATGCCAGTCTTGTTCCATCATTTTTGGAGTGCGATAAATCACAACATTTAAAAAACTACCAATGCATAAGCTAAAAATCCCAACTGCAAGATAAAGGGCAGTTGGAGTCTGGATAAAATAATTAAGAATTTCAGACATTAAACCACTGAACCCATCTGGAAAATTGGAAGATACATGGCGATGACCAAACCACCGACTAACACACCAAGAATAGCCATAATCAATGGTTCCATCATTGAAGTGAGTCCGTCTACAGCGTTATCGACTTCGTTTTCATAGTGCGTTGCGACTTTGTCTAGCATGGCATCCAGCGCACCAGACTCTTCACCAATAGCCACCATTTGAATGGCCATGGAAGGGAAACGGTTGGAAACGCGCATGGCAAATTGCAGCTGCTGCCCCGTAGAGACATCTTCACGAATTTTCATGACCGCTTCTTCATAGACTACATTATTGGTAGCACCAGCAGTAGACTCTAAAGCATCAATCAGTGGAACACCTGCAGCAAAAGTCGTTGCTAGAGTGCGGCTATAACGAGCAATAATGGCTTTATAAACCAGATCACCGAAAATCGGTAATTTTAATGCGAGTTTATCTAAGCCATCGCGAAATTTCTTACTACGTTTCTTGGCCTCAAGAAAACCAGCAATAATGACCCCAATTACGATAATCATAATGAACCAATAAGATTGCATCCATTTTGACATATTTACGACCATCTGGGTAAAAGCAGGAAGTTCTGCACCAAATGAACTAAACAAATCTTGAAATACAGGAACGACTTTAACCATCAAAATAATCGTGACAATAACTGCAACAACAATGACAGTAATCGGGTATTTCATGGCTTTCTTAATTTTCTGTTTTAACAGCTCACTTTTTTCCTTATAGATCGCGACACGATCTAGCATGGTTTCCAGTGCACCTGATTGTTCACCTGATTCAACCAATGAACAAAACAAGTTGTCAAAATATTGGGGATATTTGCGTAATGCACCTGCAAAAGTATTACCGCCTTCTACTTCGGTTTTTATTCCTAAAACCACATCACGCATGGATGGGTTCTCAAGACCTTCTGCTACAATTTCAAAGCCTTGTACTAGTGGTACACCCGCTTTCATCATAGTAGCAAGTTGTCGCGTGAAAATCGTAATATCTAGTGTAGTGACTTTTTTCTTAAATAGTCCCTCAAGAATATTTTTACGTTTCTCCCGAATTGTCTTGATGGTAACGCCTTGTTTGCGTAAGGTAACTTTTGCCAACGCCATATTTCGCGCTGGTAGTTCACCTTTGATTTTGACCCCTTTACGGTCAACCCCTTCATAAGCAAAAGTTGGCATCATTTGCGTTTTTTTGACTGCCATTGTGCTGTCCTTATTTTTAGAATCTGCCTTTTATTCACTGGTGACGCGGTTGACTTCCTGTAAAGAAGTTACCCCTTGCATCACCTTTCTAAGACCTGAACGACGAAGATTATTAAACCCCAGTTTTTCTGATGCTGCTGCTATTTCTAGTGCATTACCATCTTCCATAATAATTTTCGAAATTTCAGGTGTAACTTTCATCACTTCATAAATCCCCACACGACCTTTATAACCCTCACGACATTCAGGGCATCCAATCGGTTGATAAATCTGAAAATCTGGATGAATCAGATCCTGCTCAGTAAAGCCCATTTCAAGCAAACTCTTTTTTGGAATTTCGATAGGTTGCTTGCATTGACTACATAGCCGCCGTGCCAGACGCTGGGCAATCACTAGATTCACTGAAGTTGCAATATTAAAAGATGGAACCCCCATATTGCGTAAACGGGTTAAAGTTTCTGGCGCGCTGTTGGTATGTAGCGTTGACATGACCATATGCCCCGTTTGAGCAGCTTTAATTGCAATTTCTGCTGTTTCCAGATCACGAATCTCCCCCACCATAATAATATCAGGGTCTTGACGTAAAAAAGACTTTAGCGCAGCGGCAAAGGTCAAGCCTACTTTAGGGTTCACATTAACCTGATTAATTCCTTCAAGGTTAATTTCCACAGGATCTTCGGCAGTTGAAATATTCGAATTTTCCGTATTTAGAATATTTAAACCTGTATAAAGTGAAACTGTTTTACCAGAACCTGTAGGCCCTGTAATCAGCAGCATACCCTGTGGTTTGTCCAGCGCATCCATAAATAGAGCTTTTTGTTCTTCTTCATAACCTAGTGCATCAATACCTAACATGGCGCTCGATGGATCTAAAATACGCAGTACCAGCTTCTCACCAAATAAGGTAGGTAAAGAGTTTACACGGAAATCGATCGCTTTGGTTTTAGATAGTTTAAGCTTGATACGACCATCTTGTGGAACTCGTTTTTCAGAAATGTCCATTTGTGACATGACTTTTAAACGTGATGCAATTCGTGTGGCCAACTGGAGCGGGGGATTGGCAATCTGGCGCAAGACCCCATCGACGCGATAACGTACCCGATACATTTTTTCATAAGGTTCAAAATGCAAATCCGATGCTCCCATACGAATCGCATCAACCAATAATTTATTGATATATTTTACAATCGGAGCTTCATCGCCTTGTGGTGGTTCGTCATCTGAATCTTCATCTGGATTGACTTCTTCTACATGGACATCTATATCGAAGTCTTCACCATCGAATGCAAAATTATCACTTTCTGCAAACTCTTTTTCCAGTAATCGGGCAAGCTTGTCATGTTCAACAATAATGGGCTCAATATTAAGTTTACTATTAAAGCGAACAGCATCCAGAGCTTCAATATTGGTTGGGTTACTGGTTGCAACATAAAGTACGTGCCCGCGATGGATCAGCGGTACGACATGATGTTTCTGAATCAGCTTTTCATCAACTAATTCACGCGGCAGTAAAGCAGTGTCATACACTGCCAGATCGAAAAGAGGTTCCCCAAATTCAATAGAAATGGTTTCAGCTACAGTTAAAGCTGAAATACCCATATGCTCGATAATATATGCAACGATATCCTGCTTCGATTTTTTTGCAGTATCGATGGCGGTTTGCATAGTTGCCGCACTTATACGTCCGTCTTCAACCAGCCGCCGAATAAACCCCGAAAATTTTGGAGATGTTTGTAATACTGACATCCGTCTGCCTTATCGCAATATGTTTATAATTGATATGGTAAAAATTATACTTTTGTTGAGGGAAATTGCTACCTTATAAAATGCATTTTCTGCCGTATTCATGGTCTAAAATTTGAACTGGTCGATTTTTTAGATCATTTTTTTTACAAGATCACAGGTATTGGTGTTTTATAAATAGTTTGTTTTATCTATTTTTGTATTTATTGAAAAAAGAAAACATTCTAAGTTTGTCTAAAATGCGTGTAGAATATGCAGCATTTTAGATAAAAGGTTAGCAGTATGTCGGGTTCGACTATTATTCCTTGGGTAGTTGGCAATTGGAAAATGAACCCAATACAATCTGATGCCACACAACTCATTCAACAATTTATAAATTTATTGGCGCAGTCCGAAATTGATTCTGAGGCTTGCCATATCGGGGTTGCACCTACATCGATCGCACTGGATCGTACCTTCCAAACTTTAAATGCAGCGCCACGAGCTATTTATACTGTTGCTCAGGATGTTTCTCGTTTTGCTGGAATGGGCGCTTATACGGGCGAAATTAGTGCTGAACTACTGGTAGACAGCCAGATTCGGTATGTATTAGTTGGTCATTCTGAACGTCGTGACTTGTTGGGTGATTCAGTTGAAATTTTAAAAGCCAAACTCCACAATGCACTTCAGGCAGGTATGACCGTCATTTACTGTGTAGGTGAAAGTCTTGAACAGCGTGAGAAAGGCTTGGCAGAACAGGTAGTCCTACAGCAAATTTGTGATATCGCCAGTGTAGTTGATACTGAACAATGGTTAAAACAAATTGTGATTGCTTACGAGCCAATCTGGGCAATTGGTACGGGTAAAACTGCTTCACCGCAAGATGCACAGGCGATGCATGCTAAAATTCGTGAAGGTTTATCTCAGATTACCGTGCATGGTGCACAGATTGCCTTGTTATATGGTGGTAGTGTTAAACCTGAGAATGCGGTAGAGTTGGCAGCTTGCCCAGATATTAATGGCGCATTGGTCGGCGGTGCTTCGCTTAATGCCCAATCGTTTTATCAAATTGCTCAGGCATTTGCCCAATCAAAACAATAGGAGTTCAGCATGCATACGTTTGTGCTGGTGGTACATATTATTCTCGCCATTTTGATCATTGCACTAGTGCTGGTTCAGCATGGTAAAGGTGCAGATGCAGGTGCCTCATTTGGTGGTGGCGGTGCGGCAACGGTATTTGGTGCTTCAGGCTCAGGTAATTTTCTGACGCGTTTAACTGCAATCTGTACGGCTCTGTTTTTTATTACCAGTTTGACTCTTGCGGTTTTTGCCAAGAAACAAACCACAGAAGCCTATAGCTTGCAATCTGTACAAACAGCACCAGTTCAGCAACCAACTTCGCCTGAAACTTCACCAACTGCACCTAAAACGAGTCAATAACTCAAATTAGCGCTTTCTTTTTACGATTGAAACGACTAGAATTCGTCCCACAAGCTGCGGTGGTGGTGGAATTGGTAGACACGCTACCTTGAGGTGGTAGTGCCTTCGGGCGTGGGGGTTCAAGTCCCCCCTTCCGCACCAACTTGATTCAGAAAAAGTTGGTGTTGCAGTGATGTTGATGTGAGGTAGAGCAGTCTAGTAGCTCGTCTTTCATCATTTAAACAGGGTAGTGGTTTTATAAAGATTTAAATTGGTGTAAAACGGCTATAACCCTTGTATATTAAAGCTTCCTTTTAGGAAGCTTTTCTTATTTGTAGAATTTTTAACTCTTTTAATTCACTTTAGATCATAATTCTGGACTCCACTTTTCTATTTTGAAAATGACTTTCGGGCATTTTGTTGTATGACGTTTCTCGCTGTAAATATCGTAATTTAGAAGATTGCTTTTATGAACTAGATTGTTATCAAAATATTTAAATTGGGTTTAGGATGGTTAAGTATATTAAAAAGTATGATTACTTCCTTGTATGATATGAAAGCAAAAAAATAGATAGTATTTCGGTTCAGGAATCACAGAAGATAAAATTCAGACAGATCATTCCTTGCGAAGCACTGCTTCTTATGCCATGAATTCACAGCTTCTAATTCACTCAACTTACTCATATTTCCTTGTGTTTGATGAATACAATTTAGATTCAATTGTGTCAGAAAGTCGCGGCTCCTTGTTAAGAAATTCTTTTTTTCAACAGTGAGGCTGAATTCCACGAGTCTTACTTTGGGGCGCGTCGTATTCTTGAGAAAAGAAGTTGTGGTATCTTCGGTAAAACTATTGTTTTTGGGCGACTTAACGTTATGTTATTTTTGACATAAGTTTACAACTAAGGAAACCGCAGCGGTTCGTGTTTCTACAGCAAACTTTTCAAAAATATGCTCTAAATGTTTGTTAACAGTTCGAGGGCTTAAATCTAAAATTTCGGCAATATCTTTATTTGTTTTACCCAAAATAAGCCAATGCATAACTTCTGCTTCTCTCTGGGTTAATTCTTTACAGTGTTTAAGAATATCCTGTGTATTTGGGATAGATTTTTTTATTTGAACCAAATAATTATGAGGTTTTTCATTTGGTTTCGGTGTAAGCAGTTTAAGTTGGAATCGCTCTGAAGCTATATCAATATGCGAGTTCAATAAGTTTGCTGGGTGTAAATGATTGTCTATTTGCAAAAACCACTTTTGAATATATTTTTCTAATATTGGATAATTGATTTGTAAGTTTTGCAATAATTGTTCGGCTCGGGTTGTTTTCCAGATAATCTCACCGTTGTGATTTAAAGCCAAAATAGCAATATCACTCATATCAATAATTTGTTGTTGTTGAAATAATCGTTTGGCATGAGTTAAGTGAGTGTTGACGCGAACTAAAACTTCTTCAATATTCAAGGGTTTCGTAACATAATCTATTCCCCCAGCTTTAAACCCTTTGACAATATGTTCAGTTTCGGTCAGCCCTGTCATAAAAATAATGGGAATATTTTGAGTGATCGGACTAATTTTTAGCTGGATACAACATTCGAAACCATCAATTTGGGGCATATTGCCATCGAGTAAAATCATATCGGGTTGATATTGATGAGCAATTTCTATTGCACTCATACCATCAGTAGCGACCAATACGGTATAACCTGATTGATCAAGACTTTCATGTAGGAGTCCTAAATTTTCAGGGACATCATCAACAATCAATATGATAGGAGACGCTAGGGAGCTATTGGTTTTGTGGTTCATTGGTTCTTCAGTGATCATGCAGAAACTCCTGTAGTACATGGGCTATTGCTTTTAAGTCAAAACGTTGCACATAAAAATTCAGTTTCTCCCATAAGACCTGCTGCTGAGGAAATTGTTGTTGACAGTATTCCAGTTGTTGCTTAATGCCCCGAATATAGCCTTGATGGCTTAGTTTTACTAAATTTCGAATAACTTCATCGAGTTGCATTGACTTTAAACAGCTATCATCAAAACAATGATGATGTTTAATGGATGGGTGAGCGTGATAGCTCTCCATAGTTGTTATGGATGAAATGGAGTGTGAAGATACGGATTCATCTATAGTTTGTTGCCATTCTAAGCCGAGTTTATCCCCAATTTTATTGAGTAATAGATTTAAATCGACAGGTTTGACCAGAAAATCTTCGTTTAATACATCGGTCTGATGGTTTTTGGTGCGCTCATTTACATCTGCTGAAATGATTAAAATAGGTGCCTTGGTAATTTGGTTTTGTCGTAATAGATGTGCAGTTTCCCAGCCATTCATGATCGGCATAGATAAATCCATCAGAATTAAATCAGGTCGAAAAATAGGAACACGTCTTAAACATTCAATTCCAGATTCTGCTTCGTCCAGAACAAAACCCAGTGGTTCAAGAAACTTACAGACTAAACCGCGATCAACAGCTTCATTATCCACAACTAAAATACGTTTGATCTGACCTTTATATCCCAAAATATCTTGCCGATTTAAATTGTTAATAGGATGAATCAAAGATTTTGAAGGCAAATAAAGTTTTAACTTAAAACAAGTACCTTGATTAAGCTTACTTTCAATAGCTAGTTGTCCTCCAAGTAAATCAACCAACAGTTTGACGATAGGAAGCCCTAATCCTGTTCCAGAAAAACTACTTTGATCAACATTGCTGCCTCTTTCAAAAGGGTTAAAAATTCGCTGTAAATCTTGTGCTGCAATTCCGCAGCCTGTGTCCTCAATCTCAAAATAAGCGGTCTGAAAACGATAATCAATTTTAAAACAGACCTGGCCTTGCGAGGTAAATTTGAGAGCATTGCCTAATACATTAATAATAATTTGCTCAAAGCGTTTTTTATCAATACGGACATACTGTGGTAAGTTCGGACTTATTTTGTATTCAAATTTTAAATTTTTATTTTCAAACTGTGGTTGGAACATCCGAATAATTTGATCTAAAAAGTTAGGAAAATCTATATCACTCATATTGAGGGAAATTTTGCCTGTTTCAATTCGTGCTAAGTCGAGTAGACCGTCAATTAATGAGGTTAAGTGCTGTCCACTACGACTGATCACACCCAATGCAACTTGTCCTTGTTCAGATAAGATTTCTTGTTTTTGAATCAGCTGGCTATAACCCAGAATACTGTTTAAAGGGGTACGTAGCTCATGACTGATCCCGATTAAGTAGCGACTTTTTGCTTCATTTGCTTTTTCTGCAATAACCCGAGCATTTTGTAGCTGTTGATCAGTTGCTTCATGTGCAGCAATTTCATCCATTAATAATTGAGTTTGTAAACTACTTTCAATTTCAGCTTTGCGGCGGCTTTCATCACTAAGTACAAGCCACCATGTTGCAACGCTAATTAATAAAAATAGTACCGTATAAATTTTAATAAATAAGGTAAATAAATGGTCTATTTCTAAGGAGCTTTGAGGATCAAGCATTTGTTTTTCTTGTAAATAGACCAAACTTAGACAAGCTGCCAAAATAATATTGAGCAACAAACTTAATAATAGATATAGACTAATTCGTGTATTGAGACGATTTGCCCAATGATGGGGTAATAATTCTCTAATAAAACTATTGATTTGAGTTGACCAACGACCATGTGGTTTACAAAGATCATGGCAACGTGCTTCAAGTGAACAGCATAAAGAGCAAATAGACCCTTGATATGCAGGACATTGAGCAACATCCGCGCTTTCATAATCATGTTCGCAGACCATACAAGTATGGACTTGGGTTAATTCAATCGAAGTGTTGGCGCGCGCGAGGTAATATTTTCCTTTTGTAAGATAGGCCATTATGGGCACAATCAGCATCGAGCAGAATAATGCTATAAATCCAGACAAAGCTTTCGCTACATCTCCAAAAACATGCAAATAACATAAGATGGAAAGAGCTGAAGCGATAAATAATGCCCCTACGCCAACGGGATTAATGTCATACAAGTAAGCACGACGGAACTCGATACCCTTGGGGCTGAGACCAAGTGGTTTGCAAATGATTAGATCTGCGACAATCGCTCCAATCCATGCTAAAGCCACATTGCTGTATAATCCTAATACTTGCTCAACGGCATGAATAACGCCCAGTTCCATTAATAAGATCGAAATGAAAATATTAAATATCAACCATACTAGGCGCCCTGGATGACTATGTGTCAGTCGAGCAAAAAAATTAGACCATGCCAAAGAACCTGCATAAGCATTTGTGACATTAATTTTAATTTGTGAGATACAGACGAAAATCAACATAAAAATGAGAGCAATTTTATGGTTTTCAAATATTTGTTGGTAGGCGACCCAATATAAGTAAGTCGGATTATTTAATTGATCAAATGGAATTAAATATTTTAGGGCTAATATCATGAGCAGCATACCCATGAGAATTTTGAAGAAACCGAGAATGATCCAAAAGGGGCCACCTAAAAAAACAGCCCAATGCCAGACTTGAGTTCTTTTTTGGGGCGGTGGCAAAAAACGCTGATAGTCGACTTGTTCGCCGATTTGTGTGATTAAGGCGAATAAAATTGTGCAGGCTGCACCAAAAGATAAAAGATTGAATCCCTGACTATGGGATTTCTCACCAACAAAATGTGTGGCTTCATGGATTAGATCAGGATGTTTGAATAAAACAAAAAACCAAGGAAGGAGTAATAAAATGATCCAGAATGGCTGGCTAATTTTTTGGATTTTATTAATATAATCAATACCTTTTATGACTAAGGGTAAGATAATTAACGCAGAAAACAAATAGCCTAAACTGAGTGGAATGTTTAATGCTAACTGGAGAGCCATTGCCATGATGGCTGCTTCAAAAGCAAAAAATATAAAGGTAAAACTGGCATAAATTAAAGATGTAATGGTTGATCCAATATACCCAAATCCTGCACCACGGGTGAGTAGATCAATATCGAGATTATATTTTGAAGCATAATAACTTATTGGCCAGTTGCTTAGAAAAATAATTAAGGAAACAATAATTAAGGCGTAAACAGCATTATGGAAACCGTACTGCAAAATTATGGTTGCACCAATGGCTTCCATGGCGAGAAAGCTTACGGTGGATAGTGCTGTATTAGTGACTGTCCAAAGAGACCATTTTCTGATTGATTTTGGTGCATAGCGTAGGGCAAAATCTTCAATACTTTCATCTACAACCCATGAGTTGTATTCTCTTCTTGTTTTCATGACGCGTTGTGGCGCTTTAGGCGGAACATATTGCTCATTCATGAAAAAACTAGACCATTATACTCATGGGTTTAGTTTGTTTAAGCAAAAATCATACCTAATAAAATATGGCAAGTTTTATCTTGCTCGAATAGATATACGCAATGTGACGTATATGTACTTTTTAACACTCATTTTATCTTGGTTCCTATATTCATTAGACAGTGAAGAGCACTTTCACTGTGAAATATAATCATCAAGGGGAATATTATGAGTCAAAACTTTGCATCAATTTCAAAAAAAGCATTATTGGTTGGGGTACTTAGTATTCCATTTTTATGCGTAATTACAACGACTCAAGCAGCAGTACCAGCAACTGCAACGGTTAATAAAACGAAATTAAATGTAACCGATAAATTTGTTTATGTAGGGCAGCTTCATTCGTCTACAGGGACAATGGCGATCAGTGAAACAGGCTCAATTCAGGCTGAAAAATTAGCAATTGACCAAATTAATCAGTCAGGTGGGGTGTTAGGTCGTCAAATTAAAATTATTCAAGAAGATGGCGCTTCTGACTGGCCCACTTTTGCTGAAAAAGCACGTAAATTGACTGAAAAAGATAAAGTTGCTGCTATTTTTGGATGCTGGACTTCAGCATCTCGTAAAGCTGTTTTACCGATTATTGAACGCAATAACTCATTACTTTATTACCCAACCTTCTATGAAGGATTAGAGCAGTCTAAAAATGTAATTTACACTGGGCAGGAAGCGACGCAACAGGTACTAGAGTCATTGAATTGGTTGGCGCGTGAGAAAAATGCCAAAACTTTTTACTTAGTAGGTTCAGATTATATCTGGCCACGTACCACGATGAAAATTGCACGTACACACATTGAAAAAGTGCTCAAAGGTAAAGTTGTTGGTGAAGAATATTATCCATTAGGTAATACTCAATTTGGATCTCTGATTAATAAAATGAAGCTGAAAAGACCAGATGCAATTGTAGCTGCTGTGGTCGGAGGATCAAACGTTTCATTCTATAAACAAATGAAAGCTGCTGGCGTAACAGGTGCGAAACAAACGTTATTAACCTTTTCCGTGACCGAAGATGAATTACTAGGGATCGGTGGCGAGAATATGGCAGGCTTCTATTCTTCAATGAAATATTTTCAAAGTCTGAATAATCCGAACAACATCAAATTTGTGCAAGCATTTAAAGCAAAATATGGACAAAAAGCAGTCATTGGTGATGTAACCCAAGCTGCTTATCTTGGCCCTTGGTTATGGAAAGCAGCGGTAGAAAAAGCAGGTAGTTTTGACGTTAATAATGTCGTTAAAGCTTCTCCTGGTATAGAGCTTAAAACAGCACCTGAAGGTTATGTCAAAATCGATGCAAATCATCATTTATGGAGCAAATCTCGTATTGGTCAAGTCCAACCAAACGGTCAGTTTAAGGTGGTTTACGAATCTAAAGGTTTAATTAAACCAAATCCATTCCCTAAAGGTTATTAATCCCATCTTGATTGAGAAGAGCAAGCATTCATTCTTCTCAATCTTTTATTCAATCAAACTGGTTTGGGAGAGTCTGTGATGGATTTAAGTTTCTCTGATTTTGGCGCTATTTTTGCCATGCAAGGGTTTAATGGGCTATCAGTATTTTGTGTTTTGCTATTAATGGCACTGGGTTTGGCTATTATTTTTGGTCAAATGGGTGTGATTAATATGGCGCATGGTGAGTTTTTGACCATTGGTGCTTATACCACCTATATGATTTCAACCTTGACTGAGAGTTATGCGCCGCAGTTGATGCCGTATTACTTTTTTGTCGCCATTATTGCTGCATTTTTCGTGGCTGGATTTGTCGGCTATGTGGTTGAAAGAGTGATGATTTCTCGATTGTATCATCGACCCTTGGATACTTTGTTGGCAACTTGGGGTCTAAGTTTGATTATGCAACAATTGTTTCGTTCAACTTTTGGTCCCAAAGAAGTCAGCCCAACATTACCAGAATGGCTAATGGGTTCCTATCAACCTACAGAAATGATTGATATTCCAATTAATGGTTTATTTCTCGTTGGTGTAACGATTGTTGTGACCGCCTTTGTTTATTTACTGATGTATCGCTCACGTTGGGGATTACAATTACGTGCGACCAACCAAAACCGTTTTATGAGTAATGCAGTTGGAATTAATACTAAAAGAGTCGATCGCTTAACATTTTCTTTAGGTTGTGGTTTGGCTGGTATCGCAGGCGCAGCTTTTACAACGATTGGTTCAACTGGCCCAACGGCAGGTTCACTGTATATTGTTGATACGTTCTTGGTGGTGGTATTTGGTGGTGCTGCAAGTTTGCTTGGAACCATTGCCTCAGCATTTACGATCGCTCAGACTCAGTCGCTACTTGAGTTTTTCTTATCGGGTTCAATCGCCAAAGTCATTACGTTATCTGCTGTCATTATTATTCTAATGATTCGCCCTCAAGGTCTTTTTTCTATCAAAGTTCGCAAATAGGCATTTGGGAGTATAGAACATGAAAAATATGTTAAATGCCATGTTTGGTGGTAAAGAAGGCCTTGTGGGTTTGATTATTTTATCATTATTAATCTTACTGGTGATGCCGTTATTTCTCGATATTTTTCGCTTAAATCTGATGGGTAAATATCTAACCTATGCTTTTGTCGCTATTGGAATCGTTTTATGCTGGGGGCATAGCGGTATCTTAAGCTTAGGACAAGGAATTTTCTTTGGTGTTGGTGGTTATTGCATGGCCATGTTTCTCAAGTTAGAAGCATCTGATTTAAAAAGTACTGCAACTCAGACTACACCAGGAATTCCAGACTTTATGGATTGGAATCAAATTACGAGTCTACCTGCCATCTGGCAACCATTCCATAGTTTTACATTTAGTCTATTTGCCATCATTGTTATTCCAGTTTTATTGGCCTTTATTATTGGCTTTGCGATGTTTACTCGCCGTGTTGGGGATGTTTATTTCTCTATTATTATGCAGGCGATTGCAGCCATTTTGACTATTTTAATTATTGGTCAGCAAGGTTTAACTGGCGGGATTAACGGCATTACAGACTTAAAAACATTACATGGATGGGATATCCGGACCGATGAAGCCAAATATGTGTTGTATTACATTAACGCATTATTACTCATCGCCGTGATTTTACTGAGTCGTTTTGTTTTAAGTTCTAAACTTGGACGTTTGTTGTCCGCAATGCGTGATAAAGAAGAGCGTGTTCGTTTTTCTGGCTATAACGTAGCCATGTATAAGGTCTTTATTTTCTGCTTTGCCGCGGTAATTTCAGCAATTGGCGGAGCAATGTTTACTTTACAGGTTGGCTTTATGTCACCAACTTTAGTGGGGATCGTACCTTCTATCGAAATGGTTATTTTTGCAGCTGTCGGTGGTCGACTCTCAATTCTCGGTGCGGTGTATGGTGCAATCATTGTGAATTTAGGCAAAACCTATTTTTCAGAGGCCTTCCCTGAATTGTGGTTATTGCTTCTTGGGGGGTTATTTATCGTTGTGGTGATGTTCTTACCGAATGGGATAGCTGGTTTATATGAAAAATATGTCCGCCCACATATCTTTAAGAAAACAAAAGTCACGGCTGTTCCCTCTAATGATACTCAGGTTTCAACAATGAATGCTGAAGGAGGTTCAAAATGAACAATACCCATGCCATTGGCGTAGAAATGAGTAAACCAGTTTTGGTGATCGAAGATTTAACTGTATCTTTTGATGGTTTTAAAGCGGTCAGTGACTTAAATTTTTACCTCGATGCCAATGAGGTTCATGTGGTTATTGGACCTAATGGAGCAGGAAAAACGACGGTTTTGGATCTGATTTGTGGCAAAACTAAAGCGACCTCAGGAAAGATTCAATTTAAAAATATTGAACTGACTAAATTAAAGGAATATCAAATCGTTCGTGTAGGAGTGGGTCGTAAATTTCAAAATCCATCGATTTATGAAAACTTAACTGTTTATGAAAATTTAGAAATGTCGTTCCCGCGTGGACGTGATGTTTTGGGCGCTCTATTTTTTAAACGTAGCGAAGATGTGGATTTGCGAATTCGTGAAATAGCAGAGAATATCTTTCTGACCGATTTTTTAGATATGCAATCTGAGCTTTTGTCACACGGACAAAAACAATGGTTAGAGATCGGCATGTTGCTTATGCAAGATCCAGAACTTTTGATGTTGGATGAACCAGTGGCTGGAATGAGCGTTTCTGAAAGAGAGAAAACCGCGGCATTATTACGAAAAATTTGCCAAGGTCGCTCAGTCTTAGTCATTGAGCATGACATGGAGTTTGTCAAGCTGATTGCAGATAAAGTAACTGTTTTGCATCAGGGAAAAATCTTGGCAGCAGGACAAATGGACGATGTGCAAAATGATCCTAAAGTCATTGAAGTTTATCTAGGGCATTAAGGAGAATCATATGAGTGGATTTTTTGAAATAGAATCCTTGTGTTCTGGTTATGGGCAAAGTGAAGTTATTCATGGCATTACAATGAGTGTCCAACCCAAAGAAATCGTTGCGATTATGGGGCGAAATGGTATGGGTAAAACGACTTTTTTTAAAACTCTCATTGGTGCTATTAAAAATACACAAGGTGAAATTAAACTTGATGGTAAGAATCTAGAAAAATTAGATGCTTATCAACGTGTACAAAGCGGAGTGGCCTATGTTCCTCAGGGTCGTATGATTTTCGGTACGATGAGTGTATTAGAAAATATTCAAACTGGCTTGCCTGCATCTGCACACGGTAAAGTGCCCGATGATTTATATGATTTGTTTCCTGTGTTGTGGGATATGCGTAAACGTAAGGGGGGGAATCTCTCTGGAGGACAGCAGCAGCAGCTTGCCATTGCACGAGCCTTGGCAACTAATCCTAAGGTTTTACTTTTAGACGAACCAACGGAAGGGATTCAACCTTCAATTATCAAAGATATTGCTAAAACCTTAAAGGAGATACGAGATCAACGTGACTTAACCATTATTGTTTCGGAACAAGTTCTAAGCTTTACCATGGCTATGGCAGATCGATTTTTAGTATTAGATAAAGGTCGTTTTGCTTATGAAAATGTCAAACAAAATGTCGATGAGTCTACAATTAGTAAATATCTTTCAGTTTAATTTTTTATATTTTTAGTGATGAATGAATACTAGATTTTAATAAATTTCGATTCTATTTTGCCTCGTCTTAATGATGAGGTTTTTTTATTTATATCCTGATATTTCAAATAAATACCGTGTTTTGGCTAAATGTTTTTATCAACCATCAGAAGGCGATCGTTATACGTAATTCAACGTATTTAAATCAGAATAGATTCAATCCACACTAGATCTATACAAGGTTATTTGAATTTGAGGAAAATACAATGCGTCATGGCGATATTTCAAGTAGCCCAAACACTGTAGGGGTTGCAGTCGTGAATTATAAAATTCCACGTCTACATACCAAAGCAGAAGTTTTAGAAAATGCCAAAAAAATTGCAGAAATGTTGAAAGGCATTAAACACGGCATTCCAGGGATGGATCTGATTGTATTTCCTGAATATAGCACGATGGGCATTATGTATGACCATGATGAAATGATGCAAACAGCAGCAACTATTCCTGGAGATGAAACAGCTATTTTTTCTGCGGCTTGTATCGAAGCAAATGTTTGGGGGGTATTTTCAATTACAGGGGAACGTCATGAACAGCACCCAAATAAAGTACCGTATAACACGTTGGTATTGATTAATAGCCAAGGTGAAATTGTTCAAAAATATAGAAAAATTATTCCATGGTGTCCTATTGAGGGATGGTGTCCGGGTGATACGACCTATGTGACTGAAGGTCCGAAAGGTATCAAAATGTCTTTAATCATTTGTGACGATGGGAACTATCCTGAAATTTGGCGTGACTGTGCCATGAAAGGTGCGGAATTGGTCGTTCGTTGTCAAGGCTATATGTACCCAGCTTCTGAGCAGCAGATTATGATGGCAAAAAGCATGGCATGGGCAAATAACATCTATGTAGCTGTTGCGAACTGTACGGGTTTTGATGGGGTGTATACCTACTTTGGTCACTCTGCTGTTGTTGGTTTTGATGGTCGTACATTGGGTGAATGTGGTACTGAAGAAAATGGTATTCAGTATGCACAATTATCTCTCCCTGAAATTCGCGATGCGCGTAAATATGATCAGTCACAAAACCACTTATTTAAATTACTTCATCGGGGTTACACCGGAACTTATAACAATGGTGATGGTGACAAAGGGGTACCTGATTGTCCGTTCGATTTCTATCGAACTTGGGTGTTAGATGCACAAAAAGCGCAAGAAAATGTTGAAAAATTTACACGTTCAACCATTGGTGTAGCGGAATGTCCGATTGGTAATTTACCCCATAACGGTCTGGAAAAAAGTGTTTAAAAAACATTTTAGGGGAGTTCTGTGATGACTTATGCGAGTGACCGTTTTGAACATAATCACAACACGCTTGTTCAGCAAAGCTACGCTTTTAAAAGTTCCCAACAGGCAATGCGTACATCACGGTTTCAATTTGAACCAGAACATGTCATGCAGTGCTTAAGAAAAAATATTGTTGGACAGGATCTGGCTCTTATTGAAATTGAAAACATGCTAAAGGTGGTAAAAGCAGATTTTAATGCTCCAGAAAGACCGTTGTCAGTTACCTTAATGTTGGGTCCGACTGGCATTGGAAAAACTGAAACAGTGCGAGTGATCGCTGAAGCAATATATGGTCGAGCAGATGCATTTTGTAGGATTGATATGAATACATTGGCGCAAGAACATTATGCTGCTGCATTAACAGGTGCGCCACCTGGCTATGTGGGGAGTAAAGAAGGTCATACTTTATTTGATCTTGAAGCAATACAAGGTAGCTTCTCCAAACCGGGCATTATTTTATTTGATGAAATTGAAAAAGCGAGTACAGAGGTCATTCGAGCCTTATTAAATGTGATTGAAACAGGCATGCTGAAATTGACAGCTGGAACAAAAGCGATTGATTTTCGCAATTGTATGATTTTTATGACCAGTAACATTGGTGCAAGGCAAAGTCAGGAAAGAGTAAATGTATTAGAGCGACTTCCTAAATTTTGTCAGCATTGGGCGAATAAGCTAAATATAGATGCAAAAGCCGTCACACAACAGGCGCTAACAGCTAAATTTGATCCTGAGTTTTTAAATCGAATTGATCGAATTTTACATTATGTCTCTGTCGAAGCTGAATTTTTACCAAATTTGATTGAAATTGAATTAAATAAATTAAATCAGAGACTGCAAAAACAGGGGCGAACCGTACAACTGAGTCCTAATGTCAGCATATTTTTACAGCAGAGTTATGAATCATGCTATGGCGCACGAGGGGTGTCACGGCAGTTTAGAACTCGTATCGAGCCCTTACTAGCCACAGAATTTATTCGGTTTCCTGAAGGTAATCATTTTTATATTGATATTCAGGATCGGCAGTTTCAAGTGAAATATTTACAAGATGCGGATAGACCAAATCTATCGTTTTAAAGTGCTTTAATTTTTCAAAAAATTTCACAACAACAAATGAAGAGGATTAACTATGCAACATATCAAAATCAAACCAGGGGTACCTTTAGCAGAGCAGGCAGAAATTGGTCATAATCGTTGGCATCCTGACATTCCATTTTTGACATCAGTCAAACCAGGGGAAGAAATTCTAATTGAGAGTTTAGATTTTTTAGATGCTCAAATTAAGGATACCGATGATGTTTCTGATGTCAAAAATGTAGATCTGACACGTGCGCATCCATTAACAGGCCCCTTTTATGTAGAAGGTGCAGAGCCAGGTGATTTACTGGTTATTGATCTTTTAGATATTGGCACAGTAACACCAGTTGGCTTTTCAGGTGTCTTTGCTAAAGAAAATGGCGGTGGATTTCTTGCCGATTATTATCCTGATGCAGATAAGGCTATTTGGGATTTAAAAGGTTTATATGCCACCTCTCGTCATATTCCTGGAGTAAGAATAGCGGGTCTAAAACATCCAGGTCTAATGGGTACACTTCCTTCACATGAGCTACTTGCAGAATGGAATCGTCGTGAAGCTTTACTTGTTCCGAAAGGACAAGCAAATCCACCAGACCCAAGAACAGCGGTTTTACGTGGTGTTACAGGCGCAGAATTTGAACGTATGGCTAAAGAGGCTGCACGAACTGTACCACCACGTGAGCATGGTGGTAATACTGATATTAAAGACCTTGCAGCAGGGAGCCGTATTTATTTTCCTGTTTACCAAAAAGGGGCAGGGTTTTCTATGGGTGATTTACATTTTTCACAAGGTGATGGTGAAATTGGTTTTTGTGGTGCCATTGAGATGGATGGGGTAACGCGTGTCGGTTTCGATTTAATCAAAGGTGGTATGGCGAAATATAATATTGATTCTCCAGTTTTTGTTCCAAGTAATATTCGTCCTCAATATGATCAATGGTTAACTTTTGAAGGTATTAGTGTGGAAGATGGTATTAATTATTATCTGGATGCAACGGTTGCATATCGTCAGGCTTGTTTAAAAGCAATTAAATATCTTGAAAACTTTGGCTTCACAGGCAGTCAGGCATATATGTTATTAACGGCTGCGCCAGTCGAAGGTCGTATCGGTGGCATTGTTGATATTCCAAACTGCGCATGTACAGTATCATTACCGACCTCGATTTTTGAAAAAAATATTTTGCCTCAAGGTGCTTTGAATGAAGATAAGTACTGGGGATATCAGCATTAACTCATCGATTTGGTCCGTATATGTGATCAAGAGTAATAATATGGAGATGCTTAACATGAGTGTCTCCACTCAAGAGGGGATAAGTGATGCCACTTTATGATTTTCGTTGTCAGCATTGTGATGGAATTTTTGAAGAAAGAGTTGCGATTGCACAGATTGGCTGTAGCGAGCTTGAATGTCATTATTGCAAGCAGTCTACATCTGCGAAACCAATGCTGACTGGACATCATCAAATTCAGGTCAAAAATAAGTGGAAGCCGCAGTCTATGGCTGAACAGCTAGCAGGACCACTTGTGACTGGTCCAGGTACGCAGCAAAATGCTTCAAAAAGTTCAGTCTTACATAACTGTAAAGGTGTGAACTGTAGTGTTTGCGGTTTATAGGTGAGTTGATTTAGGAGTATTTCAACACATTTGCATTTCAGTCATCATTCATGATGACTTCTCATTTTTTCTTCATGTGCTGTTGAAGAGCGTGTAGGCTATTCAACAGCGATCGCATTAGTCGCACAATCACTTTGCGAATATCTGTCGAATATCCCTAATACAGGGTGATAATATTTGAAGCATAATTATATTTAATGATGGTTAAAACTCCATATTGGTCGTAATTAAGCCACAATTAGATCGTAATTCAACCAAATGATCAAAAATAAAAGAAATAATAGAGTTTGGTGTTGACAGTATCAGCTCAAAACAATATAGTACGCAACACCAGAGATGCTGAAGCTTTTAAATAAAAAGTTAAGCAAATCAAGGTTTAAGTCAAACCATAATTGACTTATGTGATTAATGAGTTTATCATAATTGCATATTGATGCGGGATGGAGCAGTCTGGTAGCTCGTCGGGCTCATAACCCGAAGGTCGTTGGTTCAAATCCAGCTCCCGCTACCAAGTTTCTAAAAGGGCTCACAATTAGGTGGGCCTTTTTGCACAGTGAACTATAGTTTTCTGTGTAAAATATAGGGGCGATTTAACGCCCTTTTTTATTGGCTATCGTGTAGCGGTGACACAAGACATAAAATGTCGTAAAGGTGAAATAGTCATGCTTCACTATATAGATTAGTCTGAATTGGCTACGTGCCAATTGAACCGCGCGAGAATGACGAGAGTAAATGAAGCTATCAAATAAAACTCAAGCACTGCATGATTTAATTGCACCCGCAGTGCAAGCCTGCAATGTTGATCTATGGGGAATTGAATTTATTCCTCAAGGGAAGCGTTCCTTACTGCGTATTTATATCGATAAAGCGATCGATGATAATGCTGAACCTGTGATCAATGAAGATGGTGAAGTGGAACAGGGTCGTGGTATTGGTGTACAAGACTGTGTGCTGGTCACCCAACAAGTCGGCGCAATGTTAGATGTTCATGATCCAATTTCTGGTGAATATGCACTTGAAGTATCTTCTCCAGGTTGGGATCGTCCGTTTTTTCAGCTTGAACAAATGCCCGCATATCTTGGACAGCAAGTTGCATTACGACTGATTACTGCGGTTGAAAATCGTCGTAAGTTCCAGGCAAAGTTGCTCAATGTTGATCTTGAGAATGAAGTGATTCAAGTGGAAGTTGAAGGCAACCATGTGCTTGAAATTGATAGTCATAATATTGATAAAGCAAATTTGATCTATCAGGACTAAATTCATTTAAATTTATAAGAATCTGTAGGTGACTTATGAGCCGTGAAATTCTTACCGTTGTAGAAACGGTTAGTAATGAAAAAGGTGTTAGTCGTGAAGCAATCTTCGAAGCATTAGAGCAGGCACTGGTTGCTGCAACGAAGAAGAAATTTTACGAAGGCACACACTCTGAAGAAGCACAGTTACGTGTTGAAATTGACCGTAAGACTGGTGATTATCGTACTTTCCGTCAATGGGAAGTGGTTGCTGATGAAGATCATGAAATGCCTGCCTGTCAGGATGCAATTTCTGATGTAGATCCTGCACAATGGTCAATTGGCGATATTCGTGAACTTGAGGTTGAATCGATCGAGTTTGGTCGTATTGCGGCGCAGATTGCCAAGCAAGTCATTGTACAGAAAATTCGTGAGGCTGAACGTGCTTTGGTGGCGGATGCCTATGAAGCCAAAGTCGGTGAATTGATCTATGGTGAAGTGAAAAAGCAAACCAAAGACGGATTTATCATTGATTTGGGTGATAATGCAGAAGCATATTTGGCACGTGAAGAGATGATTCCTAAAGAAATACTTCGTCCAAAACAGCGTATGAATGCGATTTTATATAATGTCAATCGTGAAGGGCGTGGTGCGCAATTGTTATTGTCACGTGCGAAACCTGAAATGCTGATTGCTTTGATGAAAAAAGAAATTCCAGAAATTTCTGAAGAAATCATCGAAATTAAAGCAGCAGCGCGTCAGCCAGGTGTACGTGCTAAAATTGCTGTAAAAACCAACGATCACCGTATCGATCCAGTGGGTGCTTGTATTGGTATGCGTGGTACGCGTATTCAGGCAGTACAGTCTGAGCTCAACGGTGAGCGCATCGATGTTGTGGTGTGGTCAGATGACCCTGCACAATATATCGCCAGTGCTTTAGAGCCTGCTGATGTATCAGGTATTGTACTGGATGAAGATGCGCGTAGTGCTGACATCATTTTTGCAACCAATGATCAATTGGCGCGTGCGATTGGTTCTCAAGGGCAAAATGTACGTTTGGCATCTGAATTGACGGGTTATAAACTCGACATGATGCTTGAAGATGAATACCGTGCACGTCAGCAAAGTGAAGCACAGCAATATCTGGATATGTTTGTAGAACGTTTGGATATTGAAGAAGATTTGGCAATGGCATTGGTTGAAATGGGCTTTACTTCACTTGAAGAAATTGCCTATGTACCAGCTGAAACTTTTGACGAAATTGAACTTGATGCAGATTTGGTTGAGTTATTACAAAGTCGTGCAAAAGAAGCAGCATTGACAGATGCATTAAAACAGCAAGAAAATATTCAGGAACCAAGTGCAGAACTTCTAGAAATGGAAGGAATGACTCAGGAGCTTGCTTATGCCCTTGCAGCGCGTGGTGTGATTACAGTCGATGATTTGGCCGATCAGGCGACCGACGATATCTCTGATATTGAAGGCCTTGGTGATGAAAAAGCGGGTCAGCTCATTATGAAAGCACGCGAATCATGGTTTAACTAAGGAGTAGCGTATGACAGACAAAACGATTCAAGACTTGGCTCAAACAGTTGGTCGTCCTGTCGACAAGCTTCTAGAACAGGTTCGTGAAGCAGGTCTACCACAGCGTAACGCAAATGATACTATTACCACTGAGCAACAAGATACGCTTGTGAACCATTTGAAAAAGGTACACGGTCAGGATGCCAGTGGCGCAGGAAAAATCACGTTGAAACGTAAAACAACCAGTACAGCGAAAGTCGCTAGTACTTCAGGTAAGGCAAAAACGATTAATGTAGAAGTTCGTAAGAAACATACGTTTACCAAGCCAAATCCTGAACAGATTGCAGCAGAAGCGAAAGCGCGTGTTGATGCAGAAGCGAAAGTGCGTACTGATGAAAAAGTAAGCCAGCAAACTGCGCAGCAGCCTCAAGTAAAAGCTGAAAACAAAGCACAAGCCACATTGGATGCAATGCGTGCTGCTCAGAAGAAAGAAACGGTAAAAGCTGAAACTTCGACGACAGAAGTTGTAGTGAAGCGCCGTTCAACCAATAAGCCGATTAAGCCGATTGTTGTAAAACCAACAGAAACGGCTGAACAGAAAAAAGCACGTGAAGCTGAATCTGCGAAGTTGAAAGCAACGGAAGAAGCAGTTCGTCGTAAAGCAGCTGAAGAAGCGCAACAGCGTACACTTGAACAAATGCGTCAAATGGCGTCGAAGTATTCAAATGATGATACTGGTGCGACTATTCGTGTGATTGATGATTCTCCATTGGCTGCTGGTCTTGTAGGTCAAGCTTATGAAGATTCCTTCAATCAGGAAGACCGTGAAATCAAACGTGGTGGTGCAACAACCAACCCACGTGCGGGTAAAAAAGGCGGTCGTGGTGGTGATGCACAAGCTGAACAAAGCTTTAGTAAAAGCCATCATAAGCGCGGGTTGAAAACCAGTCAGGCGAATAAACACGGTTTTGAAAAACCTGTTAAAAAGCAAATCTATGATGTTGAAATTGGTGAAAAAATCGTTGTTGCTGATTTAGCACAAAAGATGGCGATTAAAGTTCGCGAAGTGATTAAGACGCTCATGAAAATGGGTGAGCTTGTGACTCAAAACCAAGCGATTGATCAAGATACTGCGGTACTCGTGGTCGAGGAAATGGGGCATAACCCTGTTTTGGTTTCTGATACACAAGCCGAAGACAACTTACTTGTTGCTGCTGAAGAAGCACGTGGTGAGCAAACGACTCGTCCTCCAGTAGTGACCATTATGGGTCACGTTGACCATGGTAAGACGTCATTGCTTGATCGTATTCGTCGCTCGAAAGTAGCAGCAGGCGAAGCGGGTGGGATTACTCAGCATATTGGTGCATATCACGTTGAGACTGATAAAGGAATTATTACTTTCCTTGATACTCCGGGACACGCAGCATTTACTGCAATGCGTTCACGTGGTGCTAAAGCAACGGATATTGTTGTATTGGTGGTTGCGGCTGATGATGGTGTGATGCCACAAACAGCAGAAGCAATTGACCATGCACGCGCTGCGGGTACGCCGATTATTGTTGCGATTAACAAGATGGATAAAGAATCCGCTGACCCAGATCGTGTATTGAATGAATTAACGACCAAGCAGATCGTACCTGAGCAATGGGGCGGTGATGTTCCAGTGGCCATGGTTTCTGCACACTCGGGTCAAGGGATTGATGAATTACTTGACTTGATCTTGATCCAAGCTGAATTGATGGAGTTGAAGGCATCAAGCGAAGGCGCGGCTCAAGGTGTAGTGATTGAAGCACGTGTTGACAAAGGTCGTGGTGCGGTCACTTCGATTCTGGTACAAAATGGTACATTGAATATTGGTGATCTTGTTCTTGCGGGTTCATCTTATGGTCGTGTACGTGCAATGTCAGATGAAAATGGTCAACCAATTAAATCTGCTGGTCCATCAATTCCAGTCGAAATTTTAGGTTTACCTGATGCGCCAATGGCAGGTGACGAAGTTCTTGTCGTAAATGATGAGAAGAAAGCGCGTGAAGTGGCTGATGCTCGTGCAGATCGTGAACGTCAAAAACGTATTGATCGCCAAAGTGCAATGCGTCTTGAAAACATCATGGCCTCTATGGGCAAAAAAGATGTACCAACTGTCAATGTGGTGTTAAAAACAGATGTACGCGGTACGCTTGAAGCTTTAATTGTTGCGCTTGAAGACTTGTCAACAGATGAAGTAAAAGTCCGTATTATTAGTTCAGGTGTGGGAGCGATTACCGAATCTGACGTCACACTGGCTGAATCATCAGAAGCTGTATTACTCGGATTTAACGTTCGTGCTGATACGACTGCACGTCAGAAGAGCGATCAGGATGGTATCGACATTCGTTACTACAGCATCATTTATGAATTAATTGATGATGTGAAGAACGCGATGAGCGGTAAGCTTGCGCCTGAACATCGTGAAACGATTTTGGGTATTGCAGAAGTTCGTGAAGTATTCCATTCAAGTAAATTTGGTGCAGCCGCAGGTTGTATGGTGCTTGAAGGCGTATTACACCGTAACAAACCAATTCGTGTCCTTCGTGATGACGTGGTGGTTTTCCAAGGTGAACTTGAGTCACTTCGCCGTTATAAAGATGTCGTCGAAGAAGTTCGTGCAGGTATGGAGTGTGGTCTTGCAGTCAAAGGCTACAAGGACATCAAAGTACAGGATAAGATCGAAGTATACGATGTCCAATTGATTAAACGGAGTCTTTAATGGCGGGTGGACAACGCTTGAAACGCATGGCGGATTCGGTACAACGTGAGTTGTCAGCGTTAATCCGTCAGGAGTTGAAAGATCCGCGCTTGGGCGGTCTAGTGACTATCTCTGCGGTGAAAGTCAGCGCAGATATGGGATATGCTGAAGTCTACGTTACTGTTATGGGGCGTGAGCTAGGCGATGAGCAAAGTGAAGTGGCAAATAAAGAAACTTTAGATGTGTTAAATAAAGCGTCTGGATTCTTGCGTCATGAACTGAGCCGTCGCATCAAAACCCGTATTACGCCTCGTTTGCGTTTTCACTACGATAAAACCAATGCTTATGGCAACTATATGTTTGGTCTGATTGAAAAAGCAGTACAGGATTTGCCTGAGCATAAAAAAGAAGATGATTCAGAGCAGTAAATCTGAATACATAAAAATGCCACCTTCGGGTGGCATTTTTATGATATGAATTTTCACTCTTTTGGCGGCTCTGAATGAGAATCCAGCGTGTTATTTCTGCGTCGATTTAAAAAAGAATAACGATCCCAGGGTAAAGGGCGATTGAGCGCTTCAGGGACTTCACCACTCATGGAACGTAAACGTAAATGTAAAGCGGCTTGTGCCATCAAATTTGCCGAAACTGGTGCAGTGATAAACGCCAGCAAGGTAATTAATAATTCTGAAAAACCAAACCGCCCATGAAATGCTGAATAAATAATAGATGCCAACAAGAAGCTACCCAAACCGAGTGTACTGGATTTCGTCGGTGCATGTAGGCGCATAAATAAATCTGGAAGTCGAATCATGCCGATTCCGCCGACTAACATGAAGAATGCACCGACTAGCAGACAGAATGAAACTAGAATTTCCATAAGCAATTGCATGAGCATCTCCTTAATCGATCACATGACCCGTAGTGAAATAACGTGCCAATGCTGCAGTGGATACAAAACCGAGCATGGCGATTAAAAGAGCCCCTTCAAATAAATTGGTACTGGTCCAGTAAATCCCCAAAACCACGACCAAGCAGGTTGCATTAAGAAATAAGGTATCTAGGGCAAGTAGCCGGTCTACAATTGATGGACCGAGTACCAGTCGAATCAGACAGAGAAACATTGAGATGGTAATGGCGACCATACAAATGCCTAAAGTGTAAGGTAAGATGATCATGCTTCTCCTCCTTTGTCGGCTTTTACATCAAAGATAGCCATCAATGGTGCTTCATAGCGTGATTTGATTTCCTCAATATCCATTTCTTCATTATCAGTACTGAGTGAATGAACCAAAATATCTCCACGTTCCTGATCGATGCCCGCAGACACTGTACCGGGAGTGGTGGTAATAATCATCGCCAAGAGACTATTTACTTGTTCATGCTGGGTTTCTAAAGGTACGCGATACCATTTGGGATGTAATCGATCTGTAGGCCCAAGTACCAATTTTGCGACACGAATATTGGAAATCACAATATCCCAAAGCACCACAAAAAACAGATGAATCGCTTGTCTCCAGTGAATGTGAGGGGTACGGGTAATAAAGGGTTTTACCAAACGCGGAATCAGAATCGCCAGAATCATGGCAATCAGAATGTTATCAGCTGAAACGCTATGTGCCAGCATAATCCAGCTCAAACCAACAATGACTGAAACCAACGGATGAGGAAACCAACTTTCCAGTAAAGCACTCTTTTTTTTCATCTTTTAAGGCTCCATCGGTTTGAGTTCACTTTCATTGGGCACGATGTCTTGATCCTGTTGTTCCTGCTCAATTTGACGTTTTTTGTACTCTGAAATGTGTTCACCTTCAAGCGTATCATCCGAAATTACATCAGGGATATAATGCGCATATGGATCAATCGTTTCACCGCCATATTTAGTTTCAGGAACATAACTTGGATCATAAGGTTGTACACTAATCACCTGACCAAAACGATCTTTACTTAAAATAGAATCTGTATAAAGGGCATGATCCTGAATTTGTGAGGCTGTACTTAAGCTATAAGAATAGATTGAAGGTGCGCAAATAACATAAATCATTAAGCCTGTTAGGAGTGCATAAATCGTCAAATCATTACGGGCAGGTGCATGATCAGGTAACTTTTGATAGGCAATAAAAGCAGGTTCTTTCTCATTTTCTTCTGGTGCTGTTGAGCGCCAGAACAAAACAAACCCCACACGTGTTAAAGCAATAATACTTAATAAACTCACGATCAACACTATTGCAATAATTAACGCCTGATACGGTTGATCATGTGTCGCCTGTAAAATAAAAACTTTACCCAAAAAGCCACTAAAGGGCGGTAAGCCAGCCATCATCATGGCAATGATAAAATAAACCATCGCCACAGTTTTGCCCTGTTTCATCCTTGGCGCAACTTTTAGATGATCCTTAAAGCTACCACGTTGTGAAGTAATCCAGCCACACAGTAGATAAAATGCAGCGGCAATCAGAGTGCTATGGACTAAATAATATAATGCAGCTGCCCATGCTTGGGTATTAAACATGGAAATTGCAATAATGATTGTCCCAATGGATGACAACACCATAAAACCGACAAAGCGGCGTAAACGATCTGCTCCAATTGCCCCAATCACACCATATAAGGAGGTGACTAAGCCGATGATCAACAGCCAATTTTTTAAAATATTCTGTGCCAATACATCATCAAAGACGGTGCCATTTACCCTTAAAATCGCGTAAATACCGACTTTGGTCATGATGGTAAAAATAGCAGCAACAGGTGTTGTGGCAACAGCATAGGTTTTGGGTAACCATAAACCCAGAGGCAAGATTGCAGCTTTGATACCGAAGACTACAAATAGCAACATCCCGCCTGCGATAGCAAGTTTATGTTGATCGGGTGCAAGGGTGGATACAAGGCGTGAAACATCGGCCATATTTAAACTGCCAACGCTGCCATAAATCATACCAAGACCGATTAAGAAAATCGCGGAAGCAACAAGATTGATGGTAACGTAGTGAATGCCTAACTGAAATCGTGCTTTACCTTGTGTATGTAATAGCAATACATAAGAGGCCATTAGCATGACTTCAAAGAATACGAACAGGTTAAATAAATCTCCTGTTAAAAAGGCACCGCAAATTCCCATGAGTAGAAAATGGAACATAGCATGAAAATAACGACCACGAGTATCCCATTCCTTACTCGCAAACCACAGTACAGGTACAGCAAGAATATAGGTCAAAAGCAGCATAAAAGCAGACAGTTGATCCAATACTAAAACAATGCCAAATGGTGCTGACCATTCACCTAATTGATAAACTGTAATCTGACCGGTATGTGCAATAGTGAAATAACTGACAGCTGTAGCAAGTCCGAGCAAAACGGAAATGAGGCTAAGTGCTCTACGCCAAGGTTGCCGACGATCAGTTTCTAAAGCACCATAACCAGGATTGCCTAAAATGATGAGAATAAAAGCAGTAAATGCCGGAATCAAAATACTAAAAATAGGTGCGTGCATGTTCCAGAAATTGATAAAGTTAATCATCAAGGTTCATCCTCACGCGGGTCATAGTTTAGAGCAGGGTCTTCTTTGGAATCCACATGATCTGTACCAGATTCATAACGACTGCGAATCGCAAGTTGTATGATAAATGCTGTTGTGGCAAAACCAATGACAATCGCTGTTAAGACTAAAGCTTGTGGCAGCGGGTCGGTCGTTTTAACCGTTTCTGTCAAAATCGCAGGTGCATTCATCTGAATGCGTCCCATTGCAAATAAAAACAGATTGACTGCATAGCCAATCATGGCAAGCCCCAGTACCACAGGAAAAGTTCTGGCACGTAAAATCAAATAGATTCCTGACGCGACCAGTAGACCAATCGCGGAAGCAAGTAGGAACTCCAGACTAATCATGACGTATCTCCTTCACGTGGCACAGGGCCAGACATGGTCGAGTGGCGGGAATCGGCCAATACCGAAATCAACAGCATTGCTGCACCAACTACAGTCGCATAGACACCCACATCAAACAAAGCAGCAGATGCAAGATGTGATTTTCCAATCACAGGAATATCGACATAAAGATGTG
Source organism: Acinetobacter sp. WU_MDCI_Axc73 (assembly GCF_025562455.1). Classification (GTDB taxonomy): domain Bacteria; phylum Pseudomonadota; class Gammaproteobacteria; order Pseudomonadales; family Moraxellaceae; genus Acinetobacter. The sequence goes on from NZ_JAHPRO010000002.1 coordinate 118,056, forward strand.
CGCTGGTTAAGAATGGTCTTGACCAATACCATGCAGTCATTCCAGAAATACCTGCAATCAGCAAACCAATACCAATCCAGAGTTCATATAAACGTCCTGACTTCGCTTTGAGCATTTGTTCTGCACGATCTTGTCCTTGAGCGATATATTGAATGACTAAAGCCATTGACGTCACGAGACCTGCAATAAAACCACCACCAGGATAATTATGTCCTCTTAAGAAAATATATAGACTGACCACTAAAGCAATTGGGAGTACCCAAGACGCTGTGGTACGGAACATGAGTGGAGAGGGATTAAAACGATAGGTGAGACCTTGTGTCACACTGGTACCATGAATCCGCATACCATCCATCAGACATAGCGCACCAATTGCAGCAATCCCCAATACTGTAATTTCACCAAAAGTATCAAAACCACGGAAATCAACCAAAATGACATTAACGACATTTGAACCTCCACCTAAAGGTAGAGACTGCTGCATAAAGAACCATGAAAGTGAATTGTGATCGCGGGTGAGAATGAGCCAAGCAATCCATCCCATACCTAAACCGCCAATGATAGCAATCATGGCATCCCGCCAACGTCTGGAGCGTTTAGATTCGTAAGGTGTTAATTGTGGTAGTAACGACAGACTCATGAGCAATAAAACGGTGGTCACGACATCTACTGTAATTTGAGTCAGTGCCAAATCGGGTGCAGAAAATCCGATAAAAACCATAGTCACGACTAAGCCAATCGCACCACTAATGAGGACAGCTTTAATCCGTTCATGGTGAAACCAAAGCATCATCCAGCAAGCACAAAACAAAACAAGCCATAATACAATTGCAATCATTGGAGCGTGTGTCAGCTCTCGACTACCTGTGCTTAACCCTTGATTAAACAAAGGTATTGCTACAATAGCTGCACTAAAAACCACGATAAGAAATAGATATAGTTGTAGTGAACCAGTTTCAGTGCGACGTTTGATGCTACGACTACCCAATAACAAATATTTTAAAAATTTATCAAATAATATTTTGCCTTGGAAATTGCCTAGATAAGGGTCGAGATCAATACGACGAATACGCCCATCTTTCGCGAGAGCGAAATAGAAAATAGTGCCACCGATCAAGGCAATCAGACTCATCATAAGAGGTAAATTGAAACCATGCCAAATCGCCAGATGTACGCCTGCAAACTCGGGCATTGCAAGGCTGGCACGGGTCGCACTATTCACAATATTTTCGACTAATAACGCTGGAATAATTCCGACTAAAATACAAAGTATCGCGAGCAATGTTGCTGGTAGACGCATTCCTAAAGTAGGCTCGTGCGCATCTTTATTGGGTACTTTTTCACCCACAGGGCCATCAAAAAATACCCCGTGTACCATGCGAATCGAATAGCTAACCGCAAAAATGCCAGCCAATGTTGCAACAATGATGGCAAAGATAAGCACACTGCCATTTAGGCTACTCACCAATTCAGTGAAGAACATTTCTTTGGAAATGAAACCATTGGTCAAGGGTACGCCAGCCATTGAGGCTGCTGTAATCATGGTTAAAGTTGCTGTAAATGGGAGCAGTTGCCAAATACCACTTAACTTGCGTAGATCACGAGTTCCTGTTTCATGATCGACGATACCTGCGATCATAAACAGTGCAGCTTTAAAGGTGGCATGATTAATAATATGAAAAATTGCAGCGGCAACAGCGAGTGGAGAACCAATCCCAAGCAAACAAACGATTAATCCCAAATGACTAATGGTCGAATAGGCCAATAAGCCTTTGAGGTCTTCTTTGAAAATGGCAAAAAAAGCCGCCATACATAGGGTAAATAAGCCCACAAAGGTGACAATATTATGATAAAGCGCGGCACCAATGAAAATTGGAGCAAGACGAGCGAGTAAAAAAATCCCTGCTTTGACCATGGTTGCTGAATGCAGATATGCTGATACAGGGGTCGGTGCCGCCATAGCATTGGGTAACCAAAAATGGAAAGGGAATTGGGCGCTTTTGGTAAATGCACCTAATAATATAAGTAGGAGAGCAGGAACAAATAAAGCATGAGACTGGATCATATCTTTCATATTGACCAGTTGATCAATCTGATATGTTCCAGTAATTTGCCCAATCAAAATAAAACCACCTAGCATGGCAAGACCGCCCATGCCTGTAATGGTCAATGCCATTCGTGAGCCGCGTTGCGCTGCTTCATAATGACTCCAATAGCCCACCAGTAAAAAAGAAGAAATACTGGTTAACTCCCAAAACACCAAGAGCAAAATTAAATTATTGGAGAGTGAAATTCCGAGCATGGCAGTCATGAAAACCATGAGCAGCATATAGAGCTTGGCAAGTGAGTTACGAGGACTTAAATAATAATAAGCATAAATATAAATGAGGGTGCCTATGCCAGTAATCAGAAGGCTAAATAACAAGCCTAATGCATCTAGCCGAAAGCTCAGATTGAGTCCGAGCTGTGGTAACCAGTCCCAGCTTTGTACAATGGCTGCACCAGCAAAGATCTGTTTTGCCTCAGTCAGCAATAACCCGAAACAGGTCAGGCTGACTGCGATTGCCCCTAAAGCCGTTGCTTCCCGCGAAAAACGCTGTAGCAATGCAACAAGGGTGGTGCCTAATATTAACGGTAGCAAGATAATAATCGGTAGCACACTCGTATCCATGTCGTGATTTAGGTCGGAACCTAAGCGTGAATCTTATTTTTCAGGATGTAAAGGAAATCAAAGAGAATTCCAAAAGTTTGACACCTGAAAACCATAAATGTAGGTAAAAAGAAAAAACAAGTTGTATTGCGCGACTTGCAAGAAACAAAAAATAGGTGTGAAAAAGTATACAGTGCTAGATCTTCATCTGTTTACTGTTTTTACACTAAAATAACAAAATATCAATCACTTAAAGATGTGATCGGAACACTTAGTCTCAAATGTATTGATAGTTATTTTCAATGATAACATGAAAAATGATTTGATGTCTAAATTATGAAACGCTTTATTTTCCAGACAATCTTGATTCATCTAAATGCTTGGTATCTGATTGCAAATATTGCAGAATTTCTAGTTTTTGCGCATCACTTAAATGCTCTAATAATTGAAGCAAATGATGCACATCGGGTTCATCGCTAAGTATTGGACTTAGATCATTCAAATCAGGTTCTGGAGAATGATGAAATAAATTTTGGTAAATATGGTCATAGAGATCGTGAGCATTTTCGAGCGCTAAGGATGAAATTTGCTTATTGGACAAACGCAGACATTGATAATCAAATGCATGTTCAAGCAGTTCTTCACGATTTCCAGTCACGATCAGTTGTAATCGTGGAAAAGCCTGATGTAAACGTGGTAGAATTTCACGACATAAAGTTTGATCAAGTTGGGTATCGATCTGATCAATCAGTACAATTCCTTCACCTTCAAGGCATGGATAAAGACTTAAAGGATTAAGCAAGCATAGGCGACGTACAATATCTCCTACTAAAGCAATCCATGTTTTTATGGAGTTAGAAAGTTGTGGATAGCTTAGATTTTGTCCTTGATAGCTGATCATGAGCTGAAGTTTAGGCTGATATTGTAGATAAATGTCTGTAATATCAGGGAAAACAGTATTTAGACTGGTTTTTAATGCCTGCAAATTTGGGGAGTTGAGTTGTGCATGTGTCTGAAAAATTTCCTGTTCAAGATGTTGCAAACTCTGTGCATTAAATTTAGCCAAAATATGTTGTAGTAACTGCGCACTTTGGGCATTTTCGATATCACTGACTTCACGGAACCACTCAAAGAAACGGGCAAAAGTAGTAAATGGAATTGCTGCAACATCATAGGCGGAAGAGGCCTGAAAAACCGCAGGAATATTTTTACTGAGTAAATTGATTTCATTGATAAATCGGTCAGATGGATAGTAGGCAATACAGGGTAGACCTTGTAAAGGATCCTGTTTAATGGCTTTTTGATACAGAGTGGTCAGTTCTTCCAGTTGCTGTGTTTCTGCCTGACTGATGCCAATTCCCTGACTATTCAGTGTCTTATAAAGTTTCCATGTACAGATTGAGGCATCACTTTCCTGAGATTGACTGCTTTCTGGAAGTTGTCCGATTTCAGCTGGAATTTTAACACTGAGCTCTATTCTGGATTGAATTCTTGAATTTAAAATATCCTGATCCAACATGACCACACCCGCAGTGCGACTATCTTTTAATCGTGCTGGAAACCAGCTCAAGGCTTGGTAAATGTGTTTAAGTAGCGTGGTCTTACCCGTCGCTTGTTCGCCTAAAATGAGGGTGATTGGTTTATGCGTGTCAAGAAATTGAACCTGTAAATGACTAAACAAGCCTGTATGTTTAAGACGAATAGATTCAAGTTTCATAGGTGCCCACCAGAATTGGAACGCGAGGTTTTAGACCGCTACGGATTTGCGTAAACGTTGCGGCGCTTGCAGTTTGAGCTGCTGAACAAGGTCATAAATATGATGAATATTTAAACTTACTTTAGCACGTGTACAGGCGACGTAAAGCAGTCTCAGTTCTTCATCACTGATTTTATGCTCCAATCCATTGATTTTAAATTGATAGTCATCTTCCAGATGTACTCGATCCCATTCCAGACCTTTGGCTTTATGTGCGGTTGAAATGACATAATCTGCCTGTTCTATTGGAGTGATCTTTGCTAATGCGCGTTTTAATGGGTCAGTACCATGATCATCGACCAGTTTCACCAAAGGTTTAATATCGCTACCATCGTTGGTTTCACAATATTCATGCACATCATGCCATGAATTAAACCATGCCAGTTCTGGTACATCCGTTACACGTTTGCCTTGTTTTAATAGACTTGCCGCATCGACAAAACGATTGAGTTTATTATGATCGGCTTGCAAACTGACTTTATCACCATGTACTAGCCCTGCAAGTAGTAGTTCCATTGCACGGGCATTGGTACGACATAAAATGGCATCACGTTGTTTCGTATGTGGTTTATTAACAACTTTTGAATTTAAGCTGGGATTGCCGAGTAAAGGTATTGTTTCATCTAACCCACTCAATAAATAGTTGGCAACATCTGCAATTTGTTCACCAAAACGAAATGACGTAGTTAGACGCGATTCGGGGAGGGGGAGTTGCTGCATGGCATTGACCGCACCACGCCAGGCATAGATCTGCTGATGTGCATCTCCGACATAGATTACCTGCGTATTGCGTTGCCGAAGTAATATCCCGAGCATTAATGGGTCTGCATCTTGAGCTTCATCAAATAGCACATAATCGGCAGGAATATTGGGTTCAGACAATGCCCATAATTTCAGATAAATATCATGTCCAATCCCAGCCTGATGATTTTGGTCAATCGATTCTAGCCAACGTCGCTCCACTGCGGGATAGAGGTGTTTTTGCAGGGTTTCAATATCATCAGGATGTAGCCAACTTGGCGCTTGAATATGACGTGGCGCTGGGTATTGGGAACTGGTCGAGCAAAAATAACTGACGGCATTGGCAACCAAACTGGCCAGACGGCTGGGCATCAATACATATTTTTCATAACGTCCGCCCATCATACGGCGCAGAGTCACAGGTTCCAAGCGATAATCTTTTGCCATAAAGCTAGGACTTAATCGTGGTAGTCGTAACTTATCGGTTACACCACGTGGAACACTACGGAAGGCTAAAGAGTGAAAAGTCCGACAGTCAACGTTACGATGAAATTTTTGCTGTGCTTCACTGGCAATAGCTTTATTAAACGCAAGATACATACCACGCCGCTCGGGCATGGCATCACTAATCAATTGTAATGTGGTGGTTTTACCTGTGCCTGCATACGCGATAACTTTAAAAGATTCGCCCAGACGCGCATTATCGATAGCTGTTGCCTGTTCATACGTCGCTTTGGGTTTTTCAAAATTAGACACAGTCAATAGTTATCCTTGGGTACGATTGGCTTTTTCAACCAGACCTGAAAGTCCTTGACGACGTGCCAATTCCTCCAGTACCTGTTCCGGATCGAGATCAAAATGACCGAGCATGACAATGCTATGGAACCATAGATCTGCTGTTTCATAAATCAGGTCATTTAAATGTTCTTGAGTAGGCTGAACGGCATAATCTTTCGCGGCAATTATAGTTTCAACGCTTTCTTCGCCAACTTTTTCCAAAATTTTATTCAAGCCCTTTTTATATAGACTTGCAACATAAGAACTATCGGCATCTGCTTGTTTGCGCTGTTGCATCAACTGCCCCAAATGCGCCAAGACATCGACTTGTTCGTGTTGTATGTCATGATCATGCACTTCTGTTTTGGCTGATGCGCCATAAATAGCAGTTGGGTCTTTCAGTTGTGCGTCTACTATTTCCCAGCCGTGTGGCGTAAGTTTACGATAAAAACAAGACTCACGCCCTGTGTGGCAAGCGATTCCACCATGTTGTTCTACTTGTAAAATAATCACATCACCATCGCAGTCCAGACGAATTTCATACACAGTTTGGAAATGACCGGATTCTTCGCCTTTGTGCCAAAGTTTTTGGCGTGAACGTGAAAAATAAACCGCTTGTTGTCTTTCTGCGGTCAAGGCGAGCGATTCGCGATTCATCCATGCCACCATCAAAATACGACCGGTTAGATGATGCTGTGCGATGGCAGGAATAAGACCTTGTTCGTTAAATTTTACTTCATCGAGCCATTGCACGTTGTTCATAAAGATTCACCAGAATTATGGAATAAATAAGTTCATTTGCGGTTATATATCGCATTCTATAGTGTACGGCATCTATGCAGCATTTCGGAAAAAAACTCATCTTTTTTATACTCAAAGCTTTTTAAGCTCGCCCTGATTGCACCTCATTTTAAGTTTCTTATCATGTGCCTTGGTTTTCAAATATGGCTAGCCCAACAGATTAGAATAAGCCTTCTGCATTAATGGTTTGTAAATGATCAACTTTTTCAAACGAGGTGACATGACTATCTTGATGAGCCCGTAAAATTGCAGCGGCTAAACCTGCGATTCCTGTTCCAATCATGGCGATATTATTAAGTTTTTTCATTTTGATACATCGCGTATTTTGTAGGGTAGATGAGAAAGAAGAACTTTCTCATCTTAAGGATGATTATTTAATGATTCGCCAAACAGCAAGTAAAATAGTGATCGAGATGAGTACAATCGAAATATACCAAGGCGCAATAATGGCAATACTCAGCAGAATTAATATGAAGCTACCAAATAGCCAGCTACGCTGCTGTTGCTGCTGAATCTGCATGCGCAATTGTTGAATTTCCCGAACCTGACGATCATGCCATGCAGACTGATTTTTTAAACCGTTTAAACTGTCAATAAGTAGAGTCGGTAAGTCATGCGCACCGAGTAATAAATCTGGAATTTGCTGACCAATTTCTTTCATGTTTTTGACAGGATTCATGTTGGATTTGACCCATTCGGTCAAAATCGGCTTCGCCAGTTTCCAGATATCCAGTTGCGGATAAAGATCTGTTCCTAATCCTTCGACATGAACCAGCGTTTTGAGCAATAGCATCAATTGCGGTGGAATTTCCAGACGAAAGCGTCTGGCAATATCCATCACCTGCAATAAAATCCCGGCGAAATCCAGTTGATCCATTGGTTTTGACACCATCGGGCCAACGGTACGCCGCATTTCTCGAGCCAATGCATCCTGATCTGTTCCTGGTGGAATCCATCCTGCCTGATGCACAATCTGAGTCAATTGCATGAAATTATTATTCATGACTGCCAGTAGCATACGTGCAACGGTCATTTGATCCTGTTTGGACAGTTCGCCCATAATGGCACAATCCAGTGCAATATAACGCGGAGAAACAGGATTAATGGTCTCTACAAAGACATTGCCGGGATGCATATCGGCATGGAAAAAATTATCACGAAAGACTTGGGTAAAAAAGATAATCAAGCCTTTTTCTGCGAGATCAGCGCGATCCATACCTAAACGATCAAAAGTGGCAGTATCTGAAATAGGCACACCCGTGATTCGCTCTGCGACCATCACATCTTTACTGTCCATATAGACTTCTGGCACATACATCATGCTAGAACCCGTAAAATAATGGCGCATACGACGGGTATTATCAGCTTCAATAGTCAAATCCAGTTCATTTAAAATGATCTGGCGATAGTCCTGAATAATCTCAGTTAAATGCAAGGCCCGAGCCGCTTCCAAACGACTTTCTAGCCATTGACCTAACCATGTAATGATTTCAAAGTCTTGTAAAATTTGTACACGAATATCAGGACGAGTAACTTTTATGACAACTTCACGACCATCATGCAAAGCCGCAGTATGAACTTGGGCAATTGAAGCGGCAGCTAAAGGTTGCTCATCAAAACGCGCGAACAAAGTATTTACATCAGCTTTTAACGACTCCTGAATTCGTTGTTTGGCGACTTGTGCATCGAAAGGTTTGACCTGATCTTGTAATAAGACCAATTGCGATAAGACTTCAGGTGGGATCAAGTCACGGCGTGTAGATAATAACTGCCCTAATTTGATCGCCAAAGGCCCCATGTCTTCGAGAGCCTGTTTGAGTTTAAGCGGATTTTTTCGGTCACGACTCGACCATGCGGCTGGATGTAAGCGAATCAAAGCCAAAGCATGCCGAGCTTTTGGCGGTAATTCTTCCGCAGGGAACAGGGTGTCAAGTCGATAATGCGCTGCAATGCGCCAAAGTTCGAATAACCGTGTAACGTGCGGAATCATAATGGGATATTACCTAATCGTTTGTTCTATTAAATTGAGAGTTAAGTTGTTGCAGTCTGGCTTCAAGGCGATCAATTTCCTGATTAAGCTGCCGTGTGGACTGGTTAAGATCATCCATTTGCCAACGTGGTGCAAAAAGACCGCTATCTTCTTTAATGGCATCTTCTGCAAAAAAGAGATGACTTTGTAGACTCCGTTTAATCTGTTTGGGTACCAGACTGATTTTAGCCAACTCGTGTGCCAACGTTGGGCCAATCCACGGACTTAAATGTGCTGCCAGATCAGGTTCAGCTTGCTGCATGATGCGTTGAATATCTTGTAACAGATGATAGTCACCTGTCAGGGGGATATTCCCAATTTGATCGGCATCGCCTACTAAAAGCTTGAGTAATTCCACCACATTTTTAACATGTAAAGTGGCGGTGGCCTCGCTGATCCTGACTTGTTCATCAAAAGGGCGCGTTTCAAATATAGATGGTACTGAGCTATGACCAGTCACAGTAGGTTCAAGGCGAACTTTATGATCATCAAAAAAAACATCGACCGAAAGCTGCGGACTATCCATGATGACTCGCAGCAATTGACCCTGTAGTTGGTTCAACTGGATGCGGGTAATTGCATCCAGATTAATAAAATGATGAATACCGCGTTCGACTGCACCGAGCGCAAGAATCGACCACATAATCATTGACCTTTAAAGTTTAAAACCACGATGTACCGCAACGATACCACCCGTTAAATTATGATAGTCACAGCTTTGGAAGCCCGCTTTCTCCATCATGCCTTTAAGGGTACGTTGGTCAGGGTGCATACGGATGGATTCAGCTAGATATTTATAGCTTTCTGAATCATTTGCCACAAGCTTGCCCATGATCGGCAATGCAGTAAATGAGTATAAATCATATAGTTTTGAAAAAGGTTCAAATACAGGTTTTGAAAATTCAAGGATCAGTAATCGACCGCCTGGTTTTAAGACGCGATACATCGCTTCAAGTGCGGCATCTTTATCTGTGACATTGCGTAAACCAAAACTAATCGTCACCAGATCAAAACTTTCATTTGCAAACGGTTCTAATGTTTCAGCATTGGCCAGTACAAAATCAACATTGGTACAACCAGCATCGAGTAGGCGGTCACGCCCGACATTCAGCATGGATTCATTAATATCAGATAATACCACATGACCTTGCGGACCAACTTCGCGGCTAAATACTTTGGCGAGGTCGCCTGTGCCGCCTGCAATATCTAATACCTGTTGACCACGGCGAACACCAGACATGTTAATAGCAAAGCGTTTCCAAAGGCGATGGATACCAAATGACATCAGATCATTCATGATGTCGTATTTGCTGGCAACCGAATGGAACACTTCTGCCACTTTTTGTGCTTTGTCTTCTGAGCTTACGGTTTGATAGCCGAAATGGGTGGTTTCACCAACATTACCTGTCCGACCTGCACCACGCGGGAGGTTGTATTTCGGTACATGATTGCTTTGCGAATCAGTAAAACCTTGTTGCAATGATTGTTGCTGACCTTGTGGTGTACCTTGCGGAAGTGGTTCATTTAGGAAAGGATTGTTATTGTCTGAACGCGCTGCCTGCTCAGTTGAGGAAGTGGGCTTTTGATTTTCGTTAGACATCTTGTCGCTCCTAAATTTAAACACATTATAAAGTGATTATGGCTGTATGCATGATGACAGAGTTTAGTATGGTTTTACAGTCATCATCATACAATCGTTATGAATACTATACCGAAAATGATAAAAATAAGGCATTTCATGCCTATTCTGGCAGTATATGCAGATTAGAGATTAGCGAAAAGGATCGGGATGACCTGAATGCACTTTTTCGATAATATCACGTTCAACTGCACTAAAGGTTTTAATAAATTGTTCTGCGGATTTAAGCGGCTTCATGGCAACAAAACCTTCCTGAATAAACTCATACATTAAGTCAAACTGATATTTATGTGCAGCGCCTTTACACATTTTAAAAGCAGCATACATCATCAGTGAACGCATATATTTATCGAGTGCTTCACCTAAGTCATCCAGAAGTTGTAGTTGTATCAAACGTTGCTCTTTTTGATCGAGTTTGATCAAAGTCTGGCGCATCATTTCATCTGTAATGGGTGCGTTTGCTGGATAATCCTTTAATAACTGAATCGCAATTTGTTCATCCAGTTGCATCGCTAATACTGCTAGGCTGACGGATTTAGTTCCAGTTTTTATGGCATTGTCTGGTAGTAGCTTTTCTGCTTTGTGGGCATATTTTAGTAGACGTTCAATTTGCAAAGCCAGTGGATCAAAATCTGGACCACCATATAAGCGATTAAGAAAATACTGAGCCATTAACTGATTTTCGGGTTTGTTAAAATAAGCTTGATGCGTATCTTTAATACGCTCTTTAAGCCAAAGTTGAGCATCATTCAGACGTTGTAATATCGCAGGATCCTGATGATATGCAAAGGCATTATATTGCTGCAGTAAGTTGTCAAAAGGGGCAAGTTTGGACATAATCTAGTTTTTTCAAAAAATTGATAAAAGCATAAGCTGCTCATATGCAAAATACTATGACTATTTTAGACCTAAATCTAAGAAATAAAGACAGATGGAACGAGGTCTATTTAAAATAGACTTCATAATTTAATATTGACGTAAAAGCACCAGAATTGGTAGGTTTTGCTAAAAATTTAACGCCAGCGTCAAAGCTTTTTATCAGCGTGGAACCATTACTTGAACCAAAATCAAAGTTGGTATCAAGTGGAATGGGTTGTGTTCCGTCTTGTGGAAAAATTTGAATGCCGATCACGTTTTTCATATTGGGTTCAGATGCAGTCAATGTCGTGGAATCAAACTGTGTGTTTGAGGTAAATTTGCCAACAAAAGGGTACTTCGCACAGTCTTGACCAATTGTAGTTACATTAATCGTAAACGGAGTTCTGCGTAAAATGGTGTTAATGTCTTCGTACGCATAATACGTGCCTAAATCTACATTTTGCGTGTTTAAGTTGGTAATACAATCAATATAGTTAATTGTGATGTTCGAAAGTTTTTCTTGAAAGTTACCATTGTAGTTTCTGGCATACGCACCATCGAGCTGAAATGCTTGATAAACTCTTGCATTTGAACTGTAATTTTTACCTGAACCGCGTGCTTTAATATAAAGCGAATAGCTTAGATTAATGGTCTGAGGGCTTGAACAGCTTCTCGTAGGATAGGGGAACAACCAACCCCCATAGACTTGTTTACCTATAAAATTACAATTGTCTTGAGCAATTGAAGTGTTGGGTTGAGTCACAATCGCATTAAAGCCTGTATCGACTTTAAAGTCTGATAAAGAATCGATCGGGTAATCTACGCCGTTATACCGCACACCGATGACCAAGTTGGTGTCTCTAAATGCTTGAGCTAAGGTTTTGGTATTATCGTCGAGCCATAAGTAGGCTCTTTCAGTTCCATTGGTTGCATAGTCGTCATAACACGTAAACGTGGTTGTATAAACAGGTGATTGCCATAACAAGGTGCCTGCACCTTGATTTGAATTGGTAACACGAATCGAGTTGACCGTTGTGACGTTGCTCGAATTGGGTTGTCTATCGATATTGGTTGTTGAGGTAAACCCTTGTCCCTGAACACACCGTGTTGCCCAACTCGACTGAATGCCCATGACACTGAAGACCAGAAAGAGACAAAGTTGTAAAAAACTGAACTTTGATAGGCAAATATTCATTTTATTGCGCTCCTACCTGATGACAGGAAAGATCAATTTCATCATAACCAATTTCACGATGACTTAAAGCAGGTAACGTAAACTCACACTGTTCAGCAGTGCTTTCTCCCCATTTCGCTACTAATTGTTGTTCAGATCGTATACCCGTCAAATAAGCTTGACCATTTAGTCCAACCAAGCCTACAGTTTTATGTGTTTTAACATCTGCAATAGAAGCACCTGTCACAAGGAATTTATCTCTAAGTGTTATATTCGCAAGCACGCTCTGTCCTGACTCAACATCAAATTTAACTTTAACAATGGCAAATTTGGTTGGCACAATGTCAGTCATCACAGGATTATCAATATTTGTATTTTGTCCTAAGTCTTCTGACTTTAGTGCCACACGATTACGCATATATGCACTTGAACCACTGACGATCGCGTAACCTGATTTATCAATTTTTAATCCTGGTTGATTATCTACACGGACACCCTCAGCACCTTTCGCTTCGATAATGATTGGATTGCTATACATTTGCTGACCCAGCAACACCCCATCAGAATGAACTAGAATGCCGCCATTCACGCTTGCAGACACTTGTTGATATTGATCCGAATAGGTATAGCCAAAACTTGAGTTGAGCTTTGTTCCTCTGTAGTTGCCGCTTAACGCAACACTATCATTATTATTTTGCTCAGTATGGTTGAATTGCACTTGTGCATTTAAATTTTTATCTTCAAGGAAAACGCCAGAAAGCGCTGTCGTCGCTGTACTTCCTGTTAAATTGGAATATTGATAATTATTATTGGAGATTAATTCATGTTTTTTTGCAGTACGTGGCCGTTCTAATGGAATACTAATGTTCAACCCAGTTGTATATTCTGATCCTTGAAACATTGATTTATTTCGTTGGTAATACACACCGTAAGCAATGGTTTTATAGTTTTTGTTATATCCGATTTGCCAGCTTTCCTGGTTGTATTCTTTTTGCCAGAAATTAGTTTTAGCTAAGGTTGCATAGACTTGCCCCCAATCGCCTAAACTTTGATTAATGGAAACCTGAAACTGATTACGTTTATTGTAATAGGTTGATGAATAGAAATACCGACGTCGTTCTTGTTCGCTTAATTGATCGTTATTAAGTGCATTATTGTCGTCGTAGGTATATTCATAACTTCCATTTTTCCACTGTGCTTTTTCTTGAACCGCATCGCTAAAGCTATAGTAATCTTGAGTAGAGTAACGGTAGCCCACCAGACGGACATTGGTGCCTAAACTATTTAGTGATTTTGCATATAAAAATCTTAAACTTGCGCCTTGTTTGGTTAAATCTTGAGACGTTTTATTGTGAGCATAGGTCAGGTCGCTCGAAATCGCACCAAAATTTCCAAGGGACCATGCTAAACCTGCTGCTGCCGAATAATAATCTTCGGCAGCAATGATACCAGCATATGGCGTAAAGTAATTGTTGAGACCATAGGTATAGGTGAGTTGGCCAAAATAAGGGCGATAGTTATCGGAGAAACCACTTTTAAACTGGCCCGCAGTCAATTGAAATTTACTTTGACCTGCACGAACCATGTTGGGAACAGAAGAATACGGCTGAGTAAACTTTCGAATACGACCATCACTTTCGATTACCGAAACTTCTAAATTTCCACTTTCATTGGCTGCATATAAATCATCAATCGTGAAATTACCAGGCGCTACATTGGTGCTATAAATGATGTAGCCATTCTGTCTAATCTCAACAGTTGCATTGGTTTGAGCAACCCCGCGAATAATAGGAGCATAATTTTGTAAACCGATTGGAAGTTGGATCGAATCGCTACTGAGCTGTACACCACGAAAGTTTACGCTATCAAATACATCGCTATTACTAGAACTATCACCTAACTCTAAACGAGTTGGTATAGGGGTATGTAAATCGCGTTCAAGTTTATTGGATATACTCTGCCAGTTTCCCGACTGTCCTGAGTACTGATTAAAGTTGCTTTGATTGCGATAACGCCAAGCGCCCCAATTGAATCCGCCATTTAAAAATAATGAAGTATTGTGCCTATCTTCTGCGTTTTTGTTATTAAAATAATTGGAATTTGCAGAATAATTTAAAAGAATAGCATTAATGCCTTGATCAAATAGTTTGATCGGAACATAGCCACGAGCATATTGTTGTAAATTGACTTGCGGGATGGATAAATTAATTTTTTGTAGGCCCGTATCTTGATCTACTGTCGCATTCGGAATCGCTGTTAAATCATAGCATCCTTTCGCATCGTGTTTTTTTTGTTCGGGTGAAAAAAACAAGATTTGGTAGTTATCGATAAATGCTTGGTCAAAGCACGGAACGATGGAGTTGTTTACGTTTTTATAAAATTCGATAGATCGCGTATCAACTTTTTGGTTGTTGATATAAATAGAAAAATCGTAAAGCCCAGGGGTGAGGCTGTATCCATACTTTACTGCATCAACAGAAACCTGATCAGTGACATCCTGTAAAAATGCAGTATTAAACTCCTCATTTGCTGCATGAGAAAGTTGTGCAGATAAACACAAAGATAAAATGGTGAGTCCAAAATACATACCATTCAAGTGTAGATGAAAATTATGCATTCTAGAGAACCACTTTATTTGAGCGGTACAGGTGGCATTGGACTATTCCCGCCATATTCATTGATATAGGTATATTGAATTTGTTGAGTATTCGACGGCAAACCTTTGAGAACATCAATAGTTTCAAAAGGCGGCACCATATCTTTATTCAGATTAGCAAGCGCTTGACTATCATTATTTAATTTCAAATCACCAATGGTTACAAATAATGGGCTTTCATTTTTAAGTTTTAAAACATTGCCATCGACAAACCAATGTAATTTTTTGACTGCATCTGTAAGCTGCATATCGATTTGAGTTGGTCGATAGAATAATTTAATTTTTGATCTAACCGCAAGCTGTAGCGTGTTCTCAACTTCTGGTTTTGGCGGAATTTCTTGAATATTAATCCAAAGTTGGCTTTCTCGATCAACAGGTAAACCACTTCCTGAATAAATAAAGCGAAGAAGTGATTCTTTTTTAGGATCAAGTTTTAATAACGGCGGTGTCACGACAAATGGAACTTTATTATCCACAAGTTTTGTTTCACCGGGCTCAATCCAACTTTGGACCATATAGGGTTGAGATGAGTTATTGCGAATGCTCAATGTCGCTGCTTTGGAACTTGCATCATAAATAACGCGACTTGCTAGCGCTTGAATTGCCGCATGACTCGTTGTTGTGCAAAGTACAACTGTGCTTAAACATACAGAAGCAATAAAACGATGCAAAGACATAACTCACTCAACTCTCATTGGATACTATTTCTGTTGAATCGTAACACGTGCAACAGCATTTGCTGCACCTGGAGTTACAGTTGTGCCTGTTGCTTGATAAAAAGCTTGTAAGTTTAATGTACCTGTAGCTGAACCAGCAGTTCCTGTTGTAGCAACAGAAGCGTTTGATGTACCTGTTGCCGCAGAGTTAATTGTAACAGGAGTCAAGCCATCTGTACTGGTTATCGCAATACCTACGCCAGTCGCTGAGCTGACTTTAAGCAAATTTGTGTTTGTTGCATCAGCAGTACCAGTAAAACTAAATTGATAGTTTCCTGGGTTACAATTTGATACAGATAGAGTAAACGGTTGTGGACGAGATTTATCACCTGTGTTTTTAAAAGTAGCTGTTGGCCAGTCACCCAGTACTACATCAGATGTTGCATTATTATTTACAGCAACGTCACAGGCAGCACTCACTACACTACCTTTAAAGTTAATAGTTCCTGCATCAGCAAAACTTTGAGTTGATAAAGTCATTGTTGCTGCTGTCGCTGCAATAAGAGTAAGAATAGATTTCATTGGTGCAATCCTGTTTGATTAGCTTAATAATTAATCGCTTTGCATTTTTTCAATAATCAGCCAACAGATATAATAAAATCAATTATTCTGTGACTTAGTTCACATTTATAAATATACAACATTTTTGCAAAAAGAAATCATTGTGCATAAAAAAAGTGTGATTTTTTTTATTACTTTTAAAAATAGATTGATGTATGTTGGATTTTGTTGTGGTTGTGATAACTGCAAGAGCTTATTAAATAAAAATAAATTTGGTAAAACATTCTTATAACAAGATAAATAAAATAGGGATGAAATTAGATGATTAAAAACATAAAAATTATATTAATTAGTATGATAGGTTTTGTGACTTGTTCGTTCACTTTTGCGGATGCTGCCGAGGTGAAGTTTCTGGGTAAGATCGTAGAACCGGCATGTGATGTTTTGATACAAAAAGAAACCCATTGCCAAAAAATTTTTAAGGATACAGGCATGTATGAGATTGGCCTTAACGTACAATCTTTCACATCAAAAGATCAAATAGAGCAGTTTTTAAACCAACAAACACAAAAAACAAGTTCGATGGTGTCGGTTGAATTATTGAACAATAGTGATTCAACCCATCAAAACATCGGTAATCTTTTGGTCAAGTATCGTTAAATTGAAAATTACTGCGATGGTCTGGACTTCATTTTTTTAACTTGATAATTTGGATAAAGAATCTAAAAGAAAGTTAAGGTGTAAATAATGAGTCAATCAAATAATGTGGCGGCATTACATAATGAAAATCACCTTTCTTTAGATCTGATCGAAGCACAATACACCTTAAAAAATAGCTGGGGCAAAAAAAATGCTAAAAGTGTGTTGGTTCTGGTCAGTGGAATAGAGCTGGCAGGAAAAGGTGAATCAGTTAAACAACTCAGAGAATGGGTTGATCCAAGATATTTGAAAGTCAAAGCAGATCCGCCGAATATGTTGTCAAATGATCAGGTATTTTGGCAGCCTTATGTCAATTTTATTCCGCGTGAGGGGCAAATCGCGGTGATGTTTGGTAACTGGTATAGTGATTTATTAACCACTGCGATGCATGTTTCTAAACCATTAGACGAAACCCTGTTTGATGCCTACGCAGAAAATATGCGAGCCTTCGAACAAGATCTAAAAAATAATCATGTTGATGTGATCAAGGTTTGGTTTGATTTGTCGTGGAAATCACTCCAAAAACGTTTAGATCATATCGATGCTTCTGAGCGACATTGGCATAAATTGCACGGTCTGGATTGGCGTAATAAAAAACAATACGACAATTTGCAAAAGTTACGACAACGTTTTACAGAGGATTGGATCGTCATTGATGGTGAAGAGCCAAAAGTTCGTGATCAAAGCTTTGCACAGTCGATTTTACAGGCACTAAAACATTTACCTGAGCATCCAACACAGGGACAAGTAGATTGGCCACAGGCCTTAATTCCACATGAATTGTTGCATCCTGATGCAGAAAAGATGGAAAAGCCAAAATATAAGAAAAAACTCAAAAAACTGAGCCGGCGTGTTGCTGAAGCAATGCGTTATGATGAGCGTAAGGTCGTTATTGTCTTTGAGGGGATGGATGCTGCTGGTAAGGGCGGTTCGATTAAGCGGATTATTAAACGGCTTGATCCGCGTGAGTACGATATTTTTACTATTAGTGCACCAGAAAAATATGAGTTACGACATCCGTATTTATGGCGTTTTTGGACAAAGCTGGATCATTGTAGTGATATTCGTATTTTTGATCGAAGTTGGTATGGGCGAGTTTTAGTTGAACGGGTAGAAGGGTTTGCCAGTGAGCTAGAATGGCAACGTGCATATGATGAAATTAATCGTTTTGAGAAAGATTTAATTGATAGTCAAACAGTTATTATTAAATTCTGGTTGTCGATCAGTAAGGATGAGCAAGAACAACGTTTTCATGCCCGAGAAAAAACTCCGCATAAACGCTTTAAAATTACCGAAGATGACTGGCGCAATCGCAGCAAGTGGAATGAGTACTTAAATGCTGCCGCAGATATGTTTGAGCGAACCAGTACCGAATTTGCACCGTGGACGATTGTGGCAACTGACGATAAATACACGGCACGTATTCAGGTACTTAAAACGATTTTAAAACAACTTAAGGCAGACTAGAAAAATCAATCTTTATATCTGGCTCTGACTTGAATGAGATCTTCAAGTCAGAAGTTTTCAGCAAATTAATGTGATGGAGTGGATGCCAGTTTTGCCTTGAATTTTGGTGGTTGAGCACTTTGTGACTGACGTTGGCGGAACACAATCAATGTTGCAATCAGGCTCACAATTGCAGCAAACATGAGCCAAAAAGCAGGCATACTTTTGCTACCACTTTGTTCAACCAAATAAGTCGCAATCATAGGCGTCAAACCACCAAACACAGACGTTGCCAAGCTATAAGCAACCGAAAATCCTGCAATACGAACCGAGCTTGGCATCATTTCAGTCAGTGACACAACCAAAGCACCATTATAGAAACTATAAAGCAGTGACAACCAGAACAATGCCATAAGCATATGGCTTAAACTAATATTTTGCGTTAACCAACTGAGGAGTGGATAAGCCGTGACAAAAATCAGAGTTGTGGTCGTAATCAACAGCGGTTTACGCCCAAATTTATCAGATAAATAACCACCAATTGGCAATAAAATAAAATTGCTCACACCGACCATCACGGTTGCAATCAAACTCTCTGTGGTCGTCAGATGTAAAACCTCTTTACCATAAGTCGGGGTATAAACCGTAATAAAATAGAACATGGTCGTGGTTGTTGCGACCATCGACATCCCAATTAACACGACTTTCCAGTTGGCTGCCAATGTTGACAGAATTTGACGAGTCGTTGGATGTTCCTTGCGTGATGCAAAAGCTTCGGTTTCCTGCAACGATTTTCGTAACCAGAAAATAAAAGGAATAATGGCACAACCTACAAAAAATGGAATGCGCCATGCCCAAGCATCAACTTGAGCTTTGGTAAAGGCAAGACTCACGATATAGCCTAGTGTTGCTGCAAAAATAACAGCAACTTGCTGGCTGGCAGATTGCCAACTGGTCATAAAACCACGGTTATGTGGTTCCGCAATTTCAGAGAGATAGACAGAAACACCGCCAAGTTCCACACCTGCCGAAAAGCCCTGTGCCAAACGACCAATAAAAATCAATGCCGTAGCTGCAAAGCCGAGTGTGGCATAGCCTGGTGTTAAAGCGATCAGAAGTGAGCCCACCGCCATAATACTTAGCGTAACCATCAGACCTTTACGACGACCAATCCGATCGACATAAGGGCCCAAAACTAAAGCACCAATCGGGCGCATCAGAAAACTCACCGCAAAGATCAGAAACGTCTTCATCAGTGCAGCATAACTGCTATCAGAATGAAAAAAAGTTTCACCAATGGCCTTTGCGTATAAACCAAATAAGAAGAAATCGTATTGTTCGAGGAAATTGCCGCTAGTTACATTAAAAATTGCGCGTAAGCGCGAAGAAGATCCATGTTGCACAACGACTCTCCTTAGTTTCTTGTCATCGTTGTTGCAGCCTAGGTGTTAAATATTAAATAAAACTTAAAACCACCTTGGTATCTTGTAGTAAAATTTAAGATAATGAAGTGTTTTCAAATGTAAAAATGATTTGATCCCAAACAAGGCAGTTTAGGATCAGTTTAGCTTGTTCAAAGTTTGCCAGTTAAGCAACAATACTGCCATTCACATTCTTTTGTTGAATCCGTTTAGCCAATTGATAACAATCCTGTACGTGTGCTTCAGCGACTTTCTTCATCACGATATAACCCAAACTGGCGGCCACGATGGAACCACCTAGCGGGATAAATTTGGTGACTTGTTTGGTAATGACTTTACCCACAATGCCATTTAAGGATTTTTTTACCGCAGTTCGTGCTACGACCAAGCCAGAAAATTCAAAGCCACGTTTGCGCAGTTCATTCCAGTGAATTTTTTTAGTTTCTGGATCATAGACGCTAATATGATCGGGCGATAAACCAAAGCGGGCGCTAATATCTGGAATCAATTGTGACAAGATTCCAATATCGATGACCACATCAAAAAATGGAATTGGAACCACAGCAGCGCCTGCGGAAAAATAAGCACGTTTTTTGACCATGTCTAAACATTCTTCGCGCACTTGTTCAAGGTCAAGCTTTGGATCAATTGAATCAGGAATATTTTCTATTTTCATTGGGTTTATACTCAAGTCGGGACCTTTTGTATCATTCAAGCATGTATTTTAAATGATGTTCACATTTTTATTTCATAGCATCAACGTGACATAGTTGGATTTAGATGTATAGTGACGAATGTTTATGATTTTGTGCATAAAAGCATAGCTTAGTAAGGTAAGGAATACATGGCCATACATGTCATTCAAAGTCAACGTATCGATGTATTATTGCAAGGGCTGGCGCGAACTTCACAATCTCGCCATGAACAACCTTTTCAGGTGTTGGCGACCCAGCATTTTATCGTTCCCAATGCCGCCGTCCAGCAGTGGCTTACTGAAAAACTCTCTGAGTTGCAAGGGATTCATGCCAATTATCAGTTTCATCAACGTATTCGTGGCTTTCAATGGTATGCCTATCAACAAGTACTAAGTGAACATAAGGATCAGGTCCGTAAAGCCAATATTCCACGCTTGATTTTAAAATGGCGAATTTATCAGGCTCTTTATCCTTATATTCAATCTGAACAGATGCAACTAGCAGTTGAACATCCGTTGTATTCGATCATTGCCCGCATTTATGACAGCGCGGATCGTCTAACACAAGGCATCGAAAAACAGCTAAAAAAACAAAGTATGTTGTACTGGATTGCAGAGCAAGTGTCACAATTATTTAGCAATTACATGTTGTATCGTGGCTCTTGCACTAAAAATTGTATTGGACAATGTACATGTGCCAGCAATTGGCTTAGTGCATGGGGACGTGACCATGCATTAGAAATTGAAAAATGGATCGTTCATAAAGATCAAAGCGTTTCAGCGTTTCAACTACAACAAGCGCAAGAGTTAGAAGCATGGCAACGCTGGTTATGGAAAGAACATTTCCATCAGGATTTTTTAGAGATAGAAAAGATTGACGGTCTGTTTTGGCAGCAGCTTGATCATGAACAAACACGTGCGCAGGCTTTAAAACGTTTACCGCAACAAGTGGTGTTATTTACTTTACTGGATTTGCCACCCAGTCAGTTACAGTTTTTACGTCGTTTAGGGCAATATCTTGAGATTTATATTTTTCATTATAACCCGTCACAGGAATACTGGGCCGATAGTGTCGATCCACTTTGGAAGCAACGCTATGATGTCGGGGTAAAGGAACGTTTTATTGCCAAGAATCCAAAAGCAACGGATATTGAGATTGCTGATTTTTTTCAGCAATTCACTTTGCATTTTAATGCCGAAGCTCGTGAATCACGGCATCCTTTATTGACTCGTTTGGGCAAGCAAGCGCGTGATCACTTTTCATTATTATCCAGTTTATCGACGGGAGAAGAAGGGTATTGGGTCGATGCTTTTGTCGATGAGTTTCCAGAAACATTATTGGGACATGTACAGTCTGACATTTTGCATTTGGTTGAACCCAAAGCAGCGCATTATGTACTTGATCTAAATGATGAATCGATTCAGATTCATGTCTGTCATTCTACTTTAAGACAACTGGAAGTGTTGCGAGATCAACTGATCTACTGGTTGTCTCAGGGCACAACAGAACAGCCACGTCGTCCCAGTGACATCCTTGTGCTTACGCCAAATTTAAAGCAATTAGAACCCCAGATCCGCAGTGTTTTTCCAGCGACACCCAGTGTTGAGGGGGTGTTCTTACCTGTAAAAATTGCAGGAGTAGCGCAGCTGGATGTATTGAATGCATGGCATGCAGTATTAGGTCGTATTCAACTATTACACAGCCGTTTCAATTATGATGAGTTCGCTGATTGGCTCAGTCTCGGTGCAACGCAGTTGTGCTATGGACTCGATGATAATCAAGTTTCACGCCTATTAGGGTTATTAGCCGCAGCAGGCTTTAAACGCGGCTTTGATGCAACTCATTTACAGCAAAGTTTAGTTCAGGGTGATGAGGATTATCGCTATAGCTTTAAATTTGCACTGGATCGATTAGCGTTGGGGGTTGCGATTCCCGATCATGTCATGTTTCAAGGTACTTTAAGTTATTCGCAGGTACAACCTGATGATTTTGAAATTATCGGTAAATTGATTCAGATTTATCGTGATTTTGACCAACGTCGTGACTGGTGGGTGGCGCATGAGCAAGGTCAACCCTTGGCGGTTGAAATCTGGTTAAAACGGTTAATGGCAGATGTCATGGAGTTTGAACAAGCAGGTGTCCTTGCATTAAAACCTGCACGCGATGCGATTAAAAAGCAGGAGCGGATGGTGACTCTGGCCAGTTTTTATGGCGAAGCTGATACACAGCATTTGCGTCAGATCGCCTTGCCATTGCCTTATCTACTTGAAGAAATTCAGCATACTCTGGAAAATCAAACCGCACACGCAGAACCCACAGGTCAGATTACGTTTAGTCAAATTGGTCAGATTCGTCCATTGCCCTATCGCTTAGTGGTTTTACTCAATCTGGATCAGGGACAATTTCCAAATCGTGACCATCACACTCCGTTTGATTTGATGGATGTATTACGTCCGCAACTCGGTGATCGCTCGCGTCTGGAAGATGATCAGGGTGCATTTCTGGATGCTGTATTGTTGGCGAAAGATCATCTCTGGTTATTTTATAATGGCTTTGATGTCAATGATGGCGAAGTCCGTGAGCCTTCCAGTATGGTGCAGGAACTTACCGCACATTTGGCGAAGATTGTTAAACCTTGTACAGATCTTTCAGAACGTGTAACTGCATCAATTTTGCCATTGAAACAACTGGGCATAGCAGCACCACTGGCGTCACTTTATCGGATTCATAGTTTACAGCCTTTCGATGTGACCGGTTTTACTCAGCAGCCCGCTTTACAGCGCTATCAAGATCACTGGTATCATGTTGCCAAACATATTCAACAGCCACAAGGGACACGTTTGCCGTGGGTGAATATCGATTATCAGCCGCAACCGCAAGATCTATTATTACTCGATAGTCAGCAGTGGATGGCCGATATTACTTTTCCTGCAAGGTTGTATCTAAAAACTTTAGGGGTTGAAAACTGGAATGAACAGGCATTATTGGATCAGGATGAGCCTTTGTTCTTAGATGGCTTAGGTAAGTATGCGATTCGTGATTTTTTACATCAGCATCAGACCGATGCCACTTCAGATTTGTTATTAGATCAACTCCCTGTCAGTAAAATTAAACACAGTGCATGGCAACAAAGTTTATTTGAACAGCAGCGCTTATATTCACGGTTGTACGATTATGCGATGCAGGAGACCCCAACCACCTATCGAACTTGGCGTTTATCCTCACAATTACATATGAATATTCAAATTCCTAGAGATCAAGTTCAGGATTGGGTTAGTGTACAAGCATCAAGTGCGCGAGCGAAGCGGATCGCCAAAGTTTGGTTGGAATATTTGATATGGCTGAGCTTTTTAAATCAGGATGAGCATGTACAGGACAAGCGCCGTATCGTGGTGTTTAGCGATCAAACGGTGATTTGTGAAGGACTTTCATCGGGTCAGGCGCGTCAATATCTCGATGAATGGTTGACGGCATGGCACTATGCGCGACAGCAACCGTTGGTGTTGCCTGCGGCATTAATACTGCAACCTTTGGAAAAGGCCAAACACTATCATTGGGAAGAAACTGTGACAGGATTTCTATTGGCTGAAAAAGATAGTGAACATATTTTAAAAGAGTGGAATAAAACAGGGGCTTTTAGCGCGTTAGATGTGACACAGGATGAAAGTAGTAAGTGGCATCAGGATTGGGTCTTTATTTTACAGCAGCAAGATGCTCAGGCCTTACTCAAGGTTGCACTCATACAGTTTTCTTATGCTTTATATGCCCCGATTTTTCAATATGTACGCACGGAGTAAGCCTTGATCTCATCTCACTCAGCCGTGTCTTATCAGCCGATTACCGATATTGAATTTACAGGCTTACATCTGATCGAGGCTTCCGCAGGCACAGGGAAAACCTTTACTTTATCGAGCCTGATAGTCCGTATTTTTTTGGAAAAATATTTACCCAATCAGGTCATCGCAACTACATTTACCCGTGCAGCAGCAGCGGAGCTGAAAACTCGAATACGGCTGCGCTTGCAAGAGATGTATCGTGATCTACAAGCCTATCGTGGTTTAACAGAACAAGAGGTTTTAGCACAGGCCACACAACAAGCTGACCCTTTAATGCAGCATGTATTGCATCATTTTGCGACACGAATTGACTATGCCTGTGAACGTTTAAAACTGGTATTAGATCAATTGGATGAGCTTTTTGTTGGAACCTTGGACAGTTTTAGTCAAAAGCTATTACGCGAATTTGCATTTGAAAGCGGCAAAATTGAGCGCGCGCAAATTACAGATGATGCCAAACGTTATACCCGCCAACTCATTCATGATGTGCTACGTGAATGGATTCAGGTGCAACCGCAAGTATTAATTGATGGTCTGTATAATATTGGCGCTTTAAAAAGTGTCGATGCGTTTGTGGATCTAGTTGAAAATTCATTGAATTTTACTTCAGCGCAATTTCAGTCGACGCAAATGCCTGTACTGAATTGGGAGATATTGACTCGATATCAATCTTTTGTACAGCATTCGGATTTGAAAGATTTACAGGCGTATTACGAGCTTGATGGTGAATACTATACCTGCATCAATGGTACATCATTTCGAAATGGTGCATTTCATGATCTATTTACTGTGCACTTACCCCAGCTGGCTCAGGTCTTGGCTAGTGAAAATGTCTTACAGATTTTTGATGCTCCTCTCGCGAGCGCACGTGATGCTGCATTTAAATTTCTGGATAAATTTGAACAGGGTAAAATATTTAAAAAATGTGCTGCCGAGATCAGCGATGGATTTTATCAACATCCACTAATTCAGCAATGGGTGGAGATCATCCGTGATTTAGGCATCATTCAAGATCAGCTTGAACAATTACAACAGTATTTAAAAGCCTATCTGTGTTTGGAGGTCAAACAGCGGTTACCTCAACTACTTCAACAAAAAGGCGAAACCACCTTTTCACAGCAGATCCGTACCCTTGCAGAAGCATTACAAGGTGAGCAGGGGCAACGCTTTGCGATTTTTGTGCAGGCTCGTTATCCCTTGATTTTGGTGGATGAGTTTCAAGATACCAATCAAGATCAAGATGATATGTTAGCCAGCATTTGGCGACATCCGCAGCGTTATCAAAAAGGCTGCATGATTATGGTGGGAGATCGTAAACAGGCGATTTATGGCTTTCGCGGTGGCGATATGCTGACTTTTCTGAAGGCACATCAAGATATTAAAGCCAAGCAAGGGCGAGAATACCAACTCAGTTTTAACCATCGTTCGGTCAAGGAGTTAGTGGAAGTTGTTGATCATCTATTTCAACAGCAACCTGATTTTGGTGAACTGGTCATTTATGACCCGATTCAGGCTGGTTCACGCGCACATCCTGCGCTGATCGATCAAGGTCAGCCCAATGTTGCACCTTTACGCTGGTTTATGCTGAGCGATAAATCTAAAGAAGCCGAGCAAGTGGCATGGAAAATCCGTGAATTATTAAATCAGGCTCAGTCGGGTGATTTATATTTGCAAGCCGAGCAAGCACAGCTTTTAATCGAAGATGATATTGCAGTGCTGTCTAGAAATCATGCTGGGCTGGATGCAGTACAGTCTGCTTTGGAATATTTAGGAATTCGAGTTCATCGACCATCACGAAAAAGTGTATTTGATCATCCGATAGCGCAAGATGTTGCTGCTTTACTGACCGCAATTTTGCATCCTTATGATGAAGCTAAAATTAAACGTGCATTATTAAGCCGTCTCATTGGATTGAATTTAAAGCAACTGGTTGAGCAGGAGCAGACAACAGAAGGTTTGAGTGCTTATATCGCGACCTTTGATCATTTGCGTGAGCTTTGGTTGCAACAGGGTTTTCTAAGTGTATGGCAAGCCTGTATGAGTCAGTTTAAAGTCTGGCAAAATCTGGTGGCGCAGCACAGTAAAGACCATGAACGTGATGTGGTGAATTTAAGGCATTTGAGTGAAATTTTAACGCAGCATAATGAACATTATCAGGGTGCACAAAACCTCTATCACTGGTATTTAAAACAGCTTCAAGCTCCAAGTCAACGCGATTGGGAAATGGAGCGTAAACTTTCCAGTGAGGCAGGCATTCAACTGATGACCATTCATCAGTCCAAGGGTCTGGAGTTTAAGATCGTATTTTTATTGGGAGCAGATAAACCCTTTAAAGATCAAAATACGGCGTTAAATTTTTCAACTATAGATGTTACTCATCCTGAAAATGGACAAGTAACGACGCAGCGTGTGATCGCCATTCAGGATAAACAACGCTTAACTCCTGAAGCATTAGCGCAAAATGAGCAGCGCAGTCGTGCCGAACAAAACCGGCTTTGGTATGTGGCATTGACTCGTGCGAGTCATCGCGTCTATGCGATGATGCAGGATCAGCAGCAAAAATCACAGGATGCATTGGCATTTTGGAAATATCAATACGGGAATTTTCAGCATTCATTTAGTGCCGATGAACAAGAGTTGGCAGAATGTCCAGCGCCGTTTAAATCTAAAATCATCCAGCCAAAACTCACCTTACAGGCGCAGCCTTTACCAACGCAGCGTTTCTACCCACGTGGTAAAACCAGTTTTAGTTATCTTGCGCAACACTTAAAACCGCATCAAATCGCCAGTGACTTGTTGGCTGCACAGGATCAAAAATTAGAGCAAGCCGCAGATGAACAAGATCATTTAATCATTGAAAGATCTACGTTCACGCAGCCCATTCACTGGATTCAATATAATTTTCCTAAAGGCACATTGGCTGGGAATTTTTTGCATGAGATTTTTGAACATGTCGATTTTCAGGATCAAACGGAATGGATCACTGAAATTCGTCGGCGTTTTAAAAACGATTATGGCAGTTTATGGGATCAGCTTTATACCATCTATCAGCAGGATTTTCCTGAAAATGAAAAGGATGAAAGTCAGCTTTATCAATGGCTGGCAGAGTGGCTGCAACAGGTATTAACCACACCATTACATCAAGGTTTTCAGCTACAGCAACTGCAAGCAGGTCAGTTTTTATCAGAATGTCCTTTTTATTTGGCACTATCGGATCGTGTACTGGCGATGCGTCGTATTCAGCAATTATTTTCGGAATATCAGATCGAAATGCCTGATTTTCTGGAAGCGCAGGCTGCACGTTACTTAAATGGTTCGATTGATTTGATGTATTTTGATGGTTCACAGTTTCATATTGCCGATTATAAGAGTAATTATCTGGGCAAAGACTTCAATGATTATCGGGCAGATGCAATTCAGCAAAACATGCGCCAGTCCAGTTATTGGTTACAGGCCGCACTGTATTTGGTGGCGCTGCATCGTTATTTAAAAGTGAAATTGCAACATTATCAGATTGAACAACATTTAGGTGGCGCAACCTATTTGTATTTACGTGGCATGAACGGGCACGCTGATCAGGGGTATTATTACTGGCGACCTGATACTGAGTTTATTTTGCGTCTAGATGCGATTTTAGGCTACTTTGATTGAGACAGCTTTGGGGAAATGCTTGAGGATGAAATTTAGTTAAAAATGCGGATAATTGATATAAAGTGTTATTAATCAAATTGTTAATTTGTGGGTAAGTGTGTTAATAAGCTTGTGGAAAAGCTTGAGGATAACTGTGTGGAAAAGCAAACAGGTGCTGAAAATGCAGAATTAAAATGGCTGAAAAATTGGAGCGAGTATCTGGCTCAGGCACCGTTTAATCTCAGGGAGCGCAATTCTGCCGAAATTGCCGAGCTGTTGCAAGCGTTAATTGAGGCAAGTATGCGGGGCGATAGCGGTTTGGCGATTTCTTCGTCAAATGTTCCTGAGGTAGAGGATTTTATCATTGATGAACAGCAGGCGAGAGCTCAAGTTGCTCCGATGATTTATGACGGTGAATTATTGGCTTTGTATCGTTATTGGTCATTGGAACAACGCCTTGCTGATCAAATTGTCCGTTTAAGCACCCAACAGATCCAACCTATTGCGATTGATGCTTATCTGGATTTATTAACAGATCTACATCAACGTGCTGCATTGCATATGGTCGCGAGTCAAGCGCTGAATATCATTACAGGTGGGCCGGGAACGGGTAAAACCTATACACTGGCGCGGATTATTGCGGTTTTAAACCAATCTATTCCAGATATTCGGATTGCAATGGCGGCCCCAACAGGTAAGGCGGCACAGCGGATGCAAGAAGCCTTACAAGCCTCCTTTAATGATGACAAACTATTAGCCTCAGGTCTGGTCACTGAAACCCTCAAACAGCAAACCACCCAAACCTTGCACCGTTTACTTGGTCTGGGTCATCGACAGATTCCAAGATTTCATGCCAAACAACCTTTACCTTATGATGTGATCGTGATTGATGAAGCATCCATGCTGGATTTAAAACTCGCTACCGTGTTACTCGAAGCGGTTCCCCAGAATTGTCGTCTGATTTTATTGGGAGATGCCAAGCAGCTGGCTTCGGTGGATGTTGGCTCAGTACTGGCGGATTTACAGCAGGTACCTGAATTAGAGAAACATTTGGTTCATTTGATCAGTAGTCGCCGTTTTAGTGCTGAGGCCAAAATTGGTCAATTGGCAGGATTTATTCAAAACGTTCAGTTAGATCAATCTGTTGAACAACTTCTACAACAATTTGAACAGCAGATTACTATTCCTGCCACTTTACAAAAAATTGAGCTCACTACTGCGATGAATGATGTGGTACAGCTTGAGTATTTGCCTGATCAAATCACTGACTTGATGCCTTATTATGAACAATTAATGGCAGGCTTTATGCCTTTTTTGAGACAATTAAAAATCTATCAACAGTCAGATTATGCTCAGGAAAATATAAATTTTGTGATCGAAGCCTTTGAACAATATCGTATTTTGGTGGCAATCCGTTTTGGTGACTTTGGCTTGGAACAAATTAATCTTTATGCTGAACAATGGCTGACTCAACATTTATCCGTTCTATCCGTAGGTGGATGGTATATTGGTCGTCCTGTGATGATGACTTATAATGATTATCAACTGGGCATTTCCAATGGCGATATTGGATTATGTTTTCGTCACCGTACCGATCCTGAACAATTTGAAGTATATTTCCCAAGTTTGAATCTCTGGATTGCTGCACATCGCTTACCGAAAAATATTCAGACCGCCTTCGCTTTAACGATACACAAATCACAAGGCTCAGAATTTGCCCATACGGCTGTGGTATTTGATCATTCCGCAGAAAAATTACTCAGCCAAGAACTGATTTATACCGCGATTACTCGCGCCAAAAAAGTGGTGAGCTTACTGGTTGATCGAATTGCGTGGAGTAAAGCTTTAACTGTAAAAACCACCAGAATAAGTGGATTGCTAAGAAAAATTAATAAAAATTTAGCATTATTAAGTTAGTCTTTCTGGTAGACAGACCTGTACGAAAATGCTTACACGGTTTCGAGAAATTTGCGGATAGAGCATCAGGCTTTTTTTTGAGATCATAGTTTTGCACAAAAAGCTCAGCAAGGAATGCTGAGAAAATCGCAAAACAATAACTATAAAGTTGAAAAACAGCGAACTTACAGTGAAGTAAGTGATAAGCGAGGAAACTTACAGCCGCTAAGCCTTGTAGTTTTGGGAGAGACTACAAGGCTTTTTTATTGCCTTTTATTTGCTTTAAAGTGATCAAAATTTAAATAAAAAATACAGAATATTACAAATAGTTAGCATAAATCATGGATGATTAAAGACCCTCAAATATTGCGTCAGTTTTTGCTTACATATTGATACGTAAAATACTACTTTTCTACATAATGAGTTGTGGCAAAATGACAAGTGTAGGAACGAATGATGTCTAGCTTGTATATACATCATGAAGTAAAGGGTTGTAAAACCTTGAGACAACAATAAAATAAAACAATAACGATTTAAAATAAAAATACAGCGCAAAAGAGCCCAAGTTATGCTTGGGCTTCTTTTTGTCTAAATGGCTTGTAGCCACTCCTGTTCAGTTTGACCTGAACCAAAAAGTGAACGACGCGATTGCTTTGGAATTTGCGGACATTGCCTTGAGATTTGGTAAAGTACCTTTGCTAAAGCAGGTAGATGGGTACCAATCACCGACTTTCCTGTGGTCAAAAATGACACGCTAATATCGCGCTCAGGATCGGCCCAACACAAAATATTGGAAAAACCGATATGACCAAAGGCTTGTCCTGTTTGGGGGCCAAATAATCCTACAGGATTACTTCCAAGCATTGGACCAAGTGCATAACGCATTGGGGCGAGTAAGGTGCGATCCAGACTGGTTACTGAAGTAGGTAAGGTCGCCCGAAATACGGTGCGGGGACTCATGATTTGCTTGCCTTGATATCGACCACCGCTCAACAACATTTCAAAGAAGCGACCTGCTTGTTCAGCACTGGTATAGATATTGCCAGCGGGACAAATGGTGTCCATAAAACGTGTGTCATTGGTCACATCGACTGCCAGTTGTAAACCGCCACCGAGCACATGATTGAGATAATGATCCGTGCCCAAACGTGGATGTAAGCCTGTCGGATAATTCAACGCCACTTGGTCGCGATATTTAGAGTCTAGGCCATAATTAAAAAATGGCATATTCATTGGTTTTTCGATAGTTTCATGTAGAAAACTGCGAAGATCCTGACCAGTCACACGTTCAATCAATTCGCCTAAAATATAGCCTGCAGTGACAGCATGATAAGCCAGACGCGAACCTGAAACGGAAACTGGCTTGGCTGAATACAATCGTTTTAAAATTTCATCTTTATTGAATAGTAATTCGGGTGTTACCTCGCCTTCAATTTTTGGAATACCGCCACGATGTGACAGTAAATGGAAGATAGTGGTGCGGCGTTTACCATGTGCGGCATATTCAGGAATGTAATAACTAATCGGGTCAAGTAAATTAATTTCGCCTTGTTCATCCAGCATATGGATCAGCATTGCTGTGACTATTTTTGAGGCTGAAAATAGGCAGACAGGCGTATCCGGTGAGCCGATTTTTGCCGTGTTAATTAATCCCTGCGTTGAATTGCCAGAGGCATAGCCTAGACTACGGTTGAGTAAAATCTGTCCTTTGCGCCGTAAACAAAAACTGATGAATGGATAATTTCCAGTTTTATAAGCACCTTCTACACTTTTCCATATTTTTTGTCGTTGTTGCTCGGTCATTGCCCCTTGTTCTGGATGGACTTCATCCTGTTGTTTCATTACAGCAGCAAGATCATGGGGTACAAAACACGTGTTGGTTGATAATAATTTCACAGGCATTCCATGCTTTTCTTTTTATATCAGATTAGTGTGTAGCGTTATAAGACAAATGTCAGTGTCCAAAATGACGAGCATGCCTGTGTAATGTGCAATGAAATACTGATCGTGGATAAGCAACATGATTTAAGAATTGTCAATTCAACCTGAATCCTTTAAAATACGACACTGCTGTAGTGATGCACGGCAGTCAATTGGTTTGAGGTTTTCTTTGAATCCATTGATCAGTATCAATTTATTTTATTTAAGCATCTCGGAGAAATCGAATGGCTTTAACTAATACAGATCGCGCAGAGATCATCGCTAAATTTGCTCGTGCTGAAAATGACACTGGTTCACCAGAAGTACAAGTTGCTCTTTTGACTGCACAAATCAATGATTTGCAAGGTCATTTTAAAGAACACAAACACGACCACCATAGCCGTCGCGGTCTAATCCGTATGGTTAACCAACGTCGTAAATTACTTGACTACTTAAATGGTAAAGACCATGGTCGTTATGTAAGCTTGATCAGCGAATTAGGTTTACGTCGTTAATTCGATTTATGCTTTATTTTCGGTATTGTGCATGATTGTGTGTTTTAGTGCTGGAAACAAAGTATCGTTTAGTGCAGGGCATTAGACGAATCTAGGAAGGGGCGAATGTTCGCTCCTTCTTTGTGTTTATTCTCTAGTGAGGTCGGCTTCTAAGCTTTGTCATTGACCATTGTTTGTAATCATCTGATCGCAATGGTTTGAATGCCAAACCTTAGGGGTCTCCACTAGAATAATTGTTCAAAAAGAACTAGGAAAATATAATACATGTCAATGTTTAATATCGTTCGTAAAGAATTTCAATTCGGTCAGCATCAAGTTGTTTTAGAAACAGGCCGTGTGGCACGTCAAGCAAATACTGTATTAATCACTATGGGCGGTGTAACGGTACTTGTTGCCGTAGTTGCTCAACCTAAAGCGAAAGCAGGTCAAGACTTTTTTCCACTGACTGTAAACTATCAAGAGAAACAATATGCTGCTGGCCGTATTCCCGGTGGTTATGGCAAGCGTGAAGGACGTGCATCTGAAGCTGAAACACTGATTTCACGTTTGATTGACCGTCCAATCCGTCCATTGTTCCCAGAAGGTTACTTCAACGAAATCCAAGTCACTGCAACAGTGGTTTCTTCTGACAAAACTATGGATGCAGATATTGCTGCCATGTTGGGTACATCTGCTGCATTATCCATTGCGGGTACACCATTCCGTGGTCCTATCGGCGGTGCGCGTGTTGGTCTGATCAATGGCGAATATGTTTTAAACCCAAACTTTGAGCAATTGGCTCAGTCTGATCTTGATCTTGTTGTTGCAGGTACAGAAGCTGCAGTACTCATGGTTGAATCTGAAGCGAAAGAGCTGTCAGAAGATCAAATGCTTGGCGCTGTTTTGTTTGGTCATGATGAGATGCAAATCGCCATTCAAGCGATTAAAGAATTTGCTGCTGCTGCGGGTGCAGTTGAGTCAACTTGGGTTGCACCAAGCAAAAATGAAACTTTACTTGAGCAATTGAAAGCTGCATTTGAAGCTAAAATTTCTGAAGCTTATACCATTGCGGTGAAACAAGATCGTTATGCAGCGCTTGATGCATTGTATGCAGAAGCGGTTGCCCAATTTGTTCCTGAAAATGACGAAACAGGCATTGCAGACGAAGTCAATGAGCTATTTGAAGATTTGAAATACCGTACGGTGCGTGACAATATTTTGTCAGGTAAACCACGTATCGATGGTCGTGATACCAAAACGGTTCGTGGAATCGATGTACAAGTGGGTGTGTTAGAACGTGCTCATGGTTCAGCATTGTTTACTCGTGGTGAAACTCAGGCATTGGTCACAACCACTTTGGGTAATACCCGCGATGCGTTGATGGTGGACACACTTGCAGGAACTAAAACTGACAACTTTATGTTGCACTATAACTTCCCTGCATATTCTGTCGGTGAAACAGGTCGTGAATCTGGTCCGAAACGCCGTGAAATCGGTCATGGTCGTTTAGCGCGTCGTGGTGTACAGGCAGTATTGCCGGCAGCAGATCGCTTCCCATACGTGATTCGTATCGTATCTGACATTACTGAATCAAATGGTTCATCTTCAATGGCTTCTGTTTGTGGTGCTTCATTGTCATTGATGGATGCAGGTGTACCATTAAAAGCACCAGTTGCTGGTATCGCGATGGGTCTAGTGAAAGAAGGTGAGCGCTTTGCCGTACTTTCGGATATCTTGGGTGACGAAGATCACTTGGGTGATATGGACTTTAAAGTGGCAGGTTCTGCTAACGGTATCACTGCATTGCAAATGGATATCAAGATCGAAGGGATTACTGAAGAGATCATGGAAGTTGCATTGAATCAGGCTTATGCAGGTCGTATGCATATCCTCAATGAAATGAACAAAGTCATTTCTCGTGCGCGTCCAGAAATTTCAATGTTTGCACCGACCTTTGAAGTTATTACCATTAATCCAGACAAGATCCGTGATGTGATTGGTAAAGGTGGTGCGACGATTCGTCAAATTACTGAAGAAACCAAAGCAGCGATTGATATCGAAGACAACGGTACGGTACGCGTATTTGGTGAATCTAAAGCTGCTGCACGTGCTGCTATTGCCAAAATTCAAGCGTTAACGGCTGAAGTTGAACCAGGCAAGATCTATGATGGTAAAGTGATTCGTATCGTTGAGTTCGGTGCATTTGTAAACATTATGCCGGGTACTGATGGTTTACTTCACATCTCTCAAATTTCAAATGAACGTGTTGCTAATGTGACTGACGTATTGAAAGAAGGCCAGGAAGTCAAAGTTCAGGTTGCTGATGTCGATAACCGTGGTCGTATTAAACTGACGATGAAAGACATTGAACAGGCTTAAATAAAGCTGTTTAAAGTTGATTAAAAAAATCCGCCGCGGCGGATTTTTTTATGCTCAGCTATCCACTATTGTTCTGCTTGTTTCAGCATTTTATAGAGTTCATCTTTGAGTTTTAATTTCTGACGTTTTAAGTTTTCAATTTCATCTAAACCGCTGGTTACAGGATTTTGCTCTAGACGAATAATTTCGTGATCAAGCGCATTGTGTTCTTCAAAAACTTTGGAAAAATGAGCATCATCTTGTTTGAGTTGGCTAATTAGAGTGCGATATTCTGGGAACATAAATTCACCTTTATACTGTGTTTAAATTCATCTGTCTGATTTGAGTATGCGTGAAACTCACAAGAAAAGATCGTAAAAAGCATGGACGAACCATACAGACTTAATCCTTAATCCTTAATAATAGTAGGTCTTTGTGCTAAAATGTAGCAGTCGAGTTTGGTGAATATTTTTTGAGTTGTGTAACATTTGACCATAGTGAATGTTGCATTGTAATTTTGAGCATCAGGCTTCGATCGCTGATCATCACTCTCCATTGAAATTGAATATTGTCCTCAATTGCACAGTACTTAAGTTTTTATTTAAAGATTTATGCTAAAAATAACAATAGAAATTAAGAGATACTGTTATGCAGATTTATTATTTTTATCGGCACACTACAGAACAATATGTGTTTTTAAGCCGTGAACATCAAACCGATCATCCGTTGATTTTTCAATGGGTAGATTGTTTACGTGAAGATGTGATCAATCATGCAAAAGAATGGCAAAAAAAAATTAAAGCGATTACAGATATTAGCATTAACGAATTTCATATTCGGGATATTTTAAATATTGATCATCCTTGTGATTTTGACACTATGGAAGATTACGATGTTCTGATCTTTAGAAAAATTATTACGCCAGAAGATCATATCGAAAATAACAATGGTGTAAGCGAGCAACATGAAAGTATCTTTGGACTGGCGACTACACCGATTAGCTTTATAGTGAGCCAGCATATTCTGGTCAGTGTCAGAGAAAAGGGTAATCAAGCGGTAGATAATTATGTACAACGTTTTCAGAGTATTTTGCAGCGCAGCATCAAGGAGCAAAATAAGCCCAGAAAACTGCCTCAAAGTCCGATTGATTTAAGTTTGAGATTGCTTAATACCATTATTGATGGTTATCTCGCATTGCGAACTCCGCTCACCCGTCGTGTTGAACATTGGCAGCGGGAACTGTTGCAAGGGCGAAAGCGTTTTAATCAATGGCCACAGCTTTTTCAAGAGAACATGGCATTTCAGCAAGTTGAAAACTTATGTGAAGAACAGATTGAAACTTTGCAGGAACTACGTGATGAATTGGTGGAAAATTATCACCATTTGATAGGTGAACATGCCACCGAATCTCCTGATCTATTATTAGTGCGTATGAATGATTTGGTGAGTCATTTAGAACGCACTCAAAAACATACCTCACGTTTGCGTATGGCGATTCAGTCTGCGATTGACTTGCACTTCAATGCGATTGCCAATCAAACTAATGAAAATATGCGTATTTTGGCTATTATTACCGCTGTATTTGCACCGTTAACCTTATTAACAGGGGTTTACGGGATGAACTTTGAATTTATTCCAGGCTTAAAGTCGCCACTGGGCTTTTGGATGATGCTTGGCGTGATGCTCTTGTGTACTGTCCTACTACTCTATTATTTTTATCGACAACATCTGGTGGGCCGTGGTGAAAAAAGTGTGATTGAGCTTTTGGCACAACAAAAGCGCCAGCATAACGTAAATTTGTTTTGGTTTCTGGATTATGAACCTTTAAAGCAAACCCTTAAAGAAGTTGAAAAGATGACCAAGCTTAAATAAAACCCGAATGGATTGTTCAACTTCACATTTGAATTTTACTCGGTTAGACTAGAGCTACAGGAGATGGCATTCCTCCTGCTACAAACCGCCAGTGATTGGCTGATGATGCCTACGTCCCCGCATTTGACAGGGAGCGTAGGTGTACGTGCTCTGTTGAATAAAAATGATTTTGGAGCATGAAAAAATTATGTATTATTCTCTGATTGCAATTGCGTTGGGTTCAATTATTGGCGGCTGGTCACGCTGGTTTTTAGGACTCAAACTTAACAGCACCTTTCAAAATATTCCTTTAGGTACGCTATTTGCTAATCTGATCGGCGGTTTTATCATCGGCTTTGCAATTGCTTATTTTGCAAATAGTCATTTAAGTCCAAATTATAAATTGTTTGTAATCACAGGGTTTTGTGGTGGACTGACCACATTTTCTACCTTCTCAGCAGAAGTTGTAAATTTATTACAGCAGCAAAAATTTTCATTGGCTATTTTAATGATTGGTCTTCATTTGCTGGGTTCTCTAATTTGCACATTTTTAGGCATATTATCCTATCAATGGATTGCACAGCATTAATGTCTATGAATTACACCTTAGGTTAAAAATTTTGAATTTTGAGCCATTTACTGACTCTGTTTTTGGCATTGAGATACGGTGAAGCCGTATTAAATTGAATCATGCGGCCCATTGTCCATTGGTTGTACCAGCTTTTTTCATACAGTTCGGCATTGGTTTTTGTTTCAATCAGCTCAATCATGCGAGTTTTGCTTAAGCTGAGCCGTTTGATGAGCAAAGCGTAGTTAAGATCGCTATAATCCTGATAAAATTTCTGAGCAAGTTGACCCAGCTGATTCCATTTATAGCCTGTTTCAGGAAAATCAATGGTTTTTCCAGAAGCATCCATAGACAGCCACTTCAAAACTAACTCGTTCCAGCCAATTAAATAAGCCAGAAGATTGCATATACTCATCTGGCTGCCTTTAACATGTCCATCTAATGTTTGTTGCTGCGTTTGTTCAACTGGAACTTTATCGAGTTGTTGGATGAGTTTATTAAAATTGGTTTCAATCGCATTTAATAATTCATTTTTATTTTGAGGTACAGCCATTGTGATTCTCTGAAGATAAGTTTCATTCAGCTCTAATCTATTTTATGTCCAGAAAATTTCGCGATAATTGGCCTTATCGCGAATATAAAATGATCATGCTTGATTTGAACGAATTTGTCGGCGTAACTGATGAACCTCATCAATCAAATCCAGCATAACCGACACCGCAGAAAGACTGGCATCAAAGTCACGTTGTAAACGATAAGCACGTCGTGCGCGAATCACATCTGTACTAGAAAAACGGTATTGTTGAGGGTGACCTGAAGTCGATAAAATATCGTACTCGATTAATTGTAAAATCCATTCAGGACTTTGACCACTGACTTGTGCAAAGTGAGTCAAATCAAAAGTACACTGCTCATCAATGACTTCTGCTTCATTCAATCCGTTATATGTGATTTCACGATAATGAATAGTCGGCATCATTTAGCTCCTTATGAACGTGGTGTAAAGGATGCAAAGGCTTGAGCAAAGTTCTCATAAGCTTGCTGTTGCTCTGCGGTTGTGGCGGTAGGTAGTACGATATTTAAGACCAAATAGAGATTACCTGTGGTTTTATTTGGAATCCCTTTATCTTTCAGGCGAAGTTGTTGACCTGTTTTGGCATTTTTCGGCAAATTAACGCCTAACTTACCCGCAGGAGTATTCACTTCAATTTTTTGCCCCAATGCGGCTTCCCATGGAGCAACATCAATTGTTGCATAGACGTCCGCACCCTCTACCCGTAAACGGTCGGTGTCTTTATATTTGATTTCAATATAAAGATCGCCATTTTCACCGCCATTAATACCACTTTGACCTTGTCCACTTAAGCGAATTTGCTGACCTTCTTTCATGCCTTTAGGAATTTTAACCTGTAAGGTTTTACGTTGAACCTCAGGTTCACCGTAGGCATTGACAGTTGGAATTTGAAGCGTAATATTCTGAGTGGTTCCATGATAGGCAATCTCGACATCTACTTCGATACTGGCATGTTGGTCTTCGCCGCGATAACTGCGCTTTTGTCGTTGATACTGATAATCGCCTCCGCCAAAACCTGAACCAAATCGACCAAATAGATCTTCAAAGCCCTGAAAGTCAGATGCATTTCCTTGACGATAGAATTGTGCGTCGTCAAAGCCACCAGACGCACCCTGAGCCCCTTGCCCAAATCCTGCAAAGCCTTGAGGATGATCCAGCATTTGATCATATTCAGCCTTTTTAGTGGCATCACCCAGCGTATCGTAGGCGACATTAATCGCCTGCATTTTAGTTTCGGCGTCTGCTTCTTTACTAATATCAGGATGATATTTCTTTGCTAATTTACGATAGGCTTTCTTAATTTCGTCTGCTGAGGCGCTTCGTGTAACCCCGAGTTCTTCATAGTAGTTTTTTGCCATAAAAGCTCTTTTAAAATTGGGTTCTATTTCTTTTAATTATGGTGATGAACTGAGTAATTACAAGACAATAAGCATAGTAAAATGTTGATGTTTGGAAAATGAAACACAGCAAAAAGCCTTCAAATCTCAGGATTTTGAAGGCTTTTATTGGCATGATATGAGATGTCTTTTAGCTTAAATGCTCGCCAAATAAACCTAATGCTTCTTCCGCAGTAAAAGTATATTGAGTATTACAGAATTGGCAGTCCATACAAATTGGATTTTGTTCAGTCAGTGTTTCACGTACTGACTCCACACCAATTTGAATCAGAGCATCGGCACAACGCTCTTTAGAACAGGTACAACCAAATTTGAGATGCTCAACTTCTGGCAAGCGTACTTGCTCCTCATTATACAGACGATACAAAATTTCATTGGCTGAAAGTTCGGTCAGTTCTTCTGCCTTGAGTGTTTCAGTTAACATGGTCAAACGTGGCCAAATGTCTTGATCAATCAACTGCTGTTCTTCTTCATTGTTACGTGGAAGTAGTTGAATCAATAACCCCCCAGAGCGTTTCGGAGTGGTTGCCAATACAATATGGGTCGGAATCTGAGCAGATAAATCATAATACTGCATTAAACAACCTGCCAGTGTTGGTTGATCCAACGGAACAATGCCCTGATAACGATCACCAAATTCGGGTTCAATATTAATAAACAATACTGGATTTTGTAGACTGCCTAATACTACGCTGCTGTCTGTACCTTCCTGAAAGTGTGGGTCTTGTTCATAATCTGCCAAAGCACGGATTTCACCCAAATGGTTACACTCTGCCATTGCCCATTTAAATGTCCCTGAAGCTTGGATTTGTAAGCTAATACGACCTTTAATTTTTAAGGTACTGGCCAGTAACGCGGTTGCGCTCAGCATTTCTCCCAAGAGTGCTTTGACCGCAGGCATATAATCACGTTGTGCTAAAATGGTTTGCAAGGATTCTTCAAGATGAACCACTTCTCCACGAACAGGGCAGTCTTCAATATAAAAACGTTGGCGTAGATCAGACATATTTTTCTCCATAACCCTGTCTTAATGGTGTCTTTATTGTAAAATACAAGTCAATTGTGATCATCTCGCGTCACATTAATACGGTGCTTTTGTGTGTCGTTTTCTATACCACGTTGTAAATTAACACCTGAACTGACAGGTCGATTTCTTTCATCGCTTTCAAACAAATGTTCAAGTTCCGCTAGCATATTACGATGCGTTTCAACGATCTTTTGTTCATCTGTATAAATACTTTGCTGTCTCGCTAACAATTTTTCATCATAATCACGGAAGGTTTCGATATTTTCATAGGCCTGTTCGGCAGAAATTCCCAGATCACAGAGTACTCGATAAGCCATGCCGAGCGAGGATAAATAGGTTTCACGCCAGATATACTCAATTCCCAGATCACGTAGTAAATGCACATGATGTCGATCACGAGCGCGGACAAACAGTTTAATTTCAGGATAATTCAGCCGAATGTGTCGTGCGACATTCATGTTATCTTCTACATCATCAACCGCCAGAACAAGAATACGCGCCTTTTCAATACCTGCCGCACGTAAAATTTCGGGCTTTGTGACATCTCCATAATATAGCGTTCCACCGTAACGTCTGACAAAATCAATACGCTGCATGTTATTGTCAATCGCGGTAAAACTAAAATGATGTAATCTCGCGATGCGCGCAATAATCTGACCAAAACGACCAAAACCTGCAATGATAATCGGATGATCATGGGCAGGAATATCATCGTATTCGGGTGCTTTGTCCTTAAATAGAACAGGCACAATTTTTGAGGTCATGAGCCAGTATAAAACGGGAGTTAGCATCATGGATAATGTCACGATCAGGGTGACGGGTTCCACCAGTGCTTGAGTGAGTACTTGTTCACTTTTTGCTGCACTCAGTACAACAAAGGCAAATTCCCCACCTTGTGCTAAACAAGTTCCCATCAGCAGGCTATTTTTCCAACTATACTGATTAAATCGCGCAATCCCCGTTAAAATGATCAGTTTGATCAGCATTAAACTGATTGCTCCACCAATAATCAGCCACGGCATATCGACAAAAAGTGAAATCTGAGTGGTCATCCCTACAGTCATAAAGAATAGACCAAGTAATAATCCCTTGAATGGCGCTATACTGGCTTCAAGCTCGTGACGAAACTCGGAATCAGCGAGTAAGACCCCAGTCAAAAATGCACCAAGTGTAGTACTGATACCTAGTAAATCCATTAGTAAGACTACGGCTAATACGATAAATAAACCAACCGCAGTAATGAGTTCACTTGCACCACTATCAACGACAAAACGAAAGAAATAACGCAGAATATATCGGCTAAATAGAAATAAACCTGTAAATGTCGCGACAATAGCAGCAAAGTAAGCAATTCCATGATGTGTGGTCTGTGTGCCAGCGAGGAGAGGAATCACAGCTAATAACGGAATTGCCGCAATATCTTGAAAAAGTAAAATGGAAAAGGATGATTGCCCATGAGTTGTATTGAGTTGTTGTTTTTCACTTAATAATTGTAAGATAAAGGCCGTTGAAGACAGTGCCAACGCAAAACCGATCACAAAACTACTGGCTAGATTTTGCTTGAATAGGAATAGTGTGATAAGCATTAAAATCACACCTGTGAGCACCACTTGCATGCTTCCCATGACAAAAATGGAATGTCGCATTTCCCATAAACGCTGTGGGCGAAGTTCCAATCCAATAATAAACATCAATAAAATCACACCAAAATCAGCCAGATGCATAATTGCATTGGCATCACGGGCAATATTTAAAACACTTGGCCCAAGTAAAATACCAGTAAAGAGATAACCTAGTACTGTGGCGATCCCAAAGCGTTTACCTAATGGTACCAAGAGTAAAGCTGCGCCTAAAAATAAGGTGATTTGTAATAATAATGACATGGATGACCTTGATCGTTGAGCTCAGTTCCTTTTATCTCACTAGTATAAACATCATTTAAAAGAGGATAGATGCCAGATCATGAACATTTTAGTTAAATTCCTGTGGATCAACATCAATCGATAACCGTAGTTGATGCTGTTTTGGTAAATGTACCACTTGCGCCCACCATTGCCGTAAAAAAAAGTGCATACGTGCGCGATCTTGCGACAAGATCACCATATGTGCCCGATAACGTCCAGCTTTTCGTTCCATTGGCGCGGGAATGGGTCCCCAAATCTCAATGCTATCCTGCGCCATTAACTGTAATTGGGCAGCGATGTCAGCTAAGAATTGCTGACTATAATCACGGTTTTTAGAATCTGAACGAATCAATACCGCGTAACGATAAGGCGGCAATAAAGCCGCTTTACGCTCTTGGAGCATATGTTTGGCTACTGCACGATAATCTTTTTCGATCAGCGTGGTGAGCATGGGATGATCAGGTCTCAGAGTCTGTAAATAAACTTCACCTTTGTGCTCCCCACGTCCTGCGCGACCAGAGACTTGTACGATCAATTGTGCAGTACGTTCTGGCGCACGAATATCAACAGAAAGTAAACCAGCATCGATATCTAAAATCGCAACTAATGTG
The DNA here is from genome assembly GCF_025562455.1 of Acinetobacter sp. WU_MDCI_Axc73. Taxonomy (GTDB): domain Bacteria; phylum Pseudomonadota; class Gammaproteobacteria; order Pseudomonadales; family Moraxellaceae; genus Acinetobacter. The sequence continues at coordinate 160,681 of NZ_JAHPRO010000002.1, forward strand.
ACATATGGAAAATGATGCCCTTTAGCGAGCATCTGGGTTCCGAGCAAGATCACTGGTTTGTTTTGTTGAATCCGATCATAAATCTTTTGCCAGCTTCCTACTCGACTCGTACTATCTCGATCCACTCGAATCACATCATGATCTGGAAAGAGCTCATTTAGATGTTCTTCAACTTTTCCTGTACCAGCCCCTAGCGTTTTTAGTGTTTGATGCTGACATTCAGGACATTGATCAGGCAAACGCTGAATTGTACCGCAGTGATGACAGTGCAAATAAGAATATGGTTGGGTATGTAAAGTAAAATGTGCATCGCAATGTGGACAATTGGCTTGCCAACCACAGCTTTCGCAAACCAAAACAGGTGCATAACCACGCCGATTTAAGAAGATTAAAACTTGTTCTTTCTTCTCTAATGTCTTTTTAATTTGATCAATGAGTTGTTGGCTTAAACCGTGCTGTTTTTTTGCAACTTTTAAATCGATCACATGCATTTTAGGCATGAGGGCTACACCAGCACGTTGATTCAACTGTAGTCGCGTTACCTTTTCCTGTTCCACCAGATGGTAACTGTCGATACTGGGTGTTGCTGATCCTAAAATAACAGGGCAGTTTTCCAAATGCCCCCGATATAGCGCCACATCGCGCGCATGGTAACGAAAGCCTTCCTGCTGCTTATAAGAGATATCATGCTCTTCATCTAGAATAATCAGGCCTAAATTGTGTAAAGGCGTATAAATTGCAGAACGTGTTCCTAAAATAATCGACGCTTTGCCCATTTTGGCCTGTTGCCATGCTTGCAAGCGTTTAGAATCATTTAGGCCAGAATGCATCAAAGCTACATCGCAATGAAAACGGGATTTAAAACGAGAAATCGTTTGTGGGGTCAACCCAATTTCAGGAACCAAGACCAAGACTTGTTTACCTTGTTTTAACACTTCGTACATGATGTGCAAATAAACTTCAGTTTTACCGCTGCCTGTTAAGCCATCAAGTAAAAAAGCCTGATAGTGATTGAGAGAGCGAATCACTTGATCAATCGCTTTTTTTTGGTCTTCATTTGCTTTGAGGGGCATCTGAGCCAATTGGATGGGCATGGGTTTAAAATCTTGCGGTTCTAAATGGCATTCCACTAGATCTTTCTTTGCCAAAGAACGTAAGGTTGCTGTTTCTACCCCACTTAAATTTAAAATATTCTCAGTTGTTCCAGCAGGATGGAGTTTTAAAATTTGGTAAGCCTCAAACTGCTTTTGCGAGCGTTTGAGTTTAGATTCTGCATCTTCAAAAGGTTTAATTTTCCATATATGCGCCAGAATATCTAAGGGTTTACCTTGTCGTAATAAAGCAGGCAAAGCGGCTTGTATAACTTCACCAATGGGAAACTGATAATACTGAGCCGACCATGTCAACAAAGTTAAAACTTTTTCATCTAAAATTGCTTCATCATCGAGAAGTTCATTGATCGCTTTGAGTTGAAAACGCAGGTCAAGAGGAATATCTGGACTTATCTTTTCAATAATGATGCCAATGAGTTTTTGTCGACCAAAAGGAATAGCTACACGTGCGCCAACTTGAGCTTGCAGATATTGGGTCTGAGTTAAGCTGTAATCAAAGGTCTCATACAGATACACAGGTACAGCGACCCTAATACGGTAAATCTCTGTTTCAGGTGGCGGCGTGTTTGGCATAAATCTATATCGTCACTATTTTTTAAGATGATTCATTTTCGGATGATAGGTGCTGTGCTAAAGTGTGCAAAGCTGTAATGCTCCGAAATATGAAGGATTCTGTAGGAAAGATGCAACAGCTAACCGATTATTTTTTGGAAAAAATTAGAAAAGATCATGCCTGCCTATCAATTTACTGCCATTGACGCTTCGGGAAAACAGCAAAAAGGTGTGCTAGAAGGAGATTCTGCACGACAAATTCGCCAACAATTGCGAGATAAAACTTGGACGCCGATCGCCGTTGAACCTGTTGAGCAAAAAGATAAACATCAGCAACGTTCATGGTTTCAAAAAAAGTTTAGTGCTTATGATCTGGCGCTTATGACACGACAACTTTCTGTATTGGTGGCGGCAGCAATTCCACTTGAAGAAGCATTACGCGCCGTTGCCAAACAAAATGAAAAGGCGCATGTGCAAAACTTGTTACTTTCGGTGCGTTCAAAAGTGCTTGAGGGGCATTCGCTTGCTCAGGGTATGCAGCAATCAGGTCGTTTTCCTGACTTATATATTGCCACCATTGCGGCAGGTGAGCGTTCAGGACATTTGGATCTGATTTTAGATCAGCTTTCTGACTACACTGAAAACCGTTTTGCGATGCAAAAGAAAATTCAGGGTGCGATGATTTATCCAATCATTTTATTGCTCATGTCATTTGCGATTGTGATGGGCTTAATGACGTATGTGGTGCCTGATATTGTCAAAACCTTTGATCAGAGTAAACAAGCCTTACCTTGGATTACTGTCGCGCTGATGAAAGCCAGCGATTTGATTCGCCATGCTTGGCCGTTTTTATTGGTGATTAGTATTGTTGGCATCATTGCTTTTATTCGATTTTTGAAAACGACCGCAGGACATTATGCTTTTGATCGTTTAACACTCAGATTGCCATTATTTGGTAAATTATCGCGTGGTATAAACTCAGCACGTTTTGCTAGTACGCTGTCAATTTTGACGCAATCTGGTGTTCCTTTAGTTGATGCTCTTAAAATTGGAGCAGCGGTCAGTAGTAATTGGGTGATTCGCGATGCGATTAATATTGCAGCCGAAAAAGTCACTGAGGGCGGAAACTTGGCTACCCAGCTTGAGCGTTGTGGTTATTTCCCGCCAATGATGGTACAAATGATACGAAGTGGTGAAGCATCAGGTGAATTGGATCGAATGTTGAAGCGAGCATCTGATATGCAGGATCGTGAAGTCACAACGTTTATTTCAACCTTATTGGCACTGCTTGAGCCGTTGATGCTGGTGTTTATGGCGGCTATTGTACTTGTAATTGTCATTGCGGTAATGCTGCCAATTGTCAATATGAATAATATGATTTAATGAGTTGTACGTTAGAGATGGACATGAATAAAGAAAAAATTCAGAGCAAAATGATGAACAAACAATCTGGTTTTACCCTTATTGAAGTGATGGTCGTGATCGTAATTTTAGGTGTTTTAGCGGCATTGATTGTTCCAAATGTGATGGGACGTGGTGAAAAAGCTAAAGTAGACACGACACAAATTACTTTAAAAGGTGTAGCTGGCGCATTAGATCAATACAAATTGGACAATGGTCATTATCCTTCTATGCAAGAGGGTGGTTTGGATGCGCTAGTTAATCAGCCTGCGACAGCAAAAAACTGGTTGCCCGGCGGTTATGTCAAAGGTGGTTATCCGAAAGACAGTTGGGACAATGATATTCAGTATGTGATTCCTGGTACTGAGGGTCATGCCTACGACTTATACTCTTTTGGTGCAGATGGAAAATCTGGCGGTGAAGGAAATGATGCGGACATTTACTATAAACCTTGAGATTTAGTTTTAAGATCATAGGTAGCATTTTTAAATGAAGTGCTATCTATATGAAATAATCTACTTGGTTTGATGGTAACTATAGATGGGTTAAACCGAATTAAAAATAAAACATTGTATATGATAATACATCTCAATTTGTAATTTTGATTTATTATGTTGATTTTTATTAAGTTTAATAAAATATAAAGATATGAGATTTATAATAATAACTATTCCCATATTTACTGATTACAAGATAAATGAATTATGAATAAAAATAGGCTTTTTATTTGATTAAAACCTTGCATAATAGTTTTAAGTCAGCCATTTTACTGTCGGGGGATAGCATGAAAGCATTATTTTTTTCGGATGAAATTCACCAATTTCATTGGTCAATGCTCAAATCTGTTCTCTTGATTTTGAGTTTGCTGCCACTGAGTCAAGGTATTTTAACTCTTTGGCAAATGTCAGATGCAACTAGCCAAATTATGGTGGGTTTCGTTGCGCTGAGTATATTTAGTGCAATGCTGATTTTAAGTTTTTATTCAGCGTTAAAAGCAACGGTACTAAAAATTGTGCTTGAACAACAAACTTCAAATGTTGAGCAAGCGATTGTTTCTATTTATCGATATATACCAATGTTGAGTCTAGCTGCAATGCTATCTTATCTGACTGCGACACTATAAAGATGATGTATGATCAAATGAGGCTTATGCCTCTTTTTTTTATGGCGTGATTATTTTTTAGTTTTACTCTTTTCAATCCATTTGAACAGTATGCATAATCCTTTTTGAAATAAATAATAGGAATAAGTGCAATGGATTTAATTGAATGGCAAGATTTTTTAAAAGTAGAACTGCGTGTCGGCAAAATTGTACATGCTGAGATTTTTGAAAAAGCACGTAAACCTGCGTATATCTTGCATGTGGATTTTGGTGAAGAATTGGGCATTAAAAAATCCAGTGCTCAAATTACTAAGCTGTACCAACCTCAAGATTTGATCAATAAACTGGTGGTTGCAGTGGTTAATTTTCCTAAAAAACAAATTGGCCCGATTCAGTCCGAATGTCTGGTGACTGGGTTTCATAACGCAGACGGAGATGTGTCGCTTTGTGTGCCTGATTTTGACGTGCCGTTGGGAACAAAATTATTATAGTTTTGATGCTTAGAAAAAACCGAGATTAAGCAAAAATCTCGGTTTTTTTGAAGCGGTCAATTGGACGTTAACGTCGTGATTTAAAGCTTACATCGACATGTTTTGGGCGATAAAACCATCCCATAATTAAGAGTAACAATGAAAAGCCCAAGATTGGCCAGTCACTTAAACGGGTATATAGCGTTTCACCCTGCATTGCAGGCAATTCACCCCGTAGTACAGCTTCTTTATCAATCGGTGCTTGCTTAACAATGTGACCATGTTGATTGATAAAAGCAGTTATACCCGTATTGGTGGCACGAATAAACCAGCGGCCATTTTCTTTAGCGCGCATCTGCACCATTTGTAAATGCTGCATTGGGCCTGCGGTTCCAGTAAACCATGCATCATTAGAAACGGTCACCAAAAAGTCACTATTTTCCGCATTACGTCGCGTGAGATTCGGATAAGCAATTTCATAACAAATGGCTGCTGCAAGTGGATGACCTTTAATCATCAAGGGTTTTTGATCGCTTGCTCCCTGACTAAAACCACTCATCGAAGGGTCATTTTGTAACGCAGGCAATACCCAACTGAGAAGTCCAGAAAGTGGAATATATTCACCAAAAGGGACTAACCGTTGTTTTTTATATAACCCTGATGAATCACTGCCCGAGGCCATAATACTGTTGTAGTACTGTGGCGTTCCAACCTGCTGAGAAGCGGCCATATCCCAATATGGAATACCTGTCACCCATGCTGAACCCGTTTTTTTTGCTTGCTGCTGTATGGCATTCAAAAAAGGTTCAATGTCGGTTTGAAACATCGGAATGGAGGATTCTGGCCAAACGATTAAATCACGTCCCCATTCTGTGCGGGTCAAATTGGCATAGATCATCAAGGTTTTGACTTGATATTCAGTCAGCCATTTTAGATCTTGTGGAATGTTACCTTGAATCAGAGAAACGGAGAGCGGTTTGGTGTTTTTGGGCTGTACAAATTCAATTTTTGACGCTCCCCATGCACCCAATAATAATAGGGCTGATGGAATCACCCAGAAAATACGACGTTGTAAAATTTCAACTAACGCGCAAGCCAGTATGATGACCGCAAAGGAAACCCCGAAAATTCCGAATAACGGCGCATAGCCATCCAGAAAACGTTCGGTGAAAGCATAACCTGCAAAAAGCCACGGAAAACCTGTAAACACCCAAGTTTTGGCCCATTCAAAGAGTATCCAGAGTGGTGCAAACGTCAGTGGTGTTTCTGGGAAAAACCGACGATATAGCCAAGTTTGAACTGCGGTAAAGAGTCCCATGACTAAAGCCATAAACGCAATCATGAGGACACTTAAAATGGCATTGGTATCACCATAGACATGTATCGAGGTATACAGCCAAAATGCTCCGACAAACCATAAGCCAAAACCATATGCCCAGCCAATCCCAAACGCTTGTTTGGCGGTACGATTTTTGAGAGAAGCATATAATAATGCTGGCGATAAAATAGCCAGCCACCAGTAATAGTAAGGCGCAAGTGCCAGACTAAAAATAGCACCAGCACAGAGTGAAATCAGCAGGGGAATAATAAACGGGAGTTGTTTTTGTTGCTGGGAAGATCCTAACAATTTATTAAAATATGTTCTCATTGACGAACAGCTCGAATCAGATGAATGGTACGGGCATCTGCTTCAACGATGGTAAACTCCCAATTTTCAAGTTCAACGGTCTGACCCTGCAAATCACTGACTAAACCAATTTCCTGAAGCAATAAACCGCCCATAGTTTCCACTTCATCGTCAGAAAAGTCAGCATCTAAAACTGTATTAAAGTGTTCAATGGGTGTAAGTGCTTGAACCAACCAAGTATTGGCTGATTGATGATTTGGGTCAGGCACAATGTACTGCGCCTCTTCATCGGCATTGTCGTGTTCATCTTCAATTTCACCGACAATTTCTTCCAAAATATCTTCAAGTGTAACTAAACCAGAGGTCGAACCGTATTCATCAATCACAATCGCAATATGGGTTTGTGTATGTTTGAGCATACGCAAAACCTGATCAGAACGAGCACTTTCTGGCACAAACAAAGGCTGGCGCATCAGTGCGCTGATATCAACCTTTGCATCTTGTTCGGTAAGAAAAGGCAGTAAGTCTTTAGCGAGTAGGATCCCGACAACATTGTCAGGTTGATCCGCTGAAAAGACAGGAAAACGAGAATGTGCAGATTCGACTAGTACATGTAGAATGTCCAACAGTTCATCATCTTCTTGCAAGCTGATCATGGCCGTACGCGGTGTCATGACTTCACGAATTTTGGTGGCAGGAAGGTCTAGAACGCCTTCTAACATTGCCACCGTATCGGGTTCTAAAAAACGCTGTGAATCCTGAACGAGTTTTAACAGTTCGTCACGGGTTTCTGGTGCAGTGCCTAACCATTTTCTTAAGCCACGCATACCCCACGATGGGCCTGATTCCTCTTGCATGATCTTTCCTAAAGACTCTTAATGTGTCAATCAATGTGATTTTTAATCATACCGAAGAAAAATGGCTTCTGCATTACTAAAACGATTGGAAAACGTAAATGATTCAAATTGATGAGTCGGCGTTTTTTGCTTTTTCTCGGAGGTTTAACTTTATGGTAAACTATGCCCCTATTTTTGAACTCAAGTATAGGCATGACTTCACCAGATTTAACTCCGACCATTCAATTGAATACACGTGGTTTACGTTGTCCTGAACCTGTCATGATGCTGCATCAAGCTATTCGTAAGTCAAAGTCGGGGGATGTGGTGGAGGTATTGGCAACCGATCCATCAACTTCATGGGATATTCCCAAGTTTTGTATGCATCTGGGACATGAGTTATTGGCTCAGGAAGAATTGCTCGATGAAGCAGGTTTAAAAGAATATCGTTACTTGGTGCAAAAAGGATAATGATGTCGACCTATTTTTCAGGTTTATTACTGGGGTTTTCCTTAATTTTAGCGATTGGCGCACAAAATGCTTTTGTTTTAAAACAGGGTTTGCTCAGACAACATGTCTTTTGGGTGTGTTTAATTTGTGCGGTTTCGGATGCATTGCTAATTTCATTGGGTGTTTTTGGTTTCGCAAGTTTACTCAGCCAACAATTATGGTTGATTCAAGCGATGAAATGGTTTGGTGCCATTTTTTTATTCGCTTATGGTTTACGCAGTTTTTATAGCGCTTATATCACCAAAGACGGGTTGCATGCGGTGGGACAGCAAGTCAATTCTTTGGCACAGACTTTAATTTTATGTTTAAGTTTTTCGTGGCTCAATCCGCATGTTTATTTGGATACCGTTGTGCTATTGGGTTCCATTTCCTCTCAATATGCCAATAAAGCTGCTTTTGCGGCTGGGGCGGTGACAGCATCTTTTGTTTTCTTTTTTAGTTTGGGTTTTGGTGCAAGGTTGCTTGAACCAGTATTTGAAAATCCAAAAGCTTGGAAAGTTTTGGATATCATTATTGGCATAGTCATGTGGTTGATTGCATGGTCTTTGATTGATTCATAAGCTTGCAATACGTCATTAAAATAATCAAGCCTTATACAAAGGCTTGATTTTATAAATTTAAATTGCATATCGACTAAGTAAAGTCACTGGGGTTTTTCCACTCAAATAAGCTTCTGGCAAAAATACAATATGACCGCCATGTGTTTGTGCAGCATCAATCACATGATTGATCACATCAACTGGAGATGTATCCTCTTCTGGTGCAGCACTAAACTCAATACGTTGTTGTTCAATATCTACAAAACCATTCACACGATACCCTTGCTGTACATAAAGCGTATCCACATTGCCCTGTAAGGCTGCCTGATAAATATTCTGCAAATCTGTAATTACACGATCACTGCCATAAATCTGATCTAGCTGATGGGCATTGTTTTGATGAATTTTAATTTGATAGTCACTTAATGCATTTTGAATGCTTTCAACAATATGTCTTGGTTCACTATCTTCAAGTTGAGTCACATTTTCAACGCAAAAAATAATTTGATTGGGCTGATCACAGATCGACTCATAAAAACTGATATTACGACGATCGCCTACAAGAACAATAGGGAGCGGCTTTTTCGCATGTATTACTTGTACATTTTTATCCACTCGATTTAAAAACTCTTTAAGATAGCGATCTTCCTGTGCAGCAGCAGATCGCTCTGTGGCAGTGAGGCTATATAATGTTTCATTTTTTACGGGAAAAGCGCCATGTGGCAAAAGCGGAGTGAGTTCTTGATCCAGTTCTGAAAACTCATGAATAACGCGATTATTGGATGCTTGTATTAAGCGACCCATTTCACGGGTCACGACTACAATATAATAATCCAGTGCATAAGACAGTTCTCGAATAAAGTCGCGCAATACAAATTGCGTATCAATCATAATTCTGGTTTCAGTCTTAAAAGGCAAACAAATCACCTCGACCTGATCAGGTGTCGCAAAAATGGCCAAAGTATCCAGATAATAGTTGGGATTTAATTCATCCGTTTTTTCATGAATACGCTTTAAAAATTGGGCAACAAAAACTTTGTCATAGGTTTTCAGTAATTGTTCTTCGAGTTGTTTGAGTTGATTTTTAAGTGCTATATGATCTTGTTGGTTATCTGGAAAAGTACGATGGGTCGGAACAAAAATCGAAACAGCTGGGTTAGCACGTATATTTTGAAGTGATTGCAATGTGTGTTTTAAATCAAGCATGACTCTCATCCTTTTTTTCAAATCATGTGAATAAAAGTGATTCCTTGCCCAAGATGTGGTCTGAATATTGATTCATATACGAATACTTGAGTAAATTGATTAAAAGGTGATAAACCCTCAATTAACAAAGGAATCAGAAAAATAAAATGTTTAAAAATTAGTCTATGCATTTCTGGACTTAAATTAAGTAACAAAGATTGATAGAAATGTAAGCAGAGGATCAAAATAAAAAGAACTCACTGGCAAAAATAAAAATGCACCGCAATTTAAATTACGATGCATTTGAAAAACAGATGAAGTTTTATAGTTCTTGGGAAGAAAAGCAGTTATAGCTTCGCAAGATGAGGTACAGCTCGATAAGTTCTTGCTGCACCGTAAAAAAACTTACATATTCGGATAATTTGGCCCGCCGCCGCCTTCAGGTGTTACCCAAGTAATGTTCTGTGATGGATCTTTAATATCACAGGTTTTACAGTGGACACAGTTGGCTGCATTGATCTGGAAGCGTTTACTCCCTTCACCTTCATCGACAATCTCATAGACACCAGCAGGGCAGTAACGCTGTGCAGGCTCATCCCATTTTGGTAAATTGACATTGACTGGAATGCTTGGATCGGTCAGCTTTAAATGTGATGGCTGGTTTTCTTCATGCACAGTATTAGAGACAAATACTGAAGACAAACGGTCAAAAGTCAATTTACCATCTGGTTTTGGATAAGTGGGCTTAAAGCTCACTTTGTCTTGGGTTTTCAGTACGCTGTAGTCTGGCTGTAAGTCATGTAGGGTAAATGGTACTTTAAAAATATTCTGATCAATAAAGTTAAACGCACCACCAATCCACAAACCAAACTTATGCATCGCAGAGCCAAAGTTACGGCTACGATGTAACTCTTCTTTGAGCCAGCTACTATCAAACTTTTGTGTATAAGCGGTCAGTTCTTTATCAAAGAAATCCTCGCCTTCAAGCACACGGGCAATGGCCAAATCACCGCCTTTTTCCACGCCACGGGCAATCGCTTCAAATACAGCTTCACCACAGAGCATGCCTGATTTCATAGCGGTGTGAGAGCCTTTGATTTTGGCAAAGTTTAAGAACCCTGCATCATCACCAATCAAACAGCCACCCGGGAAGGTCAGTTTAGGTAAAGAGTTTAAGCCACCTTTGACCACAGCACGTGCGCCATAAGATATGCGTTTACCGCCGTCTAAATACTGTTTAATAAGTGGATGGGTTTTCCAGCGCTGCATTTCCATAAATGGGAACATATGCGGATTTTCATACGATAAATCCACGATCATTCCCAAAGTAACTTGGTTATTTTCAGCATGATATAACCACCAACCACCTGAAGAACCAGTTTCAGTGAGAGGCCAGCCAGAACCGTGCATGACCAGACCTTCTTTGTGCTTGGCTGGATCAATTTCCCACAGTTCTTTAATTCCGATACCGTAATGCTGCGGATCCGCATCTTTATCCAGATTAAATTTGCTGATTAAGCGTTTACCTAGATGACCACGACAGCCTTCTGCAAACAAAGTGTATTTGGCATGTAGCTCGTAACCTGGCGCAAAGTTATGCGTCGGTTCACCATCTTTACCAATGCCCATATCGCCTGTTTGTACACCTTTTACCGTACCATCTTCATGATACAAAATTTCCGCAGCAGCAAAGCCCGGGAAAATAGATACTTCTAATTCTTCAGCTTTCTGACCTAACCAGCGTACCACGTTGCCAAGCGAGATGACATAATTGCCATCGTTATGCATGGTTTTTGGCACCATCCAGTGCGGCGCTTCCTGAGATTTTTCATCAGAGAGCAGGAAGTAGGTTTTGTCTTCAGTCACAGGGACATTTAAAGGCGCACCTTCTTCCTTCCAGTTCGGAAATAGCTCATTCATGGCACGTGGCTCAAGCACGGCACCAGACAAAATATGAGCGCCCACTTCGGAGCCTTTTTCGACGACACAGACGGATAGATCGGGTAAATTATGTTCAATCGCAAGTTGGCGAATTTTAATCGCGGACGATAGACCCGCAGGCCCCGCACCAACGATCACTACGTCAAACTCCATCGCTTCGCGTTCGATGTGCTCCATGTAGGACTCCTCATATTGCTAAGGGTGGCAACCGTCACATCAGCGCTTCGGTGCTGCCATGAGTGTTCTTTAATGTATAGACACAAACAGACAATCGTGTCTTAAATAGTTTGCGGCTAGTATAGTTTCAAACCCTGATCTAGCCAATTGGCTGAGTCATTATATTTTCTCGTCAGCAAGGCATAAACCATGGTAAATCATCATCATTCGTCTCAAGAGACAAACCAGTCAACATCGTTAGATGATAAAAACTTAATGAGTATCGCACAATATCTAAAAGATGCACAGCAAAGTCACAAAAGGTCAATTCCACCTCTTGACCAATGGCATCCAAAGCATTGCGGTAAAATGGATTTGATCATAAAAGCCAATGGAGAATGGTGGCACGAAGGTCAATTGATCAAGCGACAGGCGCTTTTAGACCTATTCTCTAAAGTGCTTTGGAAAGAGGATGGAAAGTATTATTTAAAGACGCCCGTTGAGCAAATTGAGATTGAGGTTGAAGATGAACCTTTGCTAGTCAATCAAGTCGATGTAATCGAGATTGAATGTAAATCTTTTATCCAATTAACCACAACCAATCAAGATGTTGTGATTGTAGATGATGCACATCCAATTTTTATGCGCGGTTATGCAGGTGAAGCAGGGCAAGAGGAGTTACGCCCTTATGTGCATGTGCGTTTTGGTTTAAATGCTTTAATTCAGCGCGCAGCTTTTTATCATTTGATTGAGCTTGGTATTTTGACCGAAAACTCAGATGGAGAAGCGGTACTTCAGTTAAAAAGTGGTGATTTGCTCTTGCAATTGAGCAGTTGAGGTTTAAGCTTAATTCTGAATCTGAAATGATGGATTTATTTAAAGAAATGACCGCAATACACCCTATTCATGCTGAATTAAAACCCAGACCTAAAGCATCTAAAGATGCCCCGATTGGTATTTTTGATTCTGGCGTGGGAGGATTAACCATTGCACAGGAAATCGTTCAGCATTTACCGAATGAGCAGATTATTTATTATGCCGATACGGCGCATGTTCCTTATGGGCCACGCGCAGATCAGGAAATCCGACAGTTAACCGCACAAGCAATTGAATGGTTATATCGTCGTGGTTGTAAAATGGCAGTTGTGGCGTGCAATACTGCCTCAGCATTTAGTCTGGATTATTTGCGCGAACATTATGGAGAGTCTTTTCCAATCGTTGGCTTAGTGCCTGCACTCAAACCGGCAGTGCTACAAACTCAGTCCAAAGTCGTTGCAGTACTGGCGACACCTGCAACATTTCGTGGACAACTGATTAAGGATGTCATTCAGAATTTTGCGAATCCAGCAGGGGTAGACGTCTTAGCCGTGACTTGTCTGGAACTGGTGCCTTTTGTTGAGGCTGGTGAGCAAATGAGTCCTGCTTGTTTAAGGGTATTGCAGCAATGTTTACAGCCTGTCGTGGATCAGCATGCAGATTTTCTGGTATTAGGTTGTACTCATTATCCAGTTTTAAATGAAGCCATTACCTATCTTTTTGGGCAGAAACTGACATTAATTGACTCAGGTTTGGCTGTAGCAAGGCAAACAGCCCGTATTTTGATTAAAAATGAGTTATTATTTGACGAAATTCGTCAGAATCATCTACAAATTGAGTGTTTTGTCAGCGGAAATAATGCAGATGAGTTAAAGTTTGTGTTAAAACATATGATTAAAGATCATATTACGTGGCTTATTCACAATATTGATGATTGAAGAGTCTGGCAATTATTGTATAAATTTTAGATCTAAATTTGAGGTTGTATATTCATACATCACAAGGAACGTGATGAGGAATGTTAAATTTTAGGGGATAACCATGCTAGATAAGCGTTATCAAGTGTTTATTTCAACCTCTGGTGCAGAAATGCAACCAGAACGTATGGTATTGGCACAGACACTGATCGGAATGGGTTTTTTTTCGTGGGGACTTGAGCAACGTACGCCACTGAGTACCTCCATTGCGCGTCGTCAGATTGACGATTGTGATTATGTTGTACTACTGCTTGGTAGCCAGTACGGGGAACAATCAGTTTCAGGTGTGAGCTATCTACATCTAGAATATATTTACGCAGTAACCAAACAAAAGCCGATCATTGTATTTATGCATGATGCACCAGAGAGTCGTGACACTGCGTTGCAGGATAGCAAACCAGAATTAAAAGAAAAATTTCATGAATTTCGTAAACAGCTTCAACAAGAGGTCGATCAGGTTTTTTCTTATCATAGCCTACGCGACTTAGAGCTGGCAGTGCGTTTCAACATGTCACAAATGTTGGAACGTTATCCTGTATTGGGTTGGGTCAGACCACAAAATACTCAAGTTTTACAAGATGAAATTGATAGCTTACGCGCTAAAGTCACTCGTCTTGAGACCGAGCAAGGTAAGCGTGAAAATGATCCTTTGGTCGTAATGCCAAGAGTGTATACCAATGAACTTTATTCTTTTGAATATCGTGTTCATGCCTATCAGGATGGTAATTTTCAGGAGCTCAAACCTGAACGTAAGCTGACTTGGTTGCAGATTTTATCCATTTTAAGTGTGGTCTTTAAAATTCCGACACCTGAGGAATATTTTTCTAAAAGGATTAATGATTATCTGAATGAAACGGGACTTGAAGATGCAAGGTTAGTCTTACCGCGAGCACATGCAGTTTCGCGTTCGCAAATTAATATCCGTGCATTACATCATATTAAAATGCAGATGCGACAAAATGACTGGATTATCCCCGCTGGTCGAGATGAGCGTCAGCGGTTATTGTGGAAGCTCACACCTAAGGCTTTGAAGTTACTTGAAAATCAACCGCTTGAACATCAGCGTACGGCGCGAATGAAAACAAATGAGTCATTTATTTTGAAAAAGCAATAAAACTGTTAAAGTAAGCGTACTCCACAGATTTTCATGTACGCATTGAACAGGAAAAAGAATGTCTACTGCATCTAAGCCAAAAGTGACTGTTATTTTAGCCAATTTGGGAACGCCTGATGCAGCCACTGTGCCAGCAGTACGACAGTTTTTAAAGCAATTTTTGTCCGATCAACGGGTGATTGAAATCCCCAAGTTGCTTTGGCAAGTCATTCTACGTTGTTTTGTTTTACCTTTTCGTCCCAAACGTGTTGCACATGCTTATGCAAGCGTTTGGCGTGAAGATTCGCCGATGCGTGAGATTTTGACAGCACAAACCGAAGCTTTAAGACAGCAATTGACGCTCGCTTATCCACAATTTGAGTTGAATTTGGTTTTTGCCATGACCTATGGGCAGCCTGGCATTACGCCATTATTGCAAAAGTTGGCACAAAATCCTCAAGATCACATTGTATTGCTGCCATTATTTCCACAATATTCTGCCACATCGACGGCACCACTTTACGATACTTTGGCTAAGTGGATTCCTACGCAGCGTAATTTGCCAGGTTTAACCATTATTAAAGAATACTACCGTCATCCTTTATTTATTCAGGCTTTGGTTAGTAGTATCCAGAAATTTCAGGCACAGCATGGCAAGCCGGAAAAACTGCTGATGTCTTTTCATGGGATTCCTCAACCTTATGCGGATAAAGGCGACCCTTATGCTGAGCAATGTCGGGAAACGGCACGTTTAGTTGCCCAAGCACTAGGACTTGAACCCAATCAATGGGCTATCAGTTTTCAGTCTCGTTTTGGTAAACAAGAATGGGTAAAACCGTATACCGATCAACTTTTGTCTGAATGGGCGCAACAAGGGGTAAAATCGGTTCAGATTTTAAGCCCTGCTTTTTCGGCAGATTGTTTAGAAACATTAGAAGAACTTGCGATTCAAAATGCTGAATTATTTTTAAATGCAGGTGGTGAGTCGTATCAGTACATTCCAGCATTGAATGATTCAGATGAACATTTAAAATTATTAAGTCAATTGCTACAAGCGAACTTAGATGCGCTTGAGCTGACCTTAGCCCACTAAATTGATGTTTTGCCAGAGGTTGTTATGCTGCAAGTTAAAATAGTTCCTGTAACGGCTTTCGCTCAAAATTGTTCGATTGTCTGGGATAGCGAAACTAAAGACGCCATTTTAATTGATGCAGGTGGAGATGCAGCCAATCTGAAGCAGGAAGTCGAAACACTTGGCTTAAAGGTCAAAGCACTTTGGTTGACGCATGGGCATCTCGATCATGCAGGCGCTGTTGGTGAATTGGCTAGAATCTGGAATATTCCTGTAATTGGCCCACATAAAGATGATCAATTTTGGTTAGAGATGATTCAAGATGTCTCAGCGCGTTATGGATTTCCCATTCCTGAACCTGTTCATGTCAATCAGTGGCTTAATGGTGGTGAGCTTCTTACACTCGGTGAGCACCAGTTTGAAGTACGTTTTGCTCCGGGACATACCCCAGGGCATGTGATGTTTTATAACCAAGAACATGCTCTGTTATGGACAGGCGATGTTTTATTTAAAGGTTCTATCGGGCGGACTGATTTCCCTAAAGGGAATCATCAGCAGTTACTCGATTCAATCCAGCGAGAATGTTTTAGTCTACCAGATGAAACCCAGTTTATTTCGGGACATGGGCCGATAAGCAGCATTGGCTATGAAAAGCAATTTAATCCTTTTGTTGCAGGTAAAGCAGGTTAAAAGAGACACAATAAAAGGACAATGATTGAACTTGCAATCATTGTCCCAGATATCAAGAGTGAAATAAGCTATGGAAACGCTGTTTGGCTTCCAGTGCAATTAAAATGCTTGCAACTGCAAATAATACGGCAATAACAAATAAAACGGCATCTGAAGCCATAAAACCTAAAATAAGGAAGATTAAACAACAAACAGCAAAAACAGCGAAAAGTAATCTCAACAAAAGCATCAAAAATTCTCCTATTGTGAGAAGATTCATATTATTAACGAGTACTTTAACGCCTGTATGTTTAATTTTGTTTGCTAATTGCACGATTTTGGGTAAATTTTGCAACTAAAGATAATCATCGATACAGATAGGGTCGTTTAGCTATCGTAATCATTCGGATGGCCATGTTCTGAAGTTGGCGCATCTTGAGTCTGTAATTTATAGTCTTCGTTTGCCCAAGCACCTAGATCAATCAGTTTACAGCGCTCTGAACAAAAGGGACGAAAATCATTGCCTTCCCAGACAGAGGGTTCTCCACAACGGGGACAGGGAAATGTGCGTGGCATAGTAAAATCCTCAAATTCATCATCAAGATATTAGGCAAAGCTCAAATCACTTGTTAGACTTAGCCTGATTTCAATATCTAGTTTGAATAGTTTGCTGTGATTATCTCAATTCGTCAATTTCAAGCCCAGCGCATGCAGGCTCCTCGTGATTTCAGTTGCATTGAAAATACCCCCGTTTGTGTTGAAATTGGTGCGGGTAAGGGCAAGCATGCATTGTTATTTAGTGGTGAGCATCCAGAACAAGCATTATTTGCAATCGAGCGGACCAAAGAAAAATTTTTGGCGATGCAGAAACAAAAAGGATTGGAACCTAGAGATAATTTATATCCAATCCATGCGGATGCTTTACCGTGGATGGTACATGCCTTATATCCGCAGCAAGTACAACAATTCTTTATTTTGTATCCCAATCCTGAGCCTCATAATCCAGCACAGCGCTGGTTAAATATGCCCTTTTTTGAATTTTTACTGTCACGTTTAAAGCCACAAGGTATAATTACTTTAGCCAGTAATATTCCAGACTATATCGATGAAGCGGCCCAACAACTTGAGCAGCTTTGGAAACTCCCTTTTGAAAAGCAAGTGATTGCATCTGATTCAGCCAGAACGCACTTTGAAATTAAATATCTGGAGCGTGGTGAGTTGTGTCAGCAATTAATGATCACTAAGCCTGAAAATTATACCACTCGTTTTGATACTTTTATGCCACTGCAAGGGCAAAATCATGCCGAATAAGCAGGTTGCGATTATTGGTGCAGGCCCCGCAGGTCTGGCTTGTGCTGAAGTATTATCGGAACTTGGTGTTTATGACATCACGGTTTATGAGCAAAAACCATCTGCTGCACGTAAATTCTTAATGGCGGGAAAAACAGGGTTAAATATTAGTCATAATGAAGATTTAGACATTTTTATCTCTCGTTATGATCATCCAGATTGGTTAGCCCCAATGATTCAAAAGTTTCATGCCAAGGAGATTCAGGCGTGGATGCAAGGTTTAGCAATTGAGTCTTATGTGGGGAGTTCTGGGCGGATTTTCCCCAATGAAATGAAGGCTGCACCGTTACTACGAGCATGGTTAAAACGCTTGCAGGAACGAGGGGTTAAATTTTTCTACCGTCATCAAGTCTTAAGTTTACAAGATCGAAGTTTGACTATTTTAGACTTACTGCAACAACAGCCAAAGACGATATACGCAGATGCAATCGTTTTAGCCTGTGGTGCTGTATCATGGCCCGAACTCGGTAGTGATGGCAAATGGCAAAACTGGCTGGATTCGTCAGTTATTCAACCATTTCAGCCCAGTAATGTCGGTGTTTTGGTCAACTGGTCAGCTTATTTACAACCGATTTTTGGACAACCACTGAAACGTATACAAGCTTGGGTTGAAGATCAACCGCGTCAGTTTGGTGAAATGGTGATCAGCCATTATGGTTTAGAAGGTGGTTTAGTCTATCGTTGTAATCGTGCATTACGTGAGATATTACGAACACAATCATCTGCTATTTTATATCTAGATCTCTTACCTGATCTGAATCAAACTCAGATTTTACAAAAATTACAACAAGG
This sequence comes from Acinetobacter sp. WU_MDCI_Axc73, assembly GCF_025562455.1. Taxonomy (GTDB): domain Bacteria; phylum Pseudomonadota; class Gammaproteobacteria; order Pseudomonadales; family Moraxellaceae; genus Acinetobacter. The sequence continues at coordinate 178,881 of NZ_JAHPRO010000002.1, forward strand.
CAAAAAACAGTCTTTAAATACTTTATGGCAAAAAATAGGGCTGGATAAAACTAAGATTGCTTTAATCCGTGATGTAGTAAGCAAAGCAGACTGGAATGATGTGCTAAAAATGGCTCAACATATCAAACAACTTGCCATTCAGGTACAAGGCTTTCGTCCTATTGAAGAGGCTATTAGTTGTGCTGGCGGTATTCAACTAGATGCACTTGATGAAAACTTGATGCTTAAACACAATCATTTAATTTTTGCTTGTGGTGAAATGTTAGATTGGGATGCGCCAACAGGGGGTTATTTACTCACGGCTTGTCTGGCGACAGGCAGACAAGCAGGAATAGGGATTCATCAGGCGTTTAATGCGACTGAAACACGTTAAGCATATTTTGTAGCGCGTCTGGGGCATGCATACGTTCACCATTTTCCAAAGAATATTCTGCCATCTTTGCTGCACGTGGACGCATTTCATGTTCATAGGCCGCAATGGCCGCTTGCAGCGAAGAAAACTGCCCCGAACATAAATATTCACTGAGGTTTAAAGCGTCCAGCATCGAGACATTCACGCCCTCGCCAGCAAAAGGTGGCATCACATGTGCTGCATCGCCAATGAGGGTTAAATTGGCTTGGGACTGCCATGTTTGGTCTAAAGGCATGCAATAAATGGGACGAGGAATTAAGGGAAGTGAAGTATGCTCAAAAAGGTTATCCCAAATTGCATCCCATCCTGAATAAAAAGATTTAAACCATTGTTTGACTTTTATCCGATCTGAAAAAATAGCCTGATGCGCCGTTGCCCATGTTTCTTCTGCTTTAAAACTGGCATAAAAACCGATTTCATCATTTGCTTTTTGTCCCATGAGTAGATTCTTTTCATGACCAAATGCCATGACTTTTCCACCATTGAGCAATTGATCTATTTCTGGTGCGCTTTGTTTGACATTCACAATATATCCCTCAAGCATGGTAATACCTGAGTAAAATGCAAGAATATCAGTAAGGTAAGGACGAACTTTAGAGTTGGCTCCATCCGCAGCAATGACCAAATCCGCATAAAAAGTCGTATTATTTTTAAAGTGTAATCGCCAACCATTGGCTTGTGTCTGCATTGAGATAAATTGATGATTCCATTGCACGGTGTCGGGTAGTAAAGATTCCAATAGAATTTTTCTTAAAGCCCCACGATCAATTTCAGGTCGGAAATCAGGATCACCAAAATTTTGTTCGAGTTGATCATCATGATCACTCAAAAAAACTTCTGCTTTTGCATTCATAATTTTTTTACGATCTGCTTTGGGCATAAAATGCTGTTTAAATTGCTCGATCAACCCTGCGTGTTGTAATGCTTTTAATCCTGAATCTTCGTGTAAATCTAGAGGCGAACCCTGTACACGAGCATATTGATTTAAATCACGTTCAAATACTGTAACGTGCATATTTTGCAGTTGTAATAAACGGGCAAGTGTCAATCCAGCTGGCCCACCGCCAATAATGGCTATTTTTTTATTTTTTAGAAGCATACTATTCTCTAATAACTATTTGAAATATAGAGATAGTCTACTTAGGTGGTAACACTAATAATTGTATAAATCGGTCATTATGATTAAGTTTAAGTTGTTTGGGGGATACACCTGAAAATTTTTTGATCTGTTTTATGAAATGCGATTGATCAGCAAAATCCTGCTCAGGGAATAGTTGACCCTTTCTAAGAGGTTCAAAAGATGCTTTAAAGCGGAGAATATCACAATAAGTTTTTAAAGAAATTCCAAACTTTTCAGTAAAATAACGATGAATCTGACGCCGACTCCAGTGAACCTGCGCTGAAAGTTCGGTCACGCTCAAATTACCACGGGATTGATAAAGTAATTGAAATAATTTTTGTTTTCTTGAATCAATCTGTTGAGGTAAAAGAGAATGTATTTTTCTCGATGCTTTTTTACAAAATAGATCGAAATCCAACAAATCTACGGGTTCAAAATCCCAAAATTGTGCAGGTAGATATTCTGCATAATTGAGCAAATTAGAAATAGATTTCCCTAAGAGATATTCCACAGCTAATAGCTTAAAACTGATCGCAAAGATTAATGTGTTCGCCTGTAAAATAACGGGTTGTGGCTGGGTTTCTAATCCTGAACAGATCATTTGAAAGGGTTGCGTAGATGATTGAGATAAAGTTAAATCCATACGACCATCTGGTAACACAATGATTTCTTTAGCTTCATCAGAGACATTATGTAACATCCAAAAACTTTCGACATAATCTGACAAAGTAGCATCAGCTTCAATAAGTTTAAATTTCAGATCATGATTCATAGTATGAGTTATCGTTGGTTGATCTATAGTATAAGGTTGGATAGGATCAGATTTTATTGAAAGATGTTTCTCAGTTGATGATTGCTTATATGATAGCTGAAAATCGAAGTTTGAATGGCTGGTATGTCCCATCATTTTAACTGAATTAAGTCTACACATCTAACTGCAAGGATATTGATGATGTCACAAGCTACAATTTTGTCTGGAAGCTGTTTATGCCAAGGTATTCGTTATGAGATTTCGGGTAATGGACTGGGAGATATTATTCAATGCCATTGTCAGCGCTGCCGTAAAGCTAACGGTACCGCTTATGCTACGAACACGCCTGTGCATGTGGATGATTTTAAAATTGTAGAAGGCGAACACCTTCTAAAAAAGTATCAATCGACCCCGACCACGCAGCGTTGTTTTTGTAGTGAATGTGGTTCGCCAATCATGAGCATCAAAATGGATATGCCTGAATTTTATCGTTTGCGGATTGGAACTTTAGATACCCAAATTGAGCAAAAACCGAGTATGCATATTTTTGCTGCGCATAAAGCAGAATGGGACTCGATCACAGATGATTTACCACAATATGCCGAACGACCTTAACAAGGCTAAGTAAGTCCTTTGAACAATCATTAAAAACCATTTTAATTAGGTAAACTTTAGAATGGTTTTTTAAGTTTTGATATTAAATTTAATCCATTTTTTGTATGAGCATAGCTATATTAATTTGAGGTTTTAAAGATTTAGAAAATATTTATAATGACAATGGATAGTAATGAATGATGCAATTCAGTCATTATAGCTCATAAGTAGAGTTCGAATCATAAAAAACCACTGAAGATCAGTAAAATGTGGATGTTTTTATTGCGGGTCTAATTTTAGATTCAATTTTTTAAATTTTTATAAGCTAGACCATGTTAATTTTAGATATTCTTAGTTTGATCAAGAGTTATAAAAACTTTATGTTAAATGATAGCGACACTAATTTACCAATTCTGATTATTGGTGCAGGGATAGCTGGAATAGCATGTGCTCAAAAACTACAGGAAAATGGTGAGAAAGTCGTCATATTAGAGGCTAGGTCACGTATAGGTGGACGCATAGAGTCTAAAAAAATTGATTCTGATTTCTTTGACTTAGGTGCATCATGGATTCATGGGATTGATCATAATCCAATATGGGAAATTACTCAAAAAAATCATATAGAAACAACAATATTTAACTATGATCATTCAACATATTTTCATGAAAATGGACAATTATTTTCTGATAAAGAGGTTCAAGAGTTTGAATTTTATATAGATAAGATAGAAAATTTACTGTCTCAAACACGACAATTATCTGCTTTTGATGCTATTCAAGAAATCATCGCCTCCTTACATTATTCAGGAAATATATTTTCAGAAATCTATCTTAAGAAATTACTATTGAGTTTCTTTGAGCGAATGGCAAATGACCCATTTGCGACAAATCTTGATTTACTTTCAGCGCACTACAAAAAGTATGAGGGGTATTTTCAAGGTAATGAAGTGATATTCCCCAAAGGGTACGCTCAAGTTGTTGAAAGTATCTCAAAAACTATAGAAATAAAGTTTAATGTAGATGTAAAAAGAATTAAGGATGAGAATAACCATATAAAAATTGTAGATTTTGACAATAAAATTTATTTAGCTTCACGTGTAATCGTTACAGTGCCACTTGGTATTTTAAAGAAAAATTATATAGAGTTTTCTCCACCATTACCGAATGATTATATTCATGCTATTCAAAAAATTGGGTTTGGATCGTTCAATAAAGTATTTTTTGAATTAGAGCAACCACTTCCTTTTAGATTGGAAAGCTCATTCGAAAATATTAGTGATTTTTATTGGAATGATGGTGACTGTTTTAATATCTTAGATTTATCTGAAATCTATCAAAAACCAATGTATTTAATGTTGTTTGGAGGAGAACAATCAGATTTTATCGACAATTCAACAGATAGCGAAGTATCAGATTTTATCTTTAGTCGCTTGCAAAAACAATTTGATAGAATTCCGAATAAACCTAAAAAAATGATAGTTACACGTTGGGGGGCTGACCCTTATAGCTATGGTTCTTTTAGTTTTCCGTCACTTAATCACAGTGATGATATTGTGAAAGTACTGCAAAAATCATTGAGACAACGAATTTTTTTCGCTGGTGAGCACTGTAGCTTGAAATATGCTGGGACTGTTCACGGTGCATATTTAAGTGGTTATGAAACAGCTCAAATGATATTAAAGGAGATTTCTTCAACAGGACGTTCGAAAACCTAAAACAAGACTTGTAGTAAGACAGAAGCTATGCCCAAGTCTCAAATATGAAAAACCCAGATAAAAGTTCTAGGTTTTTTATGACCATATTATTTTATAAGGTATTCGTTATGAGGTTTCGGGTAATGGATTGGGAGATATTATTCAATGTCATTGTCAGAACTGCCGTAAAGCCAATGGGAAGGCTATGCCACCAATATACCTATGTATGTGGATGATTTTAAAATTGTGCAAGGCGAACATCTTCTAAAAAAGTATCAATCGCCCCGAGCATATTTATTTTTGCTGCGTATAAAGCAGAATGGACTCGATCGCAGACGATTTGCCACAGTATGCAGAACGACCTTAATTGAGGAAACTCAAAATAAGACTATTTTACAAAACCAGTAAAAGAGTTAGTTTTGTAAATGCTTTATGGGTTGAGTTGAGAATTCATCCACTCTGCACGTTTTGTGAGCCATGATTTTAGATAGGCAACTTGAGCGTTTTCATCATTGCCTAAAAAGACAGGCGTTCCAGCATTCCAATTGATCGCATAAGGGCTGAGAGGCCAAATATTATTATTTTGTGTTGTTGAGTTAGAAATATTTTGTGCTTCACGATCTATATAATTCAGGAGATTAGGCATCTTTTTATATAAGACAGCCCATCTTTCAATTAATTTTTGTTTAAAGATAGGATCTTGCATTAAATGTGACGGATAGTTAAGGGTTAAAATCCACCAGCCTTCAGGGTTTTCAGTATTGTTAGCAACATAATTTCCAGCACTTAAATCGTAATCCCAAATTGGTCCAAACGTGAGTTTACCATCTGTTGTTTTAAAGAAATTGGTACTTGCCCAAAAGTGATCATTATCTTTAAATAACTCATTCAATAAGATGTAATCAACTGCTGAGTCGATATCAATATAATTTTGATATCCTGTATTAGGATCAAAATTATTATTAAAAATACGATCTTCAACCTCATTTAAGTAATTTGAAATATAGTTAAGTTGTTGATTTTTAATAGTTGTGTTGCTGCTCACATCCGATTTGACTTCATAGTATGTACCATATTTTGTCTGAACAAATATCCCAGAATCAGTCACACGGCTCGCAGGGGTCATCTCTACGAAAAATTCATGTATATCTGGATTTTTTTTCGTGTTGTTATTGCCCAAATTCACTTTATTGGGAGCAATATCTAGGTGTTCAGTGACTAGGTAAAGACCATTTGCCTTCCCATTTAAACTCACATTTGCAAATCGATAATTGGCTGTCCAGCTATTGCGAATAAAGTTTTTACCCAAACATAATGCAGTAGCATTTCTGAGCATCGTTCCATCATAGGCATTTGCCAGTAAATCCCAATTCTGATTTTCTGGCATACCGTAGAGAGAAGCAGCTGTGTTCAATTTTAAGCGATACGGCTTTTTATCTGCTGCCCACGTACTATTCCCACGGCCTTTAATTTGAGAATTCAAGGTGTTTGTGATGTTTGTATTGATATCTTGTACCGTGAGAACTGTAGCGCTGTAAGTATCTTTTTGAATTTCTACGCCTTCGTTGATAGCGATATTCAAGTTAGTTGGGGCGAAAACATCACAGTTAACGATGGTATCTTGATCCAGTACATCAAGACTAAAGGTTTTCAGCGCACTTGTGGTTTTCCCATCACTTACTGTTAAGCTTAATGTGTAGTGTCCCGGTAAATTGGTGGTAAAGCTTGGCAAAGCAGAGGTAGCATCCGAAAAAGATATTTGACTATTTGCAGGTTGTTCCACAATACCCCAAGAGTAAGTTAATGTATCGCTGTCAGGATCGAATGACTTTGAACCATCTAATTTAATTTGTGTATTATTATAAAAATTAGTTTCGGATGTTTGAATAATTGCAATTGGTGCTTGATTATTTGAACCATTACTTCCGCCGCCACAACCTAAAAAAAATATTGGCAATAGCATTGCACTTGATTGTAAGATTTTTTTTGTCTGCATTGGAATCATTCCAAAATTTATAAGATTTTTGGTAGTATCTTTGAATTTGAGTTATTCGTAAAATACTATTTGCTCAATTTAGTATAACCTCAACTTGTATTCTCAAAATCATCATTGTCTCAACAATAAAGCTGATAAAATAATTCTATTTTTATCAATAATTTAAATCTATTTTTTGAAAAATATGCTCCTATTTTGACTCTTCAAAGCATAATGCTGATACCTAAGCTGAATTTCACTCACTTTTGATTGAAACTAAATCATTTTTATTCATGTCGTGATTCGGGTATAAATAGCGTCATAGAGATTAGGGGCTGATCACAATGAGCAATGAATTTGAATTTTCGATCAAAAGTATTCGTTTTGATGAAAACTATCGTCCGTCAGACAATACACGTATCACCACTAACTTTGCGAATTTGGCCAGAGGGGCAAGTCGTCAAGAGAATTTGCGTAATACGTTAAATATGATCAACAATCGTTTCAATGCATTGGCACATTGGGATAACCCTACAGCGAATCGTTATTCTGTCGAACTTGACATTATTTCGGTTGATATTGATGTTGAGGGTAATGGTGAGACATTCCCAACTATCGAAATTTTAAAAACCAATATCATTGATCACAAAACTAATCAACGTATTGAAGGTATTGTTGGAAACAACTTTTCCTCATATGTACGAGATTATGATTTTAGTGTGTTGCTACTAGAACATAACAAAGATCAAGCTAAATTTAGTACGCCAGAAAACTATGGTGAGTTGCACGGAAAAATCTTTAAATCTTTTGTCAATTCAAATGCTTTCAAGGAAAATTTTAATAAGCAACCTGTGATTTGTCTCAGTGTTTCTACAACGAAGACCTATCATCGTACTGCAAATCATCATCCTGTGTTGGGTGTGGAATATCAGCAAGATGCTTATTCTTTAACCGATGAGTATTTCGCAAAAATGGGCTTACAGGTACGTTATTTCATGCCTGCAAATAGTGTTGCACCTTTAGCATTTTATTTCCGTGGTGATTTGTTGAGTGACTACACTGATCTTGAACTGATTGGTACCATTAGTACCATGGAAACGTTCCAAAAGATTTATCGACCAGAGATTTACAATGCAAACGCTGCAGCTGGAAAAGTTTATCAACCAAGTTTGAAACATCAAGATTATTCATTGACTCGAATTGTTTATGACCGTGAAGAACGTAGCCAGTTAGCTGTTAAACAAGGGAAGTGGACTGAAGAGCACTTCATTAAGCCTTATCAAGCTATTCTTGAGCAATGGGCTGCCAACTACGCCGACAAAAGTGACGCTGATAAAAACTGTGCTGCTGTTTAACTTAAAGATAGAAGATTATTGATTATGAAACGATTATTACCGACATCAACTGCTGGCAGTCTACCAAAGCCATCTTGGATTGCAGAACCTGAAAAACTATGGTCACCTTGGAAATTACAAGGCGATGACTTAGTACAAGGTAAACGAGATGCATTGCTTGTTTCATTGCAAGAACAGCTTCATGCAGGTATTGATATCGTGAGTGATGGTGAACAAACTCGCCAACATTTTGTCACGACATTCATTGAACATCTGGATGGTGTTGACTTTGAAAAACGTGAAACAGTTCGAATTCGTAATCGTTACGATGCAAGCGTACCAACCGTGGTGGGTGCTGTATCTCGTCAAAAGTCTGTGTTTGTGGAAGATGCCAGGTTTTTACGTCAGCAAACCACACAGCCAATTAAATGGGCGTTACCCGGTCCAATGACCATGATTGATACATTGTATGATGCGCATTATAAAAGTCGTGAAAAACTGGCTTGGGAATTTGCCAAAATTCTGAATCAGGAAGCACTTGAGTTAGAAGCTGCGGGTGTGGATATTATCCAGTTTGATGAGCCTGCATTTAATGTGTTCTTTGATGAAGTCAATGACTGGGGTGTTGCTACGCTTGAGCGTGCGCTTGAAGGCCTTAAATGTGAAACTGCGGTACATATTTGCTATGGTTACGGCATTAAAGCCAATACCGATTGGAAAAAGACATTGGGTTCAGAATGGCGTCAATATGAAGAAGCCTTTCCTAAGTTACAACAATCTAAAATTGACATCATTTCACTAGAATGTCACAACTCTCGTGTGCCAATGGATCTGATTGAACTGATTCGTGGTAAAAAAGTGATGGTCGGTGCAATTGATGTAGCGACCAATACCATTGAAACACCTGAAGAAGTTGCGGACACTTTACGTAAAGCACTTCAGTTTGTCGATGCCGATAAGCTTTATCCATCAACCAACTGTGGTATGACACCTCTTGCTCGTAATGTCGCAAGAGGCAAATTACAGGCGCTGAGTGCAGGTGCCGAGATCATCCGAAAAGAACTCTCAAACGGGTAATCATCGGTATAGTCAGATGTAAAGGGTGAGCGGAGTTGATGAGGATTGATCATCAAACTGCTCACCTTGATGAGGAAGAAAATGATGGTTGAATCAACAGACTTTAGAAATGCAATGTCTTTATTGACCAGTGCGGTGAGCGTTGTGACGACTGCTGGTTTATCTGGTCGTTATGGATTCACTGCATCTGCTGTATGTAGTGTCACGGATACACCTCCGACATTATTGGTCTGTATGAATCAAGCAGCGAGTTCACATGTACATTTTATCGAAAATAAAATTTTAACCGTGAATGTTTTAGGTGCGCACCATCAGCATATTTCTAAAGTTTTTTCATCCAAAATGACGCCCGAAGAGCGTTTTAAACATGGTGTTTGGAGTGAACTCGAAACAGGTGCTCCTGTTCTAGAGGATGCTTTGGTGAGCTTTGACTGCGAAATTGAGCAAATCCAAACCGTTGGGACGCATACGATTTTTATTTGTCCGATTGTGGCTATTCAACACAGTCAACATGGGCAAAGTCTAGTCTATTTTAATCGGGGCTACCATCATGTGGGATGCCATGTGGATCAGACTGAAAGTGCATAACTTTGGATTTTCCAAATTATTATGCGATCTTGTACGCTACTTTTCCTCGCATTTATACAAATAAGCTTCTAAAATTTCTTTACTTTCTGCTCTGTAAGTTCTGGCTTACAACGATTCAAGAAAATTGCCAATCGTCATCATCATACAAATTTCCTATGATCAACTCATACAGAACAGGATGTTCGAAGACATAAAACAACAATAATCAGTCAATCATCAGGATCGTGAGGGATGACAGGAGTTGACCCTAAAACGGAAATGTGAAAAAACCCAGACAGGATGTCTGGGTTTTTTTATGACTCGGTTATTTCATTTCGCAGTAAGTGCCTGACCTTCAAAAATCACGCCATCCCAGCCATGTTGCATAAACTGACGAATGTTTTGATGATCTGAACCTTCTGGAGTAGCAAGTACAGAGGCATAATGTTCTGCAAACAGTGTTAAGGTTTGTGCCTGATCCAAACCTTCGATTTTGGCAAATGACAATACTTTAGCGCTACCTTGATTTTCAGTAGTGGCATTGTGTTGTTGACCATTTTTAAATGCTGTTGGATGATGTTCAAAACGTGCTTCGATATGTGCCAAAACATCAGCAAATTTGGCTTCACCATTTTGAAGTTGTTGCAATAATTCGTTTACCATGATTTTTCGTGATTCGATAACAAGTCAAAAGTATGATGAAGCATAGCATTGAATTTATGAATTTCAGTATTCATTTGAGTAAATAAGCTGAAGAACACTCGATTAGAATTGCTTATTATTAATAAGAGAAGTGGAGATTGTGGATAACTTCATGTTTATGCACAGGATCAAATTTTGGCCAAAAAAAGAAGCCTAAGTGGAGGAGATAGTTGCTTAGACTTCGAATAGGATTCAGTATAAAACTAAAAACTTAAGGCAATATTAACGTTTAAAACGTGAAAAACGTTTGTTAAAGCTTGCAACACGACCTTCGTTACTGGCTTGACGAACTTCACCTGTATAAAACGGATGAGATGCACTGGAAATATCCAAAGTCACATAGGGGTAAGTCTTGCCTTCATACTCACGTGTTTGTTTAGTTTTGATGGTACTACCAATCACAAAATAGGCATCTGCATTGGTGTCATGAAAGAGCACTTGTTGATATTCAGGATGTATACCGTTACGCATCGGAAATCCTCCAATTGAGTTGTTTTGAGTTATGTTATAATATATCAATTGATAAGTCAAATAATAAGCTGGATTGTCGACATCTTTACTTGTTCTTCATCAGTGAGGAACAAGTTCTTCAAGTAAATCATTCAGGTTATCATCGACTTTTAAATGGATGAGATTCCAATAGTGTCCAGAAATGGTTCGATTGACCATAAGTGTATCTGGCGATGGTTTAAACACATCCCAATATTTCAATGATTTTTTCACTAAAATAACGCCATCATGATGCGCAGAATTCTGAGCAAAATCATATTGTGTTGTAAGAGGGCGTAACAGGACTTCTAGCCATTCTAAATACAGTGCTTCAGGAAATAATCCTTTCTCTGAAAGTGAATGTAACGCATCCAGATGGTTTTCGATTGCTGCAACATCTTGTTGTCGTGCTGCTTGCACCAAATTTTTAAAATGTTCAATAATTTCAATATTTAAGGTTTTTACACCGCCAAAGTCATAAATAATCACGCTTCCATCTTCACGAAATGCAAAATTCCCTGGATGTGGATCACAATGGAAGCGCTTTAAATAAAAGATTTCCTGACCCAAAGCGCGTATTAGACGGCGACCAATTTCATTGCGAATCTCAAGAGGCCATGTACTGGCTGTTTCAATCGACTCTCCACGCTCCAGACTTAAAGTTAAAATACGTCGTGAAGAATAGTTTTTATATACGGTTGGAATAATGATTTGATCATCTAGTTGTTCATGGAACGTTTTAAAAACCTCAAGGTTTTGTGCTTCAATTTCATAATTCAATTCATCAGACAGACTGTCCTGAATTTCTGCAAAAAGCTTATCCTGAAGTTTCTTATCAATCTTGATCACACCCATTAAGCGTAAAGCAAGACGAACCTGTTTTAGATCACTTTCACAAGCTTCATCTACGCCTGGATATTGCACTTTGACCACCACTTCTTGTCCATTGGGCAGAACAGCACGATGAACCTGCCCAATAGATGCAGCGGCAAAAGGTTGTTGTTCAAAAGACTGAAAAATGTTCAGTAAAGGTTGTCCTAACTCTTTTTCAACTTGCTGTTGAATCGCGCTAAACGGAACAGCAGGTGCTTGGCGTTGTAATTTGGCAATGGCTTTAGCGACTTCTGGTGGGAAAATGTCTTTGTATTGCGAGGCGATTTGTCCAACTTTCATCACCGCGCCTTTCATTTCACCCAACGTATCGGCAATTTGAACGCCAATATCCTGAAAAAGTTTGGTTTTTGCCGCAAGTTTTTGTTCATCATCGGCGGTTAAATTTCGAATCGAGCTTGAGACTGTTTTAGTCGCAATACTGGCAGTCATTCCCGCAAGTTTCATAAAACGTCGACCTGGAGAACTCGTATTTTTAGCCATCTCTATTTTACCTTTTACCCGCACCAGATTCAGTCTTGATCATAGGTGACAAAGTCCAAATTGCCTACTTAAAATTGTTAATAAACTAGAATCAATTCTAAAAAAAGGCGTTAAATACACTGAATTTTTTGCAAAGTAACGGGGAAAATATTTCAGAAACAATGTATTAATTGCGATAAAAGTTTGTTTTTTGGTGCTATGTTGATTTGCATAGCCTAAAAAACACCGAAGAGATTTTCTGCTATAAGCCAACTAAATAGTGTGGTTTCTTCCCATACTTTTTATGTACATCGAAAAAATTCTGCGCTATGCCATATGTTTGAATAACCACAAAATGCACATATTATTCAAAACGATGCTGGGGCAATTGGATCACGAGTTTGCCAAAGAAGTTTTATTGCCTGATCAGGATCGCTGTTTCACCACCTTTAGTAATGCCAATCAAAACCGATTGGCATTTTTCTTTTAAATCGAAACATGTTGAATGATGAGACTTCTTTCATTGTTGTTTAAATCCTATTTATTTTTTCCCATATGAAAAAATAAAAGGGATATGAAACAAGTCTATGGCTGTTCCGCAAGTTTCCGATTATTGCTATACAACCGCGCCAAAAGTAAAACGCAAGCAATACTTAGACCAATAATAAGACCGAGCCATACACCAGCAGGCCCCATTTTTGCAATCCGTGCCAGATAAATCCCGACAGGAAAAGCAATCACCCAATAAGCAATCAGCGTAATCCACATAGGACCTTTGGTATCTTGCATGCCACGCAGACAGCCTGCCGCACCCACTTGCCATGCATCCATCAATTGATATGCCATTGCAAACAATAACAAATATAAAGCCACGTTAAATACCGCAGGATCCTGAGTATAAATTGCCACAATTTGTGGACGGGCAAACCAGATTAAACTCATGGTACAAATCGCAAAAAAAGTCGCGGTTGCTAAGCCCAGTTTTTGTACATGACGCATTGCCACCCAGTTTTTTTCGCCATAATACATACCGACTCGAATGGTGAGCGCAATTGCGAGTGACATTGGGATCATAAACAACTGAGACGTGACTGACATCGCGATTTGATGTGCAGCAACCAGTGTATCGCCGAGTGGACTTAAAACAATTGCCCCTGTACTAAAAATACTGACTTCAAAAAATACAGCCAATCCAATAGGAAGTCCCAGTTTTAAAATTCGTTTCACTAAAACTGGATTGATTTTTTCCCAATGTGAAAATACTTGGGTTGATCGATAAGCTTTGGCACGATAAATATAATTGGCTAAGGTAATCAACATGAGCCACTGTAGGGTTGCCGTTGCAAAACCACAGCCTGCACTACCCAAGTGTGGAATAGGGCCAATGCCATACATAAACAGATAATTGAGCGGAACTAACACCACCAGTGCCAATAGGCTAATTACCGTCACAGGGCGAGGATAACCTAAGGCTTCGGAATAGCCACGTAATGCAGCATACATCGTCACCGCAGGCATACCAAAACCAATCGCGTGTAAAAATAATCCTGCTTTCGCTTGCAAGCTTTCTGGTACACCGAGCAGTGGCAATAAAAATGGCATAATCTGTAAAATCAGCATCGCGATGATGCCCAGAATAAATGCTACCCACAAAGACTGTCTGACAATCACGGGAATATTTTCTGGTGTTCTTGCGCCTTTGGCTTCAGCAACCAATGGGGTAGTGGCAATCATGATTGCACTAAACAGTAACATGACAGGCATCCACAAACCAACACCGACCGCAATTGCAGCCAGATCATTGGCAGATAAATGTCCTGCCATAATGGTATCGATAAGACCTAATCCTGCTTGTGAAAATTGCGTGATCAGAATCGGCCACATTAAGTGAAACAGTTGTTTTAATTCAAAGCGGAAACCCGCGACATTTGACACAAAAAATACTCATCTATAAAAGAAAATTATCGCTGTAAGGTCAACATGACCCCAACGAAAATGATGATTGCCCCAAGTAGGCGTTGCCAATTGACAGGCATTTTCTCTGTCCCGAGCCAGCCAAAATGATCTAGCAATAATGACATTGCCAGTTGACCAAAAATAATCAATCCAGATAATGTGAGAAAACCCAATTTGGGTGCAGTATAAATGCTCAGGCTAATCGCATAAACCCCCAAAAATCCCCCTAGCCATAAAAACCACGGGATTTGGCTGAGTTGTTGCAATGAAGGTTTAGGCTGATTTTGTAATAAAACCAGCAGCGCCAATAAAATTGTACCGACTAGAAAAGATAAAAAAGCAGCTTGCAAAGGGGAGTTGAGATAACTACGTAACTGCGTATTTAATGCTGTTTGTATCGCCATCGCAACGCCAATTCCTAGCGCTAGAGGCAAAAAGAATAACAGCGTTGAACTGATTTTCAGCATTGTTTTTCCATGTCATTATTCTTCATTTCGCTCCAGTCTAAATTAATTCAATGCGCTTCGGCACAATGAATTACAGTAGTCATGTTAAACTAGTGCAGTTGTTTTTGCCTGAGCACTATTTTCTTGACGGTTTTACTTGATCCATCTGAAATTCCACTTTCTTTATATATTCATATGCCGTGGTGTGTGCGTAAATGTCCTTATTGTGACTTCAATTCGCATGCGGTACCTAATGGTGCATTGTCGCTGGAGTTAGAACAACAGTACTTACATGCATTGGTGGCTGATTTTCAGACTCAGCTTGATTTTGCTCAAGGACGTAAAATTCACAGTGTATTTATTGGTGGGGGAACGCCATCGCTGATTTCGGCACAAGGTTATCAATGGTTATTTACTCAATTGCGATCTTTGCTTGAATTTGAACAGGATTGTGAAATTACTTTGGAAGCCAATCCGGGTACACTGGAACATGATCCTTTTGCCGATTATTTAAGATCTGGGATTAATCGCTTATCCATTGGGGTACAAAGTTTTCATCAGGAGCATTTACAGCGATTAGGACGTATTCATAGTTCAGATAACGCCATTGAAGCGATTAAACTCGCAAAACAGGCCGGTTTTGAGCGCGTCAATGTTGATTTAATGCATGGCTTGCCGGAGCAAACTTTAGAGCAAGCTTTACTTGATTTAAAACTTGCCATTGAAAATGGGGCAACGCATATCAGTTGGTATCAACTCACGATTGAACCGAATACCATATTTTTCAGAACGCAACCTGTCTTGCCACAGGATGAAATCCTTGAACAGATCCAATTACAAGGCGAGCAATATTTAAAAACACAAGGTTTCGTCAATTATGAAGTTTCAGCATGGCGTAAAGAGCGACCATCCGCCCATAATTTAAATTATTGGCAGTTTGGTGATTATCTGGCGATCGGGGCTGGAGCGCATGGCAAAGTGACTCAGTCTGACAGCATTTATCGTTTTCAGAAAACCCGATTACCTAAAGATTATCTCGCCAAAGTTCCTGCGGAACATGGACAGTGGAAACGAATCGAGGCAGATGAATTACCCTTTGAATTTATCATGAATGCTTTACGTTTAAATGAGGGTGTGACATCTAACTTATATCAACAACGTACTGGTTTATCGCTGTCTGAAATAGAACCTGTCCTCAATGATTTGCGTCAGAAAAAATTACTTGTTGCAGATCCAAAACGTATTGCCTGTACCGAGCAAGGACATTTATTTTTAAATTCAGTCTTGGAAGAATTTCTGTAATTTTTCTATACGAGTGTGATTTTAAAAATTGATCTATTTAAGAACGTATCTAAGTAAAATCATAATCTCATCTTAAATAGAAATAGCTAGGGAAATATCCCTAGCTAAGTCGAGCAATTAACGTGTGGTATAACCCCCATTTGCAAAAATGGTTTGACCCGTAATCCACCAGCCATCTGTCACCAGAAAACGAACTAAAGGTTCGATATCTTCAATTTTAGTCAGACCACCGAGTGCGGAAGCTGATTTATGATAAGCCACGGCTTCTGGTGCTTCCTGACCATAAAAAAATGGTGTATCCATTGGACCCGGTGCCACAGCAGTCACTGAAATACCGCGTTCACCAAATTCTTTAGAGGCAGCGCGAGTATAATGTTCAACTGGTGCTTTTAAGCCCTCATAAGTTGAATAAAGCCCTGTATAGGCTGCGAGTAATGACGTCACAATCGTACAAATTTTGCCACCATCATTGAGATGACGACCTGCCGATTGAATAAAGAAATAGGCAATTTTTGAGTTGATATCGCTCATTGAATCAAATTCAGCTTCAGTCGTATCCACAATAGGCTTTTTAAGAACTCGGCCTACAGTATTAATGGCAATATCTATTCCACCAAAATGTTGTTTAGTTTGGACAAAAAGGTCTTCAATACGATCAATTGAACTGAGATCTGCTTGTAGCAAAATTGCATCGACACCTAAAGCTTTCACATCAGCCAGTGTTTTTTCTGCATCAGCTTTAGTCGATTCACTGTTGTAATGAATGGCCAGTTTAGCTCCTTGTTCCGCAAATTTACGCGAGATTAACCCACCTAAATTTTTTGCACCGCCTGTAATTAAAACCACTTTATCTTTTAAAGTTTGTGCCGCCATGAGGTTCTTTCCTGTTAATGGAACTATTCTTGGATGTTTATTAGTCTAGATATGAATCATGTAATCATCAATTATGCTAATTTAGTTTCACTATTCAGAAATCACGAACAATGATATGGATCGTTTACAGCAATTTGAAATCTTTGTAGAAGTTGCCAAAAGGGAAAGTTTTAGTGAGGCGGCACTGCGGCTCGACTTACCTCGATCTACGGTGACGTCAGCCATTCAAAGTCTGGAGTCATTTTACAAAGTCCGATTATTTCAACGGACGACTCGACGGGTGAGTCTGACTCAAGATGGAAAACGAATTTTACCTGATTGTCAAAATCTTCTTATGGATTATCAATTGCTTGGACAGATGATTCAGACACATCATCAGGATTATCAGGGTATTTTAAAAGTGGATATGCCGAGTCGTATTTCGCATCAAATCGTGGTTCCTGCATTGCCTGATTTTTTACAACAATATCCTGATATCAAAATTCAACTTCATAGTTCAGACCATTTGACTAATCTAGTGGAACAAGAAGTTGATTGTGTGGTTCGTGTCGGAGCACTTGAAAATAGCAGTCTGATTGCTAAGTCTGTCGGGTTGTTAGCGATGGTGAATTGTGCCAGCCCAACTTATTTACAGCGATGTGGTATCCCCCAAACCTTAGAGGATTTACAAAATCATATCATGATTAATTATCCAAGTGGCGTAGGGGAGCAACAGGGGGTTTTCTTTTACGGACAAGAGCGGATCAAATTAATGGCTCAATTAAGCGTCAATAATACAGAGGCTTATATTCAGGCGGCTCGTGCTGGACTCGGAATTATTCAAATTCCTTATTATGATGTGCGTCAGGATCTGGAACAGGGCAGATTGATAGAAATTTTAAGTAATTACACCTGTCCTGCCTTACCTTTAAATATGCTTTATCCTAATCGACAATATATACCTCGTCGTTTGGATGTGTTTATGAGTTGGCTGATTCCTGTGTTGAAACAGCAGTGTTGCTTATAGCCTTAAAAGAAGACCACCTCCATGTTAGAAAGTGGTCTACAAAAAGATTAAGCTCTACTCAGCGGTGTGGTGGCTCAGATTTAAATTTTACCCACCAAATCAATTGATGGAGCAAGTGTGGCATCACCTTCTTTCCATTTGGCAGGGCAGACTTCACCTGGGTGATTATAGACGTAAACGGCTGCTTTGACTTTACGTAGCAATTCCTGAGCATCACGGCCAATACCACCTGCATTGATCTCTACGATTTGGATCTTACCATCAGGATCAATCACAAAGGTTCCTCGATCAGCCAAACCTTCAGCTTCAATCAATACCTCAAAGTTTTTAGAAATTGTCCAAGTCGGATCACCAATTGTTAGCGGCAGTGTAAAAATGACCCCCTAATGGCATTTAAAAACTGACCCCCTTGGTTAATATAGCGGTCATTTTG
>NZ_JAHPRO010000003.1 GCF_025562455.1 Acinetobacter sp. WU_MDCI_Axc73
GGTGAAGGGGCGAAAGCATCCCTATCAGCGTTTGATTATATTATTCGTAATAGTTAAAACGTGTTGTAAAAATCAGAGTAAGCAAAGCAGTTTCGACAGCTTTACTTACTCATTTAACAGCTTTTAAATTTAAAGATATTTATATTTAAATGCTTTCAGATTTAGATTTATTCTAAAATTCATTTTATAGGAACTTGATCCTCTAACAGTCAAGTTCCTTTTTTTAGTTTCTCAATTATTTTGAGACAGTAAGTTTTTTCATTGCCGTTAAGCCTCCTTCTATTTTTCTTCCTAAATGAGACGTTAAAATCACGTATGAAAGACGTTAAATATTGAGTTGTTTAAACTTACTCATTAGCTGTGTTTGATCTTCAATATGTGCGGGATCCACTATAATGCAGTTGATCGGACAAACCGCAATACAAGTGGGTTCAGGATAAAATCCGACACATTCTGTACAGCGACTTGCATCAATTTCGTAGATCTTTTTTCCTTCAAAAATCGCGGTGTTTGGACATTCTGGCAAACACATATCGCAATTAATGCATTCAGATGTGATCAATAAAGCCATGGTTACTCCGCAGCGTATGCCAAAGCTGAAGATGAAATTTGCTCTGTAGCATGTGGTAGGTTTCGAATCAGGAGTGCATATGTGATATCAATACTCGGATCTAGTGGAATTTCAACCACATGTCCCGAGCCTTTGGCACTTTCGACTCGCTGGCCTTTACTATCCAAAATTTCATTTAGGATAAAACAGAGGTTTCCTTGTGGAGTCATAAGCTCTAAAGCATCGCCGACATCAAAACGGTTTTTAACATCAATTTTGATATAATTGCCATTGCGTTCCAGAACTTCACCACAAAATTGTTGATAATCAAAATGTGAAGATCCATCAGCATAATTTTGATAATCGCTATGCACATGACGACGCAAGAAGCCTTCCGTGTAGCCGCGATTTGCTAAACCTTCGAGTAATCTCATTAAACTTGGATCAAAAGGTTTGCCTGCTAACGCATCATCCATGGCTTTACGATAAATCTGTGCTGTACGTGCACAGTAAAAATAAGATTTGGTACGACCTTCAATTTTTAAAGAGTGAATGCCCATCTGACTTAAACGTTCTACATGCTGTACCGCACGTAGATCTTTGGAGTTCATAAAATAAGTGCCATGTTCATCTTCCTCAGCAGCAAACATTTCTTCATTATTACGTTGTACCAAAACGGGTGGCGTTAAATGAGTTTGATCGTCTTTTGGACGACAACAACTCTGTGTGGACGCGTGTTGTTGGATAGGAATCACATCTCCAGTTTCATTTTCTATAGCATCATGAATTTTATATTCCCAACGACAGGCATTGGTACACGCACCCTGATTGGCATCACGTTTATTCATGTAGCCAGAAAGCAGACAACGGCCCGAATACGCCATACATAATGCCCCATGTACAAACACTTCAAGTTCAATATCTGGAACATGCTTTTGTATTTCCGCAATTTCCTCAATGGAAAGTTCGCGTGACAGAATGACACGAGTAAGACCGTAATCTTTCCAGAATTTTACCGTTGCCCAGTTGATTGCATTGGCTTGTACGGATAAATGAATTGGCATTTGTGGAAAATGTTCACGAACCAACATGATTAAACCCGCATCAGACATTATCAATGCATCTGGTTTCATGTTGATAATAGGCGCTAAGTCGGTGATAAAATTTTTGAGTTTACTATTGTGTGGCTGAATATTCACGACCACATAAAACTTTTTGCCTAATGCATGTGCTTCATGAATTCCAATAGCTAAGTTTTCATGATCAAATTCATTATTACGAACACGTAAACTATAGCGTGGTTGACCTGCGTAAACTGCATCTGCCCCATAGGCAAAAGCATAACGCATATTTTTTAGTGATCCAGCAGGAGAGAGCAACTCAATTTTCATGGTAATTGAAAAGGCATAGTAAATATAGGTGATTATTTTAAAATTACTCAGTGTTTTGCTCAACCTAGCAAATTAGTCAGGATTTAACGTTCTAAAAATGCATCCGATTGTTCTGTTTTTATTATTGTTGTTGCATTGGTAAGCTTATTAAATATTAGATAATGATTGAATAAAACCTGAGGGAATATCCATGAAGATTGCAAATCATCGACAGCCTGTATTTTTTATCTCGCACGGTGGTGGACCATGGCCGTGGATGCCTGAGTATTTAAATACAGTTTATGCCAATTTAGCCCAATCTTTGGCAAGTCTACTCGATTCTTTGGTCGTCCGACCAAAAGCGATTTTGATGATTTCGGCACACTGGGAAGCGCCAGAATTTACCGTTCAGACGGCATCGCAACCCGATATGATTTATGATTATGGTGGTTTTCCTGCACATACCTATCAGGTACATTATGAATCATCTGGATCACCAGAACTGGCTGCACGTGTTGTGGAGTTGCTAGAACAAGCGAATATTCCAGTGGCGACTGAGACACAACGTGGCTATGATCACGGCATGTTTTCGCCAATGCAGATCATCAATCCTGCAGCGGATATTCCAGTGGTACAGTTGTCTTTGAAAAAAGGGCTAAATCCGCAACAACATATCGAGATGGGACATGCTTTAGCACAGTTGCGTGATGAAAATGTATTGATTGTGGCGAGTGGACTTAGCTATCACAACTTGCGAATGTTCAATGCTCATGCGGCAGAGCCTTCACGTATTTTTGATCAATGGCTATTCGAAACGGTGGTTGAGCATTCAGGTCAGGAACGTAATCAACGGCTGAATGACTGGGAGCTTGCGCCATCTGCACGAATCGCTCATCCACGTGAAGAACATTTGTTGCCGCTGATGGTTGCTGTAGGTGCGGCTGAAAATGAACAAGGCATTCGCAATTACCATGAAGCTGAGTTTATGGGCGGTTTGTCGGTTTCCAATTTTGCTTTTGGTGAACTAAAATAGTTGATGCTGAAAAGAGATAATGCATAAAAAAACTGGATAATTAATCCAGTTTTTTTATTTGAAGCACAATTTATTTTCGGTCAGGTAAAGTATAGGCAATAATATAATCGCCGACATCTTTAGAATGACTTGCGCCTCCAGCCGAGATCACGACATATTGTTTACCTGTTTTAGGTGACTTATAAATCAGTGGAGCAGCTACGGCTGCAACAGGTAGTTTTGCTTTCCAGACCTCTTTACCCGTTTTTGAGTCAAGTGCGCGGAGATAATAATCCTGCGTTCCAGCAAAGAATACCAGTCCAGATGCTGTTGAAGTCGGGCCACCAAGTGTTGGCATTCCAAGAGGCATAGGCATATGTGATTTAATGCCTAAAGGACCGAGCTGTTCGGCTGTACCCATAGGGACTTCCCACACTACTTTCTTGGTTTTAAGATCAATCGCGGTCATCGTTCCAAAAGGTGGCTTATTACATGGCACGCCCAGAGCAGATTGCATAATATCAATTTTTATACCTGCATATGGACCTGCAAATTGGGGACGTACCGTTCCCATAAATCCAGGTACTTCATCAGTTGATATTTTGTACTTGCTCATATCTTTTTTACGAACCAGAGACATACGAATCGGCATGCGCATATCATTGACGAAAAGCAAATCACGAGATTCATCAATAGAAATACCGCCCCAGTTAAAACCACCCAACAGACTTGGCCACTCGATATACGGTTTTTCACCCGGTGGAGTAAACAGACCATGATATACAGAATCTTTATAGTCGATACGGCAATTTAACTGATCAAAAGTAGAAATACCCCACATGTCTTTTTCACGAAGTGTTTCATTTCCAATTTGAGGCATGCCTACAGAAAATGGCTGAGTTTTTGAAAGTTTTTCGCCTTCTGCACCACCTGTTACAGTGACTGGACGTTCTTCAACTTTGGTTATAGGTTGACCTGTTCGACGGTCAAGTACGAAAATTTGTCCTGTTTTTGTGGTTTGAATCAGTGCAGGAACTTTCACCCCTTGATCATTAGTTACGTCGTACAGAACAGGTTGCGATGGAAGGTCATAGTCCCAGACATCATGATGAACGGTTTGAAATACCCATTGGGTTTTACCAGTAGAAGCATCAACCGCGACAATAGATGAACCAAATTTTTCTTTGGTTGCATTACGATCACCACCCCAGTAATCAGGAGGGCCATTTCCTGTTGGTAAATAAACCAGATTTAAAGCTTTGTCATAGGTTGGAATGGTCCACATGTTTGGGGTCTCAAGGGTAAAGCCATTTTTGGGTTCACCCACTAATTCTGGATTCCCTACATCCCAAGACCATGCGAGTTTTCCTGTACGAACGTCATAGGCACGTACCACACCCGAAGGTTCACCATGTACGATGTCACGCACCCATCCTCCTAAAATCGCGACATGACCTGCAATTAAAGGCGTAGAAGTTGGATGATAACGTTTACTTTTTTCAGTTGGCCCCATATCGTGTAAAAGATCAACTTGACCTTTTAAACCAAACTCAGGACACAGTTGTCCAGTTTTTGCATTTAATGCAATCAGACGACCATCGACAGTTGACGTTAAAATTCGTTGAGGACAAGATTGGATAGAAGGGGAAGATAACTCATTTGCTGTTAGGTTTTTGTCCAAACTGGCATCATAATAGCCCACACCACGACAAGTAATGTGTTCTGCGGTTTTGGCTTTAGGGTCATATTTCCAAAGAGCCTTACCTGTCTCGCCATCTATAGCATTAATAATATTGGTGGGTGTACATGAATACAAAGTGCTGCCAATCTGGATGGGAGTATTTTCATCGACACCTACACCTTTTACACGGCCTGTATGATACGTCCATGCGACCTGAAGATCTTTTACATTTTCTGGCGTAATTTCAGTATAGGGAGCAAAGCGTGTACCGTTTCCATTACGACCAAAATATTCCCAATTATCTGGATTTTCAGTAGTTGGTTTGGTTAATTCTGGATTTTGTACAATTTCAACGGGGTTCAGTATTTTTCCGTGCGGGAAAAATGTTGCGATGAGTGCAGCAATACAGGCTACAAACCCAGCAATACCCATTCTATTTGCTATTTTAATCTGTCCAGATTTGAGACTAATCAGACTATGACTTGCCCAAAGGCTTAAAACAAAGAGAATTGTCGGAACGACCAAACGTGGAATATATTGCCAAAAATCAAATGATTGAACTTCAATGGTGGCCCATATTAGAGTAGCAATAAACGTGATAATGGATAGCCAAAATCCCAGTGTTTTTCGAAGTATATATAAAATAGCAATTGCGAGATAAGCAAAACCAGCAATTACATAATAACTGGAGCCGCCAAGGCTTAAAAGTTTAAACCCTTGAATAATTAGAAATGCAGCAGTAAGAAGAGTGAGAAGAATGAAAAAATAACGATATATTTTCGATCCTGTTGACTCTACGGAAGGAGGGAGGTCGGTTGTATTCATACTTTGCCTATTTTAAATTTCGGCTTAGTTACACAAGCGTACGACTTGAAGCAATCAATTGCATCCATTGAATATGCTTATGCAACAAAGTCATGAGATGAAGAGAGGTGTTATTACCAAATTAATTTGTAAGAAAATTAATATTGATTTTATTAGTGTTAAATATTCTATCATTAAATCGCAATTAGATAAAAGAACATTCATATTTGTCACATAATTCTCTAATTTTGATAATAGTTAATTTTTCAATATAAAAATATTATTGAACACTTTATGAAATAAAATTTACAATCAACCATATGAATATTTAATGATTTTTTTTGGTTTTAAAAAAAAGGCGCCCCAAGTAAGGCACCTTTTTTATTTGTCGTACAGATCAATTGTCGTGTTAATTATTTTTCAACAAATGCACGTTCAATCACGTAATCGCCCAGAACGCCCATACGTGGAGATTCTTTAAGACCAGCTTTATCTAAAAGTGCAGCTACATCAGTTAAGAAATGTGGGCTACCGCAAAGCATTGCGCGGTCAGTTTCTGGATTAAATGGCGGTAAACCAATTTTTTCAAACAATGCACCAGTTTCGATGGCAGTCGTAACACGACCTTCATTTTCAAAGGGTTCGCGTGTCACAGTTGGGTAGTAGATCAATTTGTTTTTGATATCGAGTTCTTCAAACCATTCGTTATTTGGCAATTCATTTAAAATTAAATCTTGATAAGCTAATTCACTAATCCAGCGTGTACCATGAACCAAAATTACTTTTTCAAATTTTTCGTAAGTTTCAGGATCACGAATCAAAGATAAAAATGGCGCAAGACCTGTACCTGAAGAGAGGAAATACAGGTTTTTACCAGGATTAATATCGTCATGTACCAAAGTACCTGTCGGCTTTTTAGAAATCAAAATTTCATCGCCCACTTGTACTTTTTGTAAAATCGAAGTGAGTGGACCGTCTTGAACCTTAATTGAGAAAAACTCAAGTTCTTCTTCGTAATTAGCGCTGGCAATTGAGTAGGCACGCATTAATGGTTTGCCATTGACCTCAAGCCCGATCATGACGAACTGACCGTTTTTAAAACGCAGTGCGGTGTCGCGTGTGGTTTTAAAACTAAAAAGAGTGTCATTCCAGTGGTGAACATGGGTGATGCGTTCAACGTTAAAAGCAGCCATTAAAGGTCTCAATCACGATCAAAAGAAAACAGGTTGCTATTCTAATCTAAAATCATTCTCGATAAACTGAATATATTTAATTGTGTTTATAAGAAAAAGTGATGATGAACTCTGTAAATTTGCCAATCATCGGCAGCATGCATTCACCTTACCGTGAAAAGTTTGGTATCCCACGTCAACCTAATCTGGTGCAGGTCGAATCGTATATTGAAATGTATGAACCCTTTAATGACTCATTGGCATTTGAAGGGATCGAGGAATTTAGCCATTTATGGTTGATCTGGCAGTTTCATGACAATAAACATCAACAGGAGCTTGAAAAATTTCGTCCACAAGTACGCCCACCACGTTTGGGCGGTAATAAAAAAATCGGCGTTTTTGCCACTCGTAGTATGTATCGACCTGCGCCCATTGGGTTATCCGTGGTGCAATTTAAATCAATTGAAAAAATAGGCAAAGCACTTCGCATTTATATCACAGGCAGTGATTTACTGGATGGAACACCTATTTTAGATATTAAACCTTATATCCAATATTCTGACGCCATTGAAAATGCGCAAAGTAGTTATGCACAGCAGGAACCCGCGCGAAAAAAAGTCGTGTGGACAAAGAACGCCTATGAGCAACGACAAACTTATTTAGATGAGAAAAAACTTACTGCTCAGATTGTGGATGAGCTTGAGCAAGTTTTGTCTTTAGATCCACGCCCTGCGTATCAGGATGATCCTGATCGGGTTTATAAAATGAAATTTGCTCAGTTTGATATTAGTTTTAAAGTAGGGGATCAGGACATTGAAATCATTGAATGTGCCCCATTGCTAGCATCGTTTTAGTGTGCTTTACACTGTTGCTTATGGATATACATTTGTTGATCGGCGTATTTACATGCGTTTTCCAGCCCCTGACTTGGATGACGCATGGCATAGCCTATGGCGGCACTGATTTTGGCATCAGCCAAATGCTCAAGCAGGCGTTGTTTTAATTGTTCCAGATGCTCTTGATCATGGCCGAGTATCAAGATTCCAAATTCATCGCCGCCTAAACGGGCAAGTAAATCTTCCTGACGTAGTGAATTTCTTAAAATGAAAGCAGCTTGTTCGATAAAACGATCGCCCTCAGCATGCCCCTGTTGATCGTTAATTGCCTTTAAGCCGTTTAAATCAATCATGAAAACAGCAGCAGGATGTCCATAAGTTTTACAACGTTCTTCTTCTGTACAAATGAATTGATTCCAGCCGCGGCGGTTATAGACCCCCGTCATGGCATCAATGACCGCTTCGTTTTGCAGACGTTCGTGTAAACGAATTTGTTCATTTTCACGGATTTCACGCTGTAAAATATGGCTCAGTAAGTTTCCAAATAATTCAACTAATCCACCATCTTCTATAATTGCTTCAGATTTTGGTTCTGGATCAATTGCACATAAGGTACCAAATAGACTGCCATCTTCTTTAATCAGAGGTTGTCCGATATACGCTTTAATATTGACTTGTTGAGCAATGGGGGCAGAAGCGTAAAGTGGAACGTCTTCGGAACGTGGCGCAATTCGTGGGGCATGACCTTGTACCATATGTGAGCAGAATGAATCTGCCCAGTTAAAAACGCGGCCAGGTTTGACATCATACCCATGATCTTCAGCCTGTAATACGATCCAATCATTGCCCTCTACACGCGTAATCATCCATAAATCAAAGCCAAATTTTTGACGTAAAAAATGCAGTACTGCTTGTCCTGCGTCATGAAAGTTTTTAAATGCAATCGAACTCATTTAGCCGCCTATGATCTGGATATTTTATTGGTGCTTTTTATGGCACTTTAAAACAATTTTGGGCGGCTGCATATCCTTAATTTAAAGACTAAAAATACATTGCAAATGATCTCTGCTATATTGTCTAGAGTGTTCGGGGTATAACAATGAAGTTTAATTTTGAAATAGATACGATTTGGTGTTTAGAACAATTATTAAAAGATGGGCGCATTACAGAGCGTGATAAATTATTGATTCAAACCACACATCGCCAAAAGGATCAGTTGAAATGGCACCCGATTCAATGGATTGCCCAATTCAATCTTAAAGACCAACAATCACTAGATAAAGTATTAAACAGCACGCGTTTAAGTCAATGGCTAGCTGAAAAATCAGAACTGACATTTTATGTGATTGATCCACTAAAAGCAGATGTAGGTAAATTGACCTCGGTGATGTCACAAGAGTTTGCCTTACGCAATAAAATTTTGGCCGTTGGCATTACAGCAGATTCAATTTTAATCGGGACAGACCAACCGTTTATGACTGACTGGTTGGTGAATCTTGAGCGGAGCTTAAGTCCGAAAAAAATCGAACGGGTGATTTTAAATCCTGAACAATTACATCGCTATCTGGTTGAATATTATCAAGTCAGTCGCGCGGTCAATTCA
The DNA here is from genome assembly GCF_025562455.1 of Acinetobacter sp. WU_MDCI_Axc73. Lineage (GTDB taxonomy): Bacteria > Pseudomonadota > Gammaproteobacteria > Pseudomonadales > Moraxellaceae > Acinetobacter. The sequence continues at coordinate 9,029 of NZ_JAHPRO010000003.1, forward strand.
TCGCAAAATTCAGGTCATTATGATCGGGAAAACAAAGGCGTAGAAGCTCTTTTACAGTTAGGAGATACGCAAACGCCTGATGCCAATGATCAACACATCGTCAAACTCGTCGATTGGGTATTGCAGTTTGCTTTTGAACAGGGTGCCAGTGATATCCACCTTGAACCACGTAAAGATACGGGTAAGGTTCGTTTCCGTATTGATGGCGTTTTGCACACTATTTATAACATGCCAGCAAATACTTTAACCGCAGTGATCGCACGTATTAAAATCTTGGGTCGGCTTAATGTTGCGGAAAAACGTAAACCACAGGATGGGCGCTTAAAAACCCGAACACCTAAAGGTCAGGAAACAGAGCTACGTCTATCGACTTTGCCGACCGCATTTGGTGAAAAAATGGTGATGCGTATTTTTGATCCCGATGTCTTGGTGCGCAGTTTTCAGCAATTGGGTTTCGAAGGACGTTTGCTCAATGACTGGAATACGCTGACACAGCATAGTCATGGCATCATTTTGGTCACAGGTCCAACAGGTTCAGGTAAAACCACCACGCTCTATTCTTCTTTAAAGCAACTTGCGACCGAACAGGTCAATGTGTGTACGATTGAAGATCCGATTGAAATGCTGGAGCCTAGTTTTAATCAGATGCAAGTCAACCCAGCCATTGAGTTGGGTTTTGCCGATGGTGTTCGTGCTTTGATGCGTCAGGATCCAGACATTATTATGGTGGGTGAGGTGCGTGATCAGGATACGGCCAATATGGCAATACAAGCCGCATTAACAGGTCATCTGGTGCTTTCTACTTTACATACCAATGATGCACCATCAAGTTTGACGCGTTTACATGATTTGGGCGTTCAACCATTTTTGACGGCTGCCACCATCTTAGGGGTATTGGCACAACGTTTAGTACGAAAGTTATGCCCGCATTGTAAACAGCAAACTCAGATTAATGAACAGGAATGGGAGCACCTGACGTTTGATTACATGATGGATATGCCTGAAACTGTTTATCGTGCAGTAGGTTGTGAAGCATGTCGTCACACGGGTTACAAAGGGCGTATTGGTATTTATGAATTTATGCCTGTAAGTACGGAAGTGAAGCATTTGATTAGTACCCATGCGACTTTGAATGAATTACGTGCCCAAACAAAAAAAGAGGGTGTCGAACCATTGCGGATTGCAGGGGCGCGTAAAGTGATTGAAGGTGTTACTACGTTAGAAGAGGTTTTGCGTGTTGTTCCACTCAACTAAATAGCCTAAGCACAAAATTTCCTGAGATTGACTTTATCTTATTTGGCTAAATTATTGATCGCAAATAAACAACCAAGGGGATTAACATGATGTGTAATATCCAAATGGCAGTAGCTTTAATCAAAATGGGTCATGTATCTGCTTAAGTGTGTGTAAATCAATCTGCTTTAGCAGCTTGATAGAAGTAAGTGATGTTTTAAAAAGCATTGAGTGAGTCATATTTGGAATGTTCATAAAGAAAAAAACAGTATGGCTCAAGCCATACTGTTTATATATTTTATTTGCCCACGAGTGTTATTATTTTAGACGGTTTTTTTAATTATTTGGTTAGAATCAAACGATTGTTACGGGTTAAGCGTAAACGGTATTCTACACCTGCATGCATAATGCGAATTTCACGACCTAGGGCAAATAGATTGTTTGAATGCAACATTGGCAAAGATTGAGCTGTTTCGTTGCTACGAGTAAATAGGTTAAAAGGTGCGTTCATTTGTTGTGCTCCGTGGTGTTTTAGCTAACGATTTAAATGATAATCATTATCGAATAGACCTGTCAATCAAAAAAATGAATATTTTATAAAAAATAAAATTTGCTTACACTTGGGTAAAATTGAGGAAGATCTAAACGCTATGTCAAAACCTGTGATCGATATTGCTATAGGGATATTATTACATCGCGGAAAAGTATTGGTAGGCTGGCGCCAAGCAACGCAACATCAGGGCAATAAATATGAATTTCCTGGCGGTAAGATTGAATCGGGAGAAAGCCCTGAAGAGGCGTGTCGCCGTGAGATTTATGAGGAAGTGGGTATTGGATTATCCCAATGGTATGCGTTTGATCGTATCCAGCATGAATATGACGATATTGTAGTCAATCTTCATCTGTTTTATGCCTATGTCCCTGACTACTTAATACAGCTGATTCAGCAGCCATGGACATGGTATAGTCGTGACCAACTCATGCGACTCAATTTTCCCAAAGCCAATGATTCGATTATTCAGCGTTTATTTTGGCCGCATTCCATTAAAATTAGTCATCAATTATCCAACTTTCAACCAGAGGCAAATTCACTTTTTTACTGGAGAGCAGAATCAGACCAGTTTTTAACTGAAGATTTGTATCGATACTCATCAGAAGATTTACAAAAACTGATCATCAATATTGAGCATTTTCAAAAAATCTCCAGCGATTTAGAACCCTCGATAAAGACTTTGCATCTTAAACAGTATCAATTGATGCAACTGCGAAAAGGGGATTTGCAACAAAGTAAGCGTTATATCGCTGCCTGTCATGATCTGGTCGCCTTACAGCATGCTGAGCAAATTGGCTGCGATGCGGTATTAATCAGTCCGATCCTGAACACACAAACTCATCCAGAACGCCAAGCTTTAGGATGGGAAACTTTAACGCAATGGACGAAACACACTCATATTATAGTTTTTGCACTAGGCGGGTTGCATCCTGATGATCTTATCAAAGCACAGCAACATGGTGCTTATGGAATTGCAGGCATTCGTAATTTTTAAATTGGATGCAATGTATAACGTTATATCGAGCAACAGAAGCCTTAAAGTGAATTTAAGGCTTGTTGAGCTTGTTGTACCGTTTGTGCATGATTTTGCTTTTGTCCAGCGACTAAAATAGCCTGCCAAAGTTGTTTTTTCATGGGTGCAGATTGCGCATAACTTAAACCACGTCGTGCCAGTGATTCTGCCGAACTGTATTGCCCTTTTTGATTGGCGACCAAAGCCAGATACATAAAGGTTTCTGCCGCTTGTGGCGCTAAACGTTGAGCCTGTAAAGCAAAACGTTCAGCTTCGTCCCATTTTTGCTGACTATATGCCGTTTGAGTCTGTTGTATCAGATTTTTAAAAGCAGGAAGAGATCGTCCGTCATTAAACTGCTGTTTTGCTTTTTGTTCAGGAACGACAACACGTACTGGTTTACGTTTGATTTCTTCCTGTTCATAGGGCGTGATTTTAACGCCATCAGGTGTTTCTACCGTTTTCTTGGTAGGTTCAGCAGGCTTTTGTGGTGCTTTTTTCTGTTCTTCATGTAAAGGGAATGTCGAACATCCCACAAAAGCAGTCATTGTTAATGCTAAAAAACCTTGCTTCCACATACGCTTTAAATCTCTTTTACCAACCTTGATCATTAGTTTGAATAACTACCACTGGAAATGACGCGATTATTAGACAGATCATTTTGCATTTGATTTTCACTGTCACGAATATAGTTGTCCATGCTATCGTTCGCAGGGGCACTTGTATCACCGTTTTCCGTATCAGAATTGTAAGTCGGCTCAACCTGATAATGTGGTAAGCCACACACAGTTGCCTGACGTGGCACGTTGTTCCGCATGAGTGGGATGTACATCGCACCTTCGCAACCCTGAGCAGATAAATGACCTGTTGCAGAGTCAATCCATTGCCATTGCACATCATCTGTTTGACGTAAGTTAACTGGCTGTTGACGCAATTGTTTCATGACATTGGTCCAGACAGGTAATGCGCCCGACGAACCTGTTAATCCTGTAATTTTATTGTCATCCAGACCAAGCCATACGACAGCTAGATAATTACCAGAATAACCCGCAAACCATGAATCACGTGTATCGTTAGTCGTTCCTGATTTACCTGCAAGATTCAGATCAGGAGATAAAGTATTGTAAGCAGCTCTACCTGTACCAGAACGCATGACTTGTTGCAAACCATAATTCAAAATGTAGGCAGCAGATGGATCGATCGTTTGTTGAACATTTAAACCAAAACGTTCTAATACATGACCATTGGCATCAACCACAGAGCGAATCGCACGAGTCGGGTATTTAAAACCGCCTGTTGCAAAGTTTCCATAGATACTGAGCATTTCCATAGGCGACATATTCACCGCACCTAAAAATGCAGATGGATAGTTTGGAATATTTGAAGTAACGCCAAACTTTTTCAGGTTATTGCTAAAAGTGGATAAACCAAATTCCTGACCTAAACGCACGGCTGAAAGGTTATAAGAATGCGCCAATGCTTGCTGCAATGTAACGACACCATGTTCACCGCCGCTATAGTTCTTCGGTGTCCAGCTCTTATCACCGCCTACTGGGATATTTACCGCTGCATCTTGAATTTGACTAGCCCAGTTATAACGTCCAGACTCAATTGCACTTAAATAAATGACAGGTTTAAGCAATGAACCAACTTGACGTTTAGCATCTACTGTACGATTAAATCCTGTAAAATCCTGAGTCGAACCCACAGCAGCAATCAATTCTCCATTTTCTGGATGTTGAATCAATACAGCACCCTGTAAATCTTTAAGACGAGCAGGATTACGGTTTGAAATTTGTTCGACAGTCGATTTAAAAGCATTTTGAATACGTGTTTGAGCAATTGGATCAAGTGTTGTGAAAATACGCAATCCTTGATTAGTTAAGTCATTTTCCTGATATTCAGAGCGCAGTTGGCGACGAACAATGTCCAGAAAATCTGGAAACTTCGCTGGTCCAAGACTTGGTTTAGCCACCACGCCTAAAGGACGTGCACTTTCTTTATCGTATTGTTCTTGAGTTAAGTAGCCCATTACTAACATATTATTTAGCACGATATTACGACGTTTAAGTGCTGCTTCAGGATTACGCCACGGATTATATAACGAAGGTCCTTGTACCAAACCAACCAGATAAGCTTGCTGTGCGATGTTTAATTCACGCAGAGGCAGACCAAAATAAAACTGTGAAGCCAAACCATATCCATTAATGGAATAGCTACCATTTTGCCCGAGATTCACTTCGTTTAAGTAGGCTTCCAGAATCTCATCCTTACTATAATGTAGCTCTAGCAACATGGCCATAAACGCTTCATTGGCTTTACGTTTGAGTGTGCGTTCTGGACTTAAATAGAAGTTTTTGACTAATTGCTGTGTCAAGGTCGAACCACCTTGACGTCTGCCACCTGTGACATTACTCACCAATGCTCGTGCAGTTCCGCGTACAGAAATACCATGATGGCTATAAAAGTTACGATCTTCTGTGGCGACAAGTGCTTCAATCAACGTTTTTGGAACTTTGTCGAGTTTAATCAGGACGCGGTCTTCATTGTGCTGCGGATAGATGCCGCCAATCAATAGCGGTTCAAGTCTTGCAATGCCTGTTGAAGAAGGCTTGGTGGCGCGAATATCTGAAATTTGATCATTGGCAAAAGACACCTGTAAGACTTGCTCGGGTTCAGAGCTATCACCAAAATCGAAACCACGTGTATGTACATACATGGTATTGCCCTGAACCACGTAATTTCCAGATTTTGTGTAATTTTGAGCGCTTTTATAGCCAAGCAGTCCTAGCTCCTGACTGAGGTCGGTCTGAGTTACAGGTGCATTGGTATAAAGTTCAAGCGGTCGTGCAAAAACTTTTGCGGGGATGTCCCAGCGTTTACCTTCAAATTTCTCACGAATAATATTATCCAGTCGAATTAAATAAATACTAAATGCAAGAAAACCGCCAATAATGATCACTGAAAAAATAAGCGCAAAAAAGCCAATGCCACGTTCAAACTTCATAAATCTGTCATAAAAGCCAACAAAGTGTGCTAATCATGCGATAGCTTTTATATCTTTTGCAATGATAAATCTGTGAACAAGCTAAAAAATCCAGTTTTTCTGCTCAAGCTTCAAATTCTTTAGATGTTATTTATTGATAATCAACATCTTTATAGAGATAGATGAGGTAGATTGATTCGACACGATTTTAGCGTTACTGTGTTATATTAGTCGCACAAATCGCATATGATATGTTGATCTTAGGGTTCATCGTGATTTTTCGGTGGATGAGCTTCATGTATATATGATGCTTCACAGACCATCCCTATACTGGTTTTAACTTATAGGCATCCAATGCAGTCTGCAAATCTTTCAGCCAAATCTTTTCGTAATATTGGTTTAATCGGCCGTCCTGATAAATCATCGGTTGTTGAAACTTTAAGTCTGATTCACGACCATCTTTTGCATTTGGGATTACATCCTGTTTTTGATCAGGAAACGGCAGCACTTGTGCCTGATAATAACACGCAAAGCGTAAGCCGTAGTTTATTGGGTGAAGTGGTCGATCTCGTGATTGTGGTGGGCGGTGATGGTTCACTGTTACATGCTGCACGTGCATTGGTTCGACATAACACACCTGTAATCGGGGTCAACCGTGGTCGCTTGGGTTTTTTAACCGACATTAAACCGTCTGAGGTGATCTTTAAACTCGATCAGGTATTACAGGGACATTTCCAGTTAGATCGACGTTTTTTACTCGAAATGGAAGTTCGTTCCAAAGGTGAAACCATTTATGATGCCATTGCGCTCAATGATGTGGTGTTACACTCAGGACGTTCTGTACATATGATTGATTTTGAGTTGAATATTGATGGTCAGTATGTTTATCGTCAGCACAGTGATGGCTTGATTGTATCGACACCAACAGGTTCAACCGCTTATGCACTGTCAGGCGGTGGTCCTATTTTACATCCGAGTATGGATGCGATTGCACTGGTTCCGATGCATCCGCATACTTTATCTTCACGTCCAATTGTAGTGAGTGGACACAGTGAAATTAAATTGACCATTCGCGAAAATCGTGTTCTCCCTATGGTGAGTGCTGATGGACAAAACAGCATTTCCTTGAATGTTGGGGATACAGTGCATATCAGAAAACATCCATTTAAGTTAAACTTATTACATCCACCCGGTTATGACTTTTATATGGCTTGCCGTACAAAGCTTGGCTGGAATCAGGATTTTGACTCATTTCAACAGCAGGATGACGCATGAATATTGAACAAATGCTTGCCGTTTTAGATCCAGATATCGTGGAGCGTTTAAAAACGGCAGTGGAAATTGGCAAATGGCCAAATGGTATCGCATTAACTCAAGAACAACGCCAAATTTGTATGCAAGCGATCATTGCGTGGGAGCATCAGAATGTCCCTGAAAAAGAGCGTACAGGGTATATTGATAAAGGTAAAAAAGAAGAAGGAGACGAGTGCGATTCGCATGAGCCTCAACATGACACGGAATTTAAACCAATCCGATTTATTTAAAACAGACTGGGTTAAATGTCCTTAAAGAGCTTTGTCGAATCTGGTATTCCAAAGCTCTTTTGCTTTTTGCATCGCTTGAGCATAATCATCAACGACATTCATGGTATATAGTGCGATACCTATCGTTTCAATAATTGCCATTTCACCATATTCATGATTCATATGACCCAACCACACTTGTTTAAATGTGGCTAAATCAAGCTCATCTTCAGTTAGGCTACGTTCTGGGGTCAATTTGGGTAATTCGTATTCGTATAACTCGCCTTGTTTAATTCCACAAATAAGGGTTTTAGCATCAGGATTGCGCTCAAATTCACCGCCTTCTCCTTTTATCACCGCACTATTTTTATAGCCTAGATGATAAGCAGCTTGTTGGTGTGAATGACGATAAGCAGGGTGAAAAATGGCTTGCAAGGTGGCTTTAGCATTAAATGGATTAATTAAACGTGCTAAAGTATGAACGGGTGAACGAAGCCCCATGACATTGCGTAAATCGATCATATTACTCAGGACAGGAGAAATTATCTCCAAAGGCAAATAAGCAAAATGCTGTTGCTGTAACTGCTGCTGAACATCTTGTTCAGATCGACAAATTGGATAATCCAAATATTGTAAGACTTGTTCAGTATAAACACGATTAATGGTATGACCCGCTGCACCATGCATGACAATGTTATAGCCATGTTTTGCTAACGTGATTGCAGATAATAAAAACCACGGATAATGTTTACGTTTACCTGCATAGGATGACCAGTCCAGATCGACATCTAGTGGCTCAAAGTTCAGTTGATCTTTGGTGGCTTGTACAAACCCCGTAAGTTCTTCAACAGATTCTTCTTTCACCCGTAGCAACATTAAAAAGGCACCTAACTGAACCTCTAAGACTTCTCCTTTTAAAATCATGGAAAAAGCAGCATAAGCTTCTTCATAACTTAATGATCGCGAACCTGTTTTTCCTTTGCCGAGTATTCGTACATATTGGGCAAAGGGATGTTCACTGTCTTTATAGAGATTCTTTTTGGTGTTCATATGCAGTTAATATTTCGTGGAAAAATGAATGTTATCACTATGACATAAAAATAAAATGAATGAATCAACCTTAAACATATTAGACTAATGTCTATACTATTTTTGATTAAAAAATAACCAAAAAGAGGATTTTGTAACCGATGGAAAGAGGAATTGCAGTACACTCTCGACGTTTTAAAACTGTTTAATTTTTATTAACGATTTATTCGCTTACTCCCGTTTTTCTTTGAACAGATTAAATTCCAGTTTAATCGGAACATTTTAAATCGTGCGACTATTTTTTTGGAAAACAGATTGTTTTTCATCTTTCAAGAAGTTCTCTTTGAAGAAAACTTCTACCATGTGTTGTTTAGATACGTGGACTAAAGGGCTGTCTATAAATGATTTATAGATATTTTTATAGATATATTTCTAAGGGCTTAGAAATATTTGTTGACGTAAAGTTATGGCTAAAAAACCGATTTATAAATCACTTTATTTTCAAGTGATCATTGCCATTATCGCAGGTGTTTTGGTTGGACATTTTTATCCGAGCACGACCCAAATCGTAGATGGTGTCAAAGAAAATATTCCGGGGTTAGGAGAGCAACTCAAACCTTTGGGGGATGCATTTATTCGTCTAATTAAGATGATTATTGCACCTGTCATTTTCTGTACGGTGGTCAGTGGTATCGCGGGTATGGAGAGTATGAAATCTGTCGGCAAGACTGGCGGAATTGCATTACTTTACTTTGAGATTGTTTCAACCATCGCACTTATTGTAGGTCTTTTGGTAATTAATATTGCCAAACCAGGTGTGGGGATGAATGTCGATCCAGCGACACTTGATACAGCAGGGATTGCGAAATACGTTTCATCTGGACAGTCCCAGTCTACCATCGATTTTTTGATGCATATCATTCCTGAAACTGTGGTAGGTGCCTTTGCCAATGGTGAAATTTTACAAGTTTTACTGTTTGCTATCCTATTTGGTTTTGCACTGCATAAGTTAGGTGATACAGGTAAACCTGTTTTGAAACTGATTGATCAAATTTCACATGTATTTTTTAACATCGTGAATATGATCATGAAGCTTGCTCCGATCGGTGCTTTTGGAGCAATGGCTTTTACCATTGGTAAATATGGTGTCGGCTCTTTAGTACAACTTGGGCAACTTATCTTGTGCTTCTATGCTACTTGTTTGTTGTTTATCTTTATTGTATTAGGCACCATCAGCCGTGTTTGTGGTTTCAGCATTTTCAAAATGTTACGCCTAATCCGTGAAGAATTATTGATTGTATTGGGAACATCTTCATCAGAATCTGTGTTACCACGGATGCTGAAAAAACTCGAAATCGCAGGTTGCGAAAAGTCAGTGGTTGGTTTGGTTATTCCGACAGGTTATTCATTTAACTTGGATGGTACTTCCATTTACCTGACCATGGCTGCAATTTTTATTGCTCAGGCCACCAACACGCAACTAGATATTCAACATCAAATTACGTTGCTAATTGTGTTATTGATTTCATCGAAAGGTGCAGCAGGAGTCACAGGTTCTGGATTTATTGTCATGGCTGCGACCTTGTCAGCGGTGGGTCATATTCCAGTTGCGGGACTTGCCTTGATTTTAGGTATTGATCGCTTTATGTCTGAAGCACGTGCGTTGACGAATTTAACAGGTAACAGTGTAGCAACGATTGTCGTTGCGAAATGGGTCGGTGCTTTGGATATGCAAAAACTCCAAGATGCGTTGAATCATCCTGAAGAAATTGATCGTAAAATGCTTGAAGAAAAATGAGTGTTCAGTTGCTTAACTAAACAATCAAAGTAGAAAAAGGGATGATATTGATCATCCCTTTTTTTATTGGAACTTTTGGGAATGAGAAATGGTTTATTGCTGATGCTTCATGTCCTAACATGATATTTGTTTTGTAATTCTTAAAGATTTAGTGGAATTTTCAACTTTAAATTTATCATTATTAAAATCATCTTAATTATATGTATCTAAAACAATCAATTTGTATGAAAATATTAATGCAAATGAGAATATTTTTTATTAGTATTCACGTGTTTTGATTTTACTAAATATTTTACGTCTGAGTAATTTTTCTAATGAATCATTTAAATTTAAAAATGAAGCAAGTCGGGGCTTTTAAACTGAGTTTGTTGGCTATGATGATTATACAAAGTCACGTCGTTTTTGCCAAAGATCTTCAAGAATCATCACATTCACAAATACGAGAAATGACTAAGGCTGTATTACCGACGATTAAGATCGAAGCAATGAGCGAGCTTGATCCTATCAAAAGTTATATTGACTATGACGAAGCAAATGTCACGCGTAATGGGCTAAAAAAGAAGGATATTCCGCAAACTATAGATACCATTGATGTGCAAAAATATAAAATATATGGTGCCAATGATCTGAGTATTATGCTGCAAGGTACGCCAGGCGTCTCAACAAGTTACGATACTCGCGGTGATGGTATTTATTTACGTGGCTTTGCGGCAGATGCGGGTGATATTTATCGTGATGGTGTGCGTGAAAGTGGGCAATTACGCCGTAGTACTGCAAATGTTGAACGAATCGAGATATTAAAAGGCCCTGCTTCTGTTCTCTATGGGCGAAGTCAGGGTGGGGGCGTGATCAATATGGTCACAAAATTTGCCAATTTTGATTCGAAAAGTACGCTGGGGCTATATACAGGGTCTTACAACAATGTAGGTGCAACTGTAGATATCAATCGAGTTTTAAATGATCACTGGGCAGTCCGTTTAACAGGTGAAAAGGCTGATAGCAATAGTTTCCGTAAAGGAATTGGTTCGCAAATAGAGATGCTTTCACCGAGTATTAGCTATCGTAATGATGATCAAACTTTGTTGTGGACGACACAATATACCTACGATAAATTGGAGCGTACCCCTGACCGTGGGCCAAGTTATGAAAACTTGCCAAAAGATGTCTCATTAAGAACAGGTTTTGCGCGTCCAACTGATTATATAGAAGATGAACTTCAAACTATTCGTACCGATCTCAAATATGAATTTGCACCTGAGTGGACATTCCACTGGGCGGCTAGTTATCGTCAAGCCTATCAAAATTTTGATAATTTTTTTGGAGGAACATGGTGTGATTTGAACGGCAAACAAATCACAGGGACAGCGTGTAGCTGGAAGGGCTATTTGCGCCAAAGTTATGCATGGCAAGAAACCATGAATAAAACATTGCTTAATACTTTTGATATTACAGGCAAATTCAATACAGGTCGTCTTGAACATCAAATCATGTTTGGTAGTGATTGGACACATGAGGATAGAGATCCAAAGCTTGGTAATTATTCAAGCGGTAGTCAAAGTTATTATGGTTATATCAATCCTTATAATCCTTCAGATTATTATGATGATTTGCCTGTAAATGCCCATAAAGCAACCACGACCATTAACCATCATGATGCCGAAAATCTAGCATTTTTCTTACAGGATTTAGTGACACTTACTCCAACTTTAAAAATGATGCTCGGTATTCGATACGATACATTTGAGTTTAAAACACAGGCACAGGTTGCAAATAGTAAACCCGTAAATATAGCAAAAAGCTATGATGGCGAAAGCTTAAGCCCAAATATTGGCTTCGTCTGGCAACCCACAGATCAGCATAGTTTTTATACCTCATACAGTAAAAGTTTCGCGCCTTATGGCGGACGAGGCATGATCAGTATTGATCCTAACGTGAATAATACCAGTGTCTATGATGCAAAACCTCAATACAATGAACAATATGAAGTCGGGGTTAAAAGCGATTGGTTCGCGCAGCGTTTAAATACACAGTTCTCGATTTTTGATATTACCAAGAATAATATTCGCTATCGCCCTGATCCAACAAATCAACCTAATCAATGGCAAGTTGGGCAGCAACAACAGTCAAAGGGTATTGAGTTCAGCTTTATTGGTCGTGTCTTAGATAATGTCTTTGTACGCGGTGGATATGGCTATATCGATGCCAAATGGAAAAAAGATACACGTGCAACAGTGGCAGAAACTAGCCGCTTAAAAGGTAATCGTCTTGCCAATATTTCTGAAAATACAGGTAATTTGTTTATACGTTATTTACCCGTTGAAAGTGTTTATGCTGAAATTGGTGGCACCTATGTAGGATCATTTTATACCGCAGATAGTAATTTGAATAAGATTGATGGCTGGACACGCCTAGATGCAGCTCTTGGTTATAAAGATGAGCATTGGGGGATTACTTTCGCGGTCAATAATCTTACCGATAAAGAATACTGGCGTTCTAACGCTATGCCAGGTGCGCCACGAAATTATTTGGTTCGCCTTAATTATCAGTTCTAAAATTTTAGTTTGAGATCTCAAATAAGTTTTTAATAAAAAACCGTGAAAATGGCTTTCACGGTTTTTTTATCTTTAAGAATGAGCGTGTTTTAAATTCTGGCGTGTTTACCATATTTATCAATCATAATCGAACTTGCTTCATTGAGACCTTTTACAGTGACTTGTATATTATTTTTCTGAAACTTTTCAATAATACTATCGAGTGAAGCTACTGTTGTCACATCCCAAATGTGAGAATGAGTTAAATCAATAATGACTTGTTTGACATTTTCTTCAAAATCAAAAGCGCGAGAAAAACGTTCTGATGAGCTAAAAAATAACTGACCACGTACATCATAAATACGTGTATCGCCATGACGGGAAGTCTCGATATATACATCATTTTCAAGTTTTTGTGCCAAAAATAATGCAGAAAGAAGAACCCCAACCAAAACCCCAATTGCCAAATTATGAGTTGCAACTACCACGATGACAGTTGCAATCATCACAATATTGCTACTTTTAGGATTATGTTTAAAGTTTTTAATCGATCCCCAATCAAAAGTGCTGATAGAAACCATAATCATCACTGCAACCAATGCTGCCATGGGGATGACCCGCAACCAATCGCTGATAAATACAACAAGAATGAGGAGAAAAACACCAGCAACTAAAGTTGAAAGACGTTTACGCGCACCAGATTTTACATTAATCATGGACTGGCCAATCATGGCACAACCTGCCATACCGCCCATAAAACCCGTGATAATATTGGCAAAACCCTGACCTTTACATTCACGATGTTTATCACTTGAGCTATCAGTCAGTTCATCCACAATCGTCGCGGTCATCATCGATTCTAATAATCCTACTGCTGCCAATGCACAAGAATAAGGCAAGATAATCCATAAAGTCTCAAGATTCCATGGAATATCAGGAAGAAAGAAATGCGGTAGGCTATTGGGTAAATTGCCCATATCACCTACAGTCCTAACATGTGAATTTAACAATAAAGCTAAGAATGTAATGACAATAATACAGACCATCGGTGAGGGAATTAATTTGCCAATCTTGGGCACATAAGGAAATAAATAAATAATCGCTAGACCCAAAATCACAAATATATAAACCTGATAAGAAACATGTAGTAATTCAGGAAGTTGTGCCATAAAAATTAAAATAGCTAAAGCATTTACAAAACCAACCACAACAGATTTGGAGACAAAGCGCATCAATTTAGCGAGTTTAAGTTGTCCAGCTATAATTTGAATAATTCCTGTCAAAATTGTCGCTGCAAGAAGGTAGTTTAGCCCGTATTCTTTGACTAGACTGACCATCAATAATGCCATAGCCCCTGTAGCTGCAGAAATCATGGCAGGTCGACCGCCCATAAAAGCAATTACAACCGCCATGGAAAATGAGGCATATAAGCCAACTTGAGGATCAACACCTGCGATAATGGAAAATGCAATAGCTTCTGGAATAAGAGCAAGTCCAACGACTAAGCCTGCAAGAACATCCCCACGAATATTGGAGAACCATTCTTGACGAATTTGCTGAAACATAAATAGCCTATAAGAATATTTGTATATGATTAAAGGCTAGTGATGTGATATTTACACACACGACTACACCACATCACTAGACAGTGATGAATTGATAAATAAAAAGATCAATTAAGGTGGCGTGATTTGCATAAAATAAAAAGAGATTTTGAAATGAGCAGCTAGTGTAGCACTATTAGGCATAATAACCAAAGAGAGCAGATGAATCACTTTGTGACTGGTAAACTTGAATTTACAAAAAGTTATGAATAAAAAAATGTATGCGCTAACAAAAAAAGTCACTTTATGCCAATATGAATCATCCTAGAACTATCATGTTAACAGGTGAAAGATTAATTATTAAAACGGAAAAAATAACGACTTGTTCACTATTTTGTCACGATAATACAATAATTTATTAGTTGCGATATTATAGGGCTCACGCTGAATATATTTTTATTCTCAAGCTTAAGTCATAATAACTTAATACCTAAAGCTCATTTATTAATCTTTTAGAGGTTTAAAAATGATAGTTTTGATGCTTAATTAACCAAACTTATACGATTAGAATGAATAGTGTAATAACGAAAAAATCTTAAATTTTGTCAAGGAGTTTAAGAATATAATTGATGTTGATGTGATGGTTATAATAAATAGTTTCTAATCTATTTAAATAATAATTTTTAAATCAAATGTTTAACAATAAATGAGTGGTCTTAAGGCTTTATTGCCCAGATTAGATCATCACACACAGAGGGCTAAAAATTTCAAAAATTAAGCACACATAAAGTAACATTAGAATGTTTTGTGTGTCACTTTTTGTTTATTTTTGGTAAAATAAATCACAATTATGTGGATAACAAGAATATCGCTTATGAGAAATATACTTATTTTGATTTTTGCGAGCTTAGTGATTTTGCTTGGTTATAGTATTTATCTGGATTCTAAGGTAAAGAAAAGAGAACAAGTGAGTCGAGTGATCACAGAAGCAGAGCATAGTCTTAAGACACTTGAAGCGAATCCAAATTACAATCAGCATTCGTCGCTTTATGGTGTTTATCATCAAGATTTAATCCAATAGTTTTAAGGTTTTGATTTTAAACCAATGAT
Source organism: Acinetobacter sp. WU_MDCI_Axc73 (assembly GCF_025562455.1). Classification (GTDB taxonomy): domain Bacteria; phylum Pseudomonadota; class Gammaproteobacteria; order Pseudomonadales; family Moraxellaceae; genus Acinetobacter. The sequence goes on from NZ_JAHPRO010000003.1 coordinate 24,348, forward strand.
TTTAAATAAAATTTATAGAGGAATCTGATGGGGTTCCTAAAACAAAAATATAAATAATATGATATAATCTTGTTTGGGAAAGGCATTAAAGATATCAATTTATATTTTTAACATCATATTCCTTCAATTATATGTGAAGCTGCATAAACCTATGCGGCTTTTTTATGTTTGGTCAGATGATTAAAGCTTATACTTTGTTACTAATAGTGCGTATTTGGAAATAGTGAATTGCTTTTTAATATTGAGCAAGTGGCATATTGATTGCTTAGTACATTATACAATCGCAATGCGTCTTAAAAGTTTATTCAAATAAATATTTCCTTTAAGACCATATACATATAGCAACACAGTATGCTCAAACTTTTTGTAGGGACTATGTTATGTCAACTCCTAACCCTTCAGCAGACTTGTTAGAGCGCTTATTTAAACTAAGCGAAAATAAGACAAGCTTTAGAACTGAAGTGCTTGCAGGTGTAACGACCTTTTTGACGATGTGTTATATCATCATCGTCAATCCACTAATTTTGTCTGAAACTGGAATGGATCATGGGGCGGTCTTTGTCGCAACCTGCTTGGCTGCCGCAATTGGCTGTTTAGTTATGGGGCTAATTGCCAATTATCCGATCGCACTTGCTCCCGGTATGGGGCTCAATGCTTATTTTACCTACTCAGTTTGTCTGGGCATGGGAGTGCCATGGCAAACTGCCTTAGCCGCAGTTTTTATTTCTGGTCTTATTTTTCTGGCAATCAGCTTCTTAAAAATTCGTGAAGCGATTGTGAATGCCATTCCGATGTCGCTCAAGTTTGCGATCGGTGGTGGTATTGGTTTATTCCTTGCGTTGGTGGCACTCAAAAATGCAGGCATTATTGTGGCAAATCCAGCGACACTTGTTGGTTTGGGTGATATTAAACAGCCAACTGTTTTATTGTCATTACTTGGATTTTTGATGATTGTGGTCATGCATCACTTTCGCATCCGTGGTGCAATTATCATTAGTATTCTGGTCATTACCGCCATTTCTACATTTATGGGTTTAAATCAATTTAAAGGCGTTGTCGGTGAGATTCCATCATTAGCTCCGACTTTGCTGCAAATGGATTTTGAAGGTCTATTTACCGCGAGTTTGATTGGCGTTATTTTTGTATTCTTCTTGGTCGATTTGTTTGATAGCACTGGGACATTGGTTGGTGTTTCGCATCGTGCGGGTTTACTGGTTGATGGTAAATTACCGCGATTGAAAAAAGCCTTATTTGCAGACTCGACCGCGATTGTTGCGGGGGCTGCTTTAGGGACTTCCTCAACCACGCCATATATTGAGTCTGCATCTGGTGTGGCCGCAGGGGGGCGTACGGGTTTGACTGCAGTGGTTGTTGCTTGTTTATTCCTTGCTTGTTTGTTTTTGGCTCCTCTTGCTCAATCTGTACCAGGTTTTGCCACTGCTCCAGCACTTTTATTTGTTGGTGTGTTGATGATTCAAGGTATTACCAATATTGATTGGGAAGACATTACAGAAGCCGTTCCTGCCTTTTTGACCATTGTCTTTATGCCATTTGCGTATTCAATTGCAGATGGTATTGCAATGGGCTTTATTAGCTATGCTTTAATCAAATTACTGACAGGTAAAGCTAAAAGTGTGCCGTATATGGTTTGGATCGTGGCAGTACTTTGGGCATTTAAGTTTGCTGTATTTGGCGGTTAATTTTTATTGAAGAAAAAAGGGCGCAGCGTGTTCTCTGCGCCCTTTATTATTTTGGAGTTATTATGAATCAAGTTGAGTTAATTCGCGTTTTACCCAAAGCCGAATTACATGTGCATATTGAGGGCACGTTTGAGCCTGAATTAATGTTTGAAATTGCACAACGCAATCATATTCAGATTCCTTATCAATCAGTTGAAGAAATCAAACAGGCTTATAACTTTCATAATTTACAGTCATTTTTAGATATCTATTATGCAGGCGCAAATGTTTTGGTACATGAGCAGGATTTTTATGATTTAGCTTGGGCTTATTTTGAAAAATGTGCCGAAGATAATGTCGTACATACAGAGATGTTTTTCGACCCACAAACTCACACTGAGCGTGGAGTTGAATTTGCTACGGTATTAAATGGCTTAAAACGTGCTTGTACTGATGCAAAAAACAAACTAGGCATTAGCTCTCAATTGATTATGTGTTTTTTGCGTCACTTAAGTGAAGATGATGCTGTTAAAACACTTGAACAGGCATTGCCATTTAAAGATGACATTATTGCGGTTGGATTAGATTCAAGTGAAGTTGGACATCCACCGTCCAAGTTTGAACGTGTCTTTGCAAAAGCACGTGAAGCAGGTTTTTTAATTGTTGCACATGCAGGTGAAGAAGGGCCGCCAGAATATGTGTGGGAAGCACTGGATTTATTGAATGTCAATCGTATTGATCATGGTGTTCGTTCAGACGAAGATCCAGCATTATTGCGACGTTTGATTGATGAAAAAATGCCGTTAACTGTTTGTCCATTGAGTAATTTAAAACTTTGTGTTGTAGAAGATATGGCTGAACACAATATTCATCGTTTACTGAAACAAGGCGTGCATGTCACAATTAATTCAGATGATCCATCTTATTTTGGTGGCTATATGAATGATAATTTCCTTGCTGTACATCATGCATTGAATTTATCAAATGATGAACTTAAACAATTGGCAATCAATTCATTTGAAGCATCTTTTATCGACTCTGCTGAAAAACAAAAGTGGATTAAAACGATTCAGCAACTTTAAACAGCATTCATATTGGAACAAAAAAACGCATCTTGAATAGATGCGTTTTTTATGAAACATTTATTTAGGTTGTCTGGTCATGCTGGTTAAGACATGATCTTTATCAATAAAGTGATGTTTCAGGGCCGCTAAAATATGTCCGACCACCAGTAAGCCTGCAAACCATGAGAGATAGATGTGCATAGGTTTGACTACTGCTGTGACTGCTGGGTTCTCACCAATCAGTTGGGGAATATTGAAAAGATATAACACGGGCGCGGGGTGACCAGCACTCCAGCTAAACAAGCAACCGGTAATTGGTAGCGCCAATAAAATAAAATACAGCGCTAAATGTCCTGCATGTGCCAGTTTTTTCATCAAAGGAGACATACTGTCTGGAAGTTGTGGGGCAGGATGGGTGTACCGCCAAAAAAGTCGAATCATGACAAGGAAAATAATGGTTGTTGCAATATTTTTGTGAAGAGTAATGACATCACCTTTAAAACTACCGTCAGTTTGATAGCTTAAAAAATTACCGCTATAGAAACCAATGATCCACGCCGTAATAAAGATAATAGCCATAATCCAGTGTAAATATTGTGCCGTTCTGGTGTAGTACTGGCTAGAATTAGACATGAAATGATGCTCTTTTTTAATTGAGAATTATCACGCGAGAATAGATGAGAAGGCACATTGGAAAAATGGGGCTACTGTAACGAAGCGTTTTTTTAATGAAACGATCAAAATCGCCATACATACTGAGCTAGTAATGATTGAGTTAATTTAGCGCTTTTCTACAAATTAGCTCTTTCATCGTGGCCAGGCTTTAGGCAAAATAGCTAAAATTTTTGTGGAAACAGCGATGAAAAAATCATTATTTGGTTTGACTGCACTTGCCTTATTTTTAACAGGCTGTGCAACAGATGGCTCTATGAACACAGCTACCAATACTACTGAACAGTTAGGCATGACTGCGTTAAAAATTGCAGTAAATAACAAATGTATGAATGAAATTAATACTATTCCTGCTTGGCAAACGGCTTCTAAACTAATGACGGTTGATCAAAAACAGGATATTCAAACTGAAATTTGTGGTTGTGTGAGTGAAAAAGCACCTTATAGCGTTACCGCTGCAGATTTGGCAAATGCAACCTTTGATCCAAATGCAAGAGCTGCAGTCGTGGGTCAAGTGGTTTCTACAACTGTGACAGCCTGTGTAAATGAAACGTTCCAACAAACTTTGACGAAATAAATCATGATGATTATTGCTGGTGTAGATGAAGCAGGGCGAGGGCCGTTAGTGGGGTCGGTGGTTGCTGCAGCGGTTATTTTAGACCCGAATAACCCGATTCAAGGCTTAAATGATTCTAAAAAACTGACTGAAAAAAAACGTGAAAAACTGTTTGTTGAGATACAGGAAAAAGCGCTGGCTTGGTCAATTGCGGAAGCAACGCATACAGAAATTGATGAGCTGAATATTTTACAGGCAACTTTTCTCGCGATGAATCGTGCTGTAAATAACTTGAAAACTCAACCAAGTAAAGTCATTGTGGATGGTAATCAAATTCCAAAGGGAATGAATATCAGTTGTGAGGCGATTGTCGGCGGTGACGCAAGCCATGCTGAAATTAGTGCAGCCAGTATTTTAGCCAAAGTTGCGCGAGATCGACAAATGAAGGCATTGGATGAGAAATACCCTGTATTTGGTTTTGCTAAACATAAGGGATATCCAACCAAGGCTCATTTTGAAGCGATCACCGAGCATGGGGTGATTGATGAACATCGTCGTAGCTATGCCCCTGTAAAGAAAGCACTTGCACTGGATATTTGATCATTTAGTACGATAGAAATATTTAAAGCGGCTTGTAAGCCGCTTTAATCATCAACAACAATATATTCTTAACGATTAAAATTGTTTTGAGAGAAATTATCATCTTCAAATGAAGGCTGATAGTCTTGATCAAGATGCTGAAGGTGTTCATGCATGGCGCGTTCGTGTTGAATACGTTGGTAGATTTCTTCACGGTGCACAGAAACTTCTTTAGGTGCGTTAACACCAATACGCACTTGATTACCTTTAACACCAAGCACAGTTACACTGACTTGATCCCCAATCATTAATGTTTCTCCGACACGACGGGTCAGAATCAGCATGTTTATCTCCTTGCTAAAACGCTAAACCTGCGATAGTGGTTTAAGAAACCAAAATTACAACCTCAGAATTTGAGAAATATTTAACAGAATCAATAAAAAAAGATGTTGTATTTAGTGATGCTGCTTAATTTTTCAAAATACATGAGTATTAATATAACAGAGCCACTATAAAAAAAACTACAGTGGCTCTATTTTTTTGACACAAATTGTTGAAAAGTGATCTATTTCACAATTTGTTTGATCAAAGTTTATGCGCGTGCGCTACTTTCACCATGTTCACGATCCAGACCAAATGCGGTGTGTAGTGTACGCACTGCAAGTTCTAAATAGTTTTCTTCAATCAAGACAGAAATTTTGATTTCTGAAGTTGAAATCATCAGTATATTGATACTTTCGTCTGCAAGAGCGATAAACATTTTACTCGCAACACCTGCATGGGAACGCATACCGACACCGACGATCGATACTTTGACAATATCATCACGTGTGGCAACTTCACGTGCTCCAATATTTGCTGCAGTTTCTTTTAGAATTTTTTCAGCTTTGGCAAGATCACCACGATTAACAGTAAATGTGAAATCAGTCGTACCATCTTCTTCGACATTTTGGATGATCATGTCGACTTCAATATTAGCAGCACTGATTGGAGCCAAAATTTTTGCAGCAACACCTGGCTCATTGGCTACGCCTAGAATGGTCAGCTTAGCTTCATCACGGTTAAATGCAATACCTGAGATAATCGGTTGTTCCATATCGTCTTCTGCCTCAGTGGTAATTAATGTACCTACGTTTTGTTTAAAGTCTTCATCAAATGCACCATCGTCGTCATTGTCAAAACTAGACAAAACACGCAGTGGCACTTGATATTTACCTGCAAATTCAACTGAACGAATCTGAAGGACTTTAGAGCCTAAAGAGGCCATTTCCAGCATTTCTTCAAAAGAAATACGATCCACTTTTTTGGCTTTTGGTGCAACGCGTGGGTCAGTGGTATAAACACCATCCACATCGGTATAAATCTGGCATTCATCTGCTTTTAAAGCGGCTGCAAGTGCAACGCCAGTGGTGTCAGAACCACCACGACCTAATGTCGTGGTATTACCTTCATCATCGACACCCTGAAAACCTGCGACAACCAGAACACGACCGACATCAAGATCAGCCGTCATGACATCAGTATCAATCGCCTCAATACGTGCCTTGTTATACGCGCTGTCAGTTCTAATTCCAACCTGACGACCTGTATAGGATTTAGCTTCTACACCAATTGAATTAAGTGCCATTGCTAACATGGAAATCGTCACCTGTTCACCTGTAGACACCATTTGGTCTAATTCACGTGGATCAGGTGTTTCAGTAATGGCTTTGGCAAGTGCAAGTAAGCGGTTGGTTTCACCACTCATTGCAGAAACCACCACTACCACTTTGTGGCCGTGATCATGCCAACGCTTCACACGACGAGCAACATTTAAAATGCGCTCAGGAGTCCCCATTGAGGTCCCGCCATATTTCTGTACGATTAATGCCATAGTTGTTCCATATAAGCCATGACTCTGAGAGGCTTAATTCAGAGTCAGTTACACAAAAGTGAAGTCTTAGTGCTGTTCAAACCAGACAGGAAGAGCTGTCATGACGTGTTCAAACTTCTCGTTTAGTGGCGCGCCACCTTGTGCTAAGTCAGGTTTACCACCACCTTTACCACCCAGTTCAGTGGCAAGGTGTTTAATGATATCGCCTGCTTTTAGATGTGCTGTATATTGTTTAGCAACCGATGCAATTAGACTAACTTTGTCATCTTCGACACCTGCCAATACAATCACAGCATCCTCTAATTTTGATTTCACACTGTCGTGCAGGTTACGAAGTGATTTCGCATCCATGTTTTGAACAGTGGTGATCAGTGTAGAACGACCCGCAACGGTTTGAACTTGGCTTAAAAGTTCAGTCGCCTGAAAGTTTGCTAACTTTTGGTTAAGCTGTTCAATTTGCTTTTGCAATGCTGAGGTATGTTCTACCGCAGCATGAACACGTTCTACTGTTTGATCTTTTTGTGCTTTTAATAAGCTATTGATTTGTTGAATATCACTATCATTTTTTTGCACAACTTCAAGTGCTTTACTACCTGTCACCGCCTCAATACGACGGATACCCGCAGCAACACCACCTTCAGAGGTGATCTTGAATAAACCGATATCGCCTGTACGTTGTACGTGAATACCACCACAAAGTTCAATCGAGAAGTTACGCTCGTCAATGACTGACCCCATGGAAAGTACACGAACTTCATCACCATACTTTTCACCAAATAGCATCATTGCGCCTTTGGCTTTGGCCGATTCAATATCCAGTACTTCTACACCTACAGGCGTATTAGCAATCACTTCACGATTGACCAATTGTTCCACTTGTTGTAATTGCTCAAAGCTCACGGGTTGGTCATTGGCAAAGTCAAAACGTAAAACGTCGCTAGCAACCAATGAACCTTTTTGTTGAACATGTGTGCCTAAAATTTGACGAAGTGCAGCATGCAAAAGGTGAGTAGCGGAATGGTTGCGTGCTGTTGCCGCACGAATATCCGCTTTAACAATTGCTTCAACTTGTTGGGAGGCTTTTAAGCTACCCATGGTGACGATACCCTGATGTACAAATGCTCCACCAGACTTTTTGGTATCTTGTACTTCAAAAATCCCTGTATCGTTTTTGAATAAACCTGTATCGCCAATCTGACCACCACTTTCAGCGTAGAAAGGGGTCTGATTTAAAACGATTAAGGCTTCCTCACCTTCAACGACTTCCTCAACTTGCTCACCATCTTTATAAATAGCTACTATCTGACCTTGACCGGCAGTCGCATGATAGCCATCGAATTGAGTTTCGCCTTCGACTTTGACAATGCTGTTATAGTCGACTGCAAATTTACCTGCATCGCGTGCACGGCGACGCTGTGCTTCCATTTCACGCTCAAAACCAATTTCGTCGATTTCTAAATCGCGCTCGCGTGCAATGTCTGCGGTTAAGTCAGTTGGGAAGCCGTAAGTATCGTAAAGTTTAAAGACTGTTTCACCAGGAATAATCTTGCCAGTAAGTTGAGTAAGTTCACCCTCAAGCAGTTTTAAACCTTGCTCAAGTGTTTTGGCAAACTGTTCTTCTTCTTTAATTAAAGTTGCTTCGATACGTGCCTGATCATTTTTAAGTTCAGGGTAAGCTTCGCCCATCACATCAATCAATGGTTGAAGCATTTTGTAGAAGAACGTACCTGTTGCGCCGAGCTTATTACCATGACGTACAGCACGACGAATAATACGGCGCAGCACATAACCGCGGCCTTCATTGGAAGGATTTACGCCGTCTGCAATTAAGAAGCTACAAGAGCGGGCATGGTCAGCAAGAACACGCAGTGAAGGTTGTCCTTGATCTTGAACGCCAATAATTTCACAAGCCGATTTGATCAAATGTTGGAACAGATCAATATCGTAGTTTGAATTCACATGTTGTAATACCGCACTAATACGCTCCAAGCCCATACCAGTATCGACTGATGGTGCTGGAAGAGGGTGCAATACTCCGTCAGCAGTACGGTTAAACTGCATAAAGACGTTATTCCAAATTTCAATGAAACGGTCGCCATCTTCTTCTGGTGTGCCCGGCAAACCACCCCAAATATGTTCGCCATGGTCAAAGAAAATTTCAGAACATGGACCACACGGCCCAGTATCACCCATAGCCCAGAAGTTATCTGATGCGTATTTTTCGCCTTTATTATCCCCAATACGAATGATACGTTCAGGCGCTAAACCAATTTCTTTATTCCAGATGTCATAAGCTTCATCATCGGTATGATAAACCGTGACATAAAGCTTATCTTTGGGTAAGCCTAACCATTGTTCGCTGGTTAAAAAATCCCATGCAAATTTAAGTGCATTTTCTTTGAAGTAATCACCAAAAGAGAAGTTACCCAGCATTTCAAAGAAAGTATGGTGACGAGCAGTATAACCAACATTATCCAAATCGTTGTGTTTACCACCTGCACGCACACATTTTTGTGATGAAACAGCGCGCACGTAATCTCTTTTTTCCAGACCTAAGAAACAGTCTTTAAACTGATTCATGCCCGCATTGGTAAACAATAAGGTTGGGTCGTTGGCAGGTACAAGTGAACTCGACGCGACACGTGTATGGCCTTGCGATTCAAAATAACGCAGAAAAGCTTCACGAATTTCAGCTGATGTCATAAAACGAGTACTCACAACCAAGTCACTCCATAAATTCAAATAGGCTATATGCAGACAGCGTATCGTTCAAACAAAAACGAATAAGGATGAATGCGTGGTGTAGATTTCAAAAGTGCCAAATTATAACGGAAAAACCTTGTTCAACCAATGATTTTACCGAGAAATGATGACAATTCTATGCAATCGTATGATCGAGAGTTGTCAGCATATGTGATCAAAAAAGCAGTAAATTTCCAGAATCCCTAATATTTGTTAAGACAATTCAGCTTAATTCATACATCATAGGTAAACCAAATGATCGTTAATCATGATTTCTGATTGGTTAAAAAATAACAAATTCGTCTAAACTCTCGATTCAATTGTATCATCGTGATAATCAATGTTTTAACATAGAGTCTGATCGCTTATACAAAAGGATAAATCATGCAACGTATCGCCATTAATGGGTTTGGTCGAATTGGCCGAAATGTATTACGTGCATGGTTTGAAAATCCTAAACAATTTAATTTTGATATTGTGGCGATTAACGATATTGCGGATGTTGAAACACTAGTTCATTTATTTAAATATGACACTACTCATGGTCGTTTTCAGGGTCAGGTTAAGATCCAGATTGAAGATGAAAAAATCATTTTACATATACAAGCCTTGGGTCGTGAATTAAAGCTACAGGTGCTGCGTGAAGAGGCGCCTGAAAATTTACCATGGACAACTTTAGTGGTAGATGTTGTCCTTGAATGCACTGGATTATTTCGTTCACATGCCGATGCGATTCGGCATTTAAGGGCAGGAGCAAAACGGGTTATTATTGGCGCTGCACCCTTTGATGAAGTAGATGCTGCCATTGTCTACGGAATCAATCAATCTGAAGTCAAAGCCACAGATCGTATTATTTCTAGTGTGTCTTGCACTACGCAAGCGCTCGTACCATTGGTGAAAATTATTGATGATGCCTTTGGGATCGAAACGGCATTGATGACTGAAATTCATGCAGTGACGGCTGATCAGTCTGTTCTCGATCACGCACATCGTGATTTACGTCGTGCTCGTGCATCGGGACAAAACATTATTCCAACAACATCAAGTGCTTTAAATGCTCTAAAAAGAGTGATGCCCAAAATGGAAAATCGGATTGATGGTTATTCAATTCGCGTTCCAACTATTAATGTTGCTGCTATTGATCTCAGTTTTGTGTCGCAAAATCCAGTTAATGTTCATCATCTAAATGAAGTATTAATAAACGCAGCAAAAAATGACTATGCTGACATTATGTCTGTGACAGATGAAGCACTTGTTTCGAGTGATTTTAATCATTCACCTTATTCATTGATTGTCGACTTAAATCAAACTATGGTGGTGGGTCGCCAAGCGAAGGTTTTTGCGTGGTATGACAATGAGTGGGGCTATGCAAACCGATTGCTGGATTTATGTGAATCATTTAATTAAGCTAAGTTAAATAGGTCGCTTTTATATTTCAAGTTTTAAAGCTTTTATGATTTAAATTAAATCAATACTGATATTTTGAGATATCTTTAATAGACTTTTTTCATCATGGTTTAAACTCTCGTGATTTTTCTTCCATAGGAAGAAACAAAAGGGACTTATAAAGGAAACCTCATAAACATAATTTGAATAATGCAAGAAATTCAGGGGGAAATAATGCTTATCTGGCTATTTATTATCATTTTAATGATCGCGGTTCTGATTTTAATTGTAATGCAATTTCGCAAAGAGCAAGATTCACTGACTGACGAAACTCAGCATCAGAAGCTTGAAGAAAAAGTGATGATGCTTGAAAGTAATCTGAAAAAGACTCTAGAGATTATGCAGGATCTTGCGAAAAGTGTTCAGATTGATCGAGAATTGCTCAATCAAACCGTGCAAAAATCGAAACTTTTAGAGTTGCAAAATGCAGAATTAATTGCCTTGATCACTCAATATGTGGGGCATGCAGAAGATTTTAAGCGCTTCAATGAGTCTGATAAAGATGACCTGAAATAATCATCAAATCAAAAGCCAAGCTCTAAATTTAATTTTCCTAAAATTCTCAGGTGCATGGCAACTACGAACGTGTTAGACTAGGAGAAATCGGGTGTGTTCCCGATTTTTTTATGCGGATCGATTCCGCCTTGAGCAAAATTTAGGTTTGAAACATGCCGATTTCAGAGACATGGTTGTTACCTGATGGGGTAGCAGATGTATTACCAGAACAAGCGCAAGTCGTAGAAACTTTGCGTCGACATGCGCTCGATTTTCTTGCATCTCGTGGTTATCAGTTGGTGTATACACCATTTATCGAATACATCGAATCGTTGTCTTTATTATCTGAATCAAATCATGATTTGGATTTAGTCACCTTTAAAGTGATAGATCAACTTTCTGGGCGCTTATTAGGCGTTCGTGCGGATATGACACCTCAAGTTGCCCGTATTGATGCTCATGTTCGTTCTATCGAAGGTGTAGCGCGCTATTGTTATGCGGGTACAGTTCTTCATACCAAACCACAAAATTTTAATTCTTCACGCGCGCCTTTGCAGTTGGGCGCAGAGCTTTATGGTCATGACAGCATCGAAGCTGATGTCGAAATGATCGATGTGATGTTGGGTTTAATTCAAGCAGCCAAAGCTTTAGACAGTGTCCATCTGGATTTGGGACATGTTGGATTGTTCCGTAGTCTGGTGGAACGTGCTGGGTTAAATAAACAGACAGAACGAGATTTATCTGATCTGTATCAACGTAAAGCACTTCCAGAGTTAGAAGAATTTACACAAGATTTAGCTTTTGGATCAGACTTTTATGCCCTTGGGCGTTATGCCAGTGATCTTGATGCGCTTGAGCGCCATTTAAGTGATGAAGTACTGAATGATGTTGCTTTCCAAGATGCATTAAACGCACTTAAATCGACACTGATCCAAATTCAGTCACGCTGGCCAGCTTTGCAAATTGGTATCGATGTGGTTGAACTTCGTAGTTATCATTACCACACAGGTCTGATGTATGCCGTTTACGCCCCTAATCGTGCTGCGCCACTGGCACAGGGTGGTCGTTATGATGGTATTGGTGAGCATTTTGGTCGCGCACGTCCTGCAACTGGCTTTAGTTGTGACTTGTACGCGCTTTGTGCAGGGCAATTTAAACAGATTGAAACGATTGTCGCACCAAATAGTCAGGATCAAAGTTTGTTAGACGCTATAGCCGCTGCTCGCCAACAGGGCGTTGCTGTGATTCAGTTATTAGGCGAAGATGATTTAAGCTCAGTGCCTTATGCAACGCATCAGTTGCTACATGTAAACGGTACATGGCAGATCGCAAAGATTTAAGGGTTTATTTGTCAGACATGCGCAGCAAATAAACGTTCAATTTTAACAGCATGATGTAATGAGGCTATTATGGGCAAAAATGTTGTGGTACTTGGTACCCAATGGGGCGACGAAGGCAAAGGTAAGATCGTCGACCTGCTCACAGATCAGGCGGCAGCTGTGGTTCGCTATCAAGGCGGACACAATGCAGGTCATACTCTTGTCGTAGGTGGAAAGAAAACTGTTTTACACCTCATTCCATCAGGTATTTTACGTGATAACGTACTGTGCTTAATTGGTAATGGTGTGGTGCTTTCTCCAGCTGCTCTCATTGAAGAAATGGATATTTTGGAAAAAGAAGGCGTTCCAGTTAAAGAGCGTTTACGTATTTCTCCAAACTGTCCTTTGATTTTACCAAACCATATTGCACTGGATCAGGCGCGTGAGAAGAAACGTGGTAATGCCAAAATTGGTACGACTGGTCGTGGTATTGGTCCTGCTTATGAAGATAAAGTTGCGCGCCGTGCTGTTCGTGTTGCCGATTTAATTCGTGGTGGTGCAGCGTTTGAAGAAAAACTTCAAGAAATGCTTGAGTTACACAACTTCCAGCTGACTCAATTTTATGGCGTAGATGCGGTTAAATTTGAAGATGTTTTAGCGCTATGTCATCAATGGCGTGATGTTCTTGCACCATTAGTAATTGATGTCACTCAAGTTCTACACGACTATCGTAAAGATGGCAAAGCGATCATGTTTGAAGGTGCACAAGGCTCATTACTAGATATTGATCATGGTACTTATCCTTACGTGACTAGCTCAAACACTACAGCAGGTGGTGTAAGTTCTGGTTCTGGTATGGGGCCATTGCATTTGGATTATGTTTTAGGGATTACCAAAGCCTATACCACTCGTGTTGGTGCAGGTCCATTCCCAACCGAATTGCATTATGATGCTTCTACCGATACAGGTGATGCGATTGGTCGTCATTTAGGTACTGTGGGCCATGAATTTGGTGCATCAACAGGTCGTCAACGTCGCTGTGGTTGGTTTGATGCTGAAATTTTACGTCGTTCAGTCGATGTAAACTCACTGTCTGGGATTTGTTTGACTAAACTAGATGTACTAGATGGTTTGGAAGAAGTCAAAATCTGTGTTGGTTATGAAAATACTGACTCTGGTTGTGTCGGCTCTTCAGATGCAGTTTCATTTGAAAGTTTAAAACCGATTTATGAAACGATGCCAGGTTGGACAGAGTCAACTGTAGGCTTGACTAGCGTTGATCAGCTTCCTGCAAATGCATTGGCCTACGTAAAACGTATTGAACAACTGATCGAATGTCCAATTGATATTATTTCAACTGGTCCAGATCGTGCTGAAACGATTGTGCTACGTCACCCATTTTCTGCATAACACGTTCTTACGACTAAAGAGAGCACCTAACTAGGTGCTTTTCTTTTATGATAAAACTGATTTTTATATAAAAATGGGAAAATAACGTCGGCATGAAGCTACAACCACAGATTGCACAAACGATTTTTTATTCGCTGTTATTTGCAATTGGTGGTGCGCCCACGATTGCTATGTGGATTATTTCTTTACAGACCAATGATCCAAACTTATTTATGGCAGCTTTTATGGGCTTAACCGTCATTATTGCTTGTGTAATTTTGCCTATAATTTTATTACAAAATACATATTTGCTTTTTAAGCGAAACGATTTAAATCTTGAAGATAAAATTAAGCCACTATTGAGATTTTATTTTGTTGTGAATGTGATTTGTTTAATTTCATGGATTTTATTTATTTTTCAATAGAATTACATAAGTCTAATGATATTCCTCTCATTTATTTCAAACATTTATCTATAATGCACGTCAAAACAGCAAGTTAAATAGTTTTGTCTTGTAAGGAGATGCTTTTAATGAATAAAAAAATAGTATTTAGTTTTTTGACTGCTACGATGATGACGCTTGGTGGTTGTGCAACCTTTGCGGATATGGCAGGTGCAGACTCTGCAACTCTCAATGCGACAGCAGCGCAGGGCTTTAGTAAAATGACAGCTGAAGCACGACAAAAGGGTGAGTTAGATACCTCTTCGGTGACTTATCGTCGTATTAATACGGTCATGCAACGTTTGATTCCTTATGCAAATCAGATGAATCAAACGGGTCAGCCATTTCAATGGCAACTTGCTGTGATAAAGTCAGATACGGTCAATGCTTATGTCGCGCCTGGCGGTAAAGTTGTGTTCTATACTGGTATTGTGAATAAACTGAACCTGACGGATGCTGAAATTGCAGCAGTAATGGGACATGAGATGACACATGCATTAGAAGAACATTCAAAAAGTAAAATTGGGGCTGAAGCTCTGACTGGCTTAGCACTCAATATTGGTAAAGCTTATGCAGGTGATGGGATTGGTCAGTTGGGTTCTGCTGCACTTGATTTAGGAAGTCAGGTGGGAGTCGGTTTACCTTATTCGCGTAATTTAGAGAGCCGTGCAGATTTTGGTGGATTAATGCTGATGGCGAAAGCGGGTTATAATCCTCAAGCTGCGATTAGCTTGTGGGAAAAAATGAACAAACTTGATGGTGCAGGTGCAGGGCCATCATTCTTGTCAACACATCCTTCAAATACACAGCGTATTAATGATATGCGTAAAAATTTACCCGCAGCGATGGCTGTTTATAATAATCGTCGTTAATTTTTTTAATATCATAATCAGAGAAAAGGATGCTATTAAGCATCCTTTTTTATTCTTAAGGTGCAGGATTAGGTTGTTGGGTGTGAATATCTTCAATACCTTTTAATACCGCCTCATCCAGTGTAATGTCGAAAGCTTGAATATTTTCTTTTAACTGATCCAGACTGGTAGCGCCAATAATAGTGCTAGTTACAAAGAATTGTTGTTTGATAAAAGCCAATGCCATTTGGGTTAAGCTGAGACCATGTTTTTCAGCCAATTGGGCATATTGCTCGGTTGCCCATTCACTTTGTGGATTACTGTAGCGCGTAAAACGTGAAAATAAAGTCACGCGAGCATTAGCAGGGCGAGCACCGTGGCGGAATTTGCCAGTTAAATAACCAAAAGCCAATGGTGAATAGGCAAGGAGTCCTATGCCTTCAAATTTGGCAATTTCAGACATACCAATTTCGTAGGTTCGGTTTAATAGACTATAAGGGTTTTGTACACTGACGAATTTACTCACACCTAGCTTTTCTGCAAGTTGTAGAAACTTCATGATTCCCCAAGGTGTTTCATTGGATAAACCAATATGACGAATGCGCCCACGTTTAATTTCTTTTTGGAGGGCCAATAGCGTGTGTTGCATGGCTTCGATTTCATAGTGAGTCGCAGCCTCTGCATTGGCGAAGCCTAGACCTCCAAAGAAGTTAGTATGGCGCTCTGGCCAGTGAAGTTGATACAGATCAATATAATCGGTCTGTAAACGCTTTAATGAGCCATCTAGCGCTTGTTCGATATGTTTGCCAAACTGGGTATGTCCTTCACGAATATGGCTGCCACCGAAACCAGGTCCTGCAATTTTAGATGCTAGAAACACCTTTTCGCGTTGGGCATGCTGTGCAAACCAGTTTCCAATAATCGTTTCGGTCGCACCATAGGTTTCAGGTTTGGGTGGAACAGAATACATCTCTGCGGTATCCCAGAAATATAAGCCATTTTCCAGCGCATAATTTAATTGATCAAAAGCTTCGGGTTGGGAGTTCTGTTCTCCAAAGGTCATGGTGCCTAAACAAATTTCAGGTACTTGAATGCCTGAATCACCCAATGCATGATATTGCATAACCCGATCCTTAAATTTCATTGAAAGTTGACATTTTGAACTTAAATGATTTGTTGTAAGTTGTATGTATGTTTTTGTATCTTTTATATTTTTCATAAAAAAAGCAAACGATAAAGTTTGCTTTTTTATCTGATAAAACGAAATTCTATTCTTCGTCATCAAAATCAGTATCATCCAGAGACTTCTCTTCTAATGATGCATCAAAAATGAGAATTGCTTTACCATCGGTTTCAATCATGCCTTGCTCTTCAAGTGTTTTAAGAACACGACCGACCATTTCGCGTGAACAACCCACGATACGACCAATCTCTTGACGAGTGATACGGATTTGACGACCATTTGGTAAAATCATGGCTTCTGGCTGAGCAGATAAATCAATCAAACAGCGTGCAATACGACCAGAAACATCAATAAATGCTAAATCTGTGACTTTACGGGTCGTATTTTTTAGACGACGTACTAATTGGGCAAATACGGCATAGCTTAAATCTGGATATTGCTTACTAAGTTCGTGGAAATTTTCATATGAAATTTCAGCAATTTCACAGACATCACGTGTACGAACCTCTGCTGTACGCTGTGGATTTGATTCAAAGAGACCCATTTCCCCAAAAAAGTCCCCAGGATTTAAATAAGCAACTACGATTTCACGTTCGTCATCTTCACGTAAAATAATTGAAACGGAGCCTTTCAAAATCAAATAGAGCGATTTTGATTCAGTACCAGCGTCAACAATCGTCGTGCGTTTTGGATAGCGATTAATATGAGCACGTTTTAAAAGCGCCTTGACTGACTCCGGTAATTGACCTGGAGACAAAGCATCGGTGCTGAGTTGTGAAAAGTTTGACGTCATGCTTAAGTTTTCCGATTAGGATATATAAAAAAGATCGCACAAGACCTAAATGAGCGTATTCACACACAAGAGATGAAATTCCTTATCAACTCATTTTATGCTAGTGTACAAGAACTATGTAAATTTATAATTTTTTTTGGGTAGTTGCAATGCAAACAAGTGTTCATTGGCTAGAGAATGTTGCTTTTGAAGCGAAATCTGAAAGTGGTCATCAAGTAGTGATGGATGGCTCTGCTGAGTATGGTGGTGAAAACCGTGGCCCACGTCCTATGGAGCTTATCTTAATGGGACTTGGTGGTTGTGCTTCGTTTGATATTGTGACTATTTTAAAGAAAGCTCGCCAAGATGTGACCAATGTCGTATGTGAGTTAAAAGCAGAACGTGCTGATACTATTCCAGCAGTTTTTACTGACATCCATTTACACTTTGTGGTGACAGGAAAAGCAGTGAAAGAAAAACAGGTGGCAAAAGCAGTTGAGCTTTCAGCAGAAAAATACTGTTCAGCCAGTAAAATGCTGTCTGATGGTGGTGTAAAAATCACGCATGATTTTGAAATTATTGAAGCTGAATAGTTCAAGGTTTCAAATCATTTGAATCGCGCTGTCAATATTAGAAAAAAGCTGACGAAGAGTCGGCTTTTTTTAAACTTAAAAAGCGAACAAGGAATTTAAAATGCTCAAAATACGTGAAGCGATGCTTGAGGATGCGCAAGCGTTACAGGCACTTATCGCTCAATTGGGTTATATACAATCTGTAGCATTAATTCAGGCTAAGCTCACTCAATTTTTCGAGGATGCTGACCAGTATGTTTTGATTGCTCAGATTGAGGCTGAAATTGCTGGTTTTTTGTCTTTGAGTATTATTCCACAAATTGCTACAGAAGGAGATTTTGCACGAGTCGCTTATCTCTGCGTGAATGAGCAATTTAGAGGACAGAAAATTGGTCAGGCACTGTTAGCCTCGGCCGAAGATATTGCACGAAAGCGTGGCTGTGATCGGATGGAATTACATTCAAGTGATCATCGAAAACAGGCACATCTGTTTTATCTTGCCCAAGGCTATGAAAATGCACCGAAATATTTTCGCAAATTTCTTGATGCATCAATGAAGAAATAATTGCGGATCAACCCGCGCATTATTCAAGCTCATGCCCCAATGTAGATGTGGCCCTGTTACACGCCCCGTTTTTCCAACTAACCCTAAAACTTCACCTTGATGGATACGTTGACCTTGCTTCGCCTCTATTTTACTTAAATGACAAAACATGCTGATCAAGCCTTGTCCATGATCAATCAGTACAGTTTTTCCATTAAAAAAATAATCACCTGTTTGTACGACAATGCCGTCGGTAGGCGCAACGACTTTTTGTCCAATCGGTGCAGGAATATCTAGCCCCGAATGTGGTGCGCGCTCTTCACCATTAAAAAAACGTTTACGTCCAAAAGAATTGCTAAATTTACCGGAAGTGGGGGCTATAAAGTGAGGCATTGATTGCCATGAACTCGTTGTAAATGAACTATAGATATCATTTTGCAATTTGGCTTCTTTAGCATAGCGTGTGAGCTGCGTCTCTGACGGGTCTACATAATTCTGATTTTGGAGTTTAATTCGTTGTTCAACATACGCATGTGGCTTTATTTCAATTTGAATCGGTTGGGCATTTGTATCTACTGTTAAAGTGCCGATCGGCGTATTTAAAGGAATCCCTAAAATTGCATAACGCTGATGATTTTCCTGACTGATTAAAACAGCTTGTTGATGAAAATGAACCGTTTGGATATTCTGATCAAGCGGAATAACCGCGATCCCACCTGGACGTCGTGAGTCTTGCGGTAACTCAGCATATAGAGATTGTAAGGAGAGCAGGGATAAACCTAGCATAAAACAGCTTTTTTTGAGCATAAGAAAATATCAGTCATAATTTTTTAGATTTTTATCAGATTATTTTGAAAAACTCTGCTGCTTTGCTGTGAATAACTGAATTTGTTAGTCTAATGGAATGAGTATGTATCTATCAATTAACAAAAACAGCATACAGACTTACTTGAAAATTTGACGTAAAGAACCCATATTATAATTGAGTTCTATATTGTTTAATATGAATACAAGTTTATGAAAAATATAATGAAATTATATGAAAATTATTTGAAATTTACAAAAGCGTTCCCATGTATTAAGCAAGTAGAAAATTGATGATGAGGAATAACAATAATGCGTTTCGAAAAATTTACCAATCGCTTGCAACAAGCTTTGTCAGATGCTCAATCATTAGCAACTGGTAAAGACCATACTTCTATTGATGGGATTCATATTCTTGCAGTTTTACTTGAAGAGCCATCCAATTTAAGTCTGTTGCAGCAATCAGGTGCAAGATTGCCAGAGTTAAAGCAAAAGTTGGAACAAGCGATTCAGGATGCCCCAACCATTGCTAATCCTACAGGTGACGTCAACCTGAACCCAGAAGCCGTGAAGGTGTTAAATCTGGCAGATCGTCATGCACAAAAAGCAGGTGATGAGTTTTTATCAACCGATTGGGTATTGCTTGCTTTAACCGAAACAGGCAGTACCAAAAGTTTATTAAATAGCGTGGGCGTCACCACAGATGCACTGCGTAAAGTGATTGAATCTATTCGAGGCGACGATAAAGTCATGAGCAATAATCACGAAGATCAACGTGACTCATTAAATAAATATACCATCGATTTAACCGAAAGAGCTTTGGCAGGCAAACTTGACCCTGTAATTGGACGTGATGATGAAATTCGTCGCACCATTCAGGTCTTATCACGTCGTACTAAGAATAATCCCGTGTTGATTGGTGAGCCAGGGGTCGGTAAAACCGCCATTGTCGAGGGTTTGGCACAGCGTATTGTGAACGGTGAAGTTCCAGAAAGCCTAAAAAATAAACGGGTTTTATCGTTGGATTTAGGTTCATTGCTTGCAGGTGCAAAATATCGTGGTGAGTTCGAAGAACGCTTAAAAGCGGTACTTAACGATCTGGCTAAACAAGATGGGAACGTAATTTTATTTATTGATGAATTACATACTTTGGTCGGTGCAGGCAAAACCGATGGCGCGATGGATGCGGGCAATATGCTTAAACCCGCGTTGGCACGTGGTGAGTTGCGCTGTGTAGGTGCGACTACCTTAGATGAGTATCGTCAATATATAGAGAAAGATGCCGCCCTTGAGCGTCGTTTCCAAAAAGTATTGGTCGATGAGCCGAGTGTTGAAGACACTATTGCCATTTTACGTGGATTAAAAGAGAAATATGCCGCGCATCATGGTGTACAGATTCTCGATTCAGCGATTATTGCAGCTGCAAAAATGTCGCATCGTTATATTACCGACCGTCAATTACCTGATAAAGCGATTGATTTGATTGATGAAGCGGCATCACGTATTAAAATGGAGATCGATTCTAAACCAGAAGCTTTAGATCGTTTGGAACGTCGTATTATCCAGTTGAAAATGCAGCTTGAAGCGGTAAAACGTGATGAAGATGCAGGCAGTAAAGCTGAAATTAATCATCTTGAAGAACAAATCTCGACCATTGAGAAAGAATACAATGATATGGAAGAGATTTGGAAAGCTGAAAAAACCTTGGTTGAAGGCGATAAAAAGGCACAGATTGAGCTCGATCAAGCACGTATTGCCTTTGATAAAGCGCAACGTGAAGGTGATTTAGCAGAAGCTGCACGTTTGCAATATGGGGTTATTCCAGAATTGCAAAAACGCCTTGAGCAAGCTGAAGTTGCTGAAGAAAACGAAGAACCAAAACTGATTCGTACCAAAGTGACTGAAAATGAAATTGCTGAAGTGGTTAGTGCTGCAACAGGTATTCCTGTGGCAAAAATGCTGCAAGGGGAACGTGAAAAGCTTCTGCATATGGAAGAATTTTTACATAACCGTGTTGTCGGTCAGGATGAAGCGGTAGTGGCGGTATCGAATGCGGTTCGCCGTTCACGTGCAGGATTGTCTGATCCAAATCGACCAAGTGGTTCATTTCTATTCCTTGGGCCAACAGGTGTGGGTAAAACAGAGTTGACCAAAGCATTGGCAAATTTCCTGTTTGATAGTGATGATGCCATGATTCGTATCGATATGAGTGAATTCATGGAAAAACATTCAGTCAGTCGTTTGGTCGGTGCACCTCCTGGTTATGTGGGTTATGAAGAGGGTGGTGTACTTACTGAAGCGGTACGTCGTAAACCTTATAGTGTGGTCTTGTTCGATGAGGTCGAAAAAGCGCATCCGGATGTGTTTAATATCTTGCTACAAGTTTTGGATGACGGGCGTCTAACTGATTCA
The DNA here is from genome assembly GCF_025562455.1 of Acinetobacter sp. WU_MDCI_Axc73. Classification (GTDB taxonomy): domain Bacteria; phylum Pseudomonadota; class Gammaproteobacteria; order Pseudomonadales; family Moraxellaceae; genus Acinetobacter. The sequence goes on from NZ_JAHPRO010000003.1 coordinate 45,743, forward strand.
CAAGGTCGTGTGATTGATTTTAAGAACACCGTGATTGTAATGACCTCGAACCTCGGTTCACAAGATGTACGTGAGTTAGGGGAAGGTGCGACTGATGATGAAGTACGTAGTGTAGTGATGGCAGCAGTAAGTCAGCATTTCCGTCCAGAGTTTATCAATCGTATTGATGAGTTGGTGGTATTCCACTCTCTGAAAAAATCACAGATTCGCGGTATTGCCGATATTCAACTTGATCGTTTACGCTCACGTTTGGCAGATCGTGAAATTGGATTGACTGTAGATGATAGTGCCTTTGATATCCTGATTGATGCGGGTTTTGATCCTATTTATGGTGCACGTCCGTTGAAACGTGCAATTCAGCAACAGGTTGAAAACCCACTCGCTCAAAAAATCCTAGGTGGAGAGTTTCAAGCAGGAGATAACATTATTATCAAAGGGGATCATGGTCATCTCGTGTTTGATAAATTAAAACTGAGTTAATTTCTAACTGAATTTGAAGCCCTATAGAGAGGATGTAGTCAATACATCCTCTTTTTACATCCTGATGGATTAAATATAAACGACAGGTTATCGGGAAATTTCTTCTAAGCATTGCGGTTTAAATCAAATCTTGTTAGCGTGAAATTAAATAAGAAGAACTGAGTAAATAAAGGAAGAATCACGTGATGGAACGTCAAGGATCTGCTCTCTCTATAATGATTGTTTTGCTTGGAAGTTTAGGATACTCAGGCTATACAATTTCTGCGACACCTTTAAATGAGAATGTATTGAGAAGTGAAAGCGATTCACTTGAACGTGTAACACCGCCTGTAGTAAAAGCAGTTGAACAAGACGCAAAAAAACCAGTATCTGAGCAAAAAAATCTAAACCAGAATATTGCAAAAAGACATAGCAAACAATGGACTCAGGATAATCTAGATGCCAGTGTCTTATCTGAACATGAAGAACAGAAGAAAATTACAGAACCGACACGAACCAGTATTTTTCTGCAACAGCAAATCCCTGAATTACTACCTTATGAAGAAAAAATTCGTTTGGATAAGCTTAATTTTAGTGGACCACAGCTCGGTAATGCCAAAGGTGATGTCACGATTACCATAAATAAATAAAGCCCGTTGAAATTTCAACAGGCTTTAATTCTTAAAGCAAGTATATCCTCGCTACCTGATTTTAGTTCTGTAAATGCTGGATTTTCCACGCACGGTGAATTTTATGATTACGTTTAAAATCTGGTCCGATGGTTTCCGATGTGATTTCCTGAGTATCAAACAGCGCTTCCATTTCCTCATCTAGTTCAAAACCACGATAGTTATTTGAAAAATACAAGGTACCTTCGGAACTTAGTCGATTCATTGCACGTTTGAGTAATGATACGTGGTCACGTTGGATATCAAAAGTTCCATAAAACTTTTTCGAGTTGGAGAATGTCGGCGGATCAATAAAGATCAGATCATATTGCTCATGACCTTCTTTTAACCATTCAAAACAGTCACTGGCAAAGAACATATGTTGTTCATCTGCATGATCGACGGTTAAGCCATTTAAAACAAAGTTTTCTTTAGACCAATTTAAATAAGTATTGGATAAATCCACACTTGTGGTACTGGCTGCACCACCAAGTGCTGCATGTACACTTGCAGTGGATGTATAACTAAACAGGTTTAGAAAATGTTTACCTCGTGCTTCTTGCGCAATACGCAAACGCATTTGACGGTGATCCAAAAACAAACCTGTATCCAGATAATCTGTTAAGTTCACCAAGATTTTGGCTTGACCTTCTTGCACAATAAAACGTTTAGATGCGGTACTTTGTTTGGTGTACTGGTTTTTACCTTCCTGACGCGCACGAGTTTTAATAAAAATTGCTTCGCGTGGTAAACCTGTGACTGCACGTATTGCAGCCAAAGCGAGATTAAAGCGCTTTTTGGCTTTTTCAGGGTCAATAGTTTTTGGTGGAGCATATTCTTGAACATGCAGACGGTCACCATATAAGTCAACTGCGACATTAAAATCAGGCAAATCGGCATCGTATAAACGCAAGCAAAAAACTTGATCTTTGATTGCCCATTTTTTCAAGGCAGACATATTTTTTTGTAGGCGATTGGCAAAATCTTGTGCGCCTTCAATTTCGACAGGATTGGCATGCCAGTTTGTTAAAAATGGCTGACTGTTTATAACCGGTTTAATTTGCCCAAAACGAATGTAAATTGGCAACTTACCATTCATTAAACGTAAGGTTTCTGGTTGGTTAAATGCCAGTACGTCCGCCTGTTCAATTTGTGCAGCAATGACTGCGGCATGTTGATTAGGGAAATGTTGTTGCAATAATGCAGATAAGCCTAAATACAATGCACGGTTGGAAGATTTTTCACCTAAACGCTCACCATACGGTGGGTTGGTGACCACAAAGGCTTTTTGATTTTCAATATTAAAATATGGCCAGTCTGCAAGAGGACGTTCTTCAATTTGAATTTGATCCAGAAGTTTTTCAAAGCCTGCGGCAATAATATTTTGACGTGTCGCTTTTACTGCTTCCCAATCCGCATCATAGGCATAAAATTTGGGTAATGTTTTTGCTAAAGCTGCTTCATGGCGTTGAGCTGCCTCTGCTTTAATTGCTAACCACAGTTCACGATCATGACTATGCCAGCCATTAAAGCCAAAACGACGAATCAGACCAGGAGCACGATCAGTCAGAATCATTAAAGATTCGATAATAAAGGTTCCAGAACCACACATTGGGTCAAGGATAAGATCAGGTTGTAGTTCGATGAGTTTGGCTTTTTGCAAAATTGCCGCAGCAAGGTTTTCTTTGATTGGAGCTTCAGTCATATAGTGACGATAGCCACGTTTATGTAATGAGTCTCCTGATAAATCTAGGCAATAGGTGTGTTCAGTTTTACCTGCCAATACAAATAAGGTAATTTCAGGTTGCTTGGTATCAATACTTGGGCGGCGACCAACAGCTTCCATAAAGGAGTCAACCACACCATCTTTGGCTCTAAGTGTGGCAAATTGTGTATTCACTTTAATGTCGCGTTCGACATGTAAACGAATGGCAAAGGTACTTTGTGGTGCAAAAACAAGTGACCAGTCGAAGCTTAAAGCGCCTTCGTAGAGTTCTTCTGCGACATCACGAGCATCATGACTAAATTCGATCTCGTAGGTATGAATTGGCTTGAGTACACGGGATGCTAAACGTGACCACATACAAACTAGGTAAGCTTGTTCTAAAGATCCTTGAAAAATGAGACGACCTGCAAAGCGTTCAGTCTGATCGATGCCTAAACCTTGTAATTCTTGTTGCAATAAGGTTTCCAGTCCATCTGCACAGGTAACCCAATATGTAGAAAGACGTTGCGGTGAATTCATTCAATTTTCCAAGAGCAGCTAAAGCAATCGGTTATTTTAACGTATTTTCAAGGGGAAAACTTGTTCATTTGCCTAAAACTTCAACTGCCCGATTGAGAAAAATATCTGTATAATACGTTAACTTAACGTCTAAGGAATCTCTCATGCACTTGGCGGCATTGCATACACCGAGTCAGATTCAGCTCAATCAGCAGGGCAATTTAAAGCATTTTTTGACCATCGAAGGTCTTTCCAAAGAAACACTGACAAAAATTCTCGATACCGCGCAATCTTTTATAAATGATCAAAACCAGTTGATCACGACGCCATTACTTGAAGGGCGTACCGTGATGAATTTATTTTTTGAAAATTCTACCCGTACCCGTACTACTTTTGAAGCGGCAGCAAAACGCTTGTCTGCCAATGTATTGAATATTGATATTGCGCGTTCAAGTACCTCTAAAGGTGAAACCTTGCGAGATACACTCTGGAACTTAGAGGCGATGGCGGCAGATATTTTTGTGGTGCGTCATTCATCTTCAGGTGCTGCACATTTTATTGCTAAAGATGTTTGTCCAAATGTGGCCATTATCAATGCTGGGGATGGTCGTCATGCACATCCAACGCAAGCCATGCTAGATATGCTGACCATTCGCCGTGACACAAAAAAATCCTTTGAAGAACTCAGCGTTGCAATTATTGGTGACATTAAGCATTCGCGTGTGGCACGTTCTGATGTGGCGGCATTACAAACATTGGGCTGTAAAGATATTCGTGTCATTGCTCCAAACACTTTATTGCCAGTTGGTTTTAGTGAATATGGTGATCATGTACGCCTATTTAATAAAATGGATGAAGGCGTCAAAGACTGTGATGTGATTATTGCACTGCGTATTCAAAACGAACGGATTGATTCACCTGCGCTATCTTCTCAAGCAGAATTTTATCGTATGTATGGGTTAAATCAGGAACGTTTAGCTTTGGCAAAAGCTGACTGTATTGTGATGCATCCGGGTCCGATGAATCGTGGTGTTGAAATTGACTCAAGCATTGCAGATGGCCCACGTTCAGTGATTTTACATCAAGTCACTAATGGAATTGCAGTGCGAATGGCTGTACTGGCACTGGCCATGCAAGGTCAACTCCAGAATCAAGGTTTAATTGAAGCAATCGCGGTATAAAGGATCACAATCATGAGTAATATCAAACTTGAAAATGTCCGATTACTTGATCCAATAGAAAAGATTGACCGCGTGACGACCATTTATCTACAAGATGGAAAAAGAGTCGAATCTTTAAATCACATTGATGAAACGATTGATGCGCAGGGTAGATGGTTAATGCCGACGATGGTTGATTTGTGCGCACGAGTGCGTGAGCCGGGTCAGCAGCAACATGGCACTTTGAAGTCTGAAGGTAAGGCTGCACGTGAAAATGGTATTTTACATGTGATTACGCCGCCAGATTCGAAACCGATTGTGCAGGACAATGGTGCTTTGATTCATGGCTTGATTGAGAAAGCATGGACAGATGGACAGTTTCATTTACATATTATCGGCGCGCAAACTCAAGGCTTAATGGGTAAACAACCTGCGAATATGGCAGCACTCAAAAAGGGTGGCTGTACTGCCGTTTCAAATGCCAATGCTTCTTTTGAAGATGATGATGTAGTCATTCGAACGTTGGAATATGCTGCAGGTTTGGGCTTAACCGTGGTGTTTTATCCAGAAGAAGCACAAATCGCCAAAGATGGCTGCGTCCATGAAGGTTTTATCGCTTCACGTCAAGGTTTGCCAATGATTCCTGCAATTGCAGAAACCATTGCGATTGCGAAATACCTCATCATGATTGAAGCCACAGGTGTTCGTGCACATTTTGGTCTTATTTCTTCTGGACAATCCATTGAGTTGATTGAGGCAGCTAAAGCTAAAGGCTTACCTGTAACTGCTGATGTTGCCATGCATCAGTTACATTTAACTGAATCCTTAATTGATGGTTTTAATTCATTGGCTCATGTACGTCCGCCTTTGCGTTCTGAACAAGACAAGCAGCAATTACGTCAAGCTCTAAAAGCTGGGGTGATTGATGCGATTTGTACGCATCATGAACCTTTGAGTAGTTCAGCGAAAATGATGCCATTTGCAGAAACATTACCGGGGATTAGTGCTTTTGATACTTATGTGGCTTTGGGTGTTCAATTGGTCAAAGAAGGATTGTTTGAGCCACTTGAGTGGGTAGAAAAAGTGACTATAGCACCTGCACAAGTGGCTAACATGTTTGAACGTTGGCAGGCTGAAAAAGGCTGGGTATTAGTTGATCCTGATTTAGAGTGGACAGTGACTAAGCAAAGTATTCTATCGAGTGGTAAAAATACACCTCTTTTAAACCAAACTTTGACTGGAAAAGTAGTACAAACGTTCTTGCTTTAAATTTTAAACGATCTTAAAAAAAACTCGGTAAAATCATAGCCGAGTTTTTTATTAGATTCCTTGCAAACAACATTTTGATCAACTCCGCGTTGTAAGTTTCAGCAATCAGCTTTAGGCGTAACCCATTCGTTTACGCCTATTTCGATCATGTTCATTTAGTATTTTAAATGCCTTTCATTTGATATTGATATGTTCAATACAAATGCTTCGTTTTACTATTTCTTGATTGGCGTGTTTCTGTAATAACACAAGTTTCTAGTGCTACAGATAAAGGGCGATTGATTCGTCCTTTGTTTATTGGCATGCTTAAGCCTATTGTGATCAATGAGTTGAGATATGCGGATTAGTTTTGTGGGTTCAGGCAAAGTGGCAACACATTTAGCCAAAACATTTGCATCCCAGCATCAAATTGTGCAAATCATGAGTCGTGATCTGTGGCACGCAACAAAGCTTGCCCTTCAGGTTGCAGCACAAGCAATAGATGATATAAAACAATTTAATTCTAAAATAGATTTACTCATTCTTGCCGTTAGTGATCAGGCTATTGCATCTGTGATTCATGAGATTCATTTACAGTTGCCTGACGTTTTAATTGTGCATACTTCAGGAAGTACTGACCTCAGCGTATTATCAGATATCCATACCAATGCAGGGGTCTTTTACCCGTTGCAAACATTTAGTTTTGAGCGTGAAATTGATTGGGCTGAAACGCCTTTGTTTATAGAGGCAACACAACAACAGGCGCTAGAAATTTTAAATCAATTAGCAAATAGCCTAAGTAAACAAGTTTATCATTATTCATCATCTCAGCGTTTAAGTTTACATTTGGCTGCGGTATTTGCCTGTAACTTTAGTAATTATTGCTACGATATGGCCAAGCAAGTTGTAGATCAGCAACAGGTTGATTTTTCATTGCTTTACCCTTTAATGTTGGAAACAGCAAAAAAAGCGACACAGTATGCGCCCGTTCAAGTTCAAACAGGGCCTGCGCTTCGAGAAGATCATAATATTTTGCAAATGCATCAACATTTACTCGAACAGGCTAATCGTCCTGATTTGAAAGAAATCTATCAGCTTTTGAGTCAAGCCATTATCACCAGACATCATGTTTAGCATAGATTAGATTGTTCATAACAGTTTAGATCGTCTTTATCTTCTCTCTCATTGTGAAATAAAAATAAAGATGAAGTTAATATGTGTGTAAGTAATTGATATATAAAAAGTGGATAAATAATTATGGCAAAAGATTTTAATTCACAGCAAGTGGTAGAGAGATACGATCAACATATTCGTAAATTAATCCCAGGCTATGAGCTGGTTCATCAACAAATACAAGCATTGTTAAAAACTTATTTACCTGAGTCTGCGCATATTTTAGTAGTCGGTTGTGGAACGGGTTATGAGCTTGGTTATTTATTACAAGCTTTCCCCAATTGGCATTTTACCGCAACTGATTTATCCGCTGCCATGTTAGATAAAGCGCGCACTTCTCTCCAAGATTTGAATGTTGAACATCGTGTTGATTTCCACTTGGGTGATGTATATGAATTAGAAAATATGCAGAGTTTTGATGCAGCACTTTGTATTTTAGTGACGCATTTCGTTGGATTCACTCAAAAGTTGAAATTTTTACAAGCCATTCAAAAGCGGCTTAAAACAGGAGGATTTTTTATTACTTTTGATTTAACTGAAATATCTTCAGAACACCAACAATGTGCTTTAAAAAATATCTGTGAAAGTAATGGACTGACACAAGCTCAAACCACTGCAATGCTAAAACGGCTTACAGATGATTTCTACGCGTTGACGGATGAGCAAACTTTTGAATTACTTGAACAGGCTAAATTTGATCATGTCACACGATTTACTCAAATTCTAAATTACCAAGGTTTTTTGGCTTTTTCAAAATAACAAAATTCAATGTAGCCTGAAACAGATCTATAATTGCTTGCGCATTGATGATGATATATAAAATGAGGATGAGGTCGACTTGTTATACGGTCTTGAGCATTTAAAAATGATCATATCAAAGCTGATTGGCTGCTCTGACTTAGGAAAAAATTGAAGTTTTCTCATCTGTTGGTACGTGGTTTATTGGTTGAAACACAGTTTTATTATCGAAAAAATTAACAATAAAAGAGTTTTGATACGTTATGAGCCAACCTCCAGCGCGGGATTCATTTTTGACTGGGTTAGATCAGGGTTGTTCAAATTCATCTCCTGATTTGTCTCGGCGCAACTTATGTTGTTGTGAAGAGTGTGATGCAATTTATCAGAAAGTAAAACTCGCAAGAGGTGAGCGCGCGTATTGTAGTTGTTGTGGCGCGCAACTTTATCGGCAAGTTAAACCATTTAATACTCTATTGGCGCTGGTGGTGACTGCATTAATTATTTTTATCGTCGCCAATAGTTTTCCCATCGTGAGTGTTGAACTCAATGGCAATATTTCGCAAACCACATTGTTGGGTGCAGCCATGATGATGTTTCATATTGATCGAGCTTTTGTCGGACTGCTTATTTTAATCACGACATTTATTGTTCCACTTACGGATTTATTGTTACTGGCTTATATCTTTGCATCGGTCAGCATTTTTAAAACCAGACCAAAATACTTGATCCCTGCTTTAAGAATAATCTATGTATTTCGAACATGGGGTATGGTCGAAGTTTTTTTAATTGGTGTACTGGTCACTTTGGTAAAATTAATAGGTATGGTAGTGGTGATTCCAGGGATTGCTTTATGGGGATTTGCAATATTGAGCGTGTTATTGGTCTATATAGCTTCCGTTAAAGTCCAAGATATCTGGGATGAAGTTGATCGGTGCCAGCCATGAAAAAAATTAAACACATTGGGGAACAAGTGTATCGAACAAGCTATGTGGCCGATGATGATGCTCGTATTCATCAAATGATTCCAAGAGCGGTCGATCTCGGATTAGTAGCATGTCATTGTTGTGGTCTGGTTAATCCACAAAGTCACCACACGGATCAAACTCAATATTGCAGCAGATGTGGTAGTGTCTTGCATATACGCAAAGACCATAGTCAAAGCCGCACTCTGGCATTGGTGATTGCTGCAACTATTTTATATATTCCAGCAAATGTATTGCCCATGACGATTACCGATTCATTATTGGGACATCAGCAAGATACTATTATGAGTGGAGTAATTTATTTCTGGCAAAGCGGTGATTACTTTGTGGCAGCCGTGATTTTTACAGCCAGTATTTTTATTCCCATGGTGAAGCTGCTCATTTTATACTTTCTGGTTTTTGTCGTGCGAATGCAATCTTCTGCGCAATGGACTATATTACCTTCACATTGCAGCGTGTTATACCGTATTGTTGAGTTTGTGGGGCGCTGGTCCATGATTGATGTATTTGTTGTGGCTTTACTCACCGCGCTGATACAAATTCAATCATTGGCAACGATTTTGGCAGGACCTGGTGCTGTGGCTTTTGGTGCAGTGGTGGTATTGACTATGTTTGCTTCAATGAGTTTTGATCCACGTATTATTTGGGATAATTATTATTTATCCCAACAGCGACTAAATATCTCAACCAACGCTTCAAAAAACAGCATGATGAATCAGGACAATCATTTGCCATCTAAAAATGATTTTTTTCAGCCTCGTTAAAAAGAACATGAATGATGACGGAAAATAATACAACGAATAGCCCTACAGAAGTTGATCTCAGTCAAACGAATCATCAGACTGAGCCAAGTGTGCCACAGCCTCAGAAAAAGAAGGGCAAGTGGCGACCTGCACTGATTTGGTTGATTCCGTTTATTGCCTTATTAATTGCGCTTTCTTTGGCAATCAAATCTATTCTTGCAATTGGGCCGACGATTTATGTTTCATTTCGAACGGCTGAAGGGCTGGTGGCTGGTAAAACGACTGTTAAATATCGGCAAGTAGATATTGGATTGGTTCGTGAAATTGTACTGTCGGATGATCGCTCACGTATTATTGCCAAAATCGAACTGCGTAAAGATGCAAGTAATTTTGCAGCAAAAGATTCACGATTTTGGGTAGTTCGCCCTAGAGTAGGAACCAGTGGTATTTCAGGCATAGACACCTTGTTTTCTGGCTCATATATTGGAGTCGATGGCGGAAAAGCAAAGGAAAAAAAAGAAGAGTTTAATGGATTGGAAGTCCCACCTGTCGTGACTTCCGATGTACCAGGTAAAAAATATTTCTTGAAAGCAAAAGATTTGGGATCGTTAGATATTGGATCTCCTATTTATTACCGACGAATCAATGTTGGTCAAATTACTGCATATAATTTGGCTAAAGATGGTCAGCATGTTGAGCTACAAACTTTTATTCGTTCACCTTATGACAAATTTGTCACGCAAGATGCACGTTTCTGGCAGGCAAGTGGAGTTGATGTTAGTTTAAATGCATCTGGATTTAGTCTGGACACACAGTCTTTGGCAAGTATCGTAGCGGGTGGTATTGCATTTGGATACCCAGATAATTCTGATGCGCCGATTGCTCAGGATTCCAGTCACTTTAATCTATGGGACTCTAAAACGGAGGCTTTAAAAGATCCTGATGGTAAAGCGATTAATGTTGTTATGTACTTTGACCAGTCATTACGTGGCTTAAGTACAGGTGCTCCAATTGACTTTATGGGCATTGATGTTGGGGAAATTAAAGCGATTAATGCTGAGTTTGATCACAATTATACGCATGTGCGTATGCGTGCTGAGGGAGTGGTTTATCCATCTCGTTTAGCGCATGGTCAGGACATGGATCCTAATGCAGATATTTTTAAACGCTTTGTTCAAAATGGTTGGCGAGCACAAATGCGAACAGGCAATTTAATTACAGGTCAAAATTATATTGCTTTCGATCTGTTCCCTAAAGCCAAGCCTGCATCCATAAAAGTATTGCCAAGTGGTCGCCTTGAAGTCCCAACCATGCCATCTGAATTAAAAGGATTACAGGCACAGGTTTCTCAGATCGCAGATAAATTGACTAAATTCCCACTGGTAGAAATTGGTCAGGATATGCGAAAAACACTGGGGAATATGAATAATGCCATTAATTCAACCAATCAACTGGTACAACAATTAGATGGCAAAGTGGCACCAGAGCTACAATCTACCTTGAATGATGTACGTGGGACTTTACATTCGGCCCAATCTATTCTTTCAAGCGATGCACCAATGCAACAAGATGTTCGTCGTGCGTTGCAGCAAATGACTCGTGCAGCAGCATCTCTACAATTGATGTCAGATTATATTGAACAACATCCAGAGTCGTTAATTCGTGGTAAAACTCCTGAGGTAGATCGAAATGAAAAATAAGAATAATTTCAGATTGGGGGGCGTTATCTTGGCAGGAGTGTTTCTGAGCGCCTGCTCAAGCTCGCCAACACCCAACTATTACACGTTGCAGGCTAAAGGAACTCCGATTATAAATTCGGGGGTGCGAGTCATTGAAGTGATGCCTGTTGGATTGCCTGATCGCTTAGATCGGGCGTCTATTGTGTTGCAAGATCATCAAGGAAAATCTAAAGTGCTGGACAATGACCGTTGGACCTCGACTTTAAGTACTCAATTAAGAGATGGTTTATCGGCAGGATTACAGCAAAAATTGGGTGCGGTCGATCGATATAATAGTGGTATGTCCACTGGTCAGGTGTCGTACCGAATTGCGACTGATTTTTCAAATTTTGATGTGATTGAGGATTCTGCAAATCATCAACTTACACGTGTGCATGATCACTATATAAATGTCATGGTGACATGGATTATTAAACCAGATATTCCGTTGGCCATGGAGACATCTGCTACAACTCAAACTGCTTTACAAAAGCGTTCAATCAGTTGTAGAACTCGTTTTACTGTGCCTATTGAGGGTGAACGTAGAAATATGAATAACATTGTAGCGGCATCGACTCAATCACTAAATCGAATCATTGGAAATATTGCTGATTCTGTGGTGATGATGAATGCAAAAAAAATAGTGAGCATCGATGGCGTAACTTGTAGTTAAAACTTCTAATATTCTGTTTTTTAAAGAGTTAAACAATGTTTATTTACAAACCATCTTCAACGGGGCTTGTGCATAAATTGAGATTTATGTGCTCTGACTGGTGGTAAGTGTCACATTTGGATACATCTAAAAAAACCTATTTCAATGTGCTAAAACGGTTTATTTTTATTCAGTTTAGTCTTATGTCTGATCTCATCGGATCAAGAACAAAGATATAAATTGGGCTAATTATTGAATAAGCTGAGAGAAATCCGTGCTCTCCATCTAGCTGATTTTGCCTTTTCACAGTAGAATATGCGCTCTCTCTAAAAAGTCACATTGCGGCATTGTTCAAAAGACTTGCCCGTGGAGCCAAAATCAACATGTTTATCGTGGCCGGTGCACCAGCACATTCTTCATTCAAGAAAGCTCAACTATTAACACGTTTATCGTCAATCAGTTCTGTCCAAACCTTTGACAGCCAATGGGTTTACCTGTTTGATCAAGCGCTCGACGAGCAGCAGCATCAATCTGCATTGCAACTTTTAAATGACGGTACATCGTTTGAATTGCGCCAAGTGGCCAATGATGAACTTCAAGTTTTGGTCACTCCGCGCATAGGAACCATTTCTCCGTGGTCATCTAAAGCGACAGATATTTTTAAAAACTGTAATACGCCTGTGCATCGTCTTGAACGCGGTATTTTATATACTTTAAAAGGTGTCTCTGAACTGAGTAATGAGGTTAAACAGGCCTTGCATGACCGTATGACTGAAACAGTTTTCAGCCAGATCGAAGATGCTCACCGTTTATTTTTAGAAACAGCACCAAAACCCTTAAATTCAATTGATATTTTAGGTGAGGGAAAACAAGCGCTTGTCAAAGCCAATAATGAATTTGGTTTTGCCTTATCTGAACAAGAAATTGATTATTTAACTCAAGCCTTTACTGACTTGGGCCGTAATCCAAACGATATCGAACTGATGATGTTTGCACAGGCAAACTCTGAACATTGTCGTCATAAAATCTTTGGATCAGAATGGACCATTGATGGTGAAAAACAACCCTTATCATTGTTTCAGATGATCAAAAATACCTATAAAGAATCACCAAATGAAGTATTGTCGGCATACAAAGACAATGCTTCTGTGATTGTAGGTTATGACACTCAGCGTTTTTATCCAAAAAAAGACAATGAAACTGGGCACTTTGTTTATAAGTATAAGAGCCAAGCTGCTCACATTTTAATGAAGGTGGAAACCCATAACCATCCAACAGCAATTTCACCATTTGCTGGTGCGGCAACCGGTTCAGGCGGTGAGATTCGTGATGAAGGCGCAACAGGTCGTGGTGGTAAACCCAAAGCAGGGTTGACCGGTTTTACCGTTTCCAATTTAAATATTCCAGGCTTTGAACAACCTTGGGAAGAAAACTACGGCAAACCTTCACGCATGGCATCACCATTACAAATTATGATTGATGGTCCATTGGGTGGAGCTGCGTTTAACAACGAATTTGGCCGTCCAAACTTAAATGGTTATTTCCGTACCTTTGAACAAAACGTCAATGGTGAAGTGAAAGGTTTCCACAAGCCGATTATGATCGCAGGTGGTTATGGGAATATCCGCCCTGACCATGTCGAAAAAGATGCGATTCAACCAGGTGATTTGCTGATTGTGCTGGGTGGCCCAGCCATGTTGATCGGTTTAGGTGGTGGTGCTGCATCTTCCGTTGATAGCGGTACCATGGGTGAAAATCTGGACTTTGCTTCGGTGCAGCGTGAAAACCCTGAGATGGAACGCCGTTGTCAGGAAGTGATTGATACTTGCTGGCGCATGGAAGACTTTAACCCAATTGTTTCTGTGCATGATGTTGGGGCAGGTGGTTTATCCAATGCGATGCCAGAATTGGTGAATGACCATGAATTGGGCGCAATTTTAAATCTGCGTAAAATTCCGTCGCTTGAGCGTGGCATGAGCCCAATGGAAATCTGGTCAAACGAAGCACAAGAACGTTATGTACTCGCGATTCGTCCAGAATCCTTAGAATTATTTGAAGAAATCTGTGCGCGTGAACGTTGTCCATTTGCCGTATTGGGTGAAGCGACTGAAGCACGTCATTTAACGGTTGAAGACCCATTATTTGACAATAAAGCGGTTGATATGCCAATGCAGGTCATGCTTGGTGGCACACCACGTATGCAACGTTCATATGAAACAATTGAACGTCAGGGCACTGAGTTTGATACCTCAAAAATTGATCTAAAAGATGCGATTTTCCGTGTTCTGAAGAATCCAACTGTAGCCTCTAAATCATTCCTCATCACGATCGGTGACCGTTCAATTACAGGGATGGTGGCTCGTGATCAAATGGTTGGACCTTGGCAGGTTCCAGTAGCGGATGCTGCGGTGACTACAACCAGCTTGCAAGGTTATACAGGCGAAGCAATGGCAATGGGTGAACGTCCTCCAGTTGCACTTTTAAACCCTGCTGCTTCTGCTCGTTTGGCTGTTGCTGAGGCATTGACCAACATCGCTTCTGCTAATATTGAACAGTTGGGTGATATCAAGCTTTCTGCAAACTGGATGGCAGCAGCAGGTCAAAAAGGTGAAGATCAAGCCTTGTTTGAAGGTGTTAAAGCCATTGGTATGGAAATGTGTCCAGCGTTGGATATCGCTATTCCAGTGGGTAAAGACTCGCTTTCGATGCGTACTACGTGGAATGATGAGGGTATCGAGAAAGCTGTTACTTCGCCAATGTCTGGGGTGATTACGGCATTTGCACCAGTAAGCGATGTACGTAAAACTTTAACACCTGAGCTTAAAAATATTGATGGTTCTGTACTGGTACGTATTGATTTGTCAAAAGGTCAATTCCGTATTGGTGCATCGATTTTGACCCAAGTGTATAAAGCCATTGGTACGATTACGCCAGATGTAGACAGTTTTGAAGATTTAAAAGATTTCTTTAATCTGGTACAAAACTGGAATAATCGTGGTTTAGTTCAGGCTTATCATGACATTGGTGATGGTGGTTTGTTGGCGACTGTGGCCGAGATGATGTTTGCATCTCGCTTGGGGGTTGCTTTAGAACCACAAAGCATTGAAAGCTTATTTGCAGAAGAAATTGGTGCGGTTTTACAAATTAAAAACACGGATTGGACTGACTTACAAGCTGAAATCGCAAGCTCAAATTTAAAAGATGCAATTACCCTTGTTGGTCGTGTCAATGATTCTGACCAACTTAGCGTGAATGATTTAACACTTGAACGTGCTGAATTACAACAGGCTTGGGCAGAAGTTTCACATCAAATTCAACGTTTACGTGACAATGTCGAAACAGCAGATCAAGAGTTTGCTTTGATTGCAGATAAAAACCATAAAGGTTTAATCGCACAAGCAACTTATGATCTCAATGAGCCTGTAGAAGCGCCATTTATTGCAACACGTCGACCAAATATGGTCATTTTACGTGAGCAGGGTGTTAATGGTCATGTGGAAATGGCAGCAGCCTTCGACAAAGTTGGTTTTAATACAGTTGACGTTCACATGAGTGATTTACTGGCTGGTCGTGTCAATCTACAAGACTTTGAAGGTTTGGTCGCTTGCGGTGGATTCTCTTATGGTGATGTGCTTGGTGCAGGTGGTGGCTGGGCAAAATCAGTACTGTTTAATCCAAAATTACGTGATCAGTTTGAAAACTTCTTTAACCGTGACAATACTTTTAGTTTAGGGATTTGTAATGGTTGTCAAATGTTGTCTCAACTTGCTCCACTTATTCCAGGTGCAGAAAATTGGCCGCGTTTCCATCGTAACGTATCAGAAGTTTTTGAAGCACGTGCAGTGAATGTGCGTGTTGAAAAATCGGTTTCTGTATTGCTTCAAGATATGCAAGGTTCTATTTTGCCAATTGCAGTCGCACATGGTGAAGGACGTGTGGTTGCGAGTAATGAGCATTTGGCGAGCTTAAATAGCAATGATCAAGTGACTTTACGTTATGTGGATAGTTTAGGTCAGCCGACGCAACATTACCCATTGAATCCAAATGGTTCACCAGAAGCAATCACGGGTGTTACATCTAGAGATGGTCGTGCTACGATTATGATGCCGCATCCTGAACGTAATTTCCGTGCTTTACAACACTCATGGAAACCTGAAGACTGGACTGAAGATGGTGCATGGTTACGTATGTTCCGTAATGCCCGTAAGTTTACTGGTTAATATATTTAGCAATTAAACATTACCATCTTTGATTGACTCAATCAAAGATGGTTTTTTTATTGGGTCTACCATGATTAAAAAAGCTGTTCCAATTCTCATAAGACGAAAAGCACAGACCTTAGAAATATTAGCCTTCAAACATCCTCTAGCAGGAATACAATTGATGCACGTTTTTTAAAATTTAACTGACTCTAAATTGGTATATGTTTTGCTTTTATTTTATACAAGCAAAATTAAATCAGCTTGGAGTATAAATATGAAAAAAAATAAACTAATACTTGCTCGAAAACGTGAAGGTTGGATGTGGTTTGGCGTAGTCATTACTGCTGAATTGCTATGGATTTTAGGAAATTATATTGTTTTACAATCATAACGATTAATCCTGAAACCAAATCGTTTAAGATAAATCTAATGTGTTCATCTTATATCGGATTATGCTAAAACTTATCTACTATGTGCCTGAATCTCATCTTGAAGTAACGAAACAAGCTATCTTTGAAGCTGGAGCAGGTGGAATAGGCAACTATGAACACTGTGCATGGCAAGTGAAAGGAGTCGGACAGTTTAAGCCAGTCTGCGGTGCAAATCCATTTTTAGGAAAATTGCATGAATTGGAACAGCTTGAAGAATGGCGCGTAGAAACCATTGTTTCAGAAGAAAAAGCCAGTACCGTTGCAACAGCATTAAAAGCAAGCCATCCTTACGAAGAGCCTGCTTTTGAATTTATTCAGATTTTAGATATTCAATAATTAAACTTTTTGAATAAATAATTTACGATCGAAACGATACTGGGGAAAAAATACACCGTCTTGAGCACGTTCGCCTGCACCAATCACCATAATCGGGAATTGCTGATCATTCAGTTTTAAGATTTTACGTACCATTGGTTCATCAAAACCTTCCATCATACAACTGTCGAAACCATAAGCACGCAATGCAAGTACTAGATTTTCGCACGCTAGAGCTGTACTTTTGGTTGCCCAAAGTTTGGCATCGGCAGGATTAAATGCGGTGACAGGAAGTTGCTTATCTAAACTACGTGCTACTTTAAATGCAACTTTTTTAAAGTTGCCAAGTGCATTGAAATAACCTGTTTTGTAATTATAAGGGATAAAGCGGTAGTACTTTTTAACTGTTTCAGGAGCTTCAGGAAATGGAAACTCAGAAATATTCTTTTTTGCCATTTCATCAACTCGATCTGTTCTCGCTACACAAACAATGAGTTCAGAAGCTGTTTTTGCAGCCAATTGTCCTAGACAAGCCTTAATCAACTGTTTTTTCTTAATAGGATTATGGACGACATAAAATGTCCAAGGTTGTAAGTTGGACGAGTTTGGTGCAAGGAGCGCCAAGTCTAAACAAGCATCGAGTACTTCAGAGGGAATAGTTTTATCCGTGAATTTGCGTACGGAACGACGACTTTCGATTACTTTGCGAAAATTTTCAACATCAATATCTTGAGGTGCAGGCTCAAAATAACGTTTTTTATCTGAAGCTTGCTGAGAACTTTTTGGAAGATTTTCTGAATTTGCCATAACTATTCAATTATTTCGTCATGAAGATAAAGAGTGAGAATAACATTCAATCATTTTATCTAAGTAAAAAAGTGTATTCCTGAGATTAATGTGCATTTTAATCATTGGTTTATCAACGTAGACATCTAATCTCAGGGTTTTTAATGTATTGATTTTATCCAAATTGGGAAAAATCAGGTTTACGTTTTTCCATAAAGGCTTGAACGGCCTCTTTCATTTCAGGCGAGCGTACCCGCTGCATAAAAATCTCGGCTTCATCATCAACACATTGTACAATTTCATCAAGATCATGCTTCATGAGAGCTTTAGATTGTCGGATCGATGCAAGTGGCAACACAGCCAATTGCTGGGCAGTTTGTTCAGCTAATCCGTATACATCGTCATTGATTTGATTAACTAGACCTGCTTTTTCTGCAATCGCTGCGTTAAATTTTTTGGCCGTAAACAAAAGTTCTGCGGCACGGTGATAACCTGCTTGTTTTACTAATAAACGACTTGCAGCCCCTTCTGGTGACAAACCAAGACTGACAAATGGAATCTGAAATAAAGCAGTGTTATCTGCATAGACAATATCAGCATGCAGTAAAATCGTGACACCAATCCCAATCGCAACGCCTTTAACAGCAACAATAAGCGGTTTAGAAAGTTTCGCCGCACATTTAAGCAAAACAAAAGGAGGTTGATCTCCAGCTTTGCCTTGATAAGGTTTTTGAATAAATGACATAAAGTCTTTCATGTCATTACCCGCAGAAAAGTCTGCATCTGCACCACGCAAGATCACCACGCGAACTTGACTGGATTGATCTGCTTCATCTAGTGCCTGTGCAATCCATAAATACAATTCACCATATAATGCATTTTTTGCTTCAGGGCGATGAATAGCTAAAGTCAAGATGCCATTTTCAAGTTTTGCATTTAAATGTTGATGGGGTTGTTGAATACAGCGAAGTGTCATCGTACTATCCTTGCTTTCAATCTTGGGTTTATGTCTGCCATTATGTCGTAAATTTGATTATAAATGACTACTGGTGAGTTCATAAAAAATTAAGTTGGTTTATGTACGTATTTGATTATCTCGTTTTTATTGGACGTTTTCAGCCTTTTCACCTTGCACATTTGCAAACGGTAGAAATAGCCCTTCAACAAAGTCAAAACGTTATATTGGCTTTAGGATCAGCGCAGCCTGAGCGTAATATAAAAAATCCTTTTTTGGCAGCAGAAAGGGAGCAAATGATTTTATCTAATTTTTCTGAACACACGCAGAAGCGAATCCACTTTGTACACGTCATTGATGTCTATGATGATCAAAAATGGGTCAATCAAGTCAAAACACTGGTCAATCAAATCACACCGCCTTATGCAAAAATTGGTTTAATCGGACATTTTAAAGATGAATCTTCCTATTATTTGAAGCTTTTTCCTGAATGGACTATGGTGGAGTTGGACAGTTTAAAAGATTCGATGTCTGCAACTCCAATCCGAGAAGCCTATTATCGTGGTGAAATCCAAAAACAGGCATTTCCTCAGGGAACTATTCATTTTTTAGAGCGTTTTCAGAAAACTTCAATCTATCGACAATTACAAAATAAGTTTGTATTAAATGACAAGTCGAATTTGGTTTGAAGATTAAACAAAAGTCTCTTTTGTTATCTGGGAGTTTATGATAATTGTCATTGCAAATCAGAAATTTGCAAAAATTTTATGGATTGGTGCATTGATTGTAGTATCAATGAACCAAGTCCGTGCGGAAAATTGAGTATTAACTCCAGCAACTAATGTCAGATTTCATATCGATTCAGCGCGTGGTGCTATGGTCGATGCCAAATTGAATATTGTACATGCGAGTCTGAGCTTAGATTGAAAAGTGCGCAAAAGCAAGCATCTACTTGGATGGCATATTAAACCTGTTACGAACAATTAAAAGTTAATAAATATGATATCTCCAACAACGATCGATCGAACTGATTTCGCTATAAAAGAAACAACAGACAGAGGAGCTGAAAAAAATAAAAATCTAGATGGATGTTGATTGGAAAGTAAAACGTTAATTGCTCATTATAAAAATTTAGATGTAGCTTATGAGCAATCAAAAAGCTACATTTTTCAAAATTTAGTTATTTTGTTGAAGAGATTTTAAATCTTCCAGAACTTGTTCGGCATGTCCTGCGGCTTTGACTTTACGATAACTTTTAACCAGTTGTTTGTTATGGAAAATAAAAGTTGAACGTTCAATGCCCATGACTTTTTTACCATACATATTTTTTTCTTTAATTACATCAAAAAGCTGACAAAGAATTTCGTCTTTATCACTAATTAAATCAATGGATAAAGATTGTTTTTCAGTAAAATTTTGATGTGCTTTGACTGAGTCACGCGATACACCAATAATTGTTGCACCAAGAGCATCAAATTGATCTTTTAGGTATGAAAACCCAACGGCTTGAGTGGTACAACCCGGTGTTGAATCTTTAGGATAAAAGTAAATAATTAACCATTCACTCGAATTGTCCGCTAAATTAATTTCACCGTGAGTTGTAGGAAAAATTTGATTAGGTAATGAAATATTGTCGTTGCTCATGTATTTTCTCTCCAGAAAAAACAAGCCACATAAAGTGGCTCATTTTAAATTGATCTTTTCTGCTTATTTTTTGCTTTGAGCAGATTTCATCGCTTCTTCAGTCAAACCTTTCAACTTGCCAGTCAATTGCGGGCCAAAACAAGCCTGAAGATCTTTATTTTGCTGTTGTACAAAGGCTAAAGAACTTGGACTTTTCTTAGCATTAATGGCACTTTGCACTTCCCACTTTTGTGCATTGGTCATTTTACCATCAGCGTCTACAGCACAAGTACAATATTTATTGACTTCAGCCGCAGTCAATTTATTGCCTTTCCCCGTTTCATCTTTACAAAGGTTAATTAAAGCACCTTTAACATTTGTGCTTTTGTAAGCTTGTTGCAGCTTGTTTTCATCCGCGGCATGAGTAACCGTTGCTGTAAATGCAGCAGCAGCCATAATTGAAGAAAGGATAAGTTTAATGTTGAATAATTTCATAAATAGTACCTGATTATTATGGTATATAGCGTGTAGGATCTGCAATGTCTGCTTCCATAAACCCTTGTTTACGTAAACGACAGCTATCGCATTTTCCACATGCACGACCTTCAGCATCTGCCTGATAGCAGGAGACAGTTTGACTATAGTCTACGCCATGTTCAATACCTAAACGTATAATATTCGCTTTGGATAAATGTAACAAAGGTGTTTCAAATGTAAGAGGTTTTCCTTCTACACCTGCTTTAGTAGCCAAACGTGCCATATTTGTAAATGCTTCAATATATTCTGGTCGGCAGTCTGGATAACCTGAATAGTCTACCGCATTGACTCCAATGACAATCGCTTCAGCTCCAAAAACTTCTGCAGCAGCTAGTGCGTATGATAAAAAGATGGTATTACGAGCTGGCACATAAGTGATAGGGATACCTTCTTGTTCATGATCTGGCACATCAATATTATGATCGGTGAGTGCAGAACCACCTAGATTGCCTAAATCAATATTAATGACACGGTGTTCTACACCTGCATTTTGAGCAATCGCTTTAGCCGCATCAAGTTCAGTTGTGGAACGTTGTCCATACATAAAACTGAGTGCCATACATTCATAACGCGCTTGTGCCCAAGCTAGGCAAGTCGTCGAATCTAGGCCGCCTGATAATAAAACAATGGCACGAGGGCGCATATGATATTCTCCAAAATAAATAACAAACTAAAATTATATTAACGCCCAGTTTCATCATTCCAGAGCAATTTATGCAATTGCAATTGGAAACGTACAGGGAGATGGTCATCCAGAATCCATTGCGCCATATCACGCGCAAGCTTTGGGAGTTTAACCGAAGATTTTTCTACTGCAAATGCTGGTGAAAACCATACGGTGCTGACTTTCTGATGCAACTGATGATTCTCTACTTGCTGTTTTGACCAGTCATAGTCTTCACGGTTGCAAATTACAAATTTGATTTGATCTTGCTGGGTTAAATAATCAAGATTAGTCAAAAGGTTACGCTTTTCTTCGCCAGACGTTGGGGTTTTCAAATCTAGTACTTTCGATACACGAGGATCAACTTTCGATACATCAAGTGCACCACTGGTTTCCAATGAAACTTGACAGCCCAAGTCTGACAACCTAGTCAGTAAATGTAAACAATTTGGCTGCGCAAGAGGTTCACCTCCCGTGACACAAATATAGGGGGTCTTAAACGATAAAGCGGTTTCAATGATGTGTTCGAGTGACTGACGTTCGCCGCCTTCAAAAGAATAAGTTGTATCGCAATAGGTACAGCGTAAAGGGCAGCCAGTTAAACGAATAAAAACAGTAGGTAAGCCTGCGGTATTGGCTTCTCCTTGCAAGGAATAAAAAATTTCCGTAATACGAAGACCCGCCGCAGGATCAGATACAGGAATAGTCGTTGAACGTAGAGAAGTCATTGCAGAAATACCACATCTTAGAAAACAAAAATCTCTACGATCAGATTTGAACGTAGAGATGAGGAACCAATAAGCTCCGCAAATAAATGCAATTAGTCAGCGCGAAGTAAATCGTTCAAACTAGTTTTAGCACGAGTTTTGGCATCCACTTTTTTGACGATTACCGCAGCATAAAGGCTATAAGTACCGCATTTTGATGGAAGGCTACCCGCAACGACCACTGAACCAGCTGGTACACGGCCATAATGAATTTCGCCAGTTTCACGATCAAAGATTTTGGTTGATTGGCCAATGAATACACCCATTGAAATCACAGAACCTTCTTCAACAATCACACCTTCAACGATTTCAGAACGTGCACCGATGAAACAATTGTCTTCGATAATGGTTGGATTTGCTTGTAAAGGCTCAAGTACACCACCAATCCCTACACCACCAGACAAGTGAACATTTTTACCAATCTGAGCACATGAACCTACAGTTGCCCATGTATCTACCATGGTGCCTTCATCTACATAAGCACCGATGTTGACGTAAGAGGGCATCAACACGACATTTTTCGCCTGAAAACTACCACGACGAGCAACAGCAGGAGGTACAACACGGACTCCCGCTGCCTTAAACTGTTCTTCAGTCCAGCCTGCATGCTTCGTATCTACTTTGTCATAGAAACGTAAATCACAAGATTCGATTGGTTTGTTATCATTCAATTTGAAAGATAATAACACGGCTTTTTTTAGCCACTGATGAACCACCCATTCACCATCGATTTTTTCGGCAACACGTAATGTACCGTTGTCTAAACCAGCAATCGCTTGCTCTACAGCATCACGAATTTCTGTTGGACAAGCTGCAGCACTCAAATTTGCACGATCTTCAAATGCTTGCTCAATGATTGTAGAAAGCTGAGTCATGTTCTTCCTTCCAAAAAAATTTGCACAATTTTACACTAATTAGTGTCACTAATGTTGAGAAAGAAAAGATTCATTTCAAAAATGATATTTAAAATCTTGATAAAAAATCACGAATAACTGCTTTAAAAACAAGAACCAAACTCATTTGTATCAAAACTTAACAGAAAATGATCAATTCTCTTATAAAACCCAATTATACTTTCTCCTAAGATACATCTACGAAATAAAAATTTAGATTTTTATAAAAGTCTTTTGAGGAGAGAGCAATGAAAACATTAAAACTACTTGCGGTTGCTGGTGCTTTAGCTGCTGTAGCGGGTACTGCTATAGCTGATGATTCAGTAGTCCATGATCATTATGCATTTGATCAGAAACAACTTCTTCCAGTGGGTGTTCGTGCTGAAGTAGGTACAACAGGTTATGGCGGTGCTTTGCTTTGGCAAGCGAACCCATATGTAGGTTTGGCTTTGGGTTACAATGGTGGTGATATCTCTTGGACTGATGATGTTTCAGTAAATGGTACCAAGTATGATCTAGATATGGATAATAAACTTGCGTATTTAAATGCTGAAATTCGTCCGTGGGGTGCAAGTGCTAATCCATGGGCACAAGGTGTTTATGTAGCAGCAGGTGCAGCTTATATCGATAATGATTATGATCTTGCTAAGCGTATAGGTGATGGAGATACTTTATCTATTGATAATAAAAACTACCAACAGCTTGTTCCAGGGCAAGAAGGTGGTGTACGTGGTAAAATGAACTACGAAAACGACATCGCACCATATTTAGGTTTTGGTTTTGCACCGAAATTTAATAAAAACTGGGGTATGTTTGCTGAAGTAGGTGCATATTATACAGGTAATCCTAAAGTTGAGTTGACTCAATACAACTTGGCTCCAGTAACAGGTAATACTACTGGTGCTCAAGACGCTGTAAATAATGAAGAAAACAAAATTGCAAACGATGATAAATACAAATGGTTACCAGTGGGTAAAGTTGGTGTGAACTTCTACTGGTAAAATTGTTTAAGTTTTACTTTGAAAAAAGAACCGCAAATTGCGGTTCTTTTTTTTATTATGAATAGTTATAAGAATTCATAAGAAAATAGCCCATTGAGGGGCGATTCTCTCATTCGTATTCATTATTGGTCTTGTACATCCGTCAACCGATCTAGTTTTTTCTGGAAATAATCTCCTTGTAGATACCTTGCTTCAATGTTCCATGCATTTGCAAACATCGTCATATCATTTAAATCCCGCGCTAAAATTTCAACAGGGTTGATATTATGAAAGTTTTCCAGCTTTTGTTGAAGTTGAGGGAGATCTTTATCTGAATTTAGCATTTTACATAAGTTCTGATGCAAGCTTAGGTAATCAAGATTAATCTGACTTAGAATAGATTCGCTATACATTGACATACCAAAATCACGCACAGAGATTTCAACTTCATTTTGCTTTAATTTAGAAAATTGTTGTTGAGCTAAAGGTAAATTCTGACTGATTGATTCTTCAGAAAATTGCAAAGTTAGAGGGGCGTTTGCTCGACTACCGACAATAGTCAAAAGTTTGCTCATTAACTCAGGCAATTGCTTATCATTTAAAAGAATGTGACGATTTAAGTTAATAATGAGTTTAGCGGTGGGGTATTGTGTTAAAAAATTATGTAATTGCTTGCAGGCTTCAACCAGAACCCATCGATCAACCTTGATGGAAAGTTCAGGATCATCCCGTAAATCTGGTAACTGATTGATGTCTTGCCAGCTGTTATCGTAAATAAAACCACTGGTTACTTCATAAGTATAAAGATTACTATCCTGTTTATCATAAAGCTGCTGATATTTTAAATGAATATCACCCACATCTAGCTTTTGATGAAGTGTTTGAAGAATTGATTGTTGTAGTTTAGGAATATTGTCCGTGCTAATACTGAGTTCTTTTAGAGCTGTTACCTGACCAAGGTCACGTTGAGACAAGTTTTGTTCCATATTTGGCAAACGTTGAGCGAACGCCTGTTCCAACAAATCATCAAAACTTTTTTCATCTTTAATATTTGGCTGATTTAAAACCAGATAGCCTAAATGTAAATGGAGAGCAAGTGTAGAACTTCCAACATTCAATAATTGAGGTTTTTCTAAAGATTTTAGACTAATTAATTGAGATTTTAAGACTTGATCAGATTCTGCCTGAAATAAGGCTACGTATAACACTGGATTAATCTTAAAAACAGAAACATTGACCTGTTCTTTTATAAATCCATAAATATTTGAAAAATAGGTTTTGCTCGTTTCTAGCGTGTTCTTAAACACATCGTCTGGACAGCTCGAAAGAGTGATCACGATTAATGCGTTGGCATCAGCAGGATGTTTATTTAGCTGGCGATTAATGGCATTAAACGCATTCGTCGTCGCAGAAAATTTTTCTGATTCTATAGTTTGAGAGGGGATAGAAGTTTGAGGCGTGGTGGAAATATTATTTTCTTCACACTCAATAGTGAGTTGCACTGCGTCTTCATCATCGCAAGGTAAAAACTCAACTTTTAATGGATTTGAAAGTGTTATAACTGGATTTCTGGAGATAATATCAAAACTTGATTGATCAAATATACCTTGAGAAACGCGTTTGAATTTTTGTTTAAAATGATTTAGATCTGTCGGCTGTAAAATATCTAGAATCGGCAATCCAATTATCTCATTTTCACTTTTTAAACCAAAAATTTCTAAATATTCTAAATTGACCTTGGTATGAATCCCTTCTTGAAGCGTAGCAACAGCTTTATTACTTTCTTTTATTTTGGACTGAACATGTAAATGTGCAGAATCTAGTTCTTCCAGCAAACGTTGTTCATTTTGTTGCAGGCGGCTGTAGGATAATGCTCTAGCAATTGCAATATATAAATGCTCTGGCACTTTGAGGTCAATAATTTCATAGACACCTTTATGTATGTAGCTTAGGTAATCATTAGCGCTATATTGATCAGGGGTCAGTAATAAAACAGGCAAATTAGGCTGACTTGATGCTTGAATGAGGGACAATACTTGTTCAATTTTTAAATCATAAGCTCGTCCAAAAATGACAATATCCCAGCCAGTATTTAATTGCTTTTCAAAGCTATTTAAATCATCTAGCAATGTTGCCTGAACTTGATGATTTTTGGAGTCAAATAGCTCAATAATCTGATTATAACGAAGCTGGTTATCATCAATAATGAGTAAACGTGTTTTGCTTAATTTTAACTTTTTAGAAAGTAATGAGTTTCTCACTTTAACGCTTCCCATAAATCCTGATTATCTGAATCTTTGGCCTGTTTAAATATCAATTTTTTCAGGCTGTTCTGCTGTTGATCATCCAATAGCTCATAGTCAAATTGCACAAAGCTCTGGGTGATCAGTTGTGCTTTAAGCAAATACACTTTGAACTCTTCTTTTTCTAACCTTAAATGTACACCTTGTTGCTCTCTGAAAATTTGTGAACCCGGTAAAATCAGAGTTGTTTTAACCTGATCTAAATTTTGACTTTGCATAAGTAAAGCGGGGTAATAATTATGGCGATGACGGTCAGCTTGTACTCGAACCGCACAAGGAAAGATATCTTGTGCTAATATTTCTAAACCAATTTCCAGACTTTTCTCAGCCGATTGTTTTATCCAGCGAATTACTCCGCCACGCCATTGGCTATGCGTATCTTCTTTAACCAGTATAAATTCACCTGTTCTTAAATTCTTAGGTGCTTCTTCAGTCCATCTAATTCGATAACCATTGACACTAATATCTAACACTTCTGTTTGATAAATAAGTTTGGCCTCACGATTTAATCGCTGGTTATTGGGAAGATTGCTTGATGATTCTTGTTGAGTTAAGCCAGATGAGGTTTTTGAGCTATTTTGAAAACTATAATGACCATCAAGCTGAAGTGTTTCATTAAAATTTTTAGCTTTAGCTAAGTAAAAATGAGCAGTTAGCAAACTAAAACAAATTTGTAATTGTGCTGAATATTCATATCGTTCATGTTGACGTTCAGCCACCGTCCCTAAGATATTCTGCACATGAAATTTTAGTGCAGGGCTTAAATAAATTTTCTCGGTCTGAGACAGATAATCAGCATTACGATGCAAAGTAGCCGTAATATGTTCAAGTAAATCTTGGATTACGATATAAATAGAGGGGTTAAAACCAGAGTTTTGATGTTTATTATAAACAGGCGGATGATCTTTTTGAGTATCAATGACGTATTTTGATAACGTGGTTTCTTTTGGAAAAATCTGGATTTTCTTAGCCCAATCGTAGCTACATTGATATAAAGCTTGAATCTCAGCCTGACGAATCTGATTGGTATTTAGAATATCCAGTAAAATCAGTTGGGCATAGGCTTGGGTAATATTATTGAGCTGATTTTGAGTACCTTGCAATTGATTGATATTGGTCAGATGCACATGAGATTTCATAGCGACTTCATATAAATGATGAGCAATTAACCATTGTCCAGTCATTGGCTCACTGTACAGCATGTGCTCCTGATATAGTAATTCCGTGAGCTGTCTTAAACCATAAAATATGGCAAGTGTTCGTGCTGTTTGCAGGTTCTTTTTTTTATGTATTGAAAAAACAGAAAATTTATTTTGATTGAGCTGTTCGGTACTACGTCTGACGATATCGATATAAATACCAGCAAAGTGTTTCCGTAATAAAATTGCAAGTTCAATAATATGCTCGTTCCGATCGGTGTTGATCAGTCCTTGATTAAAAAAATGTTTTTCAAAGCTGGCCAAAACATGTTCAAGCACAGGATGTAAGGTTTGCAATAAATCAAAACGTAAAGTTTCAGCACAGTTTAATTCTGATAGTTCAATCAATGCAGAAAATAAAGCCCGTGAAGTATCGCCTAGCTGCATCATAGATAATGACGAAACCCAGTCTGAAACGGCTTTAGCATTAGCTTCACTAAAGCTTAATTCATCACGACTTAATGCAGTAGATGTTTCAAAAATATCCGTAAAAGTTTGATTCATCATATTTTATTATTCAACTCAAAATGTTGAAACCCCAAATAGCGGTGTTTTATTCTTTTCGCCCGCGATTTCCCTAACTAGTTTAGGAACTAGATAACCTGGCAAGTTCGCTAAGACTTCCCGATAGATACAATCAATCTCTGATGATACAACATCAAAATGTTGAGCACCTTTTACTTTATCTAAAACATGTAAGTAGTAGGGCATAATCCTGGCTTCAAACAATCGATGACTAAGATCAATCAAAGTTTGTGCGTTATCGTTCACACCCTTAAGTAAAACTGCTTGATTTAACACAGTTATGTGCTCAAATGATAACGCTGCCAACTTGCTACAAGTATAGTCATCTAGCTCAGAAGCATGATTCGAGTGTACCACCACTATAATGCGTAGCCTACTGTTTTTTAATAAAGAAATGAGCTCTTCATCGACACGGTTGGGAATAACAATCGGAACTCGTGAATGAATTCTCAAAATTTTTATTTGTTCTAAAGATTCAATTCGTTCTAACCAAAGTCCAAGTTTGCGATTGGACAAAGTTAATGGATCACCACCACTCAAAATCACCTCATTAATTGAAGGATGAGTTTGGATATAAGTTTGAATATTTAGCCAATCTTCATTTTTGGGTAAATTTTCCTGATATGGAAAATGTCTGCGAAAACAATAACGACAATGTACGGCACAAGCACCCGTTAAAGTCAGCAAAAATCGGGAGCTATATTTATGTAAAACACCTGGAAGTTGATTGGCTTCTTCTTCGTCTAATGGATCAGTAACAAATTCAGGATGTTCTTCAAGCTCTAAATGATGTGGCAAAATTTGCAGAAGCAGAGGATCATAAGGATTAGACTTTTGCATTTTTTCAACAAAAGCACGAGGTACACGCAATTTAAAATCTTTTGATGCAAGAATAGCACCTGATAACAACTGTTCTTTAGACAGTTGCAATACATTTAACAGCTCTAATGGATCAATGATTAGATCATTGAGTTGTTTTTGCCAGTTTTGCTCTTGATACAAATAGTTTATCATGCGACACGGAAAAAATAATGCTAGTCTAGCATTAATACATTTAAGTTAGTAAGTTTGGAGTGTGCCAGTCATGGCCAGTTATTCTACAAATGAATTCAAGCAAGGCCTTAAAGTCATGCTTGACGGTAACCCATGTTCAATCATGGAAAACGAATATGTTAAACCTGGTAAAGGTCAGGCATTCAACCGCGTAAAACTTCGTAACCTTAAAACAGGTAAAGTTTTAGAAAAAACATTTAAGTCAGGTGATTCATTAGAAGCTGCGGATATCGTAGAAGTAGAAATGGACTACTTATACAATGATGGCGAGCTTTGGAACTTTATGGATCCTGTAAGTTTCGAGCAAATTGCAGCTGATAAAGTTGCGATGGGTGATGCAGCGAAATGGTTAAAAGATGACTCAAATGAGAAATGCACCATTATGTTATTTAATGGTGTACCGCTAAATGTAAATGCACCTAACTTTGTGGTATTAAAAATCGTTGAAACCGATCCAGGTGTTCGCGGTGATACTTCTGGTGGTGGCGGTAAACCTGCAAAACTTGAAACAGGTGCTGTTGTTCGCGTGCCGTTATTTGTTCAGCAGGAAGAAAGCGTTCGTGTTGATACTCGTACAGGCGAATATTTAGAACGTGCATAATGCTTTAAAAATAGACTATTATGAAAGGGATGATGAAAATCATCCCTTTTTTTATGCCAAAGTATTAGATGAAAATAAAAAGATGAGGAGTACAGTCACAAGGAAATTCTCTATATCAAGATGGATCTGAATTTTAGGGCGGTTAATCATAAAGATCATAAAGAATGAGGTCATGAATGGATACAATTCAAAGGAAATCTACACTTCCCTCAAAAATACTCTGGAGTCTAGTCGCGATTATGGGTGCCATTTCTTTCGGGATATTGGCCGTCAGTCGTGGTGAACATGTGAATGCAGTTTGGATGGTACTCGCTGCAATCTGTGTGTATAGCATAGCTTATCGGTTTTATAGTCTGTTTATTGCTACTCGTGTTTTTGAACTTAACTCAAGACGATTAACACCAGCGAATCGTTTGGCGGATGGTCTGGACTATGTGCCGACCAATAAATACGTTTTATTTGGTCATCACTTTGCTGCAATCGCGGGTGCAGGACCTTTAGTTGGTCCAATCTTAGCAGCCCAAATGGGCTATTTGCCAGGAACCATCTGGTTATTGGTGGGTGTGGTCTTGGCAGGCGCAGTTCAGGACTTTTTAGTTTTATTTATTTCAACTCGTCGAGATGGTAAATCGTTGGGCGAAATGGCAAAACAGGAACTTGGCTCATTCGCAGGTGTTGTGGTGATGCTCGGTGCGCTAGGGGTGATGATCATCATTCTGGCGGTATTGGCACTGGTCGTAGTTAAAGCACTGGCACATAGTCCGTGGGGTGTATTTAGTATTGCTGCTACCATTCCGATCGCACTATTGATGGGTGTATATATGCGTTATATACGTCCGGGGAAAATCGCGGAAGTTTCAATCATTGGTTTTGTGCTGATGATGTTAGCCATTGTTTATGGTGGGCATATCGCGGCTGATCCTTATTGGGGACCATTTTTCACTTTAACTGGAACGCAATTGACATGGTGTTTGATCATTTATGGTTTTATTGCTTCTGTTTTACCTGTTTGGTTATTACTTGCTCCGCGTGACTACTTATCAACTTTCCTAAAAATTGGTGTGATTGCAGGTCTTGCAATTGGTATTGTAGTCGCATTACCAGAACTGAAAATGCCCGCTGTTACGCATTTTATTGATGGTACAGGACCTGTTTTTGCAGGTAGTTTATTTCCGTTCCTGTTTATTACGATTGCCTGTGGTGCTATTTCTGGTTTTCATGCTTTAGTATCGAGTGGCACTACACCTAAACTCATTGAAAATGAAAAAGATATTCGTGTGATCGGTTATGGTGGCATGCTCATGGAGTCATTTGTTGCCATTATGGCAATGATCTGTGCGACTGTGCTTGATCCGGGTGTGTATTTTGCAATCAATGCACCTGCCGCAGTTTTGGGTACAACGGTTGAAAGTGCCGCAGAAGCGGTACGTAATATCGGTTTTGTCGTTACACCAGAAATGTTGACTTTATTGGCTCAGGAAGTTGGTGAAACCACGATCTTATCGCGTACTGGTGGTGCACCAACGTTTGCGATTGGCATGGCACATATCATTTCTGAGATTTTCAATAATCGTTCAATGATGGCGTTCTGGTATCACTTTGCGATTTTATTTGAAGCCTTATTTATTTTAACTGCGGTTGATGCGGGTACACGTGCTTGCCGTTTCATGGTGCAAGATACAGTCGGAATCGTTATTCCTGCGCTTAAAAAGTCAGGTTCATTTGTTGGAAATGTGATCGGCACAGCGGTTGCAGTTGGTGGTTGGGGCTTCTTTGTCTATCAAGGTGTAGTCGACCCTTTAGGTGGGATTAACTCACTTTGGCCATTATTTGGTATTGGAAATCAGATGTTGGCAGCCATGGCACTGATTTTGGGCACTGTCATTTTGTTTAAAATGAAAAAAGAAAAATATGTTTGGGTAACAATTGTCCCTACGATTTTCTTACTTGTGACGTGTATGACTGCTGGCTGGCAAAAGATTTTCCATGAAAATCCAAAAATTGGCTTTCTTGCTCAAGCAAACCGTTTTTCAGATGCAATTGGTCGTGGTGAAATGTTAGCACCTGCGAAAACTATGGCAGAGATGCAAACTGTGGTGTTATCTAACCAGATTAATGCCGTACTTTGTGCGTTCTTTATGATTGTGGCAGTGGTGATGGTGATTGCATCGATTGGCGTGATTCGTCGTGCTTTAGCGAGTCGTGAGCCGACTACACATGAAGCACCTGCTGTGTATGCTGATCCTGAAACGATAGCGTCTGCTTCAACGCGAGGTGAATCATCATGAATCTAAAAATTGCTCAAAATGGTCGCGCAGTGATTGTTAAAATTATCAAAATGACCATTATGTCGCAAAAGGATCTGTTACTTTCCCCAAAGAATTGGTCACGTATTGCGACATTATTTAAGCGTTTACAGCAAAGTTTTCGTTTAATGGTCGGTGTCCCAGACTATGACACTTATCTTGAGCATATGCGTAAACATCATCCAGATCTGGAGCCGATGGATGCCAAGACATTTTATCGTCATTGTGTGGATTCACGTTATCCATCCAGCGGTAATTTAAAAAAATGTCCTTGTTGATATCTGTTTCATTTGTTTAGAAAAAAGTAAAAAAGGTGTATGTTGATTCATACACCTTTTTTTAATGAGGAAAGCTTGTGATGTGGAGTATGGAAAAACTAAGAAAAACTGAACTCCAAAAGCAAAATTCAGAAATTGACCAAAAGATTGTACAATATAGTCCCAAAATTGAGCAATTTTTACATGAAATTAATCAACTCATTTTAGATAAGTCTAAACAAACTCAACTTGCATTGACTTGTTTATTGGCTGGTGGGCATGTTTTATTTGAAGATTTACCCGGCTTGGGTAAAACGACACTAGCGAGTGCATTAGCGCGATTGGCTGGACTTGAGTTTGGACGGATTCAATTTACCAATGATATGCTTGCCAGTGATGTGATTGGTATTAATATGTTTAATCAAAAAGAACATGTTTTTGAGTTTAAACAGGGGCCAGTTTTTACCCAGATTCTTTTGGCAGATGAAATCAATCGCTGTAGTCCCAAAACCCAAAGTGCCTTACTTGAGGCAATGGAGGAGGGTTCTGTGACTGTAGATAGCATACGTTATGATCTACCAAAGCCATTTTGGGTGGTCGCTACGCAAAATCCATTGTTTCAAAGTGGAACATATGCTTTGCCTGAGTCTCAGTTGGATCGTTTTCTGATGCGTCTTTCACTCGGATTTCCGTCTCGAAACGCTGAAAAATTATTATTACAACAAGCGTCAAGGCAAAATTTAGTTGCCCAGATTCAGCCTGTCTTCAGTGCGGACGAAATTCTTGAACTTCAAGAACTGGTAAAACAAGTTTATCTCAGTGATGTGGTTTTAGAGTATGTCTTGGATCTGGCAGATCAAAGCCGCAAGCAGCGACATGGCTTGTCTACACGTGGTGTTTTGGCTTTAAAGTTGGCAGCTCAGGCTTATGCCTTGATTGAGAAAAGAAGTTATGTAACTTCAGACGATATACAAGCTGTTTTTGTGGCAGTCACAGCGCATCGTATGAATATGACTGAGCATGAAGCACGGCAATCTCTGGATGCAGTGGACACCTTATAAGTGAGAAGATCAAACATGTCATTGGGGTTTGAGAAATGGTTTGCTAAACGTTTTCGTATTGATCATTTTAAAATCCTAAAGCAACGAGATATTTTGGTTTTTATTTATCAACAAGGATGGTTGTATCTGACTTTGATCGTGATTACGTTCATTGCAGGAATTAACTATGCAAACAATCTCATTCTGGGCTTTTGTTTTTTGATTAGTTCAGTACTATGCATTAGTTTTTATCTCACTTTTAAACAGCTTCATCAATTACAAGTGGAACTGATTTATCCAGAGGTTGGGCAGCTTGGTCATTCTTTTATCCTAAAATTACACTTTAAACAATCACGTGCATCGGCTCGTTTTATACAAATATGGGTAAATGATCAAGCACATACTGTTCTTATTGATCAGATAAGCCAAGAAGCGGAACTTATATTTTCACCTGAGCAAAGAGGCCAATTTAAATTTCCTGCGATTCAAATTTTCTCAACTTATCCATTTGGTTTAGTTCGGGCATGGACATATCTATATTTGCAACATGAAATCTGGATTGCACCAAAAAGCTTGGAACTTGAGCTTGAATATAAACAGCAACATCAGCTCAATCAGCATGACCTGCAAGAATTCCGTGAGCTTCGTAACTTTAGAGAAGGAGATTCTTTTCAAGCGGTGTCGTGGAAACAAGTCGCTCGAGGGCAAGGCTTATTTGTAAAAATGTTTGAAGATGAATCAGATCAGTATCAATTTGAAATTAATTACGCTCATATTCCTTGTCATGAACACGAACAGAAACTCAGTTGGATGATGGCTTTGGTTGAGCTTTGCGAACAAAGGCAGATGATCTATAGTTTACATTTACCAGTTCAACAGCTTGAATATGGTGCAGGTGAACAGCAGGCGATTGAGGCGCGCAAGTTATTGGCGCAAGCTTGAAATGTTTTGCGAATCTATTCCATTGGTTGAGTTACTCTATAGCGAAAAAGAAATTTTGCACAAAAAAGATGCAGTTCAGTTTATTTTATCTGGATAAACAGAATCGAAAAAGTGTTGTAGTTGAAATAATAGGCTGTTTATTCGATGATCAATCTGACAAAGTGTAGATGCATCAATAAAAATCAGATTGATGAAATTAGATATATTTTAATATTAAAAGCACAAGTAACTGATAAATAAAATAAAAATATTATTTCACTGTTAAGGTATACAAATTTAAGAATATCCTTATATCAGTTTATTTATATCACTATAGTGAATCTATTTTGGCATATCCCTTGCTAATCTATAACTGAGTATAAGCGGTTAGTGCGTTCAGTCGCATGGGACATTGCTCTACAGCGCAAGCTGTTCCTCTTAGGGGGACGGGGTTTTTATTGATCATAATAAAAACTTTGAGAGTGTGTCATAAATAAATTGATCAGCACACTTAATTTCCCCTTTGAATGAATAGCACAAGCTTTCACCTATTCATCAGGGGTTTATTATGAAAATTTATAACTGTTTAGGCAAAACGCGTCTGGCTGTGGTTGCCGCATCATTACTTTTTACTTCTTTGGCTCAAGCTAATGATAAATTGGTTTTACAAACGACGTGGTATGCGCAGGCAGAGCAAGGTGGCTATTATCAAGCATTAGCGGAAGGGATTTATAAAAAACATGGTTTAGATGTCACTATTAAAGTCGGTGGCCCGCAAATCAATAACATGACCTTACTCTTGGCTAAACGCGCCGATGTCATTATCAATTATGATTTACAAGTTTTAAAGGGAATCGAAAGTGGGTTTCCAATCAAAGCCATTGCTGCACCATTTCAGTTTGACCCACAAGGGGTGATTACGCATAGTGATGTAAAATCACTGGCCGATCTAAAAAATAAAACCGTTTTGGTTTCGACAAGCGGACAAGCAAGCTGGTGGCCGTGGTTACGTGGCAAGTATAAATTAGATAATTCTCAGGCACGTCCTTATACGTTTAATATGCAGCCTTTCTTGGCAGGTAAAAATGTCGTACAACAGGCATATGCAACTTCAGAAGTCTTTCAAGCCAAAAAAGCAGAACCATCCAGTAAATTCTTCTTGTTTGCGAACGATGGTTATCCTGCTTATGGCGGAATCTTAGTGACTCGTAATGATCTTTTACAGAGCAAACCAGATGTGATGCGCCGTTTTGTAGAAGCCTCTATGGAAGGTTGGAAAAGCTATCTAAAAAATCCAGCGCCAGGAAATGCCATCATTAAAAAAGAAAATCCTAATATGGATGATCCACTTTTAGCTTTTGCTGTTAAGCAAATGAAGCAACTTGGTCTAATTGATGGCGGTGATGCTAAAACGATGGGAATTGGTGTTATGACCGATGCACGTTGGAAGAGAACGCGTGATTTTATGGTTCAGGCTAAATTATTGGATGCAAAAGTGGATTGGAAAGCTGCTTATACCACTCAGTTTGTTAAGCCCACTGCCAAGAAAAATTAAGGCAGCCGAATAGGTTGTAAAAATGCCAAAGGGGGAACCTAATATGAATTCAGCAGTTTCGATCAGTATTCCAACAGAACCTAGTACAAACCTAACTAGCCCTATGCTGATGGTGCGTGGCGTGGAAAAAGTGTATCCAAATGGTACTCATGCTTTGCAGCGATTTGATCTGGATATTCAACGTGGTGAAATCGTGTCATTGCTTGGGCCATCAGGTTGCGGTAAAAGCACTTTACTCAAAATGTTTGCCGATCTGGAGCAACCCTCTGCGGGACAGGTACGCTGGAATGGCAAAACCGATATGCAATCCCAGTGCAAAATGGCGATGGTGTTCCAAGAAGCAACTTTAATGCCTTGGGCAAATATTCAGGATAATGTGCGTTTGCCACTGGATTTGAGGCATGTATCTAAAAATATCAGCAATCAAAAAGTAAATGCAGCTTTAACCTCCGTTGGTTTGGGTAAATTCGGTCAATCTTATCCGAAAGAACTTTCTGGTGGTATGCAGATGCGCGCATCACTGGCTCGTGCATTA
This sequence comes from Acinetobacter sp. WU_MDCI_Axc73, assembly GCF_025562455.1. Taxonomy (GTDB): domain Bacteria; phylum Pseudomonadota; class Gammaproteobacteria; order Pseudomonadales; family Moraxellaceae; genus Acinetobacter. The sequence goes on from NZ_JAHPRO010000003.1 coordinate 81,957, forward strand.
GTCACTGAACCAGATTTATTACTGATGGATGAACCTTTTGGTGCCTTGGATGAATTTACTCGCCATCGCTTGGACAGTGATATTCGTACTTTGTGGTCTGAGCGTGATCTGACTATTGTTTTTGTCACGCATAGTATTTATGAAGCTGTTTTTTTATCGTCACGCGTCATTGTCATGGGCGCACGTCCTGGTCGAGTAGTGGCTGATATTCAGATTGAAGGTCCTCATCATCGCGATGAACATTTTAGAAACTCAGATATTTTCATGAAGCAATGTGCGCATTTATCTGAAGTATTAGAGCAAGCCAGTGGAGGGGAACATCATGGTTAAACCGCTAATGAGTCATCCTAAATTTCGCCGTATCGCTGCACCATTGGCTTTGGGCGTCGTATTACTGTTGATTTGGCAAATCAGCTTGCAACAGCTCAATGTCCCTGTTTATCTAATCCCAAAACCTTCCGATATTGGTCACGCTTTGGTGTCTCAGTCGGGCTTACTTTTTGGAAGTTTATGGGTAACTTTAAAAGTGACAATACTGGCTTTTATTTGTGCCGTTGTAATTGGAACTTTGATTGCCTTTTTATTTGTACAAAGCCGTGTGATTGAGGCCTGTTTTATGCCTTATGCCATTTTATTTCAGGTTACCCCGATTGTTGCAATTGCGCCTTTAGTCATTATCTGGATTCAAAACACGACTTTGGCTTTGGTGGTGTGTGCCATGTTGGTTGCGATTTTTCCGATTTTAACCAATACCACTTTAGGGTTACGCAGCGTCAATGCAGGTTTGTTGAATCTATTTCGTATCAATAAAGCCAGTCGTTGGCAGGAATTGATGCGTTTACGTGTGCCAAATGCTTTGCCTTATTTTTTCGGTGGTTTACGTATTTCCAGTGGTTTGGCTTTGATTGGTGCAGTGGTATCCGAGTTTGTTGCTGGAACTGGCGGAAACAGTGCAGGATTGGCCTATCAGATTTTACAGGCAGGGTTTCAGCTTGATTTACCTTTAATGTTTGCAGCACTTTTCTTGATTACATGCACTGGTCTGGTTTTATTTGTTGCCATGTCTATGTTAAGCCAGATGTTTTTAAATAAATGGCATGAGAGTGAGCAAATCTGATGAATTATCTAATTAAAAATGCACATGCAATTTTGACTGGTCTTAAAGGTGATGCAGCAAGGACACAGGCAGACAGTATACGCATTAGAAATGGCGTTATTACTGAGATTGGTTCATCACTCAGCGGACAAACCGATGAAACCTTAATCGATGCACGAGATTGCGTAATCTATCCTGCTTGGGTAAACACCCATCATCATTTGTTTCAGTCCCTATTGAAAGGCGAACCGCAAGGTTTGAATCAAACTTTGACCCCGTGGTTGGCTTCCACACCTTATCGGTTTCGTGGGGCTTTTGATGAAGAAAGCTTTCGACTGGCAGCACGTATTGGTTTGATTGAACTGTTACGATCAGGTTGTGGTACTGTCGCAGATCATCATTATTTATATTGGCCAAATATGCCTTTTGATGGCGCAGAAATTTTATTCGATGAGGCCGATCGCCTTGGTTTGCGTTTTATCTTGTGTCGTGGTGGTGGGACTTTAACCCGTGGGCTGGAAGCAGAACTTCCGCAGGCGTTACGTCCAGAAAAATTTGAAAATGTGATTGCAGATATTGAACGTTTAGTCGGTAAATATCATGATAGTCGTCCACAAGCCTTTAAAAGAATTGTAATGGCGCCCACTACGGCATTACATTCGACTACACCAGAACAATTACGTGAAACGGCAAAAATTGCACGAGGTTTAGGCATTCGGTTGCATAGTCATTTGTCTGAAACTGTGGATTATCTGGATGCGGCGCGAGCCAAATTTGGCATGACACCTGTCCAATTTTGTGCCGAACATGATTGGGTAGGCGAAGACGTCTGGTTTGCGCATTTAGTTAAGTTACTTCCTGAAGAAATTCAGCTTTTAGGGCAAACTAAAACAGGGATCGCGCATTGCCCACAAAGTAATGCACGGCTCGGCAGTGGAATTGCAGATCTGGTGACTTTAGAAAAAGCTGGAATGAATATTTCAATTGGGGTAGATGGTGCTGCCTCCAATGAAGCCGCAGATATGCTGTCAGAAACTCATGCAACATGGATGCTGCAACGTGCCCGTAAAGGTATGCTTGCCCAACCCAAGTATGAGGGTGGTACATTTGAAGGTGGGGCGGATGCGGCGACCGTCGAGGATGTCATCCGTTGGGGAACTCAAGGCGGGGCACAGATTTTAGGCTTATCTAATATTGGGACGCTTGAAGTCGGTCAGCAGGCTGACTTGGTGGTTTATGAACTGGATGATCCACGCTATATGGGGTTGCACGATATGGCAATTGGGCCTATTGCCAGTGGTGGTCAGGCACAGATTAAACATATGTTGATTGGGGGAAAAACGGTGATTGAGAACAATCACATCCCCAATTTGGATATGCGTGAATTAGCCGCACATGCACGTGAAGCTGTCAAAAAACTTCAGCAACGAGCTGAAAAAATGGCGTTGGTTTCTTAGGATTGTATTAGAAATAGGCAGCTCTCAATTGAGAGCTTTCTTTTTGCTATTGAAATGTAGTTGTCGCTTGAAACAGAGGATCAAGCCGAGCTAGTCTAAGCTATAGAGCAATAAATACAGGGAAATCTTTATGATACTTAACACTCATATCGTCGAATCAGATCATGCAACCAGTAACAACCCAGTGGTTTTATTACATGGTTTATTTGGTAGTTTATCGAATTTGGGTGTTATTGCTCGAGCTTTGAATACCAATCATAAAATCGTCCAAATTGATTTACGTAATCATGGTTTATCACCACACAGTGATGAAATGAACTACGAAATTATGGCGCAGGATGTCATTGATACTTTAGATGAGCTCGGTATTCAACAATTCAGCTTAATTGGTCATTCAATGGGAGGGAAAACCTCCATGAAAATCACAGGATTATATCCTGATCGTGTTGATAAATTGATCGTACTAGATGTCAGTCCTGTGGCTTATCAAGGACATCGACATCGAGATATTCTGGATGCAATTAATGCTGTTCGTGCAGAGCCGCATGAGTTGAGTCGTAAGCAAGCAACAGAGATTATGAAACAATATATTCCTCAAGATGGCGTGATTATGTTTCTACTTAAATCTTTTAATCAGGGGCATTGGCTATTCAATGTTGATGCGCTTGAAAAGCAATATCCAAATTTGACTGGGTGGAATGATATTGAGCCGTGGAATAAACCATGTTTATTTATTCAGGGAGCAAAGTCTGAATATATTCAAGTAGAATACGAAAAAAATATTCGTGAACAATTTCCGTTGGCCGAAATTAAAACCATTGAAGGTGTAGGACATTGGTTACATGCAGAAAAACCTGAACAAGTCGTGAAACTTATTCAGGATTTTTTACATGAACAAGGTGAGTCACGCACTTATTGATGCAGCATCAATAGATAAAATTTCGGCTCTAACTGAAATGAAATAAGTGTTAGAGCCAGATTTTTCAGATCATCTAGTGAAACTCAAGTCAATAAATTGGGAGTTAAAAATAACTTAATCAGGATCTGTAGCTGAATAAAACTTCACGCCAAGTTTAATCCGATCACGTCCCTGACTCATACGCCAGCGATTGCTATCACGAAGCGAATAAACGCAACCGCAATATTCTTGTTGATAAAATTCTTCACGTTTACTGATTTCCAGCATTCGAGTCGCACCGCCATTTTTGCGCCAGTTATAATCCCAATACTGTATATCTGGATAATGTGATGCAGCACGAATTCCACAATCATTGATTTGTTGCATATTTTTCCATCGAGAAATGCCCAAGGAACTACTAAAAATTTTAAATCCGTGCTCATGAGCATATAGTGCCGCGCGCTCAAAACGCATATCAAAACACATGGTACAACGAATGCCTTTTTCAGGTTCGTTCTCCATTCCTTTGGCACGTTGAAACCAGTTGTCAGTATCGTAATCGCAATCAATAAAAGGGATATTGTGCTTTTCGGCAAAACGAATATTTTCTTCCTTGCGAATCAAATATTCCTTAACAGGGTGGATATTTGGATTATAAAAAAAGATGGAATAATCGATTTCAGAATATAACAAAGTTTCCATGACCTCACCTGAGCATGGTGCACAACATGAATGTAGTAATAATCGATCAGCTTGCTCAGGAAGTTCGAGTTTAATACGTGGTTTACTCATGAAAATAAACATAAAGAATAAATGATTTTTTAAATTTAACTCAAATAATTCCAAGTAACCTGAAACATATTCATGCAAAGTTGAGTATTCTTCATTTTTTATTGCGATGTTAAAAATATAGAGTCTCTAATCGAGACATTAAGACAAGTTCATGATAAAAATTTACGGAAAAGGGAATTTATTTTCTATGAATATTGATTTGAAACAATAAATAATCTTAATTAATGTGAGTTTATTATCCTATAAGTATTTCTTTCCTCTGAGTATTTTCGATATGTAGAAAATATCCACAAAGTCTCCATAATTTTACTATAATATAACAACTAATAATGATTCTTGTTATTATTTATTTTTTTATTTCAGACATATCAGGGGATATTGCATATGTCTAGTTCTGAGTTAACACAACAGTCGCCAGTTCAGGTTCAACAGGTGCCACGAAAACGTGCATCTAAAACCACACCTATTTCATATCGTATTCAAATTTTGATACGTTTTGTGGTTGCGTTATTTGGAGGTTATGCACTTTCTGCTTTATTGGCCGTCGTGATCAGTTTAGCTTTTAAAAATACGCCTACTAGTGCAGTCATGACGGCAACGATGCTTGCTTTTATCTGTCATGTCTGTGTCTTTATTTGGGTATTTTTACAGCATTCATTGATTAAATCGATGATGGGAGTGATGATCCCTTTACTGATTTTGACTGTTATCTACTTGGGCTTAGGGGGTACATCCTAATGCGCGTAGATGGAAAAGCCGAAGGCCCGCGTCAGTCGATGTCATGGTTACACACTTGGTCGAGTTTGATTCTAGGTTGGTTGTTGTATGCTATTTTTCTCACAGGAACCTTGAGTTTTTTCCAAAGTGAAATGACGGTTTGGATGAAACCTGAGTTACATCAGTCATTACCACCTGAGTCGCAAGTGCAACAAGTTCAAACGGCATTAAGTTTTTTACAGCATAAAGCCCCAGACGCAGGTGCATGGAATATCAATTTACCTTCATCACGTCAAACGACGACAGAACTTAACGTTCGTGGTGCAAATGAAGATCCAAGAGCGCGGCGTGGTGGTGAGCGTATTACGATCGATTCCAGTACAGGTGAGGAAATTAAAGCACGAGAAACCCGTGGTGGGGGTTTCTTGTATCGCTTCCATTTTGAACTTTATGGCATGCCACGAATTTGGGCACGATGGATCGTCGGTATCGCCACATTGATGATGTTTGTAGCAATCATCAGTGGCGTCATTACGCATAAGAAAATTTTTAAAGATTTCTTTACTTTTCGTTCAGGCAAAGGTCAACGTTCGTGGTTAGATGCGCATAATGCGACGGCAGTACTGGCTTTACCTTTTCATATCATGATCACGTTTAGTGGTTTATTGCTACTGATGTATATGTTGATGCCTTGGGGAATTTCTTCTGTATATCCTAATCGTATTCAATTTTTACAGGCACAGCGCGCTGAAATGTTAGGTGAAAAACCACCAACACATCAGGAAAGTGGTGGTAGAGAAGGGCGTGGCGAACAAAGTCAGAATCAAGGTAATCGCAGTATAGTTCAAGGTCAGGACAGATCTCAATCAATGTTGCGCGGTGAAGGATCGGTCTCTCAATCTGGACAACAACGAGGCGAGCGTCGTAACGGCGCTCCACGAGATGGAGCCAGAGCGCGACGTGATTTACCAACACAAACTGCTGCATTGACTGACATTACACCTTTAATCTTGTACGCACAGAAGCAATGGCCAGATAACAGGGTTGGTACAGTCAGTATTATTCGTCCAAATACCACAGCCAGTGAAATTGAAATTAAGGCGCTATATGCTGAAAGTGTTTTACATCGTAATGTCGTTCCAACGCTGATTTTTAATGGTGTCACAGGTGAATTGGTTTCAGATGTGAAACCTGTTTATATTTCAGTACCTACTGGAATATATAATGCTGTGACTGTGTTGCATGAAGGTCGAGGGCTAGATCTTGGACTAAGGTGGTTGCTGTTTATTTCAGGGGTAGTGGGTACCTTGATGGTCGCAACTGGGTTGATTTTATGGTGTGTTAAACGTGCGCCACAACAAGAAAAACAGGGGGTTAAGAGTTTTGGCTTTCGTTTGGTTGAAAACTTAAATATTGCTGCGATTATTGGTTTGCCTATCGCGATTGCCAGTTATTTTTATGCAAATCGTCTTATTCCTGCGCAACTGGAAAATCGTTCTGATTTGGAAATTAAAACTTTTTTCTGGATATGGTTATTTACACTTATTTATGCTGCTTTACGTCCTGCACGTCAGGCGTGGCTTGAATTACTTACATTGGCCGCACTGATGTATTTATGTATTCCAGTCCTCAATGTTTTGACGAATGGGCGTGCTTTATGGAGTAGTATTTATCATGCGCAATGGATGGTTGCCAGTTTTGATTTGGTCTGTTTATTTTTAGCAATCCTATTTATCTTTAGCTTCTTGAAGTTAAAAAAACACAAAGGTACAGTTAAAGTTAAAAAGCATATACAGCCTAAGAAAGCTTTGGCAGAAGCGGTTGAGGAGGCATGATGATTTTCTTCATACTCTATATATTATGCTTATGGGGATTTGTGGCTTTAGCGTCCTATTTGGATAAACATCAAAGCCAAATTTATCAACAAAAGTTATCTCTTCAAAAAGCAAAATTGGTACTCGCAGTGGGCTATTTACTGATTACAGTGGCTTTAATCATTGCAATCAAAATGCTAAACCCATCAATTGGTATGAGTTACTGGTTTGGTATTTTAACGTTAGCTGCATTAACTGTGGGTTGGACATTATCTTATCAATCACAACGCTTTTTTAAAGTGATCGGTGGGCTAAGTGTGTTTAGCTTTATCGGGATGCTACTTGTAGCACTTACCTAATTCTGCACCAAATAAGCGGCGTTTAAAAAACCCTCAAATTTAAATTTGAAGGTTTTCTTTTACATGATGCTGCAAGTTAATACTTTTTTTTGAGTATTATTGAGCCGCTACAGACACACTAATAATGGTGTAGTACTGATTCTGTGGTTTCTGCACTGGATCAATCGATTCTGTGACTTCAATCAGATATTCTCCCGCATGTGGAAAAGTGATGAGCGCATTCCCTTGTTCATTGGCTTTAAACTGTATGATCTGCTTGTCTGATGCACCTTTGGCACGGACATTCACTTCTGCATGTCTCAGTGGTTGCTGTGATTTACTGATTTTTAGGCTTTCAGGTTGATTCGCTTTGAGCTGGGTTGGATGATGACTAAAGGCCACTTGAATCGGTGCTGTACCTGACGTGCTAAGAGGCGTTGCTTCACCTTTAGTTACATAGCTTTGTAGTGTCCATTCCCGAGTAATTTTTTCTGAAGTGTATTTCTTATTTTTAAAATCGTCAGGTATCACATATTCACGTTTAGACTTTTCACCTGCTTTATCTGCAGGAACTTCAAATAACATTTTCCATTCTTTTTGGTCTTTAGCGTAAGTTAAAGGAAACTGTGCTTTCGTTTCGACCAAATAGGTTCCTGTAATAGGTAACTCCAAATCAACCACACTGGCCGATTTCAAAGTGCTATTAAATTCAATCTCGCTGCTTTCTTGTTTGGGATTAACGACTGTAATTTTTGCATTTTTAAGCGCATGCTCACTATTTAGAGCTTCTTCTGCATAGCCTGCAATTAAAGGAATCTGTGTGTTTTCAGTATGATAACCCAAAGGCGCTAAATATGGTTCATGGGCAAAAGCAGAAGTCGTCAGTATGAGACATGCAAGAAGTTTTATTTGATTCATTGAAATAACCTGATCAGAGCAAAAGTTTTAAACGCATTATTATAACTAATAATCATTATCATTAAATCAATTTTTCTATTTAAACCGTATAAATCATTAAAATAGGCTTAAAAAAAGCAATTCACTGCCAAATTAAATGATTTCAACACCAAAAACGTTTGTGCAGTCTGAAATTCATTATGACCGCTATTTTTTGCAAGATATAAGCATAATCGGCTTTTGCCATAAATCAGACATATCATGGTCTTAATTTGGCGTTATGGCGTGCTACACCTACGCTCATCCACACCTAAAATGCGGCTTGGTTAGAAGAATGAAGTATCTTGATGCTTTTAATGCATCAACCTGAGTTTAAAAAAGCCTGTTAAGCAACACGAGAAAAGTTTGAATATTATGAATTGATACAGGATTATTGCTATAAAGAACAAGCTTCATTGTTAACATACGTGTAAATAAACAGGCTCTGTCGATTTAAACAGAGCCTGTTTTGACTATTTGATATTGTGATCTACCAAATGTTGACGAAGAATACGTCTGAGTTCAAGGACAGCCTCAGGTGTTTCTTGAATCGAATGTCCACCTTTGATGATAACTTCTGATGTTGCTCCATCCAGATGAGCACTCTTATATGGAACAATACCATCAGTCATCACATTTGGGTCTTTGCTATTAGTTTTGTTGCCAATTATCGAATGGAAAACAAAGCCTTGGGGTGGGTTAATATTTTCAGTTAAAGCGATGAATTTAGATTTATGGCTTAAATCACTTGGTCCATTTTGAATAAGACCTTTATCAATACGGGTCAGGATATCTTTCGCATCGATATCTTGATTGGTAATGGTATCAGTCACAGCTCCGAGGAAGGCACCAGGTAACTTAATAATTTTACGGGCTGCACGAGTAAACCATAAATCTGCGAAATCAGTTCCACGATTAGGCGATGACATGAAAACAGCACGATCAAAATTGGTAATCGATTGAATTTTTAAACGTTCTGATACGATAGGGTGTTTTTTGAGCTTGGCTTGTTGATATGGACTCATCATTGACAAAGCGGGATGGGAAATATCAGCATTACTCACCAAAAGTCGACTGATAATTCCCCCCATACTGTGTCCAATTAGAACAGCATCTTTGCTGGCTGGATCATTTGGATTGAGTGCACCAAATGCTTGTTTAAGCAGAGCATATATCTGGAAACGGCTCTCTAATATAGGCATATTGGTTGAATAAAAGACCTGCCATACCTGATAATTTTCACGTAAGATACTGTCCCCCATAATATCATTGGTTAATGCAATCCAAGCTTCAGGACTACTTGCTAAACCATGAATCAACACAATCACTTTCTTATTTGGATTGTAGGGTTCAAGCATATAAAGATGTGGCATGGTCAACCGTTCATCACGATCAATCAGGCTTAAATATGCAGCAGCGCCTAAATTATTTTCTGCAAGCCATAAACCGTATGGAGCAGAAAAATTCGCAGCCAATGGATAGCTCTTTCCTGCAATGTCTACATTTTCAATTCGATATGGATCCATTACCTGCAAAGTAAAGTTAGGTGAATTAATAATATCATCCACACTCTGTGCTTTTACTGGTCGCGCGACGATAGTTGCAGATAGATATCGAGCCTTGTGGATATTAGGATTTATGCTTGTTTGATAAGATGCATTGAGAGGATCGATAATATATTTATTATTGGGTTTTTCCTTTGATGCTGGAAAAACCGCGACAAACTCTGATCCGAAACCATCACGACGGTTAATGGTACGTAGCCCAGAGAAATTCAGATTATAACTTGAGATAAATCGATCTAACTCTTTATTCTTTAACAGTTGATATTGATCCAGATTGATGTTGTAAATGCTATTACCAATTTTTATGCTATCGGTTGCTTTTTTTACACTCGAACGTTGCGCGCTAATCGTGACTAATTTGGCAATAGCCTGATTATAAAAATCTCGAATTTGAACTTGTCTGTTATCAAAAATACGATCTATTGGTTTGCGTTTGGTCTTAAATAAGTATGCATAACTATAACGAACACTTTTATCTAGCATTTTGAGTTGTTCAGTTTGACAGTCATCATAGGTTTTTTGAGATTGTCGTTGATATTCTTCTGAACGATGTTTGGTGATGCTGCTCACGCTACATGCAGAAGATTTATCTAATTGCATGGCTTTAGCTAAGTAAAGTTCACTTGCAGTTGAGAGAAATTGTTCATCTACAATTTCAGGAATCATTTTAAGTTCATTGACACAAGACGTCGGTTGATCAATACAACTCTTGGCTTCACGTCCAGACATGGAAAGAACATTGAGGCTTGCTTCACTTAATTTGTCTTGCATCAAAATACTATTACGCTCATTGGCAATAGTGACATTCACTGCTTGTTGTTTGACACTCACAACTTGACATCCACTCAGCAGTGTAATTGAAAGGGCAGAAACCAAAAATAAAGTGCTATTTTTTTTTCTAAAATTAATCATGGTTTATAAAGAGAATCTGAGAGAAACTGGGTTCGATCATACGTGATCTGTGTGAATTTTCAATTCACCCTAAATACAATTCACAAAAAAGGCTGTAAAAACAGCCTCATTATGAAAGGGATGATATTAAGATGCAGGTTTAGCAGCAATTGCAGGATTATTTAGAACCTGCCAGACATTCCATCGTCCTTGCTTCTCAATCTCAGTGAGCAAACGATCGGTCACTTCTGATTCATCTGGATATTTGATTTTATAATTTTTCAGAGTCTGAATCGCGTTTTTCTTTTGTTCCATTGCAATGTAGTTATTTACAGAAACTAAATAAGCTTCTTGTACACCACCTTGCATGGCTTTATTTAAATAAGGAATCGCTTCGCTTTGACCGCCACCTTCAGATAAACCAAAACCAAACCAGAAGTTCGCTTCTGGATCATCTGGATTAATTTTGAGTAAACGTTGAGCATAGGTTAGCGATTTGGTGGTGTAAGCAGAGCCTAAATCTAAATTACGACCTAAAACACTGGCTTTGAAAGCACGTATAAGCACGTCAAATGATGCATTTGGATTGGTTGCTAGGGTATCCAGTTGATGTGAGACGTCTTTTAATTTGCTTTCGTAGCCTTTACGTTCCTGACGATCGGTAAAGCGTGGTGGATAATGACGAGCTTTACCTTCGACTAATTGTAAAAAGTCATCTATATCAGTGACATCAAGCTCATTTTCCCCAGCAAGGACTGCATATTTCATCGAGCGAGTATTGCTATTCACTGTTGGAATAATCAGTTTATTAACATCAAGCGTAATACTTTTATTTGGATCGCTTGGGTCTTTAACCACCATTTTTGTTACTGGTTGAGCCGCAGCTTCTTTAAGAGCGATTTCAAAAGGAGGCGGTGCATCATAATTGAATGGGTTTAATGCATAAAACGGGGGGGAAACGTCAGGCTCGGTAAAAACAAAAGGTTCAGGTGCATTATTTTTTTTGACAGCAACAGGACTACATGCAGTTAATAGCGACGCTGCGAGTAGTGTGTATGCCAAAGGCTTAAGCATCATATAAACGTCCATTCTTTGTTGTTTAAAGTTAAAAAGATGTTTGTCGAACCAGTCTAAGAAAAGCCAGACAAACATGCAATGAGAGACGTGTTACAGTATTAAACCAATTGTTTAAGCTTTAGACGAACTACTTTGAGCTTCACATTCGCGTCGAACTTCTTCAATGATTTTGAGTTCTTCTTCGCTAAATGGTTGCTCTTCCTGATTTTGCTTTTTAAAAGTCGGGTCGAGCAATGATAACCGTTGGCATAACGTATTCATTCGTGCTTCATTGCTCTGGATCCGATCCAGTAAAACACGCATACCCTCTAAAATAGGATCGGTTTGGTCACTGGTCGTTGCATAAGGCTGAAAGCCAATACTCTCAGCATAGTTACGGCGGCGTTGTTCTTCTTCATTTTCAGTTGCTTTATCTTTATAGATAAAGCGGGCAGGGTTTCCTACCGCAGTGACGCCTGCTGGAACTTCTTTGGTCACGACTGCATTTGAGCCAACTTTCGCACCTTTACCGACTGTAAAAGGGCCCAAAATTTTGGCGCCTGCGCCCACGATCACACCATCCTCTAAAGTCGGATGGCGTTTTCCTTTATTCCAGGTCGTGCCGCCTAAAGTCACGCCATGATATAAAGTGACATCATCACCAATTTCAGCCGTTTCACCAATCACCACACCCATCCCATGATCGATAAAGAAACGGTTACCAATTTTGGCACCGGGATGAATCTCAATCCCTGTTGCAAAACGGCTAAAAGTCGATAATAAGCGCGCCGTACTTTTACAGTCTTTTTCCCAGAGTTTATGCGCGACGCGGTGCATGATCAGGGCATGAATACCTGGGTAGTTGGTAATGACTTCTAAGGTATTGCGAGCTGCTGGATCACGCGCAAATACAGCTTGTATATCTTCTTTGAGCTGTTTAAGCATTGGATTGATCCTCTTCTTTATCCAGTGATGTTTTTTTCCATGTGCCCTGACTCAATGCTTGGACACGGCTAAATATGCCACGAAGTAAATGATATTCCATACGATCTAATTGTATACGTCCAAACAGACGACGCAAGCGTAAAGGTAGTAGTCGTGGATTTTGTGGGTCAAGGAACTCGATATCAACTAACATTTTTTCCAGATGTGGATAAAATTCCTCCATCTGCTTGTGATTGACTAGCGGTTCATCCCATTCCATTTTGGTTTCGGACGTAACTGGCATTTGTTCAGTCTGAGGATCTACCGCTTGAAGTGGTTGATGTTGCTCATGTTGTTGTAATGTTGCCATTCGCATTTCATAACAGACCACTTGAATGGCTTGAGCCACATTCAGTACGCCATAGTCGGTATTTACAGGAATAGTCAGATGATAATTGGCTAAAGCCAGTTCTTCATTGGTTAAACCGCGGTCTTCGCGTCCAAATATAATGGCAACTTCCTGTTGTTTTTTTACGACTGCCTGCATTGACAGTTCCGCCGCGGGGCGTACATCAAGCAAAGGCCAAGGAATAGTTCTGCTGCGTGCACTGGTGCCAAATACGACGTGACAGTCTGCAATTGCTTGTTCTAGGGTTTCTACAATTTCAACTTGTTGGAGTAGATCTTGCGCCCCTGCTGCCAGCGCGTCAATATCAGGATGAGGAAAGGTCTTCGGTTTCACCAGTACCAATTTACTCAGTCCCATGGTTTTCATAGCCCTTAAAGCGCTTCCAATATTGGCAGGCAAGGTGGTATTGACCATGACAATTCGTACATGCGTCAAGTACTGCGAAATTGACGCATTGTCAGACATATTCATAAATGATCCAAATTTAAAAATTAGGAATATTGGGAGACTTCTGCTTGATAAAGATCCATCGCTTCATCCATTGAAATATCTTCAGGAGGTGGAGCCAAAGGTGTACGAGTCGGTTCGGCTGCCTTGGCTGCTTTGGATTTAACCTGATATTCAATATAAATGGATTCTTTACCAAAATAATCACGAAGTTTAGCTAATAGTTCATCCAGAGGGGCAACTTTCCAGTTTTGCCCTAAATATAACTCTGCCGTGGCATAGTCTTTTTCAATGGCGATTTGAACAGGAATGTGCTGACACATATCAATGTTGCAAAATGGCAAAATCATATGTTGTAAGTCTTGAGCTAAAGAGGGGGTCATCAAGTCTTGAGAGGGTTGAATTCGAATATGATTGGCGCGCTTTTGTCGGATTTCATTCAGACTAAAAGCTTTACCTAAGCGTGCCATCGGGCGGTCAAAGCCTTCACGTTCATAAATTTCACCTTCAATTACCACCACTTGTTCAACTTGCACAATATCTTTAAATCGTTGGAAACGTTCGTGATTACAACTGACTTCAATGCGTGATGTACCATCATCCAGTGTGATCATCATACGATTAGGGAAATTCGCAACATCCACCACCAAACCTGCAAATACTGTAGTTTGCCCACGGCGAGTTGGTGTGAGTTCATTAATTTTAGCAGGAATAAATGATTTTAATTCTGGTCGATAAACATCAATCGGGTGACCTGTTAAATATAAGCCCAGTGTGTCTTTTTCACCTTTTAAGCGAACTTCATCTGACCATGGTTTAACCGGTTTAGTCGGTTTGCGCTGAACTTCTTCCACCTCACCAAATAGGTCCATGATGCCGGTTTCACGATTTTGTCGAGCCTGTTCAGCGGCTTGAACTGCTTCAGGTAATTGTGCCATTAAACTGGAACGTTCGATGCCTAGACAGTCCAATGCACCTGCGCGAATGAGAGCTTCCAGTGTTCGCTTATTAATTTTTTTCAGGTCAATACGATGGCAAAAATCAAATAGGTCCGTATAAGGCCCATTTTTTTCACGTGAATCAATGACCGATTGCATGGCTTGTTCACCCACGCCCTTAATGGCACCTAAACCATAAACCACGGTTTTTTCATCGCTAGCATGGAAACGATAAATCGACATATTGACTGAAGGCGGTAACACGTCTAAGCCATTGCTACGACAGTCATCAATCAAAAATACCACGTTGTCGGTATTTTGCATTTCCGATGACATTACTGCTGCCATAAACTCGGCAGGATAATGTGCTTTAAGCCATGCTGTGTGATAGGCAACAAGTGCATAGGCTGCAGCATGTGATTTATTAAAGCCATAACCTGCGAACTTTTCCATATAGTCGAAGATATGGTTAGCTGTGGCTTCATCAATATCTTTTTTGGCTGCACCTTCAATAAAGATCTGGCGCTGTTTGACCATCTCTTCTGGTTTCTTTTTACCCATAGCACGGCGTAGTAAATCTGCGCCGCCAAGCGTATAGCCTGCACAGAACTGTGCAGCTTGCATCACCTGTTCTTGATATACCATAATGCCGTAAGTAGGCTCGAGTACGCTTTCTAATAATGGATGTAAATACTCAAATTCACCGCCATGCATACGATGAATAAAGTCTGGAATCAGGTCCATGGGACCAGGACGATACAAGGAAACGAATGCAATAATTTCTTCAAACTTACTTGGGCGCGCTTCTTTCAGCATGCGTTTCATGCCCACGGATTCAAACTGGAATACCGCTGTCGTATTTGCATTCGCGAAGACTTTATAGGCGTCCGTATCATCAAGTGGTACGCGTTCAATAACTACTGGTTCTTTGATATCAGCGCGTTTATTAATGTTTTGAAGCGCATCCTCAATGACAGTTAAATTACGCAAACCCAAAAAGTCAAACTTGACCAGACCTGCGGCTTCGACATCGTCTTTATCAAATTGTGCAACACGGTTAGTCCCATCCGCTTCACACATGACTGCCGAATAATCTGTAATTTTACCTGGGGCAATTACCACACCACCAGCATGTTTACCTGTATTACGGGTAATGCCTTCCAGTTTGAGGGCCATTTCCCAGATTTCACTGGCATCGTCATTGTCTGGATTTGATGGATTGGTCACAATGTCTTTCAGTTGTGGTTCCATCTCGATTGCTTGTTTTAAATCAACCCCAAGTGGTTTGGTCGGCACCATTTTTGAGATACGATCGGCTAATCCGTAAGATTTACCTAAAACACGTGCTACGTCACGAATTGCGCCTTTGGCAGCCATGGTACCGAAAGTTGCAATTTGTGAGACTGCCTCACGCCCATAAGTACGCGATACATAATCAATAACGCGGTCACGACCTGCAATACAAAAATCGACATCAAAGTCGGGCATCGATACACGTTCAGGGTTTAAGAAACGTTCAAAGAGCAGGTCATAACGCAGAGGATCGAGGTCAGTAATTTTTAAACTATAAGCCACCAAAGAGCCTGCACCTGAACCACGTCCTGGGCCAACAGGTACACCATTATTTTTGGCCCATTGAATGAAGTCCATGACGATAAGAAAGTAACCTGGGAAGCCCATTTTTAGAATAATATCAACTTCATATTTGATTCGTTCATCATAAGGTTTACGAATCTCAGGCCAATCTTCGTCTCGTTCTTCAACAGGGTACAAGAGTTCTAAACGTTCTTCCAGACCGACTTTGGACAGATGCTCAAAGTAGGTGTCGATGGTAAAGCCTTCTGGAATCGGATAATCAGGCAAGAAATAAGTGCCAAGTTGCAGGCTGACATTGCAACGCTGAGCAATATAATAGGTATTTTGAATGGCGCTTGGGATGTCTGAAAATATCTCAGTCATTTCCTCGGCAGTTTTAAAGTATTGTTCTGGACTATAAATACGAGGGCGGCGGCCATCGGCCAAAACATAACCATCGGCAATACAAACACGTGCTTCATGTGCTTCAAAATCATCTTGTTCAATAAAATGAACATCATTATGTGCAACAACACCAATATGGTATTTAGCCGCAAGCTTGACGGCTTCTTGAATATAATCTTCTTCACCAGCACGATCAGTTCGGGTCAGAGCGATATATACTCGGTTCCCAAAGGTTTCCTGCCATGCTTGCAATAACGGTTCGGCTTTTTGCGGGTTAGACGAGCATAGCATTTTCCCAACATCGCTATGTTGCCCCAATAATACGATGAGATCCTGATGTTGTTCGAGCACCCATTCTTTTGCTACGCAGGGAATACTCAGTTGCTGGCCTTCAATGAAACCACGTGATACCACCTCAGTCAGATTGCGCCAACCATTATTGGTCATGGCCAATAATGTCACCCGATGTTCTGCATCATTGAGGCGAATTTCACTGCCTAAAATCGGTTTAATGCCTTTGGATAAACAGCTTTCATAAAATTTAACGGCAGCATGTAGATTAGAAAGATCCGTCAAGGCCAATGCCGGCATACTTTCGTTGACCGCAGCTTTGATAAGATCAGGTATCCGTACGATCGACTCTGTGATCGAAAATTCTGTATGAATACCAAGATGAACAAACTGCATAAAACGATCCTTACCAAAGTCCGCCGATGATTTCAGGGTGTCAGTAGTCTAACATGCTCTGCCTTTGGCTGTTGTCTATTATTTTTACAACAAAAACATAATCACTTTTGATGAAAAAGACAATGAAAAAAACAAGTCCAATGTTGTAGATTGGACTTGCGCTTAAAGTATGAAAAAAAACAAGTGAATTAGTACTGCCAGAACATACGCTGTATTTCTTGTGGGTCATTGGTTTTTGTTAATGCGAGTGCTGCTAATAGTCGTGCTTTTTGCGGATTTAAATCATGTGCGACCACCCAGCCATATTTATCATCGGGTTGTTCAGCATTACGTAAAACAAAGCCTTGTGGAACACGTGATGAGCGGATGATTTGAACCCCTTGTTCATCATGTAGCTGTTTTAAAGTTGGAACGATGTAATTCGCAACGGATCCATTACCCGTACCTGCATGAATGATCGCTTTAGCACCTGCTTTGGCATAGGCTTGATAACCATCAGGTAACATCGAATCTGAACCGTAGACAATTTGTACGATAGGTAACTGATCACCTTTAATATTTTCAATATTAAATTCAGATGTGTTGGTTTGACGTTTAACTGAGTTTCTAAACCAATACGGTTTGCCTTCTACCAGTGTTCCTAACGCGCCCCATTGGCTCGCAAAAGCATTGGTATGAATATTAATCGTTTTTGTGACATCGCGTGCCGCAAAAATCGAGTCATTCATTAAAACCATTACCCCTTTATTTTTGGCATCATCAGATGCAGCAAGAGCGACTGCACTATATAAGTTCAACGGACCATCGGCTGAAAGTGCTGTTGATGGACGCATGGAGCCAACAAGGACAATGGGTTTATCAGTATGAACCACGAGATTTAAAAAGAACGCAGTTTCTTCTAAAGTATCTGTGCCGTGGGTAATCACGATTCCATTGACAGATGGTTTTTTGACTAATTCATTGACCTGACGTGCCAGAGAAAGCAACTCTTTATCCGTAATGCTTTCAGAGGCAATTTGTAAGGCTTGTACGCCACTGACGTTGGCCAAATCCTTAACTTGCGGTACGGCGTTAATTAACGCATCGACAGGCACTTTAGCTGCAGTATAGGTTGCACTGTTGGTTGAACTGGCACCTGCACCAGCAATTGTTCCGCCTGTTGCAACGATCACCACATTATTTTTTGCATATAAAGAAACTGAAGCAGCAAGTAGAGTTATTGCAAGACCGCAAGATTTAAAAGTTTTACTTATCATTAACCATTTTCCTAGTCGGTAAAATTCCATTAAAAAAGCAATGTCCATGCCAGACATTGCTTTAATTTACGGTTTTTTAAACAACCAAGTCATTGGCAAATTATTATTTAGTCAAAATTAACGTTTTGTGGCTAAAAACCGACCTAAGCGCGTGATCGCTTCACGTAATTCATTTTCCGCAGGCAAGAAAACCAATCGGAAATGATCAGGCGTTGGCCAGTTAAAGCCTGTACCTTGCACCAAAAGAACTTTTTCTGCACGTAAGAAGTCCAACATGAGTTGTTCATCATCTTCGACATGATAAATTTTTGGGTCAAGTTTCGGGAAGCAATACATTGCACCTTCGGGTTTGACGCAACTGACGCCTGGAATTTCATTAAGCATTTCCCAAGCAATATTACGTTGCTCGTATAAACGGCCATTTGGACGGATTAAATCATTAATCGATTGATAACCACCTAATGCAGTTTGAATCGCATATTGAGCTTGGTGATTGGCACATAAACGCATTGATGCCAACATATCTAAACCTTCGATATAGTCTTTGGCACGTGATTTATCTCCCGTAATCGCCATCCAGCCTGAACGATAGCCAGCAACACGATAGGATTTTGATAAACCGTTAAATGAGATACAAAGTTGATCACCAGCCAAAGCTGCTAAAGCAACATGCTCAATGCCGTCGTAAATGATTTTGTCATAAATTTCATCGGCAAATAAAATCAAATCATGTTTTCTAGCTAAAGCAACGATTTGTTCCAATACATGGCGTGGGTAGACTGAACCTGTCGGGTTATTCGGATTAATCACCACAATACCACGTGTATTGGCGGTAATTTTACTTTCCATATCCGCAATATCAGGATACCAGTTATTCTCTTCGTCACATTTATAATGAATTGCTGTGCCACCAGACAAATTCACAGCTGCTGTCCAAAGTGGATAGTCAGGCATTGGTACGAGCATTTCATCGCCATCATCTAGCAAGCCTTGCATCGCCATCACGATGAGTTCAGAAACGCCATTGCCGACATACACGTCATTAACGTGCATATCTCGGATTCCCTTTTGTTGATAATACTGGCAAATTGCTTTACGCGCGGGAAAGATACCTTTTGAGTCGGTATAACCAATGGCATTGGGCAGATTTAATGCGACATCATTAATAATTTCTTGAGGCGCTTCAAAACCAAAAGGAGCTGGATTTCCAATATTGAGCTTGATAATTTTGTGACCTTGTTCTTCCATTTCGTTGGCCGCTCGTAACACTGGTCCACGAATGTCGTAGCAAACATGCTCGAGCTTAGACGATTTTTTAATTTCTCGTGGGGTTTTAAGTGTACTGTTCATTTTAACGTTCTCGGAAGGAGTGGGGGTCACTTTTGCATAACGATATAAATAGCTTTTAAATGTTTCGGTTGTTACCAGATCAAGCTCGTGCTGATCTCTCAGTAATGCAACAATTTTTTCATGCGTAAATCCTGCCTGTTGATATTGTTTAATCACAGGCAGTAGATTTTTAAAAATAACGCTTTTTTTCTGCGACATTTTTTAATCCTGAGCAAGAATAGCCCAAGATTAACACTATTTTTGCTTACAAAGAAGTCTCTTTTAAATAAAGTATGCTTACCTTATTTTATTATTTGCTTACTTTTTGCTTTTAATGGAATTATAAGTGTTTTGTAAATTGTTCAGTAAAGACTAGAAATTTTATAATGAATGACGTAAATATAGGATTATCCTATTTTAAACAGCAAAATAGACAGGGAAATGATCATGGGAAAACTCAATAAAACAGAACGAGAATGGCAAAGAGAGTTATCACCAGAAGAGTACCGAATCACACGACAAAAAGGCACTGAGCCTGCTTTTACTGGTCAATACTGGAACACTAAGCAAAAAGGGACTTATGTTTGTCGTTGTTGCGGTACAGAACTTTTTTCATCAGAAACCAAATACGACAGTGGCAGTGGTTGGCCAAGCTTTTATCGTCCAGTGGCTGCAACTGCGATTGATGAAATGGAAGATTCAACACATGGTATGACACGTACAGAAATTATTTGCCATAATTGCGATGCGCATTTAGGTCATGTATTTGAAGATGGACCACAGCCAACAGGCTTGCGATATTGTGTTAATTCGGCTTCATTACAATTAAAAACTAACGAAAAAAACGATGAGGAAACTTATCCATGACTAGCCTTTATCAATTTGAAGCAGAGTTATTAGAAGGTGATATCAAATCACTTGCTGATTATGAAGGGAAAGTACTATTGATTGTAAATACCGCTAGCAAATGTGGGTTTACCCCACAATTTGCGGGCTTAGAAAAAGTTTATGAAAAATATAAGGATCGAGGGTTTGAGGTTCTTGGTTTTCCATGTAATCAGTTTGGCGGACAAGATCCTGGTTCTAATGATGAAATAGGTGCCTTTTGTCAGCGCAATTATGGCGTGAATTTTCCTATGTTTGCTAAAGTTGATGTTAAAGGTCCAGAAGCACACGCTATTTTTCGTTATTTGACACGGGAAGCCAAAGGAATTTTGGGAAGTGAAAGTATTAAGTGGAACTTCACGAAATTTTTAGTCAGTAAAGATGGAAAAGTGCTCAACCGTTATGCGCCTACGACTAAACCTGAAAGTATAGAAGAAGATATTGAAAAAGCACTGGCTCAATAATGTTCGGCAGTAAAACAATGGTTTTTGTGCCATGTTGAATGAAGAAGTCGCATTTTGGAGTGATCCGCGCATGCCTTATGTGGAAACACGTAAAGCATGCCGAAGTCGTATTTGTTATAAATCACATAGCCATACGACTTTTTCAATTGGCGCTGTAGATCAAGGGCGAAGTCGTTTTAGTAGTTATTTGCATGCGGCTGTGGAGATTGAATCAGGTTCGATTGTCGCGATTCCTGCTTATGTTGAACATTCGTGTAATCCATTGCCTGAACAGGCATGGAGTTATCAGATGATGCATCTGGATTTGAATTGGTTAAAACAGTTAATTGAAGAATCACTGGTCGATCGTATTTCTAGTGATATTCCTGAGCTAAAACCAGAAATAATCAAAAATATAGAGACTTATCAACATTTTTGCCAACTCAATCAAGCTTTGTTTGATGCCGACAAAACAATATTGGAAAAAGAGCAGCTTTTAGTTGAAACATTGGTTCAGATCATTTTTCCGTCTTTACAATGGTCTGTATTAGTTGAAAATTCATATCTTCAACCACACCTTAGAAAGCTGGTTGATATTATTTTTCGGCAGGAAACGTTTCTTTCACTTGAACAATTGGCCAATTATAGTGGGATTAGCCGTTATGCGATTATTCGTTTGTTTAAACGCAATTTTGGATTGACACCACATGCTTTTCAGTTGAATTTACAAATTAATCATGCACGCGAGTTGTTAAAAAAGGGAAGGCCGATTACAGATATTGCTTACGATTTAGGCTTTACCGATCAAAGTCATTTTCATCGGGTATTTAAAAGTTTAACGGGCGTTACCCCAAAACAATACCAAAAGGTCATTTAAACGCACTTTTGTACAATCATTGAGTTTAAAGAGTGAGTAGGCTGTGATCTCGGTTTTGAGTACAGCACAATCATGACACTTTTTATTTTTATTGCATTCACTCATTTTATCGCTTTACTTTCTCCTGGGCCTGATTTTTTCTTAATACTCACGACATTATTGCGAAGTGGTAAAAGAGCAGCACAAATGGTCTGTTTGGCTATTGCTGCTGGTAATGGATTAATTCTGATTGGTGTATTTGGTGGGTGGTCTTTATTAGGAAAAATGGATGCGTCGGTATTACATTATTTGAGTTGGTTTGGTGCTGCGTACCTTTTGTATTTGTCGGTTTTATGCTTTCGTTGCGCCAAGGTTGATTTACTTCCTCAAGCTCAAGATCAGGAGTGTAAGCAGTCAAATGATTCTGCTTATAAATATGCGATGCTTGGGTTACAGTCGAGTTTGTTAAATCCTAAAAATATTTTATTTTATAGTAGCTTAACGATACTGGTTGCAGAAAAATTTAATGTAATTCAAAAAGTGTCAATTTCAATTTGGATGGTTGCATTGGTTTTAGTTTGGAATCTTTTTCTTGTTCAATTTTTAGCACAAGCCACATGGA
Organism: Acinetobacter sp. WU_MDCI_Axc73; assembly: GCF_025562455.1. Classification (GTDB taxonomy): domain Bacteria; phylum Pseudomonadota; class Gammaproteobacteria; order Pseudomonadales; family Moraxellaceae; genus Acinetobacter. The sequence goes on from NZ_JAHPRO010000003.1 coordinate 104,293, forward strand.
TGAGACTTTTAAGCCGAAATGCAAAATGGTTGTATTACCTGTCAGGTTCCTGTTTCTTGTTATTTGCAGTTTTATTAATATCTGTCTAAAGAGGTTGAAGATGAAGCGAAACTTAAATTTACTGGGTCATCTTGATACAAAATAACCATTAATTGTTAAGAGATGATTTGTAAAATCATTCTGTTTTTGAGAAAAAAGATTTGAATCGTTTTGATTCTCATTTACTATCATGACACTTTTTATTGACTACAATAATGGAATTGTGATGGTCAGAATGAAACCATTAGTCCTGATGATGGCTTGTGCATCAGGTTATGTGATCTCCCATGCTGAAGATCAAGCCAATACCAATCAATCAAACCAAGCTGTGACGGCTTTGCAAACGATACGTGTAGTTGCCAGTGCTGATGCATCTGCGGATGGTTTAACCCCTGCTTATGCGGGTGGGCAGGTGGCCAGTGGTGGCCGTGTCGGGATTTTTGGGAATCAAAGAAATCTAGATACGCCTTTTAATCTGACCAGTTATACCAACCAATATATCCAAGAACGCCAATATAAAAGTGTGGGGGATGTGCTCAAAGCTGATCCAAGCGTGCGAGTGGGCCGTGGTTTTGGTAATTTCCAAGAAAATTATTATATCCGAGGTTTCAATTTAGGCTCGGATGATATTGCTTATAATGGTTTGTACTCGATTTTACCTCGCCAATATATTCCAACGGAACTCTTTGAGCGTGTTGAAATTTTAAAAGGCGCTTCGGCTTTTTTAAACGGTTCAATGCCAAGTAATGGCGGAATTGGTGGCGCAATTAACTTACTTCCGAAGCGTGCAGGTAATGAACCTTTAAATCGTGTTACGGTGGGAACAGATTTTAATGGTGGTTATATTGCCAGCGATATTTCTCGTCGCTTTGGTGACAATCAGCAATTTGGAGTCCGAGTAAATACGGCTTATCATGATGGCGGGACTTCTGTTGATCATGAAAAAGCATCTTTAGGTCTTGCCTCGATCGGGTTGGACTATCGGGGGGATCGTCTGCGTTTATCGGGTGATATGGGTTACGTCAATAATCGTTTAAAAGCAACTCGTCCAAACGTGACGTTAGGAGGAGGTGTTACATCGATTCCAACGCCAGTAGATGCTAGCAGTAACTTTGCACAAAAATGGTCTTATTCAAATGAAGAAGACGTTTTTGGTAGTTATCGTGCTGAATATGATTTGACTGATAATACCACGGCATATGCAGCTTATGGTTTTCGTCATGGTGAAGAGCATAATAGTTTGGCCAATGTGACTTTAACTAATGCAACTACAGGTGCTGGCACCTTTTACCGTTTTGATAATGCTCGTGTTGATATGGTTAATACGGGTGAAGTTGGGCTTCGCAGTAAAGTCACGACCGGCTCCGTTGAGCATAATTTAGTATTATCGGCATCTGCATTTCAGTTGAATAGTCGTAATGCTTATATAATGGACTATGCGAATCAATATCCAATCAATATTTATGATCCTATTCAATATAATCAACCCCCTGCCTTGAATCCTACTTTTTCTGGTAATGACATGGATTCTCCACGATTAACCAATCGTACGCGCTTAAGAAGTATTGCTATAGGGGATAATTTAAAAGCTTTTGATGATAAGTTGATTGTCATGTTGGGTGGGCGTTATCAAACGATCATGCAAGATAGCTATGCTTATAATACACAAGCACTTACTTCATCTTATGACAAAAGTAAATTTACGCCTGCTTTGGGTTTAACTTATAAATTTACGCCTGAAATGTCAGTGTATGGCAACTATATCGAATCTTTAGCAAAAGGTTTGAGTAATACCAATGCTGGTGTAACGACGACACTTGACCCTTTTGTAGCGAAGCAAAAAGAACTCGGTGCCAAATATGAAAATGGTCATATCGGTGCGAGTTTAAGTTTATTTGATATTGATAAGCAGCGCGGTATTATTGAAAATGGCGTATTTAGTGATAAAGGTAAATACGTACATCGTGGGGTTGAGCTAAATACTTACGGTAAGCTGACTGAAACTGTGACTGTGCTAGGTGGTGCAACTTGGATGGATCCGAAACAAAAAGATACGAGCAATCCAGCATTTGATGGCAACAAAGAAGTGGGAGTACCGGATTTTCAAGCCAATTTAGGTGCAAAATGGAAATTACCCATTCCGCAGGATGTATCGTTAAATACCCAATTGGTTTATACAGGTTCAACTTATGCTAGCCTAGATAATAAGTTGAAAGTCGGAAGCTGGACAACCTTGGATGTAGGTGCAAGCTATAAAACACATCTTGGACAAACACTGACTACATTTAACTTTGCTGTGAATAATGTCTTTAATAAAAACTATTGGTCTTCAGTTGGGTTGTATGACAACATTAATAGTACAGCCAATACCAATAATGGTTATTTGGTTGCAGGACAGCCACGAACATTTTTGTTAAGTGCGAGTTTTGATTTTTAATGCAATCATTTATTCAGTTATAACAACAAAGCCTCTATCTATCTGGAGGCTTTGTTATCTTTAATTTTAAAAATTAAAGAATTTTCTTTAAACGTTTTACCACTTCTTCACATTGCGCCAAGTCTGCGACTAAGGCCATACGTACATGGTTTTCACCGGGATTGCCTTGTTCGGTATCACGTGACAAATAACGTCCCGGTAATACTTTAATATGGGCTTTTTCCATCAGCATTGTGGCAAAAGCTTCATCATGATCGACTTGTAACCAATAATAAAAGCCAGCATCTGGTTTTTTTAGGGGTAATAAAGAACCAAGTTCAGATTGAAATAATTCGAATTTAGCGCGATATTGTTGACGATTTTCTTCAACATGCGCTTCATCATTCCACGCCGCAATAGACGCAAGTTGATGTTGTACTGGCATTGCCGCACCGTGATAAGTACGAAACTTTAAATACGGTTTTAATAGTTCGGCATCACCTGCTACAAAGCCAGAACGCATCCCAGGTAGGTTAGAACGTTTGGACAATGAGTGAAAAACGATACAGTTTTTATAATCATCGCGTCCTAGCTCTGCGCAGACTTCGAGTAAGCCAGTAGGTGCCTGATCAAACCAAAGTTCTGAATAGCATTCATCTGAAGCAATAACGAAACCATATTGGTCAGAAAGTTCGATTAATTTTTTAAATTTTTCTTTTGATAGTACAGCACCTGTTGGGTTGCCAGGGGTACATACAAAAAGCAATGCCGTTTTTTCCCAGACTTGTGCGGGTATAGCATCAAAGTCGCCTAAATAATCATTCTCAGCGGTACAATTAACAAAATAAGGCTGAGCACCTGCCAACAAGGCAGCGCCTTCATAAATCTGATAGAACGGATTTGGCATGACGACATAAGGTGCATCTTCGCGATTAATCAGGGCCTGTACAAAAGAAAAAATCCCTTCCCGTGTACCTGTGACTGGCAAGATATGATCTTCAGCGCTAATACTATTGAGCTTAAAGCGTTGTGTCAGCCAATTGGCAATACTATGACGTAACTCTGGCAAACCCTTGCTATTGGGATAAGTCGATAAATGCTGAAAGTTGTCAATAATGGCTTGTTTTACAAACTCAGGAGCAGGGTGTTTGGGTTCACCAATAGAAAGCGGAATGAGTGGCAAATCTGCGGGTGTGATATTTTTAAAAAGCGCATTTAACTTTTCAAAAGGATACGGATGTAATAACGACAAACTTGAGTTCATGAAACATTTACCGATTTAAAACTGTGAATTAATGTTGGCTAATGACTTGATTAGATGCTTCATCTAACGCAGATTTTAGCTGATCTGAAAAAAGTTTGGCTTCTTCAATATTCATGGGTTGACCATCTTTTTTAGTCACAAAGAAAATATCCTCAGCACGTTCGCCGAGTGTGGCAATCTTGGCTGAATGGATATCTAGCCCTTGCATCATAAAGACTCCACCCACTCGTGCTAGTAGGCCGGGCTGATCCAGTGTAGATATTTCAACCATATTTTGTTGCAATGCAGGGTTTAGCGTAATATCAACGGTATTTTCGACATCAAAATGGCGTAGTTGGCGCGGAATACGGCGTTGCATCAAGCCAGGATAGTGATCGGACTGGCTCAATGCTTTAACCAATGCTTCTTTGACGGTAGTCTCGCGCTCTGGATCGGTTAGTAAAGTACCAAAACGATCTAACACGACATAGGTATCCAGACTAAAGGCTTTAGTGGCTGTGATAATCCGTGCATCCTGTACATCTAGATTCATGCGATCCAGCACTGCAACAGTGGTGGCAAACAGGTTAGGTTTATCTTGAGTGTAGATAAAGATTTGAATAGCATCCTGTGCTTGTGATGCTTGACGATGCGCACGGAATAAAACCAATGGTGCAGAGTTATCGCCATGTTGTAAAATAGCACGAGTATGCCAAGCGATTTCATCGGCAGATTCTTTTAAGAAATATTCATCGCCAAGTTCTTGCCATACTTTTTCAACAGCATCCAGTGAAAATTCATTGACGAGCGCTTCACTGGCAATAAACTTGGTGTCTTCAATTAACATTTGATAATCGACAGGACGACCTAAACCTGAACGGATAACATCTCTGGAGTAGGTATAAAGCTGACGCATGAGAGATGCTCGCCATGTATTCCAGAGTTTTGGATTGGTGGCATTAATATCAGAAACAGTCAGACTATACAGATAATCCAGATGCTCCATATCACCCAGTTTTTCCGCAAACTCTTTAATTACGTCTGGATCGGAAATATCTTTTTTCTGTGCAGTGAGTGACATCAGTAGATGATTTTGAATCAGCCATGCGACCAGTTTACATTCTCGCTCGGTAAAGCCATGTTTGCGACAGAACTCAATAGCATCTTCGGCACCAAGTTCGCTATGATCACCGCCACGACCTTTGGCAATATCATGAAAAATCGCAGCCAGATAAACAATATCGCGACGTGCCAAACGCTGAAACACTGAGCTGACCACTGGAAAATGCTGTGCAAACTCAGGTTCTTTAAAGCGATTTAAATTACGAATCAGCAATAAAGTATGTGCATCGACAGTATAAATATGGAACAAATCATACTGCATTAGTCCCATAATTTGACCAAATGCAGGAATGTACTTGCCTAAAATTCCATAGCGTTTCATATCGACGAGCGTATCATATAAACGGTAAGGTGAACGGATAATTGCCATAAACAAGGCTTGATGCGCTGGATTATCACGAAATTCCTGATCAATCCGTTTGGCTGCCATAATTAGCAAACGTAAAGTTCTGGCACGGATTCCTTCGATTTCTGGACGATTTGCCAAGAGATAAAACAGTTCCAGAATTGCGCTTGGATGTTCAGCAAACGTTTTATGATGCTGTACTGCTAACTTTCCATCGACCAGTTTAAAATGCTCGTTGATTTCTTCAATCTTGCGTTCATAGTTGGGTAGGCGTGGTGTGATCACTGACTCATTAAAATAAGCCAACAACATTTCATTTAAGGTTGATACCTGCTGTGCCGTGCGATAGTAACGTTTCATAAACTGTTCTATCCCATAATTTGCAGGTTTTCCTTCCTCTTGTATATAGCCAAATTTAGCTGCAATATCACGTTGATAATCAAATAAAAGACGATTTTCATCGCGCTTGGTTAAACGATGTAAATGATGCCGAATTTCCCATAAAAAGCTTTCGGCTTCTTCCAGTACGCTTAGTTCAAATTCGGAAATAAAACCGAGATGAACCAGATCATAAATACGGTTGACTCGAAAATGCCGCTTGGCAATCCAGCCGATCTGATTCATGTCGCGAATGCCACCAGGTGCATTTTTTATGTCTGGTTCGAGATTACTCTCAGTGTTGTTATGTTGAGCATGTCGTTTTTCCTGCTCTTCCATTTTTGCATCAAAAAAAGTTTTATCCGTCCATGTTTGAGAGACAATACGACGCGGCCATTTGGCTAAATGTGAGTTTCCTGTAATCAGTCGTGCTTCAATCAGCGTGGTAGCGACCGTTAAATCATTGGTGGCTTCTTCAAAACAGTTGCGAATAGTGCGCACACTAATACCAGGTTTAAAATTCCCCACATCCCATAAAGAGGACACAAAAGTAGAAATCTGTTTTTCTTGCTCAGGTGCAATATCATGCTCGGACAAGATCATGATATCTACATCTGAATAGGGCAACATTTCGCGACGACCATAACCACCGACCGCAAAAAGCCCTAGAGCAGTTTGATTTAGTCCTGCATGATTCCAAAGAAAAATCAGCGCTTCATCAATAAAATTAGAACGTGCTCGAACAATATCACGTATGGGTTGACCATTTTCATAAAACTCCTGTAGCTGCTGTTCAACGTCATTACGCCATTGATTAATTGCCTGAATGTCATGGTGACTGGTGACATAACTCAGCAGCGGAGAAGTATTGATCATAAAAATAGACCTACCTTAAACTTATGAATTTGTTTGAACTTGAACAAGGCTGGCTGCTTGAGCAGCAAGCTCACGTGCTTGATCAGTATCTTCAGCACGTGCGGTAGCAACGCCCATGCGACGACGCTTAAAACCTTCAGGCTTACCAAAAAGGCGCAAGTCAGTATCGGGATGCGCTAATGCTGTATTTAGATGACTAAAGCTTAAATTATTGGCATCTACACCCGCATAAATCACAGCACTGGCTGCCACGCTGTGACGAGCAGTATTTACAGGCAGACCTAAAATAGCACGTGCGTGTAACTCAAACTCACTTTGAAATTGAGACGCCAAAGTAACGAGTCCTGTATCGTGAGGGCGTGGTGAAACTTCGCTAAACCAGACCTGATCACCTTTAACAAATAGCTCGACTCCAAAAATGCCACAGCCGCCAAGCGCAGTTGTGACTTTATGCGCAATTCGTTTTGATTCTTGCAGGGCAGCGTCAGTCATCATTTGAGGTTGCCAACTTTCAACATAATCGCCCGAATCTTGACGGTGACCAATTGGATCACAATATTGCGTTTCAATTTCACCCGTTTCTGGATTTTTGGCACGAACAGTCAGCAGCGTAATTTCAAAATCAAAATCAATTTGAGATTCCACAATCACTTTACCTTGATTTACTCGACCGCCAGTTTGAGCATATTCCCAAGCAGCATCAACTTCTTCAAAGCTTTTAACGCGTGACTGACCTTTACCCGATGAGGACATCACGGGCTTTACAAAATTTGGATATGCAATATCGTCACAGGCAGCACGGAAACTTTCCAATGAATCTGCAAAGCGATACGCTGAAGTCGGCAAACCTAATTCTTCAGCTGCCAGACGACGAATTCCTTCGCGATTCATGGTTAAATTAACCGCTTTGGCAGAAGGAATAACCGTGGCAATGGATTTATTTTCAATGTCAACCAACACTTCAGTTGCAATTGCTTCAATTTCGGGGACGATCAGATTGGGTTTTATTTCTTCAATGAGTCGATGCAACTCATTTGCGTCCGCCATATTGAGTGTATAAGAATAATGTGCAACTTGCATTGCAGGAGCATGATCATAGCGATCTGCGGCATGAACTTCGACTCCTAAACGCTGCAAAGAAATGACCACTTCTTTACCAAGTTCTCCTGAACCCAATAACAGGACTTTAAAAGCAGAAGATTGAAGGGGAGTACCAATAGTCACGCTCATGCGAATCATCCGTGCAAAAGTTGGGTATTAAGCATAGCAGAACTCGATGATGAATTAAGCCTTGATTCACATAAAAATATATACTTTTGTTCGACAATAAAGGAAAAATGAAAAAAAGTTTAAATCTGAATAAAAATTAGATGTTTATTTTATAATTTAGCTGTAATTCATCGGCATTTTGTCCACGAATACCCCAGTTTTCTTTAGGCGTTTCAAAAATTGTAATTTCTACATCTTGTGGAGTGATTCCACATTGTTTCTCAATGTTGCTAAAAATCTGTTGAATGAGTCTTTTTTTGGCTTCGCTACTTCGCCCTATAAACATTGAAATTTCAATAATAGTATAAGCCTCACTTCTGTCCACAGGATAAATAAAGTCTTCTGGAGTTAGTGCAATAAATCGATGGAAACGTTTATCTATGGGATATTCAAGCGTTGTTACCAAAGCTTGGTGAATTGCATTTGACAGGTCCATTCGATGTTTTTGAATGGTACTTTGGTTTGCATAAATTTTGATTTGAGACATTAAATGATCGCGTTTAGGTTAAACTCATAAAACAGCAATTTAACATTAACAATTCTTAGATTTCAAAAACAAATTCATAAAGATTGAGTATTGTCTTGGAATTCTCTAGCATAGTGGCAAAATGTTGAGACAGGTAATCGTTGATGATCACTTCAACACCTAAATTTTTGAGTTTTACTCCCGTATTTTTAACTTTAGTTTTGCTTTCTGGCTGTAATCAAAATGAGCAGAAGCAAACTGATAGAGTTGAAATTAAAGCTGCTCCCAAATTAACCAATGATGCAACAACCTATGCGCACAAAGCATGGGATTTAATTAATCAAATAGATCCGATTGTATATGCAAAAAAAGTGGATCAAATTGATGAACAAGTCAGAAAGCCATTGCGCCAACTCAGTACAGACTGGCGTATTAATGTCAAAATGACAGATTCAGTCACCGAAGGTAAATATGCCTTGTGCCGTAAAGCATTAACCTCTCTGGATACATGGGCCAGAGAAACCAAAGATAATAGTAAAATGGTCACTCAAAAACAGGCTGATTATGAACGTGATAAATCGCAATGTAAGGATGCGATTGATAATCCAGTTTTGGGGAACACTGATCCAAAACGCTAAATTAAAAAAGCGAGATTCAAACCATTCTCGCTTTTTTAATTGAAATAGAATTAATGCTGTTGGTGATTCGTCATCGTTGAAGTTGTTGTAGTGCTCGTTGTTGTTTTCGCTTTTTCAGGTTTGGTGGCTTTTACTTCTGTCGTTTTTACAGTTTTTGTGGTTTTTGACGCTTCGGCCTTTGCTGGTTTTACTTTTGTACCTGATACCGCGACACATTTTCCACCTTTATGATTGGGACCTGTTCCACCTTGTAGGGATGTTCCTTTGGGGCAGGCAAAGGCGGTTGCACTAAGTAATGCTAAGGTGCTACTAAGAAGAATTACAGAAATCTTTTTCATAGTGTTCTGATAAATATAAGGCATTAGTACCTTATTGAAAAATAGAAGATCGCATTCTGATAAAAAAGAATAGTTTTGTGTTGTATTTGCTTAAAAATATTAGAATTTATAGTGATAGTTTTATTTTTAATTCAGATTTAAGTTTTGTACATTTAATCGACAAATGAACAAGTTAGACAGTATAAACAAGCCCTATTGAAAATAAACAATAGAGCTCGGGTCGCTATTTTAATAAATATACAATCATGTGAGGTTTAACTTTAAAAAAAATGACGAAAAAATACCATGAGTCCTCCGCACAAAATTAAAATACCGATCATATAACGCAATAGAGCAGGAAAGGACATGTCATAAGAACCTGTATGCAAAACAGCTGAACCTCTTATTGGATGGCTGCTTGATAACGACGATTGACTTCATTCCAGTCCACCACATTATAAAATGCAGCAATATATTCAGGGCGACGGTTTTGATATTTCAAGTAATAAGCATGTTCCCATACATCCAGACCTAAAATGGGAGTATTGCCATTCATGAGTGGAGAGTCCTGATTTCCACTACTTTCTACCACGAGTTTTTTCTCAGGGGTGACACTGAGCCAAGCCCAGCCACTACCAAAACGGCTAATCGCTGCTTTGGTAAAGGCCTCTTTAAAAGCATCAAAACCACCAAGCTCTTCTTCAATGGCTGTTGCAACTGCACCTGTTGGATTTCCACCACCTTGAGGACTCATGACTGTCCAGAACAAAGAATGGTTAGCATGACCGCCGCCATTGTTAATCACCGCATTTTTGATATCCGAAGGTACCTCACTAACTTCAGCTACAAGCTCCTCTACAGGCAGTTTCTCCCACTCAGTACCTTCAATGGCGGCATTGATATTATTAATGTAAGTTTGATGATGCTTAGTGTGATGAATTTCCATCGTTTTAGCATCGATATTGGGTTCAAGTGCATCGTATGCATAAGGTAACGCGGGTAGGGTATACGCCATGAAAATGATCCTTTTTTAACTCAATTCGTAAAATCAAAGTGTTTTCAGCAGATTTAGTTTAGGGGATATTAGATTTTATGTAAATATATTGATAATCATTATCATTGTATTTATTATTTATAAAATTGCGCAAACAATAAAAAAACCAGCAGTGCTGGTTTTTATAATTGATTAAATCAGATCATCATGATTACACGTTAAAGCGGAAGTGCAATACATCACCATCCTGTACTACATAGGTTTTACCTTCAAGGCGCCATTTACCCGCTTCCTTGGCACCTGCTTCACCGTTATATTGTACAAAGTCATCGTAGGCGATACATTCAGCGCGAATAAAGCCTTTTTCAAAGTCAGTATGAATGACACCCGCTGCTTGTGGCGCTGTAGCACCCACTTTAACTGTCCATGCACGAACTTCTTGTACACCTGCGGTAAAGTAAGTCTGTAAACCCAAGAGCGCATAACCTGCACGGATCACGACATTGAGACCTGGCTCTTGCATGCCCATTGCTTCAAGAAACTCTGCACGGTCTTCATCTTCAAGTAATGAAATTTCTGCTTCAATTTGGTTGCATAAGGGTACCACAATGGCATTTTCTTCTAGCGCGAGTTGTTTAACCGCATCCAGATGCGGATTGTTCTCAAAACCATCTTCAGCAACATTGGCAATATACATAGTGGGTTTTAAAGTCATTAAACCAAAACCACGAACAAGTTTACGCTCATCATCGCTTAAATCAGCGGCACGTGCAGGTTTACCTTCATCTAGTAAAGGCTGGATTTTCTCTAATACCGCTTTGGTTGCAATAGCATCTTTATCGCCACCTTTTGCCGATTTGGTGAGGCGCAATAATGCTTTGGCTACAGTTTCAAGATCTGCCAATGCAAGTTCAGTATTAATTGTAGCAATATCATCAAGCGGATCGATTTTACCATTTACGTGAATGACATTTTCGTCTTCAAAACAACGCACGACATGCGCAATCGCATCGGTTTCACGAATATTTGCTAAAAACTGATTACCTAGGCCTTCACCTTTAGATGCGCCTGCAACTAGACCAGCAATATCTACAAATTCCATTGTCGTCGGTAGGATACGTTGTGGTTTTACAATCGCTGCAAGTTTATCGAGACGTGAATCTGGAACAGGGACAATGCCTGTATTGGGTTCAATGGTACAAAAAGGGAAGTTTTCTGCGGCAATCGCAGCCTTGGTGAGAGCATTAAAAAGTGTTGATTTACCAACGTTTGGCAGGCCGACGATACCACAATTAAAACCCATGAGAGGACTCACAAAAATATAAATTAAAAACTGGGGCTAATTTTACATGAAAGCCATGACAAAGTCAGGTCATGGCGAAGTGCAAATCAACACAAGTTTAAATTTTGCGTTTGTCTAATTGCTGAGAAAGCGTACCTCATGTGGCTTGAATCAACATCACCAATATAATCAGTACTACAATCACCGCAAACATCACAGTTAAATCAAAACGTTGATAGCTATATTGATAAGCAATATCCCCCAGACCGCCTGCACCAATCTCAACTGCATTGGATGCAGATTGCGCAAATAGACGATTTCGCCCAACGTTTGGCACAAAAAGTACATTGTTTTCATTATGGGTTACTTTTAAAGTAAGTAAAACAAGATGTTTTTTTTTACACTTGGTTGACTAAAAAAATAAATTGGAGTTTTTATGCGGGTTTTATACCAGTTTCCTTTGTCTCATTATTGTGAAAAAGCTCGCTGGTTACTTGATCATAAGGAATTGGATTATGTTGCGCATAACTTAATTCCAGGATTTCATCGTGCTTTTGCGCAGCTAAAAACAGGTCAAAATAAACTTCCAATTTTAAAAGATGATAAAAGATGGATAGCTGAATCAACTCAAATTGCGTTGTATCTGGATGATCATTACCCAGAACATTCATTATTACGACGTGATCCGCATTTACGCGAATTGGCCATTGAGATCGATAAAATTGCTGATGAACTAGGCGTGCATGTGCGTCGCTGGAGTTTGGGACATGCGCTGACACACGGAGATGAAGCGCTCGAAATCATGATGGGTGAGCAGGGTTATTTACGCCAATTTGAAAAATTTTCAAAACCGATTTTGAAAACTTTAGTGACCAAAAGCTATGAGCTTCAGGAAGAAAAGATTGCCCAATCCAAACTACGCATGGATGAATTAGTATTGGTATTGAATGAACGTCTCATTGATAATTTTGGGCGTTATTTGGTCGGTGATCGTTTAGGGTTGGCCGATATTGCCGTTTGTGCAATGCTTGCGCCGATTTTGGAGCTTTCAGGAACACCATGGGAATGGGAAAATAATGAAGTTAGCTCACCTGAATTGCGTCAATATAAAGACTATTTACTCAGTTTACCTTTAGGACAATATGTACAACGGGTATATGAAACTGAACGTAATGCACGTGTAGATTGGCGCGGCATATAACTTTAACTTGATACAATTTTCAGAAACCTGATTTGATCATTCAAATCAGGTTTTTTTTATTTCTTGTTTATGATTTTTTATATACAAAAAGAATAGATTCACTTACTCAAAAGCTATTTAAACCAAGCTTTTGTATCAATAGGTGAGGCTTTAGAGGCGTTTTGCTGCAAAGCCTATTCAATGTCTTTAACTCGCTTTAATGTGGGGGAGTGTGCAAATGGTGCGGTGTTTTGAAGACTCATCTTATTAAGAGATATGTTAAGAGATATGCAAACAAAATAACGCTGCACGATATTGTTTGAAAAACGCATTTTTGAAATGTTTAAGCTATTTAAATTTCACTTAAGATAAACATAATGATTGGAGATAGCCATGAGTTATCAGTCAGTAAATCCCTTTAACGGTCAAATCCTTAAAACTTATGAATTTCATGATCAGGCAAAAATTGATGAAAGTCTTGATCATGCTGAAAAGTTATTAAAATCAGACTGGTCCAGAAAAGACTTGGAAAAACGCCTAGCATTACTTAAAAAAGTCGCAAGTAACTTAAGAGAAAATAAGGAAAAACTGGCACAACTTATGTCTACAGAAATGGGTAAGTTGATTAAACAGAGCCTCGGCGAAGTGGAGTTATGTGCCAATATTGCAGATTATTATGCACAAAATGCCGAGAAGTTTTTAAGTCCACAAAAGTATCCCACCGAAATAGGTGAAGCATGGGTTGAACATCATCCACTGGGTGTGATTATGGCAGTCGAACCATGGAATTTCCCTTTTTATCAACTTATGCGAGTATTTGCGCCGAACTGTGCAATTGGTAATCCCGTCTTAGCTAAACATGCCAGTATCGTTCCGCAATGTGCAGAAGCCTTCGAAAAGATTATTCATGATTCAGGTGCCCCAGCAGGAGTATGGACTAATCTATTTATTTCAACGGATCAGGTTGCTGATATCATTAAAGATCCACGTGTACAAGGTGTTGCCTTGACAGGTTCAGAAGGCGCTGGAAGTAGTGTTGCCGAACAGGCTGGGAAATATCTTAAAAAGTCGACATTAGAATTAGGTGGAAATGACGTTTTTATCGTATTGGATGATGCCGATTTGCAACGTGCGATTAAGGTCGGTTGTCAAGCACGTATTAATAATGCAGGGCAAGTATGCACCGCAGCTAAGCGTTTTATTTTGCATGAAAAAATTGCTGATCAATTTAAGCAAGGCATGATCGATGCATTTAAAAACCTGAAAACAGGCGATCCACTGGATGAGTCGACAAGCTTAGGGCCTCTATCATCAGCTTCGGCAGCAGAAAACTTACATAAACAGGTGGTCAAGGCTGTTGAAGCTGGAGCCACGTTGGTATTGGGTGGCAAACCTATTGAAGGAGCGGGGAACTTTTTTGAAGCGACTATTCTTGAAAATATTCAGGAAAGTAATCCTGCTTGGTATGAAGAATTTTTTGGACCAGTCTCTCAACTTTATGTCGCTAAAGACGACGATGAGATTGTAAAAATTGCCAACCAATCACATTATGGCCTAGGCGGTGCAATTCACTCTAAAGATATTGAGCGAGCAAAAAAACTAGCGTCTCGTGTTGAAACAGGCATGATCTGGATTAATAGTTTGACTCAAACTGCACCAGAGTTACCGTTCGGTGGTGTAAAACGGTCAGGTTATGGGCATGAACTTTCTGAGCTGGGTTTCAATGAGTTTGTACAAAAGAAATTGGTGGTTATTCCTGCATAGTATTCCAACAAAAAGCCTGTCATGATTCTTCATGACAGGCTTTTTTAATGTAAAGAGCTGTAAATTTACCAATAGCCCAGAAATTTCCACCAGATGCCACCAATAACGATGAAAATCAGAATATTGACTACACTCATGACAAAGCCAGCCTTCCACCATTCTCCCAAAGTGGTATAGCCAGACCCATAGATAATCGGTGAAGTGCCTGTTGCATAGTGTGTAAGTGTCATCATAATACTGGATGCAGCCGCCATAATCAGTGCAAACAGCATTGGAGGAGCACCAAGTGCAATCCCTGCTGTGTAAAAGGCAGCAAACATCGCAGTAATGTGTGCTGTGGTACTTGCAAACATATAATGCGCGTACATATACGTCAGTAAGAGTAATAAACTTGCCAATACCCAATTAAGCCCAAGATGCGCAATATGGGCTTCAAGAACCCCAGAGAACCATGTAATAAGACCTAACTTGTTTAAGTAGGTTGCCATCATCACTAAGGCAGCAAACCATGCGATGGTATCCCATGCACTTTTTTGAGTCAGGATATCCTCCCAAGTCAGAACCCCTGTTAAAAGTAAGAGGCTTAGACCAATAAAGGCGGTAGTCGTCGCATCAACTGACCACGCATCACCCAATATCATGGCTGGGATTCCGGCCCAAAGTAATAGCATGATGCCAAAAACACCTAACATGATGATCTCAGGTAAGGTCACTTTTCCCATTTCCTTCAGTCGTTCTTTTGCAAATTGTGCTGAATTTGGCGTTTGTTTAATTTCTGGTGGATACATCAGATAGATGATAATCGGCATCACAATGAGCGCAATGATTCCTGGAAGGATCATGGCAATCGCCCAAGTTGTCCAACTGAGGTAAATATGAGTATTGGTCGCTTTTGCAACCAGATCTACCACCAGTGGATTAGGTGCGGTTGCAGTAACAAACATGGCAGAAGTGATCGGATTAGCATGATAATTGACCAAAGCCAGATATTTCCCCATACGACCTTCAGTGCCTTTGGCGGGATCTGAATCATAACTGGTCGCAATGGCGCGAACAATCGGATGGATAATTCCTCCGCCACGTGCGGTATTACTTGGAGTAACAGGAGCTAGAATTAATTCCGACAACACCATGCTATAGCCAATACCAATGGTTCGTTTACCCCATACTGCAATAAATAAATAACCTAAACGCGCGCCAAGCCCTGTTTTTTGAAGCCCTTTGGAGATCATGATCGATACTCCAATCAGCCAGATAAGGGGGTTGGCAAAACTACTTAAAGCATCTTTGATGGCTTCACTGGGTTTTGGATTGGTAACGCCTGTAACGGCAACTAGGGTAATGGCAATCATCGCAATTGCCCCAATCGGAAGTGCCTTTCCAATAATGGCAGCAATTACGCCTACAAACATGGCCAATAAATGCCAAGCTTCAGGGGTTACTCCTTGTGGGACGGGGATAATAAACCAGATAATGAGTGTTAATGCACAGGATATAGCTGCAGGAATTGGTTTAAAGCCCATAAAAACCGCCTTATTATGTATAGATTAACGTTATAATTTATATAGTTAGTATTGTTGAACTGCGCGCCAACGCATTCGAGTTTATGATTTTATTATGAAAGAGTCTTGCTCTATTACCAAATAAATAATTGTTGCCTGTCTGTTAATGCTTTCTCGCTATGAGATTGCTAACAGCTGACACAAATATAGTGAGCATGCTAAATTGTGCCGAGTATTGAGCATAATTATAAGTTTTATTTATGGTGACTAAATTTTCCTTACATCATTTACGCCGTTTTGTTTTTAATAATTTACAGAATCATGAGTATGAGAGTCACTTAAGTCGCATACTGAATTTCTTTTTAATTTTTTTGATTGTTGCAAATGTTCTAGCAGTCATGTTGGAATCGATTGATTCCATTTATTTTGCTTACAAAAAGCTTTTCGATGTATTTGAAACAGCCTCCATTGCTCTATTTACGGTTGAATATTTATTGCGTTTGTGGAGTATTGCAGAAGAGCATCCAGATCAACCTGCATGGAAAACACGATTGCAATGGTTTAGCAGCGGTGGTGCAATCATTGATTTATTGGCGATTTTACCCGCATATCTCAACTTTATAGTCCCAATTGATCTACGCTTTTTGAGAATTTTAAGATTACTGCGACTGTTAAAATTGACACGATATTTCGTTTCACTCCAGATTTTACTTGCGGTTATTGAGCGTGAAAAAGGTTCATTTCAGGCAGTTGTATTTATTTTACTCATTATGATTGTGATGGCTGCTGGAGGTATATATGTAGTTGAAAATAAAGCACAGCCTGGAGTATTTAGCTCTATTCCCGAGGCTATGTGGTGGGCAGTTGTTACGCTGACTACAGTAGGCTATGGCGATGTGACTCCTGTCACGAATATTGGCAAATTATTGGGGGCTGTGATTACGATTTTAGGTGTTGGTTTGGCTGCATTACCAGCAGGTATTTTGGCGACCGGTCTTGCAAATGAATTAAGTTTACGTAATCAAAAACTTGCTCAGGAATTTAGAAATTTGCTGATTTCAAATCAAATAGACTATCTAAATGAAACGAAGGAAATCGAACGAATCCGTAAACGGATAGGCTTAAGCAAAGAGCAAACCCATGAAGTCATTATGCAGTTGATTCGTGAAAAAGATATGGAAGAGCAGGAACAAAAAAAGAAAGCATTTAAATATTGTCCACATTGCGGTGAAAAATTGCCAAAGGCATGAGATCACTCAAATTGACCTCATGCCAAAGATTTTATTTCTTATATTTTTCTACAGCAAAGGCGATCAATAAGATTGCTAATCCACCAAGACTTAAAACAAAGCCCACCCAGATAGGTGCGATCCAGCCCATCTGATGACTTAAGACCCATCCACCCAGAAAAGCACCTAACGCATTTGCCAAATTAAAAGCTGAATGGTTGAGAGATGCCGCCAAACCTTGGGCCTCGCCAGCAACATCCATTAAGCGCATTTGTAAAGTTCCGCCTAAACCCATGACCGTGAGTCCAATCAAAAACAAGGCAAAAATCGCAGTATAAAGCTGACTCATCATAAAACTGGCTAAAACAAAAGCAAGTGCCGAACTAATAAGCACAGCTACAATGGTTTTATTTAAATTTCGATCGGCCAGCCAACCCGCCAACAATCCTCCAATGACCATACCTACGCCCCAGATGGCTAAAGCAATGGGAACAATATCGATACTTACATGGGTATATTCAGTCAAAATAGGTGAAACATAACTATATACCGAAAACATGCCACCAAAACCAATTGCACCCACAGCAAGCGTGAGCCACATATTGATATTTTTCAATCCTGCCAATTCAGTTTTAATACTGGCTGTTGAATGTACGGGTATTTGAGGTACAAAAACGGCAATGGCAAGTAAGGTAACAAATGCAATGATTGAGGAAAATTCAAAGCCTGAACGCCAGCCAAACTGTTGACCTAGCCATGTCGCCAAGGGAACGCCTAAAACTGTCGCAATGGTTAACCCCATCATCATCTGTGCAACAGCAGAAGCTCGTTTCTTGGGGCCAGCCAGTTCTGCGGCAACCAATGCGCCTACACCAAAATAAGCGCCGTGTGGAAATCCTGCAATAAATCGTGAAAGTAAAACAGTTTCAGGTGTATGAGCCAAAGCAGTTAGAGCATTGGCAATGCCATAAAACAACATCAGACCGAGTAATAATGACTTACGTGGAATACGTGCAGCTAAAATGGCAATAACAGGAGCGCCAATTACTACGCCGAGTGCATAAGCGCTGATAAAATGCCCAGCATCAGGAACACTAATCTTTAAATCGCTAGCGATTTCCTGAATTAGCCCCATCGCAACAAATTCAGTTGTTCCGATACAAAAGCCACCAGTCGCTAATGCTAAAATAACCCAAAATAATGAATATTGTCTGGGTGAACCCGAAGCAATGGATGTATTTGATTTAAATGACATAAAAAAATGAGAGTAATGGGAGAGTAATCAAGAAATAATTATAGTTGAAAGAGATCATAATAGTTAACTAATTTACTCGGTATTAAAGATTTTTAACATCTTTACCGCGATAAATAATGATTGAAAAAAGTTATATACAATATATATTTACATGCTGCATTACGGGGTTTAATGCAGTGATGAAGTGAATCAAAATAATGAGTATGACGATGTTAAAAAAATGTATGGTTGTGGGGTTGGTCGTGTCTTTATTGACAAGTACGGGTTGTGCTGTAGTCATGGCAAGTAATCAACCTAGTAAGAAAAATCTAAGTGTTCTAAATTCAGGTATTTCACGTAATCATGTGATAGCTGAGTTTGGTGCTCCTGTTGCAACTGAATATAAAGATGGTCAACGTGTTGAAATTTACACTTTCCAACAAGGTTATTCCAAAGCAAATAAAACCAGTCGTGTGATTTGGCATGGCTTAGCAGATGTTGCTTCGATTGGTTTGTGGGAGGTGATTGGAACGCCAGCAGAATCGTATTTTGATGGAAAAAAACTTTCTTATCAGGTGATATTTGATCAAAACGATAATGTTGTAAGTCATCAGTTGCTTTCAATGGTTGCCCAATCACAAACTCAAGCTAATGATGTTGCGCAATAACTTCATGGTTAATTTGATAAATCAATCATTTTGATAAAAAAGCTCTAGGTCAACATTGACCTAGAGTGTCTGGAGTTTTGGGTTATAATTTTTTATATTTATTATTTTTAAGACATTGATTTTTTTTGTATTTTAATCAAAATTAGCATTTAAGTTTTTTGACCTATCAAAATATGATTGGAAAATTGGTTTGTTTTCAAGTCCTATAACATGAGTCATATTCATGTCGTAAATGAATAATGAAATAAAATTTATCTTGAAAAAAGCTAATAAATTTCATGATATAATGAATAATATTCATTTTTGTCTTGATTCGACTTTATGCTTGAAATTCGTCATCTTAAAACGCTTCTGGCTTTACGTGAGCATGGTTCACTGGTCGCTGCGGCAAACGATTTGTGTCTAACACCTTCAGCAATTTCACATCAACTGAAAGAACTTGACCACTGGTATGGGGTCGAAGTAGTCAATCGTCGCAGTCGACCTGTAACCTTTTCAAATGTGGGACAACGCTTATTAAAACTTGCAGATGATGTATTGCCACAAATTCAAATTGCACAAAGTGATATTACTCGTATTGTGCATGGGCAGACAGGACGCATTATTTTTTCATCTGAGTGCCACAGTTGTTTTGATTGGTTGATGCCATTGTTAAATCAATATCGTCAACAATATCCTGATGTTGATCTAGATTTTGCTTCGGGTTTTGAAGCCAATCCACATGAACTTTTGCAAACTGGTGAATTTGATTTACTTATTACCGCAGATCCGATCGCACTTAAAGGGATTGAATATTTTCCTATTTTTGAATATGAATCACGTTTGGTGTTATCCAATACGCATCCTTTGGTGCGTAGCGAAAAAATTACGATACAAAATTTAGCTGAAGAAACGTTGATCACATATCCTGTTGACAAGCATCGTCTGGATATTATGGCGCATTTATTTCTTCCTGCAAATATTCAGCCTAAAGCTATCCGTACCACCGATTTAACTCAAATGCTTATTCAACTGGTAGCCAGTGGGCGTGGTATTTCAGCTTTGCCTGATTGGGTGGTAAATGAATATGAACAAAAGGGTTGGGTGACAAGTCGCCGTTTGAATTGTGTTTCACCGCAAGGGTTGCGCCGTACTTTATATGCGGGTTATCGAACCGATGAGAAAGAAAAAAGTTATTTTGAAGGTTTCTTGAAACAGTTGGAAAAATTTTCTCAAAAAAGAATGAATTATTATTCAGCATGATCATAAGGCATCCTTCATAAACCCTCTTTATTTTTCCCTCACAGGAAGAAATAAAGGGGGGGTGGAAGGACGCCTATCTTATTTCTAATGAAAAGTCTTAGACATGATTTAAATTGTAGGTTATCCGACCAATTTATCAAAATACTCATTTTTGAGCGTATAAATCTGTTTATTTTCTATGCATTTTTTATGATAAGTCGTAAAATTACTTACTATCACTTCCTTATTATTTTAATAGCTAAAAAGTCATCATTTTAAATACGGGTTAGGGGTAAGAATGTCAGGTAAATTTCAACCGACAGTCGAACAATTACTTTCTGTGATCAAGACGCAGACTGAAATTGTAAAATTAGGGCTAGATTTAGATGCAGTGATGACAGTGGTTGCCCAAGAGTCAAAGAACATTATTGACGCTGATGGAGCAATTATTGAACTTTTGGAAGCCAATGAAATGGTGGTTCATTCAGTATCTGATGATAATTTAAATCTACTAGGTCATCGCATAAAAGTTAAAAATACGCTTTCGGGACTCTGTATTGAGAAAAAAGAAATCTTATATAGTTCAGATACTGAGACAGATCCAAGAGTGGACATATTTGCCTGTCGTTATGTAGGACTTCGTTCAATGGCGGTGGTTCCACTGATTCATTGTGAAGAACCTTTAGGCGTTTTAAAAATTTATTCAAAAAAAGTAGCTGCTTTTTCAGAAGGAGACTTAAAACTACTTGAGCTTATGTCTGAGCTGATTGCAGCCGCTATGTATCATGCAACACGATTTGGTACACAAGAACTCTATCGTATGGCGACTCAGGATGTGCTCACCGAGCTTTCCAATCGAAGTCAGTTTTTAGATCATTTCAGAAGATGCCTTGCATCAACAGAATCCACTCAGAATTATTTTGCTTTGTTAATGATTGATATGGATGGTTTGAAAAAAATTAATGATCAGCATGGACATCGAGTTGGTGATGCTGCATTAAAAGAATTTGCCCGAAGATTAAAAATGGTGATTCGTGTTCAAGATCATCTAGCTCGTATTGGAGGAGATGAGTTCGCCATTATTCTGACTCAATTATCGGATCCTCAACTAAGTTTGAACGTGGTTGAGCGAATTAATGCTATTTGTGATCAAGAGTTTATCTTTGAAAACAAAAACTTGAGTATTCGAGCCAGTACAGGTGTTGCAATTTATCCAACCCATGCAGACAGCGTTGAACAATTGTTTGAATATGCAGATCAGCAAATGTATTTATCAAAACGATTAAAAAAACAGACTTAAGTGGTTTTAATCGATTGATTATTGATAGCTAATCATTAAAGATAAAATTCCTGCTGCAATCAGTGGGCCGACTGGAACTCCTCGAAGTACAGCGACACCTGCCACTGTGCCAATCAATAAACCTGCAACAACATCGGGTTGATTGGTCATGAGTTTAACACCACGACCACCAAGCCATGCGACTAAAAGACCGACTGCAATGGCTAAAATGGATTTGTAACTCAAAAATGATTTAAGAATCGTATCACCACTCAATTTTCCGCTGGCGATAGGGGTCAGAACCCCAATGGTTAAGATAATCACGCCAATATTTAAACCATGTTGTTGTAAATAAGGGAAGAATTGACTTAGTGGTGTAAGCTTAAAGAAAATTAGAACACCCGCAGCAATCGTGACAGCCGCATTTTGACTGAAGACACCACAAGCCAGTAAAACAAGTAAAACCAAAAGATTGACATCAAGCTGTGACATGATCATGCTAATCAAAACGTATATTGGGGAGAGAAGTGTATTGTATATCGTTTTTTTATTTTACCAATGGTTGAAAAATATCATTTTTCTTATTTGATAATCACAATCGATATTCGCTATATATCTTCATAATTCATCAATAACTAAATAAATCCAAGAAATTAATTTAAGCTTGAAAACTTTGATGAAAATATTATTTTTATTCTAAATGATTGTTGAAACATTTATTTTTAGGGGGGGAGATTACCGATTTCAGATGTCGGTCAGGTTTTTAATACCGCATAGACAGTTTTAGTTTAAAAACAATATTTCAGAAATCTGGTTTAAGAGAACGAAGCATTAAAATCTATATCTCAATGTCTATTATTCGAACTATTCAAGTTTTGAAAATCAGTTAAACTATGCTATCGCTGATTTGGGATAGTGTTATGCTCTTGGAAAAAATGTTGCAGTCACAAGGTTTTGGTTCTCGTAAACATTGCCAGCAACTGATTAAAAACGGAGCAATTAAGATTCAGGGTGAAGTCCAGACTGATATTAAACATTGGGTTAAATTAGAAGGTTTAAACTTTTCAGTGTATGGTCAAAACTATACTTATCGTGAAAAAGTGTATATTGCACTGAATAAACCTCAAGGTTTTGAATGTTCACATCAACCGCAGCATCATCAAAGCGTTTTTAATTTATTCCCAGAGATTTTAAGAGAGCGTGGACTCGCTGCTGTAGGGCGATTAGATCAGGACACAACAGGGCTATTATTACTAACAGATGATGGTCATTTTTTACACGCGCTCACTCATCCTAAACGTCATGTACCAAAGATTTATTATGTCACAACACTCGACCCAATTTCCCAGGAACAATTAACCGCGTTGGAAAATGGCGTTGAATTACATAACGAAAAAGGAATTTTTGCTGCAACAGATGTTTTTCTATTAAATGAATATCAAGTCAGTTTAACGATTCATCAGGGGGTTTATCATCAGGTTAAGCGTATGCTTGCCGCAGTAGGCAATAAAGTTCAAGCGCTGCATCGTCAAAAAATTGGCGAATTGGATTTGCCTGAGATTGGATTAGGAGAGTGGATTTATTTAAATAAAGAGCAAATTCAGGCAGCACAACAATCAAATTCACAGTGAAATTATTTAAGAAAACAATGATAGGTAAGAAATGCATCATCCTGTATAAATCCCATAGACTCATAAAGCCGTTGAGATTCGATATTGGTTTTCTGAGTTTCCAGACTAATCCTTAATGCACTTTCATGTCGTGCAAATAATATTGCCGTATCGATGAGTTGTTTGGCAGATCCTTGACGACGATAAACGGGTGTTACATACACATCGTCTAAAATATAATAATTTGAACAAGCGACTGAAGAAAAACCTAAATAAAGCAAAACAAAACCAGTAAAAACATCATCTTTGATATGGATGAAGATGACACTTTCTTTATTTTCGAAACGTTGTTTTAGAAAGTTATAGGATTGTTTAAGATTAGATGAAGCGCCATAAAACTGACGATATTCATCAAATAACACCGCAAGCTGATTTAAATCTTCTAATGTCGCGCGTCTTACGATCATCTAATTTCTCCATATATTTTATTAATTATCCTAAACATGGAGAGCATAACGAAAAAATATAAAGAAGAACGTTAAAACTTGTTTATATTTATAAATGGTAGAGCATATTTAAAGTTGATCACTTTCACCTAACAGTGCATTTAGTTCTTCAAAAAATGCATCATCATCAAGCTCAGTCTCTATAGCAGACCCATTGCTTTGCGTCGTCGCAGATTTCATTTTACGCAGCTTTAATAACTGTTCCATATTGATATTCTGGTTCTCAATGGCAAAGGGAATAGACTTGGTCAAAACCACTTGCTTGAAAAATAGACGAACTGCTTGAGCAGGTGTAATCCCCAATTGCTTAAAAACAGCAAAGGCCTGTTTCTTTTCTTGTGAGTCAAGGCGAACCTGATAGACTTCTGTTTTTCGCATGAATAATAACCAAATGATTTTTTAATTTTAAAAAATTCATTGTAAACCAAGAAATTGTAATTTCAATATTTTGCACATAAAAAATCGTTCATTTGTCATTACTTTGGTATGACAAACTTAAATCAAATGTTGATTCAATATAAATTTTTTGACTAATCATAGGATCGGTAAACTCAATGCTTTTGGCTAAAAGTTGTAATGGGGCCGAAAAATCATCGTCTTGTTTATGCTGAACAATGGGATAAAAAGGATCATTTTGAATTGGGATATTGAGATAATTCAGGTGAACTCGTAGTTGATGTTGCTTACCTGTGCGTGGTTTTAACTGATATTTTGCCCATGTTTCATTATGCTCAAGACATTCAATCAACGTTTCGCTATTGGGTTCGCCACAAGGATTAATCTGCATAGTATAAAAAGGCTGTCCCTTTTCAATGCAGAGATTGAGCGTCTGGGGAAAATATAGTTGCGGATCATAAGCTGCAATTGCATGGTAAGTTTTATGAACTTGTCGTGTTGCAAAAAGTTCCTGATAGACGTGTCTAACTTCAGCTTTTTTGCTAAATAGAATAACTCCTGCTGTTTCCCGATCAAGCCGATGTATTGGACTTAATTCTTCAATTCCAGTCTGATTTTTTAAGCGTACCAATAATGTTTCCTGAACATATTGTCCAGTCGGACTGACGGTTAAAAAATGTGGTTTATCAACTATTAATAAATATTCATTTTCAAATAAAACTTGGTGTTCAAATGGAACATGGATTTCATGTGCCAAAAAACGATAATAAAAAATATGGGTGTTGGCTTGATACGGACTCTCGACTGAAAGTATTTGTCCAGTCGAATCATAAATTAAACCCGCTGCAAAACGTTGTCGCCATTCTTGTTCTAAAATATGTGCAAAGTGTTTGCAAAGATATTGAAAAATTGTCTGAATAGACTGATCTTGATTGTGGGGTAAAAAGACTTGACTAGCACTTACGCCATTAATCATTGGCGGTTTAAACTCATTTTTGTTCATGAACTGTGATAAAAATAAAAAAAGTAAATGGCTTGTTTTAAAAATAAAACAGATGTCCGCCTAGCGTAGGCTTTTAAAGCTTGAAAATGCTATCATATTCCGTTCTTCGATTCATGTCGTGTGTGCTATGCAATATTCTTTATCGTTACAACTAAATAGTGAAGATGATACTCAGCAGTTTGCCCAGCATTTGGCTAAGTTTGTGCGATCTGGTGTGATTTATTTGATTGGTGATCTGGGAGCGGGGAAAACCACTTTTACACGCTATTTATTGCAACAGATGGGACATCAGGGCGCAGTCAAAAGCCCGACTTATACGCTGGTTGAACCGTATAAGATTAATAATAACGAGATTTTCCATTTCGATCTTTATCGTTTAAATGATCCTTATGAATTGGAACTAATGGGAATTCGCGATTATCTGGAAGTGCCTGACGCTTTATTTTTATTCGAATGGCCATCTAAGGGTGGAGATGAAATTCCACAAGCAGATCTCATCATCAATATTGAAAAATCAGCAGATGATCTTCAGCGTTTTGTTACATTGTCTTTAAATGATGAACACCTTTATCAGGCATTAAAGGAGACATGCTAATCATGACTGATTCAATCAGCTTGCATCGTATTCATGCTTTAAATCCTGCTTTAGCCAATCAGATTGCAGCAGGTGAAGTGATTGAGCGTCCGTCATCGGTAGTCAAAGAGCTTTTAGAAAACTCGATCGATGCGGGGGCAACCGAGTTGATTATTCGTGTTGCTCAAGGCGGTGCAACCCTCATTGAAATCATTGATAATGGCAATGGGATTCATCCAGATGATCTGCCACTTGCCGTCATGCGACATGCCACGAGTAAAATTCAAACTGCTGAAGATCTGCATGCGATTGTCAGTTTGGGCTTTCGTGGAGAAGCATTGGCTTCAATTGCAGCCGTATCACGTCTGACGCTGGTAAGTAGCCAAGATGAAGACGGTGTTGGTTATCAGGTAGAAGTGAATGGTACCGCTTTTGAACATCAACAGGTTCAAGCAGTAGCAGCACAAAAGGGTACTCATATTCGAGTGCAGGATTTATTTTTTAATGTACCTGCGCGGCGTAAATTTTTAAAAAAACCGAGTACAGAATTCGGACACATTGAAGAAATCGTTAGACGTTTGGCTTTAACACATTTTGATATTCGCTTCGTCCTTGAGCATAATGATCAGATCCGTTTAAACCTGCCTATAGCAGATAGCGGTGTTTTGCGTTTTCAGCGAGTACAACAATTACTCGGTCAACAATTTACGCAAAATGCTTATTGGTTAGATAGTGAAAGCATCAATATGCGTTTGTCAGGTTGGCTTGGGCATCCTTCTGATGCCAGACCACAGGCTGATTTACAATATGTTTATGTGAATGGTCGTATCGTCAAGGATAAAACCATTTCTCATGCACTGCGTATGGCTTATGATGGTATTTTACATGGTCATCAATATGCGGGTTATTTACTGTTTTTAGAAGTTGATCCCGAGCAGATCGATGTCAATGTGCATCCCACCAAGCATGAAATTCGTTTCCTCAATCAACGCGAAGTGCACGAGTTCGTCAGACATTATGCTAAAGAAACTTTGGCCCAGTTTCAAACTGCAAGTACTGATTTGGCTCAGGCAATGAAAGCTGATGAGCAGATGACGTCTTCTTTGAATGCGGTCATTCAACCGCGTTATCAGGAACAATTTGCTTTACATAAAAATTTGGATGCGTCGCAACGCATATCAGATCAATCTGAAATAATACCAGAGCTTTCTACGGAGTTACTAACTGATTTTAATGCCAGCCATCCACAGACTGTTCAATATTCACCCCAAACTCGCTATAACGGCTCTACACAGCTGAATAATGCGCTTAAAACCTATTTGTCACCTCTGAGAGAAAACTTGGATGTCGAATCTGAAGCACAAACATCCTCTCTGCCAGTGGATGAATTTCCTTTAGGCATTGCGATTGCACAGTTACATGGTATTTATATATTAGCCCAAAATACAGAAGGGCTGATTATCGTTGATATGCATGCTGCGCATGAACGTATTTTATTGCAACAAATGAAAAATGCTTGGAATAAACCAAAGTTTTGGACATCTCAGCAGCTTTTAATTCCAAAAATTATTTCGATTAGTCGAATGCAAGCTACCCGCATTGAGGATTTAAAAAATCAACTGCTTCGGTTGGGACTTGAAATTGATCAATATGGCGATGAGCAAGTGATTGTTCGTGGGGTGCCTGCGATTTTACAAAAAGCAGATTTCGACAAGCTCATTCCTGAACTGTTACATGACTTGGATCCAAATGATGAGGCTCAGGCATTGATGCAAAAGCGTGACCATATTCTAGCAGGCATGGCATGTCATGGAGCGGTTCGTGCTCATCGAATGTTGAGTCTTTCCGAAATGAATGCATTGCTGCGTCAGATGGAACACACTGAATTTGCCAGTCAATGTAATCATGGTCGTCCTACATGGCGAGCATTTCCACTTCATCAACTTGATAAACTTTTTGCTCGCGGAGAATAATCTCAAATGTCATCAAACTTGCCTGTGATTAATCTGATGGGGCCGACTGCCAGCGGAAAGACTGCTCTAGCATGTGATTTATACGAACGTGGACATTTTGAAATTATTTCAGTGGATTCAGCACTTATCTACCGAGATATGGATATTGGTACTGCCAAACCTACACAAGAGGAACAAGCACTTTATCCGCACCATCTGATTGATATCATTTCACCGTTAGAGGTGTATTCTGCTGCACAGTTTGTTGAAGATGCGAGTCGGTTGATTGATGACATTCACGCACGTGGTAAAACCCCGATTTTAGTGGGTGGAACGATGTTGTATTTCAAAGCATTGCTTGAAGGGCTTTCAGATCATTTACCTAACGCAGATGCACAGGTTAGAGCTGAAATTGAACAAAAAGCAAACGAACATGGTTGGCAAGTTGTTTATGAAGAATTAAAACGAGTGGATCCAATTGCAGGCGAAAAGTTTAAAATCTCAGATAAACAGCGAATTATTCGAGCATTAGAAGTTTTTCGTTTAACTGGTCAGCCAATCACAAAACTACAAGCAGAACAGCCTAAAAATTTACCATATCGCTACATTTTTCATAACTATGCTTTATTGCCAGATCGAGTAGAATTACATCAGCGAATCGAACACAGATTACGCAAAATGTGGGATATTGGTTTTTTAAATGAAGTTGAGAATTTGATTGAAAAATACGATATTAATGAGAATTTACCCTCAATGCGCTGTGTCGGTTACCGTCAAGCGCTTCATTTTCTTCTAAAATGTGATAAAAGTCACAAAAATAAGTTGGAGATGGAAGATAAAGCATTATTTTCGACACGACAACTCGCAAAACGTCAATACACTTGGTTACGATCTTTGCAAGAAACACACTGTTTTAAAACTTATTTAACGATAAAGCAAGCTCAAGAAGACTTGCGAAACTCTTATGGATAAAGCAAAATTTACATACTATCTTTTTTATAATTTTTAATTGAAAACTAAAGATGGTTTTTTGCGCTGATTTTTAATTTTTTTTGGAGTTATAACATGTCTAAAGGTCAAACTTTACAAGATCCGTTCTTAAATTCTCTCCGTAAGGAACGTATTCCTGTTTCTATTTTCCTTGTGAACGGTATCAAGCTACAGGGTCATATTGAATCTTTTGACCAATACGTGGTTCTATTAAAAAACACAGTAAGCCAAATGGTTTATAAGCATGCAATTTCTACAGTTGTGCCTGCTCGTAATCCACGTCCAGCTGGTGCTCCTGCAACACCAGGTCAAGGTGGCAGCTTTGGCGGTGGCCAAGGTGGTGGCTTTGGCGGTGGTCAAGGTGGTGGCTTCGGTGGTCAAGGTGGCGGCTTCGGTGGTCAAGGCGGCTTTGGTGGTCAAGGCGGCTTCGGTGGTCAAGGTGGTGGCTTTGGTGGTCAAGGCGGCTTCGGTGGTGGTCAATCATCAGGCTTTGATGGCGATACAAAATTTGAAGATAATCAAGAAGACGAAAATAATCGTTAATTGATCATTTTTAGAGAAGCCCCGATCTTAATCGGGGTTTTTTTATGTGAAAAAGTATGTCTGCGCGATTAATTTGAAAAAGTCAAATTA
This sequence comes from Acinetobacter sp. WU_MDCI_Axc73, assembly GCF_025562455.1. Classification (GTDB taxonomy): domain Bacteria; phylum Pseudomonadota; class Gammaproteobacteria; order Pseudomonadales; family Moraxellaceae; genus Acinetobacter. The sequence continues at coordinate 133,420 of NZ_JAHPRO010000003.1, forward strand.
AAAAAGCCAGCAAATGCTGACTCTTTTATAAAATTAAGGTTTAAGATTGATTTTTCTGACTTTGTTCCTGAAGGACTTTTTTATCCAGAGTTGGATCTTTGATTTCCACGTAGGCATTAGAGCGTACTTCACGTAACCAACTATCCACTTCGGTGTCAAATTGGCGTTCGCCTAATATTTGACGTGCCATACGTTCTTGATATTCATGCGTCATATCCTGTTTACGGGTATCTTGAACCTGTAAAATATGCCAGCCAAACTGAGTTTGAAATGGCTCGCTAATTTGACCCACGGGGGTATTCTTCATTTTTTCATCAAATTCAGGAACCATCATTCCAGGAGTTACCCAACCCAAACTACCACCATCACGAGCAGAACCTGGATCATTAGAAAAGGTTGCTGCTAAAGTGGCAAAATCTTCACCTGCTTTTAAACGATTATATAAGCTCGTGATCATTTGTTTTGCATTTTCAGGGCTAACGACTTCAGAGGGTTGAATTAAGATGTGGCGAGTTTTATATTGCTCAACCATTGCTTTTTGATCACTGGTCTTGCGGTCGAGTAGTTTTAATACATGAATTCCATCACGGACATTGATCAGTTCGGTGGTTTGACCTGTTTGTAAAGCACTTACACGCGCTGCAAGTTCGGCAGGAATATCGGCTAAGTCGCGATAACCCATATCAGCACCTTCAACTTTGATATCTTTGGTTGAATAAGTCTTGCCAATACTTGCAATATCATCGCTGCTATTTAAGGCGGTTTTAACTTCTTGTGCAACCTGAGTCAGCTGTTGAGGATCTGCCTTTGCACCAGAAATACGCGCATGTAAGACATGAACCTGACTGCCTAACATGGCTTGACCCTGTGGAGATTTTAAAAAGTTGTCAACGTCTTGATCACTAATTTTAATACGTGACATCACTTGCTGTTGACGTAAGCGGCTGATGGCTAGATCTTCACCAATACGATCACGTAAGGATGCATAAGTTCCCGGTGCCATAGCATCTAGCTTTTGCTGGAAAGCTTCAAGAGATTTGCTGCCAGATTGGTTTGCAACTTTAAGTACAGCTTCATTTAGTGCTTTTTCGTCAGGCTTGATCCCATAACGTTTTACTTGTTCAAGTTGGGCTTCACGTAAAATTAGTTGATCTAAAACTTGTAGCTGTAAATATTGTTCGGGCGGAACTTGTTTTTTTTGAGCTTGCAATTGATGGGCTGCTTCAGCAACGCCTTGTTCTAAATCGCTCTTTAAAATGACACTATTGTCCACAATTGCAATCACTTCATCCGAAGGAGTTGCAGCAAAACTTTGCATTGATGAAGAAACAACCGCTGCGAGGGCAGTTGCTTTAAATAACTGTTTTAAATACTTTGTCTTCATTAACGTTGTGTCCAAGATTGATTAGTTTCTTTAAAGCCTAAAACTCGATTTTCCATAATAGATGCAAGTTTGTTATTTACACCACCTAAGCCTTTCAGAGTAAGTTCGACCATAACAGCTTTTTTTACATTGACGTTTGGATCGTTCGGATTATCAAGGTCATTGTAATAAGAACGTCCATAGACTGAAACGCCCCAACAGCATGATTCGTAATTTACACCGAGTAAATATTCACGCGCGACACTATTATCAAGGTCGTATTGAACATGGCCCATAATACGCCAATTGTTATGGATAGGTTGTATAAAGGATGCAACAACCTGATCATAAGTATTTTGGCGATCTGGAATTTCTTTACGATAAAAATAGCCTAAGTTATACAGATTTCCTTTGTCACCTGTGTAGTACATTTGAAAATCACGTTGTGAATTCGTGCCATTTGACATCCACGCTGAATTTGCACCAATGGTAAAGTGCTGTGAAAGCTGACTAGTTAAACTAACCACAGGGCCTGTATTTTTTTCTGTGTCGATTTGATCATTGCTGATTAAAGTGACACGTCTATCTTGAAAATAGTAACTTTGTCCAACACTGGCACGCAGGCGTTCTAAGCCTTCTGGATCAAATAAACTATAACTCACGCCTAAAGACATAAAGTTATTATCTTCTAAGCGATCATGTCCATAGAAGCGGTACGGGTTAAACAGTTGATCGTAGTTAATCGACGCAGTGGTGGTATCAAAGTTTGGATAATCTGTCTGATTTTTATACGGCGCATAGGCGTAAAATGCTCTTGGCGTAATGGTTTGCAGATATTTTCCATCTTTTTCAAAGGTTAAGCCAGTATCCAGAGTGAATTGTGGTACAACCACCGATTTATTTTTATCGTTCGGTGTTGCTCCACCTTCAGGATATAGTGCATTGATCGTATTTTCATCATAAAATGTATTGATGCTACGAACTGAAACTTCAGGAATGGCAAAAGCATAGGTGTTTCTAAAGTTATAACGTGCCGCGAATTGGTTATAGATTCGTGTACCACTTGGCTGAGTGCTATAGTTGTTGGTATCACTAATGTCTTTTTTGAAATATGCGGTGTCGTTATTAAACTCGTATTGTAACCCTAGCGGATTGCCTGTGACATAGTTGAGTAAAAACTGAGGCAGACGCGCATAAGGTCGGTCAATATCAGCTACGGTTTTATCTAGTGTCTGAAAGTTTTCAACTTTTAATTGAGCTTTTAATCCTGGAATTTGATCTTTATAGTTTAATACCCACGCACGACGTAAATTTAAGTCTGTCTTTGAATCAGGACTTGAGTTTAAGTCGGCCGTAAAATCTTTATCTGATGCATAATTGTATTCTAAGTTGGTTGACCAATAATCATTGATATCCCAATTATGTAAAAACGTTAGATCTTTACGGTCTTGATTATTATATTTTCTATCATCAGGCAGGTAGGCGCCAGAAACTTTACCTGCACCAAAGTTTTCGGTTATATATCTGAATTGACCTTCCAGCATCGTACCACGATCAGCATAGTAGCGTGGTGTCACAGTTGCATCGTAATTAGGCGCGAGATTGAGATAAACAGGAACGGCAAGTTCAAAACCACCATCATTGGAGAAACCAAAGGTGGGGTTTAAAATCCCAGTCGTTCTACGGTCATCAATCGGAAAGTTAAAATATGGAACCGCCAATACGGGAACATCTTTGACGTAAAGTTTTGTGCCTTTGGTTATACCTCGACCACTGTCCTGATCCAACTTGATTTCTTTGGCTTTAATTTGCCATGTTGGTTTTTCTTCAGGAGGGCAAGTCGTATAAGTTGCATCATGCAAAACCATAGTCGTTGGTGATGTGCGATTAATCTGCTGTGCATGACCATGTGAATGCTGTTCTTCAGAAATATAGAAACTATTATTTAAATCACCTGTTTGGGTCTTTAAATTGTAATTAATCTTATCACTTTGAGAAAGCAGACCGCCTTGAGCTAATTGTACGTGACCTTCAGCGTCAGCATAGGTTTGCGTTTGATCAATAATGACTTTGTCGGCGCGAATAGATCGACCTTCCTGATCAATTACCACATTACCACTTAGCTCTGAGTCACCTTTTGGATTGTAATGTCCATAGTCGGCAGTCACTACAGACGTCGCCTTTTCAGGATCTACGGCTTGAGTGGTCGGGCTGATGGGAGTGATCCATGTGCCCGTACAAAAGGCAGAGCTTAATGATTTTGTATCTCTGAGTTGAGCTTCAGGTGCAGATTTATCTACATAATATTGCTCAAAAAATTCCTGACCAGGATAAGCTTTTTGAATGCTTTCCTTAAGCTGTTTATTATCAACATTAGACACTGCATTATCCGACTCAGCATAACTTGATTGTATGGAGCCACCACATAAAAGTGTCAAAATAGCGGTCGCTAAAGGATTAAATTTAAACTGATGCTTCATTGTTTCATTAACCAAGTATGCTAATTCGCAATTAATTATTGTCGCATCATAGAGAAAAAGTTTATAAGTGGCTACACTTATGACTTCAAAATCTCAGCTAGTTTTAGATTTTATTGCAAATGAATACACAACGTGAACAATTGATACAATCATGGATTGCCTCTGCTTTGAATACTGAAGATTTTCAGGTTCACTTTTTAGCTGGAGATGCGAGTTTTAGACGCTATGCACGCGTCATTAGCCAAAATAATACCTTTATGTTGATGGATGCGCCACCTGAAAAAGAAGATTGTGCTCCATTTGTAATGATTGATGAGTTTTTTGATCAGCATGAAGTACGTGTGCCGCATATTATTGCTAAAAATCTTGAGCAGGGTTTCTTGCTACTTGAAGACTTTGGCGATGTGGTGTTATCAACTTTACTCAATAATGTCACCGTGGATCATTATTACCTACAAAGTTTTAAACAACTGATTCAATTGCAATCGATTCAAGGTGATGGATATTTTCCAGTTTATTCACATGAAAAGCTGATGACTGAGATGAAACTGTTAACAGACTGGATGTTACCTTCATTAAATATTCATCCAACTGAAGAACAGCAAGCTATTATCGAGCAAACTTTTGATTTATTGGCGAAGACAGCACTTGCACAACCTCAGGTGATTGTCCATCGGGATTTTCATAGTCGCAATTTGATGAAGATTGCCGGTGAAGAACAACTGGGTGTGATTGATTTTCAGGATGCAGTGATTGGGGCAGATACCTATGATCTGATCTCGATTACACGAGATGCGTATGTGCAGTGGAATGCAGATCGGGTCTATCGCTGGTTTAAGCTGTTCTATGAGTTGTTGCCAGACGAAGCAAAAGTAAACCGAACTTTTGAGCAATTTAAAAAAGAAGCAGACTTTATGGCGATACAGCGTCATATCAAGATTTTAGGTATTTTTGTGCGTTTATTTGAGCGTGATGGAAAGTCAGGCTATCTCAAAGACTTACCTCGTGTGATGTGGTATTTACTCGAAGAAAGCAAAGCTTATCCAGAACTGGATGCGTTTATGCAATTTATGCAGCAAACAGTGATGCCGAAGTTCATCGAAAAATATGGTCGTTATGAGGTGGCAGCCTAATGAAAGCTATGATTCTTGCTGCGGGTTTGGGCAATCGTATGCGTCCATTGACTTTACATACACCTAAGCCGTTATTACAAGTCGCTGAAAAGCCTTTGATTGTCTGGCATATCGAAAAATTAAAAAAAATTGGGGTCACTGAAATTGTCATCAATACCGCATGGCTAGCCGATAAACTGGTGGATGCTTTAGGTGATGGTTCGCTTTTGGGCGTTAAAATTTTATGGTCACATGAAAGTGAAGGTTTGGAAACAGCAGGTGGCATTATCAATGCCTTGTCATTGTTGGGTGATGATCCTTTTATTCTGGTTAATGGTGATGTCTGGACGACCATGGATTTTTCATCGCTTTTGGAGGTTAAATTAATCGATGATTTAGCACATTTGGTATTTGTGCCTAATCCTATACAACATCCGAATGGCGATTTTGTGCTATCAAATGGTAAAGCGTATACTTTTGAGCAAGGGCAGACAGGTGAAGCTCTCACTTATAGTGGAGTGGCTGTTTTATCGCCAAAACTATTTGAAAATTTAGAACACGGCAAACGACCTTTAGCACCTTTATTGAAACAAGCTATGCTTAACGGTCAAGTGAGTGCTGAAAAAATGCAAGGTGTTTGGGTTGATGTGGGTACGCCTGAGCGATTATATGAGCTAGATCAACAAATTAAAGCAGGTTTATACATTTAACTGTGTAAACGCTAATCGTTAACCACTATTTTTGAGTAGAGAAATAGGTATACTGCAACTAACTTTTAAGAGATGTTCCACGGATATGCATCCTTTTTTCCACGAATTAAAACAGGGTAGTCAAGCTTTAGGTTTAGACCTGAGCGATGATACTTTAAATCTATTGTTGAAATATCAAGATGCATTGGTGCTTTGGAATAAAGCCTATAATCTTACGGCGATACGGGATCCGAAAGAAATGTTAGTGAAGCATTTGTTGGATAGTCTCAGTATCTTAAAAGATTTACCTGAAGGTCGCTTGCTGGATGTCGGTACAGGGGGCGGTATGCCGGGCATGATCATTGCCTTATGTCAGCCTGAACGAGCGTGTGTCTTGCTAGATTCTAATGGTAAAAAGATCCGTTTTTTAAAGCAATTTATAGCAGATTTAAAATTAAAAAATGTGATCGCTGTACAAACTCGTGTTGAGAATGAAGAAACTATTGTTGAGTTAGGTCAATTTGATGTGATTACAAGTCGAGCATTTGCTTCATTGATTGATTTTGTCGATGCTTCAAGACCTTATATGCATAAAAAAAGCGTGATTGCCGCAATGAAGGGATTAGTTCCTGATGAAGAAATGCAGCAACTTGACACTGAGTTTTTATGTCAGGTGATTGAGCTGCAAGTGCCACGTTTAGATGAACAACGTCATTTGCTTTTACTTGAACAAAAACAATCTTAAATTGGGGTAACTATGGCTCAGATTATTGCAATAGCCAATCAAAAAGGTGGCGTAGGTAAAACCACGACCGCTGTGAATCTAGCTGCCTCATTGGCTGTGTTAAAAAAACGCGTACTTTTAGTAGATATGGACTCACAGGGTAATGCTACCATGGGGTCTGGTGTGCAAAAAAACGATTTGCTGTACTCTATTACCGATGTTTTGTTGGGTGAGGTTCCTGTAGAAACAGCCATCACAAAATCAGAAGTAGGTTACAAAGTGCTGGGTTCAAATCGTGAACTTTCAGGCGTAGAGTTGGCGATTGCGGATCAGGAAGGGCGTGAATTTATCTTAAAAAAAGCGCTGGATAGTGTTCGTGATACTTTTGATTATATCATCATTGACTGTGCACCAAGTTTGAGTTTAATTACGGTGAACGCACTTGCTGCTGTAGATGGGGTTATGATACCCATGCAGTGCGAATATTATGCCCTCGAAGGTTTGGCTGATTTAACTCAGACCATCGATCGTATTCAACAGGCATTGAATCCTGATCTACAAATTATTGGTGTACTACGCACCATGTACGATGCACGTAACGCTTTGACTCGTGATGTTTCTGCTGAGTTAGAGCAGTTTTTTGGCAAAAAACTCTATGATACGGTCGTTCCGCGTAATGTTCGACTTGCAGAAGCACCAGCGCATGGTTTACCGATTATTTATTTTGAGAAAAGCTCCAAAGGTGCTGTGGCGTATTTAAATCTTGCTGCTGAAATGTTGAAAAAAAGTAAAGTGAAAAAAGGGAGTCGCGCATGAGCATAAAAAAACGCGGATTGGCAAAAGGCCGTGGTCTGGATGCACTGCTTGGCTCCATTCAAAAAGAAAAGTTACAAATAGAAGCGCAGGCGATTGATATTGGTCAGCTCAAACAGATCGATGTCAATCTACTCAAGCGCGGCGAATACCAGCCACGTCGCTTTATACAGGAACAAGAGTTACAAGAACTTGCATCATCAATTGAAAAACATGGTGTGATGCAGCCGATTGTCATTCGCCCAATTGAGGATGAGCAATATCCTTATGAGATCATTGCAGGTGAGCGTCGTTGGCGCGCAGCACAACTTGCAGGTTTAAAAGAAATTCCTGCGATTGTTCGTGATTTGAATGATCAAGTTGCGATTGCACTGGCATTGATTGAAAACATTCAGCGTCAGGATCTTAATCCGATTGATCAAGCATTAGCTTTACAGCGTTTTCACGACGAGTTTGGTTTAAGTCATCAAGAAATCGCAGAAACAGTGGGCAAGGCACGTACTACGGTCAGTAATTTACTGCGGTTACTCAGTTTGGATGATGCTATCAAGAATTTGATGCAGGAAGGTCAACTGGATATGGGGCATGCTCGGGCGATTTTGGCGTTAAAGGCTAAAGATCAAATGGCAGTTGCCAAAATGGTCATTGAAAAAAGTCTTTCCGTACGTCAAACAGAACAGCTGGTTCGTGAATGGAATGAACCAAAACAAGATAAGCCTCAGGCTGTGATTCCGCCAGATATTGAGCAATTGACTCAAAAGTTATCAGAACGTTTCGGTGCAAATGTGAAAATCGATCACAATAAACAAGGAAAAGGCAAACTGGTCATTCACTATCATTCACTTGATGAGTTAGATGGTATTTTAAATATTTGCTTAACCGATTAGTCTATGCTGACCTTTTAAATTTTTTGTAGTCTTTGGGGAAGTACAGCATGTGGGAATTAGTTAAGGCAGGGGGCTGGTTGATGCTGCCCCTCATTCTATGTTCTATTTTTACGGTGGCAATTAGTATCGAGCGTTTTATTCGCCTAAAACGATCAGCAGTTTTGCCAAACGCCCTCATGTCTTCAAGTTCTCATTCTGTTGATCAGGTCATTGAGCAATTGCAGCAAAATCAATCATTGCAAAACAGTCCTTTGGGACGAATTTTAAAAGCTGGTATGCAAAACCAGAGCATGGGTGAGCAATTTGCCAAAGCACAAATGGAAGTTATCGCTTCTCAGGAAATTGGATATTTAGAACGAAATATTAACTTTTTGGGAACGATGAGTGCCGTTGCACCTTTACTTGGTCTTTTAGGTACAGTCGTTGGAATCATCGAATCCTTTCTAGTGATTGATATTGGGTCGAGTAGTAGTCCAACTTTAATGATTCCTGGGATTTCTAAAGCGTTGATCACCACGGCTGTGGGCATGTTGATCGCAATTCCAGCATTAATGGCATATCGTTATTTTCAGCGTCTTGTACATGAATACATCGCAGAGCTTGAACAACAAGCGACTCTTTTCCATGCAGCACTTTTTTTCAAGACTTCACAGTCAACTGCATTTGAGCAGCGTCGTGTAAGCTAGGGCGGGATATTATGAAATTTAAGCGCCCTCAAGTTGAAGATATTCATATCAATTTGACACCTATGATTGATTGTCTGCTATTTATTTTGGTTTTTTTGTTGCTTTCTACGACCTTTGCACAAAATAGTCGAATTAATCTGACTTTACCCGATGCACAAGGGGTTCCACCAAAACAATACGATCAGAAAGTTGAGGTCATGGTAGACTCTTCTGGGCATTACATGGTCAATGGTCAAGCCATTTCCAGTCAGAATAGTTCTGATTTAAATAGTGCAATTAAACAGGCAGCGCATGATCGTCGTGATTTAATGTTTGTCATCGCTGCTGATGCCAAAGCAACACATCAGGATGTAATTCGCGTGATGGATGTGGCAGGGCAGCTTGGTTTTGTTAATATTAACATTAGTACAAAAGTTCCTTCCAGAGGTTTTACTGAGTGAAGCAAGATTTTAAGATTTATCTTCGTCTCCTATCCTATTTAAAACCCTTTTGGGGCATTGCATTATTAGTCTTGATCGGTTTTGCGATCAATGCTGCAACTGAGGTGTCGGTTGCCAAGTTGTTAAAATATATTATTGATGCGATTCAGGAAGGCAGTCGACAAAATCTTGATTGGTTTCCAGCCCTTATTGTGTTGTTGGTTTTCTTCCGTGGTCTTGGCTTGTTCATGGGTAGTTATTTTACCGCTGTCATTTCACGCAGTTTGATTTTTAGTATTCGTCAGGATGTTTATGCCAAGCTATTGTGCTTGCCTTCACAATATTATCTAGATAATTCTTCAGGGCATATTACTGCCAAGATCATGTATAACGTAGAGCAGTTGACTGCTGCATCTTCTGAATCTCTGACGACCATTGTTAAAGAGGGTTTTATTACCATTGGTTTATTAGGTTATCTTTTTTATTCCAATTGGCGTTTAACTTTATGCATTTTGATTTTCATGCCTTTAATAGGGTTGTTGGTTCGTAAAGCATCCAAAAGAATGCGTAAACTTTCGATTCAAGTACAGAATACCATGGGTGATGTCAATCACGTGGTACAGGAAAGTATCAATGGTAATTCAGTGGTTAAAACTTTTAATGGCGAGATCTCAGAACAACAGCGCTTTTATAAATCTTCTCAGGAAAACCTCAAACGTGGTTTGAAAATGGTGGTGGTTCAGAATATGAACTCGCCACTCGTACAGTTAGTGATGGCATTCGCCATGAGCTTGATTGTGTGGTTGGCCTTGCGTCCACAAATCTTGGGTAATACGACTGCGGGTGAGTTTGTAGCATATATTACTGCTGCTGGCTTGCTGGCAAAGCCAGTAAAAAATCTGACCGATGTTAATGAAAAGATACAACGTGGTATTGCAGCAGCTTATTCCGTTTTTGAATTATTGGACTTACCTGAAGAACAAAATACAGGAACATTGAAACCCGAATTGAAAGGTAATATTCGTTTTGAGCATGTGGAGCTGGTATATAAATCAGATGTTCATGCAATTCAGGATTTTTCGTTAAACATCAAATCAGGTGAAACGATTGCTTTAGTCGGTCGTTCTGGTGCTGGTAAAACTTCTTTGGTGAGTTTATTGGTGCGTTTTCAGGAAACGACTAGCGGTCAAATTTATCTCGATGATCTTCGTATTGAGGATATTGATTTACCCACCTTACGCCGTCAGGTTGCAATGGTGAATCAGCAAGTGGTGTTGTTTAATCGTACAGTACGTGAAAATATTGCCTATGGACAGCTCGAGGGTGCAAAAGAAGAAGATATTATCGCTGCGGCAAAAGCAGCTTATGCACATGATTTTATTATGAACTTACCACAAGGCTATGATACGGTTTTAGGTGCACAAGGGCTTAATTTATCTGGCGGTCAACGTCAACGTATTGCCATTGCCCGAGCGATTCTAAAAGATGCTCCGATTTTAATTTTAGATGAAGCGACAAGCGCACTGGATAATGAATCTGAACATTTTATTCAAAAAGCCTTTGATCAGGCGATGCAGCAAGATCGTACCACCATTGTGATTGCTCACCGTTTGTCGACAATCGAAAATGCAGATCGAATTGTGGTGATGGATAAAGGTCGTATTGTTGAGCAAGGTACACATTCGGAATTACTGGCTAAACATGGCGCTTATTATCAATTACACCAGCGTAATTTTGAGGATTAGTCTACATGTCTTTTGCCCAAATAATTCAGGATGCGTGGAATAAACAAGCAAAATGGTTGATTTTGTTACGTCCACTGTCATGTTTATATTGGGTGGGTTCAAGTTTTAATCACAAGCTTTATCAAAATGGCGTAAAAGCAGTATATACCGCACCCGTACCCGTGATGGTGATTGGAAATATTACGGTAGGTGGGAGTGGTAAAACGCCTCTATTGATTCAACTAATCAAATATCTGATGCAGCGACAGCTTAAAGTTGGTGTGGTCAGTCGTGGTTATGGTGGTCAAGGGCCTTTTCCTGCTTTAGTAGATATGAGTTCCAAACCTGACGAAGTAGGCGATGAGCCGTGTTTAATCGTTCAATCTACTCATGTGCCAATGGCTGTGGGAGCAGACCGTAAATTAGCAATTGAATTGCTGCTCAGTCACTATGATGTCGATTTTATTATTAGTGATGATGGCTTACAACATTGGGCATTAGATCGACAAATTGAATGGATTGTACTGGATCTCAATCGTGGCTTGGGTAATGAAAAATTGTTACCCGAAGGTTATTTACGTGAACCCAAATCGCGTTTAAAAGTGGGGACTGTTATTGAGCATGGGGGACAGCCACGTTCGAGCTTAAATATGTACCTTCAAGCAGGTGAGCCGTATTTACTCAATCCATCCAAAAATGCTGTAAGTTTATTTAATTCGCAAGACCAGTTTTATGCAGTAGTCGGTATCGGTTTTCCGCAGCGGTTTTATAAAACGCTTGAATCGATCGGTATTCAGGAGTTTCAGTGTCATGAATTTCCTGATCATTATGATTATGAAATTGAAGATTTACAGTTTGATGATCATAACCCCATCATTACCACTGAAAAAGATGCAGTAAAGATTTTAGCTTTGCTTCAACATTATCCAGATTTTTCTACTGAAATTTGGGTCGTGCCTGTAGAGGCAATCCTTTCTCAAGATTGTTATCAATTACTTGACGCTCAATTACAACAATTGGGTATTTCTCTGCCTCCGGAAATTTAAATGAAACACATCGTTATTCCTGCTCGTTTTGCTAGCTCACGTTTACCAGGGAAACCTCTTTTAGAGATTCATGGTCGTGCCATGATTTTACGTGTTGTTGATCAGGCAAAAAAAGTTCAGGGTTTTGATGATTACTGCGTGGCTACAGATGATGAAGGTATTGCCAATATTTGTCGTGCAGAAAATATTGATGTCGTCATGACCAGTACGGAACATCCTTCTGGTACGGATCGACTGAGTGAAGTTGCACGAATTAAAGGTTGGGCAAGTGATGACATTATTGTTAATGTGCAGGGTGATGAACCTTTGCTGCCTGCCAAATTAGTGCAACAGGTGAGTCAGTTATTGGTTGATAAACCAAATTGCTCCATGTCAACTTTGTGTGAGCCGATTGACCAGTTAGAGGAATTTCAGCGTAACAGTATTGTGAAAGTCGTCATGTCTAAACATAACGAAGCGCTATATTTTAGTCGCGCAACGATTCCTTATGATCGTGATGCGGCACAACAAAATACCCAGCAACTACATGCGCATGCTTATCGCCACTTGGGGTTATATGCTTATCGGGTTAGCCTGTTACAGGAATATGTGGCTTGGGAACAGGGAGAACTGGAAAAACTTGAAAGTCTTGAGCAGTTACGCGTACTAGAAAATGGTCATCGCATCGCGATTGCAATTGCAGAAGTGAATTTACCGCCAGGGGTAGATACTTTGGCGGATTTAGAGCGATTAAATGCAATGCCTGTCTCCAGTTTTCAATAATTTGAGATCATGTGATGCAAACTATTTATCCGTGGCAACAAAATGTATGGGAAACACTCACCAGTCGATTTCCAGAAGTGGGTCATGGGCTCTTATTTTATGGAAAAAAAGGCTGTGGAAAAAATGAGTTTGCGCAGCATTTTTTAGCTTGGATTCTCTGTTCTAATAAACAAGCTCAAGCAGCATGTGGTGAATGTGTCAGTTGTCAATGGCTAAAGTCCGATACGCATCCCAATTACGTACATATTAGTACCGACGAAGAAAATAAAAAACAAAATGCCAAGATAAAAATTGAGAAAATACGTGAGCTGTTACCCTTTGTGCAACAAACCGTAGATGGCTGGCGTGTGATTGTGATTGAACCCGCAGAAGCTTTGAATATTGCTTCGTCCAATGCGCTCTTAAAAACACTCGAAGAGCCGGGTGAACGTATCATTTTAATTTTGTTGGCAGATCATTATCTAAAATTACCCGCGACAATTCGTAGTCGCTTACAACATTTTGCACTAGATCGAATTTCACCTGAGCAGTCATTGCAATATATTCAACATGTGCAGCCTGAACTTTCTGTAGAACACATCAACTTACTCTTGAACCTTACGGGAGCTATGCCTTTAAGTGCATTACAATTGGCAGAAAGCGATTGGTTAAATAAACGTACTGACTTTATGGCTGATTGGACAAGTTTAGTCATACAGAAAAATAAACCCATAATGTTTGCAACTAAATGGTCAAAAGAGCTGAGCTTTAATGATTTTATTGCTATGTTGGAATACTTGTTGGGTGATGTAATTTGTGTCAAGCTAAATCAGTTGATTAAAAATATCGATCTTTCTTTTGATCAAGTCGTGCCAGCCTACACGCTTGAGCAATTGTTTGAAATCTATGCAGAAATACAACGTGTCAAGCTATTAGTTGAACAAAATGTACAAACCAATCTGGTTTTGGATCAACTTTTTATAAAATTAATGAATGTTAAATAAAGGGGAAGTAGAATGGAACCACGTATGATGGGCGGTATTATTCAGTTGAATATTCCTGATCGTGCAACCTTGCAAGCCAGTTATATGAGTTTTGTACAGGGTGGTGGTTTATTCATTCCTTCTAAGCAAGCTGTCAAGTTGGGTGATGAGATATTTATATTGGCTACCTTGCCTGAGCAGTCGCAAAAGATTCCACTCACTGGAAAAGTGATCTGGATTTCACGTAAACAAACTGGAGTTAAACCGCATGGTTTTGCGATTCAACTCAATGGTGAAAAGGGTCTCTACTACAAAAATGAAGCAGAGAAGATCTTGGCGGGTAGTGTGTCTGATCGTCCTAATTTCACCATGTAAAAAATAGGAAGAAGTTGTGTTTGTAGATACCCATTGTCATCTGACCATGCTGGATTTGACAGCTTATGATGGAGATTTGGATCAGGCCTTGGCACAGGCACGTCAAGCAGGTGTATCCAAGTTTATGAGTATTTCAGTTGATTTGGATGATCATCTACAACTTGCTCAAATCGCCCAACGCCATGATGATGTAGGTTATACGGTAGGTGTTCATCCCTGTGAAGATGCTGCAACAATGGCACGAGCAACCACTGAGTTTTTAGTTGAATTGGCACACTCAGAGAAAGTCTGGGCATTGGGTGAAACGGGGCTTGATTATTATCACAGTACTGAATTTGTAGAACAACAAAAGCAATGTTTTGCTCGGCATATTGCTGCATCCAAAATTGTAAAAAAACCAGTGGTGGTACATACTCGTTCTGCCAAGCAAGATACTATTGATATTATTCGTGCTGAACAGTCAACACATGGTATTTTGCACTGTTTCACAGAAGATTGGGAAACGGCAAAAGCCGTGCTAGATTGTGGTTACTATATTTCCTTTTCAGGCATTATTTCCTTTAAAAATGCCCAAGATTTACGTGATGTAGCTAAGCAAGTGCCACTTGATCGTGTGTTAATCGAAACGGATAGTCCATATTTGGCACCTGTGCCTTATCGTGGTAAATCAAATGAACCCAAATATGTGCCATTTGTAGCCAAGGCTTTAAGTGATGTATATGATAAACCTCTAGAAGAAATGGCAGCTATTACTCGCCAAAATTTTGAAAATCTTCTAAATATGAAATAGTTGAATTAAACGAAAGCTAAAGTAAGAGAGTTATCGCGTGAAGATGGATCGTCAGGCTCAGTTTCGAGCAAGAGAAATATTGATATTTCAGGTTGCAGAACAACTCCTATTGGAAAATGGCGAAGCAGGTATGACACTTGATGCTTTGGCAGCGGAGCTTGATCTTGCTAAGGGCACACTTTATAAGCACTTTCAAAGTAAGGATGAGCTGTATATTTTATTGATCATTCGTAATGAAAAGATGTTGCTCGAAATGGTGCAGGATACGCAAAAGACTTTCCAGGAGCATTTAGCTTTTTTTATGTTGCATCATTTGCATCATCCAGAACGAACCGTCATGTTTCATCAGATTGAAGAGCGTTTATCGACAACTGGACAAGGGATACAACAACTTTTTCAAGAGCTTTATCAGATTCGTAAAAAACGTTTACGCATTATTATTGGTATGACAGATACTTATCTGGAGTCAATCCAAAGCTCAATGACCACGCGTGATTATTTGGCTGGAATTTGGTCGCTCACACATGGTGCCGCTGCTATTCTGAATTCGAGTTTTTATCAGCGTTATTTAGGTTCAAGAGATACTTTACGTATTGCTTATATTGATCAGGCTTTAGCTATGCCTAGGCATATCCATGAGCAATATGCCTAATCAGAGAAGTTTCTCAAAGCACGGCTTATCGCCTTACTTTGGTTCTCGCACTCGAAGTATGACATTTCGTTATGTGGCAATTAAACATCATCCCTCAAAGCAAGACTTTTCGTCTTGCGCTGTTCCTCATACTCGAAGCATAGCTTCTCGCCTTGCAGCAGGATCGAGCGTTGCTCGATTTAAACCTGCCTCAGGATTTACGTTGATTGAGCTGATGGTGGTCATTGTCATTATCGCGATTTTGGCTTCGCTGATTTTATTAAATATCAGTGGGGTCGATCAGCGTAAAGCGATGCAAGCTCGTGAATTTTTTATTCTCGATTTAAAGAAAATCAATAAAGAATCGGTTGATCAATCTCGTATTTTTGCTTTATTAACTCATAATGCGACTGATGTTGCCCCATTTAGCTATGAGGTGGCTGAATATCATGACCTTCGTGCTCAAACAGTTATTCAGCAAGATAAAAAATGGCAACCTTATTCGGAATTTCCTGTCAGAGTATTACCTGAAAGAGTTGCGTTTAATATTGAATCTGTTGATCAAAACTATCAGAATGCAACTCAACAGGATTTAATTAATCAACAGGCTCCGAAATTAATTTGGTTTGGTAATGGTGAAGTAAAACCAGTACGTATTCAGTTTTATTTTGAGCAAAACCCCGTTGGTGATCCAATTGAGGTTGATCATTTGGGGAATATTAATGAAAGCCAATAAACCCAATTTTCAATTTTTCTTTAATTTTCAAAAATCAAAGCAAAGCTTTTCGTCTTACGCTCGGACAAAGCCTCGCTTTGTTAATCCTCGCTCAGGATTTACGTTGTTAGAAGTGATGGTGGCTTTGGCTATTTTTGCAGTTGCAGCCGTTGCCGTGACAAAGGTAGGTATGCAATATACTCAGTCGACGGCAAATGCTATTTTAAGAACTAAAGCCCAGTTTGTTGCCATGAATGAGGCTGCTCAAATGGATATTAATAAACAATGGTTGACTGGAACTGAATCTAAGCAAATTACGTCTCAGGGTGAAACTTGGCAAATAGATAAACGTTCTGAATCGACGATCAGCCCCAATGTACAACGCGTTGAGATACAAGTCAGTTTATTTAATAATGAACAAGGTAAGGTTGAATCCGGCATTTCCAATATTGTGTTTTTTAATTATCCTCAACAAGTTAAAACACAATGAAAAATAAAAAAGATAATCAAGCTTGTAATGAAGCCATTATTTTGACAGATAAAATCATTACGCAGTTTCAACCTTGCCAACATGGTTATGGCTTCATGTCTTGCGCACCTCATCGTACTCAAAGTAAAGTTTCTTATCTTCCGACAAGTTTGAGCGTTGCTCGATTTAAACCTAAGCATTCGAAGCAAAGCCTTTCGTTTTGTACTTATCGTTGCACTCAAAGCACAGTTTTTCGTCTTGCGGCAGGATCGAGTGTTGCTCGATTAAAACCTGCCTCAGGATTTACCTTAGTTGAGCTTTTGGTCGCGATTGCGATATTTGCGGTATTGTCTGCATTAGGTTGGAAAGTTTTTGATTATCTAATCAAGACTAAAGATCGAAATGCTCAGCACGAAGAGCAACTTTTTATTTTACAAGACGCATATCAGCAAATTTTGCGAGATACTCTACAGATCATTCCACTTACGGCAAATATAAATGGGCAAATGCGCCCAGCTTTATCACTGAATAATAACCTACTTCAGTTTAGCAAAGCCGGTGTGACTGATCCATTAGGACAGGGAATTTCGCCTTATGAACGGATTGAGTATCGCTACGATGCTTCGCAGAAAGTTGTTTATCGCTTAAAATATTCCGATTTGAATCTACCCAATAATGTACAGCCTCAATCCAGTATCTTGTTGAAAAATGTGGAACAGTTTCAAATTGATGTGTTGAATCCCCAAACTTTGAATCAATGGCCTGATACAAGCTTGGATTTTACTCAGACTCAAAATTTAAAACTCTTGCCAGCAGGTTTAAAAATTAATGTCACCATTGCGGGAACTGAATATGAATGGATTTACAGTTTGCTCGATACGAAGGCTATTGTTTTAAAGCAACAACAAAATGATGCATCAATGAACAATAATAATTCAACGAATAATACCAATAACAATTCCACTAATCAGACTGGACAGAATTAATCGTCATGATGAGAAACCGTATAAAAAATCAGCAAGGAATTGCGCTGATCACAATTCTGGTGATGGTGGCGTTAGCAACAATTTTGGCTGCAACGATTGCAAAAAAACAAAGTAATACTGCTGAAAACACGGCTTATCTGATCCGACAAGATCAATCGTTGCTTTATGCCAAAAGTGCGGAAGCCTTCTTTTCGGAGCTTTTGGTGCAAGATGCACAGGATAGTGCGCAAGTTGATCATTTGGGGGAGACATGGGCTAAGCCGATGCCCGCTTTTCCTGTTGAGGATGGCTATGTTTCAGGTTATTTGCAGGATGAGTCTGGAAAATTCAATCTCAATAATTTGGTTAAGGCGGACGGAACACCTGATGAAAATATTCAAAAATGGTTTGAAAAGTTATTGGTTAGAGTTGGATTGCCAGCAGAACTAAGTCAAGCTGTCATTGATTGGGAAGATCCAGATGATCAACCTACTGGTGCAATGGGGGCGGAAAGTTCTTATTATCAAGGTTTACAGCCGTCTTATCTAGCACCTAATACCCAGTTTTATAGCATTGAAGAGTTAAAAAGAGTAAGAGGGTTTGAGGGTAAAAATTTTGATTTGATTAAACCTTATATTAGTGCTTTACCCACTACACAACCTACAAAAATCAATATTAATACGGCTCCAGCTCTAGTTTTGGCTAGCATTGATGAAAAACTAGATCCGCATGCAATTGAAGACCAACTTAAGGCAAAATTTGCCAAAATGGAATATTTTCATAATGTCAATGATCTCTGGTCATTGGATGCTTTTAAAAATATTGATCCAGACAATAAACAACGAGTGATGTCTTTGCTTGATGTTAAATCTAATTATTTTCAGGCACATATAGAAGTCATGTTGAGTGAGCGTAAACGTCAGTTTAGTAGTAGCCTAATGCGTAAAGATAAACAGGTTTTTGTCTATTCAAGAAGCTTGGCTCCTTTTTAAAAGGTATTAAAAAATACGATCGTTCATCGGTGTTGAAAAATTGACCTAAAAATAAATGTTCTGATACTTTTTGACTATTGCTATTAACGTTAAAATTAATGTAAAGCTCAGACTTTTTCCTTTATAATTAAAATCTGTTGATCATTATTTTTAATTTGGCGCATGTTAATCCGAAAGTTATTTAAGTTTGAAAATGCTCATATTGTGCGAAATTGTACATCGGATCGTTGTAAACGTTCGATTCACGGTCATAGCTATAAAGTTGAGTTGATACTTAAAGCTTCCAAGCTTGATCATGGGCAAATGGTATACGACTTTGGTTTGCTCAAAGGTGTCATCAAAGAGCTATTTGATAGTTTTGATCATGCGATTTGTTTCTGGCAGGATGATAGTGCTGAATATATTCAAGCCTGTAAAACATTTAGTGCACGTTGGGTTGCGTTGCCTGTTTCACCTTCTGCAGAACAGTTTTCTCGTATTTTCTTTTATTTGGCACAGCAAGTTTTAAAATCAACTGAAACTCAGAATGGTGAAGGCGATGTTGAGGTTTATTCTGTGATTGTGCATGAAACTGATACAGGCTATGCACAAAGTTTTTTAGAAGATATCCAAAATACACAGATGGGTGAATTGGATCTGGAAAGTATTGAATTTTCAGAACAAGTGAGATTAGAGTGGTCTGATCCAGAGATGTATGAACAATTAAAACAAGGTACTAAATTTCAAAACCCAAAAGTTGAGTTACAAGTGACCATCTAGGTCAATAAAGAGTATAAAAGGTAATCGATTGATTTCAGGATGGAATGATGCAATTAACTGAGCAACAGCAGGATAAACTGGGTAAGGTTCAGTTAGAACAAAGTTGGAAATATTCACTGGCAGACTTTTTACTAAGTCCGCTGATGGATAACTTGCGTGATTTCTTGGTTCAGGAAAAGCAGGCGCAAAAACTGGTTTATCCGCCGAGTAAACAGATTTTTAATGCGCTAAATACCACGCCTTTAGAGCGGGTGAAAGTCGTTATTTTGGGACAAGATCCTTATCATGGGCCGAATCAGGCCAATGGATTGAGTTTTTCTGTACAACGTGGCATCACCTTGCCACCTTCTTTACGCAATATTTTTCATGAATTGCATACCGACTTAGGCGTGCCCATGGCAAATCATGGGGATTTGACCAAATGGGCCAATCAAGGTGTTTTACTTCTTAACAGTGTATTGACAGTTGAAGCAGGACAACCGACCTCACATCAGAAACGTGGTTGGGAAGAGTTTACAGATCATGTTATCGATGTATTAAATGAACAGCGTGAGCATATCGTTTTTATTTTATGGGGTGCTTATGCACAACGTAAAGGGCAAAGGATTGACCGTGAAAAGCATCTGGTGCTGACCGCAGCGCACCCATCGCCACTGGCAGCAAATCGTGGCGGTTTTTTTGGTTGTAAAGTCTTTTCCAAGACGAATAATTATTTGAAACAAAATGGCATTGAGCCTATAGATTGGCAGTTGGACGCATGACAAATACTCCCGAAGTAACTCGATATCACCCAGATCTTATTGTCGAAGAGGCAAAAAACGGCTGGCGCATTGTTCGCCTGAATCGCCCGAAGTCTTTGCATGCTTTAGATGAGTCGATTGCGACTGCACTATTGCGTGTTTTTGAAGACTTTCACAAAGATGAGCAAGTTAAGGCCATCTGGTTAGATTCCACAACGCCAAAAGCATTTTGTGCGGGGGGGGACGTCCGTAAGCTACGCCAGTTGGTGATTAATAATGAAGTTGAAACTGCCAATCAGTTTTTTGAGCAAGAGTATGCCTTAGACCTATTGTTACACAACTACGCCAAACCTGTGATTGTGTGGGGTGAGGGTTATGTCATGGGCGGTGGTTTAGGCTTATTTATGGCTGCACCATTTCGTTTGGTGACTCCATATTCACGTTTAGCAATGCCAGAAATTAACATTGGTCTTTATCCTGATGTAGGTGCGAGTCGTTTTCTTGCAGATCGTGGTCCTATCGGTTTATTTACAGGCCTGACAGGTTCGATCATGACGGCTGCTGGCGCGTATAGCATAGGTTGGGCAACACATATTTGCGATGCTCAACGTGATAATGTGCTGAAAAAAGTCATGGATATTGACTGGAATCATTACCCCGCGGGTGATTTTAGAGCGATTGATGATACTTTAAATAGTTTACATCGACCTGTGGCAGCAGGGCCGCTACAAAACTCTCTGGATGTTATTCATAGTGTTTGTCGCGGCGTTAGTTTTGAGCAGGATTATCAGGCGATTATTGGGCTGAATGATGCGCGTAGTGACTGGTTACGCCAAGCCAGTGAAAACTTGCAAAAAGGTTCTCCAAGTACAGCCGCAATTACATGGCTTCTCTGGCAATGGGGTAAGCAAGTACATGCTTGGGATGAAGTCTTTAAGCTTGAAGCGCAAATCTCTAACTGGAAAATCCGACATCCTGATTTTGTAGAGGGCGTACGTGCGCGTCTAGTTGATAAAGATTTATCACCTGCATGGAAAGATACTGAAGATTTTAGCTTAAAAGGTATTTTGGGTGATCATCCACCTGTGACCAATATTGAAAGTTGGAATCAATTGCTCAAATATTATGGTGTTATCAACTAGCTTATGTCTGAGCCGATTTATTCTGATGAGTATTGGATGCAGCTTGCTTTTGATCAGGCTGCATTGGCGGCATCTGAAGGTGAGATTCCTGTTGGTGCTGTCATTGTGAGTCAGAATAAAGTCATTGGTACAGGTTATAATGCACCAATTTCGTTAAATGATCCTACCGCGCATGCCGAGATTCGTGCCATACGTATGGCATGTGAATCGGTTCGGAATTATCGTTTGCCTGCTGATGCAACTTTATATGTTACGCTCGAACCATGTACCATGTGTGTGGGTGCATTAATACACTCACGTATTTATCGTGTAGTATTTGCAACCACAGAACCCAAGGCAGGATCTTTGGTCAGTGCGCGCCAATTACTTGACTCAGGTTATTATAATCATAAATTTATCGTTGAGCATGGCTGTATGCAGCAACAATGCTCAGAGCAATTAAGCCTCTTCTTTAAAAGCCGTAGAGAACAAAAGCGTAGTGAGCGTCTGCTTAATTTTAACGTTTTAAAAAGTGATGCAGAATAAATTCATACTCGCTGAACTGACAAAAAACATTCACGTAAGATCTCTTGATTCCTTTTGTATGTTTCGATAGTGTGTCTTGACAATATAAATTGTCATTGCTATCTGGAGAGCTGTGATGAATGCCATCACCATAAAAAAAGAATTTAATGCACCGATTGATCAAGTATTTGATCTACTCTCAAAACATGCAACATATAACCAAGCTTTTGCACCTATTCAAGTCGTTAGAGTTAAGGATTCCGCAGATCCTGATCGCCCAGATGGTTTAGGGTCAGTACGCCGTATGGGATTTGGGCCATTTAAGCCGTTAAAAGAAGAAATCACTTTGTTGGAAGAAAACAAGCGTATCGAATACAAGTTAATCGATAATCCATTGATAAAACATCATATTGGTCGAATTGATTTTCAAGAAATTGCGCCCAACAAAACTTTAGTAACCTACACCATTGAATTAACCGCAAAAATTCCATTTGTCAGCAAATTAATTCTTGCACAACTTAAAGCAGCGATTACACTAGGCTTTTCAAAATTAGCAAAATCGATCGCTTAGTGGGATTTTAATGACAGTTCATATTATTACAATCGATGGGCCAAGTGGTTCAGGTAAAGGCACACTTGCTGCAAAACTCGCTCAACATTATGGTTTTCATTTACTGGATTCAGGTGCTTTATATCGATTACTTGGGCTGTCATTACATCAAAAAAATTTACTCGATGCGTTAGATATCCGTTTAGATGAATGTGTAGAAGTTGCGATCCATCTTGATATTAAATTTGAAACAAAAGATGAAGGAACTGCCATTATTTTAGATGGTGAGGATGTGACTCAAACAATTCGTACAGAACGCGTAGGGGAGTTTGCATCTCAGGTTGCAGCAATACCCGAACTTCGCAAAGCCTTATTTGATCGACAACGCGCTTTTATTCAGACACCTGGATTGGTTGCTGATGGTCGTGATATGGCGACTTCAATTTTCCCGGAAGCCAAAGCCAAAATTTATCTGACGGCATCTGCTGAGTCGCGTGCAGAGCGTCGTGTAAAGCAGTTGCAGGGGATGGGGCTAGATGTTAAAATGAGCGACATTTTGGCTAATATACAGTCGCGTGATCAGCGTGATATGCAACGAGCAGTTGCACCATTACGTCCAGCTGAAGATGCTTATCAGATTGATAGCTCAAATTTGACTATTGATCAAGTGTTTCAGTTAATGACCGATTACGTCAACCATTGTATAAGAGCCTAACCGATTTTTTAAATCAGTTAAAGCATAGCTTGATCAGTTTATTATGGACTATGTAGAGACTTAACTAAACCGGCCTTGTCTGATCCAAGACCGCTGACTTTATCAGGTATATCATGACCGAATCTTTTGCAGCCCTCTTTGAAGAAAGTGAATTAAACCTCAACGTTGAAAAGGGTGCAGTCATCCAAGGTGTTGTTGTTAGCATCGATAGTGACTGGGTAACTGTTGACACTGGCCTTAAATCTGAAGGCGTTGTTGACCGTGCTGAATTTTTAAATGAACAACGTGAACTTGAAGTTCAAGTTGGTGATACTGTTGACGTCGTTGTAGAAGCGCTTGACAACGGTATGGGTCAAACTGTTTTATCACGTGAAAAAGCAAAACGTGCTGAAACGTGGACTAAACTTGAAAAAATCTTTGAAGATGGCGAAATCGTTACTGGTGTTATTTCTGGTAAGGTTAAAGGCGGTTTCACTGTTGACATCGGTCCTGTACGTGCGTTCCTACCAGGTTCATTGGTAGACACTCGTCCAATCCGTGACACAACTCACCTTGAAGGTAAAGAGTTAGAGTTTAAAGTGATTAAACTTGATGCTAAACGTAATAACGTTGTGGTATCTCGTCGTGCGGTGATGGAAGCTGAATCTTCTGCTGACCGTGAAGCACTTCTTGCTCAACTTGAAGAAGGTCAAACCGTTACAGGTACAATTAAGAACCTTACTGATTACGGCGCATTCGTTGATCTTGGCGGTATCGATGGTCTTCTTCACATTACAGATATGGCTTGGAAGCGTATCAAGCATCCATCTGAAGTGGTTGAAGTAGGTCAAGAAGTGACTGTTAAAGTCCTTAAGTTTGATCGTGAGCGTAACCGTGTTTCTCTAGGTCTTAAACAACTTGGTGAAGATCCATGGTTAGCGATCATGAACCGTTACCCTAAAGGTTCTATCGTTAAAGCACGTGTAACTAACTTAACTGACTACGGTTGTTTCGCTGAAATCGCTGAAGGCGTTGAAGGTCTTGTTCACGTTTCTGAAATGGATCATACCAACAAAAACATCCACCCATCTAAAGTTGTTCAGATTGGTGATGAAGTGGATGTGATGGTTCTTGAAGTTGATGAAGAGCGTCGTCGTATTTCTCTTGGTATTAAACAAACTCGTGCTAACCCATGGGAAGAGTTTGCTAAGGCTCACGACAAAGGTGAAAAAGTTTCTGGTACGATCAAATCAATCACTGATTTCGGTATTTTCATTGGTTTACCTGGCGGTATCGACGGTTTAGTTCACTTGTCTGATATTTCTTGGAATGAACAAGGTGAAGAAGCAATCCGTCGTTACAAGAAAGGTGACACTGTTGAAGCGGTTATCTTGTCTGTAGACGCTGAAGGCAACCGTATCAGCCTTGGTATCAAACAATTGAACAGCGATCCATTCAATGACTTCTTGGCAGCGAATGAACGTGGTGCATTGGTTAAAGGTACTGTAACTGCGGTTGACGCGAAAGGCGCGACTGTTAAGTTGGCTGACGAAGTTGAAGCAACGTTGAAAGCATCAGAAATTAACCGTGATCGCGTTGAAGATGCCACTAAGTTCCTAGAAGTTGGTCAAGAAGTTGAAGCGAAAATCATCAACGTTGACCGCAAGTCTCGCTCTATCAACTTGTCTATCAAAGCGAAAGACGAAGCTGAAGAGAAAGAAGCTGTTGCAAATCTTCGTACTGCAACGACTTCTACTCAAGAAAATGGTCCTAAGACCATTGGTGACTTGATCAAGGCACAAATGAAGTAAAACTTATATAAAAGTACGGTTAGTGTAACTAATTCGTACTTTTTATACGATTTACTGTAAACGGTAGCGTAGTATTAGTGTACTGCGCTACCGTTTTGTATTTAAACAGGTTATTATTAAAGTCATTGAAAATCAGTAAGAAATAAAGAGGTCATCAATGACGACTGAAGCACTTAATAAATCTGACTTAATTGAGCGTATTTCCTTAAAGAACCCTCACTTGGCAGAACCTTTAGTAGAAGAAGCGGTAAAGATCATGATCGATCAAATGATCGAGGCTTTATCAACAGATAATCGTATCGAAATTCGCGGTTTTGGTAGTTTTGCATTACATCATCGTGATCCTCGTGTGGGACGTAATCCTAAGACGGGAAAATCAGTTGAAGTTGCTGCGAAGGCCGTTCCGCACTTTAAACCCGGAAAAGCACTTCGTGATGCAGTAAACGAAGTTGTGGCAAAATAACAATTAAGAATTAACAAAAATGAGGTGCCTATGCGTATTATCTTGATCGCATTACTCGTTGTTTTATTTGGTTATTCGCTTGCTTTGGTACTCCAAAATAGTACGGAGTTATCTGTTGATTTGTTATTCACACAAATACCAGCAATGCGTTTGGGCTTATTACTTTTGATTACTTTGGCACTTGGAATTGTCATAGGACTTTTACTGGGTATTTTGGTCTTTAAAGTCATTCAAAAAGGTTGGGAAATTAAACGCTTAAGAAAAGATATTGATTATCTGCGTAAAGAGCAAATTCAAATGGCGCAAGTTGCTGCTGCGCAAGTTGCGGCGAATACCAAGCATGAAAAGACAGTGGTGGAAATTCAACCTGAGACTCAGGATCGAACTCCTTTATGAGTGGTTTTACTTTATAGATAAAAGTATAAAATATTGAAATAAAAAATAACTCTTTATGTCTTAAAGAGTTATTTTTATGTCTTAAAGAGTTATTTTTTATGGTAAATCTATAGCTCTCAATATAGCAGTCACTCCAACTGCGATCATAATTACAGCAGTCAAATATTTGAAGCGCTCGATGATGCTATACGTACCATCTTGATTTCTGAACAAAGATAGATCAGATAGATTCTGTGACTTGGCTTTTTTCATAAAAGCCATATTCCTGCTTTGTTGAATGCGTGAATCCATCTATAATTAGCCGAATTTAAAGCTGTGGAAATAGATTTGTGAGTATTATTGTTGCTTTGGACGCAAAGAGCCAATATGACGCTTTGAGTATTGCTGATCAGCTCGATCCATCACTTTGTCGTGTAAAAGTGGGTAAAGAGTTGTTTACTCATGATGGTCCACAAACGGTCAGAATTTTACAGGATCGCGGATTTGAGTTGTTTCTTGATCTTAAATTTCATGATATTCCGAATACGACTGCACAAGCGGTTTGTGCAGCGGCTAATTTAGGTGTATGGATGGTCAATGTCCACGCATCAGGCGGGCGTAAAATGATGGAAACTTGCGTTCAGCGCTTACAAGCAGGGAACTATCATACTCAATTAATCGCTGTTACAGTTCTCACCTCAATGGGAAGAGAAGATTTACGCGATATTGGTTTAGATGTAGAGCCATTTGAACAAGTTAAACGTTTAGCTCAATTGACTAAAGATAGCGGTTTGGATGGCGTGGTGTGTTCTGCGCAAGAAGCTAAAATGTTACGTGAGCAAATTGGTTCAGAGTTTTCTTTGGTGACTCCTGGGATTCGGCCAGAAGGTTCAAGTGCCGATGATCAGAAACGTATTGTGACACCCAAGCAAGCTATGCTTGATGGCGCAACTCATTTGGTGATTGGCCGTCCGATCACCAAAGCTGAAAATCCAAATGAGATGCTTAAAAGTATTTTGGCGTCACTCAACTAAATCATTAAAAAGAAACTAATGAGCAAGGGTGCAAGTAAACTTAATATAATCCCGCTCATCATGGCATGTGGTACATAATGTGTGCCACATGACTGTTTGACCATTGCTAATGTGACATCCATTGATGTTGCTCCCGCGCTTGAAATTGCAGAGCGAGGAAAACGCCAACCCAAGCAATACATTAACAAAATTGCAAAAATTTCTCTAAATAAATCAGTGAGTAAAGCAATTCCCCCTAATTCGGTTGAATGCAATTTAGTAAATAAGATTCCTGACATCGAATACCAACCATAACCTTGAGATAAAGCAATCACCTCATTTAAGCTATAGCCAGTTAAAAGCATAAAACAGAATAAAGCAGCAATCAGTGAACCAAATATCGCAGCCAAAGGTACAATCAATATTTTCCAACTAAGCCAAGTACGATCAAAATGGGTGTAAGCAAGTTCAACACCAATAAAACCTATAAAAACTAAAAGCAAATACCAGCTATTGAACAGCATATTGATCTGAAAATGATGAACTATAAAGCCTAAAGCGGCTCCAAAACCAAGTGCAATAAAGGCATAACTGATGTTTTTCAATGCATTTAAAAACAAATGCAAAGAAATTGTTCCCTGTACACTGTCTCTATCTAATAATTTATAAGCAATCAAACACACAAAAAATGAAGTAATGGAAGACGATGCAGCAATTAAAAGAGCTGTAGGTAAAATCCGCGCAGGATGCTCTAAATGAGTTAAGGCTTGCGCAAATTCAAAAGCAACACTGATTAACAGTAAGTAAGAAAAGTAGGGGAGCGTTTTAAATATAAATTGGCGAATTTTTTGCTTTAAATGAGGTGCAATAAAATAGCCTAGACCAATTGCGATAAAAATTTGCACAATTAAAATAAGGGACTGCATAAAATAAGTAGGTTAAATTTAACCTACTTATTATGATGATAAAAAATTATGCAGCAACCCGTTTTTTATGATTTGTTCTATTTTGTCCAAGAAAGATATAGTCAGAGGCATTCGCAGTTCGGGTTTCTAACCAATATTTCCATGTATAGGTTGGCCATAAAGCGAAGTTTTTACCATCCGCAGCCTGATACCAACTGACACATCCGCCAGACTGCCAGACTGTATTTTTTAGTTGCTGTTGAATTTTATAGTTAAATTGAGTTTGAACATCTGCTTTCACCTCAACAGCAAGTGTTTGTGTTTTATCTACCAAGTCGATCAGTTGAAGGATATAGTTAACTTGAGATTCGATCATAAAAATAACTGAATTATGTCCAAGCACTGTATTTGGACCGAGAAGCTGAAATAAATTCGGGAAACCAGCTGTCGTTATTCCATAATAACTTTCTGGTCCATTTTTCCAAGCTTCTTTGAGTTCTTGATGACTTTTACCAAAACATTCAAAATGCTTCAGATAAATACGCGGATCTGTAATAAAGCCCGTTCCATAAATCAGACAGTCGATCTGCCTTTGCTTACCATCTTTGGTCACGATGGCATTTTTTGTAATTTCTTGAATTCCATCGGTCACTAGCTCGACATTTTTGCGATTAAAAGTTGGAAAATATTGATTTGAGATCAAAATACGTTTACAACCCATCACAAAATCTGGGGTCAGTTTCTTCGCAAGTGTTTTATCTTTTACCTGAAATCGAATAAAAGCTTCTGCAAGTTTTTGTCCATATTTCATAATTTGTGGTTGGACAATGGGTATAACTCGCGATTCATTACTCCAGTATAGTCTCGCACGATGAACATGACGATAAATTTTTGATTTTTTAAATAATAATTTACTTAAGTTTGAATATTGACGCTCGTCTCTAGGAATGACCCACGCTGCTGTACGTTGAAATACATACAGTTGTTCCACTTGTTTTGCAATTTCAGGAATGTATTGAATCGCGCTGCCGCCTGTTCCAATTGACGCAACATTTTTACCTTTTAAGTCGTAATCGTGATCCCATTTTGATGAATGAAATACTTTACCTTGGAAGTTTTCAATCCCTTTAATATGTGGGATTTGTGGAACATGTAAAGGACCTGAGGCAAAAATTACAAATTGTGCTTCAAGGGGCTCATGCTCTTTAAATGAGATGGTCCAGATAAATCGTTGTTCATCATATTCTGCACGGGTAACCTCATGCTCAAATTGGCAGTATTCTTTAAGGTGAAATTGCTCAGTAATATCCTGAATATATGAAAAAATTTCGCCCGCTTCGGCATAACGTTTAGACCAATTGTCTTTGGGTGCAAATGAAAGTGAATACATGTGTGATTGGACATCGCAAGCCGCACCGGGATATTGGTTTTCTCGCCAAGTTCCACCTACATCTTTAGTTTTTTCCAAAATTACAAAATCACGAATATTGTTTTGTAGAAGACGAATTGCCATTGCAAGTCCACCAAAACCCGCACCGATAATTGCAACTTTTGTTTTTTGAATCGCATTGATTGAGGAATCTTGCATAAAATTCATCCGATAATGAAATAATGATCTATTCATAATCAGTTTAATGAATTATCGAAGCCAGAAACATGATTCGATCGACACCAAAATTGATAGATTCGGCAATTAATTTTATTGCTGCTGTATAGTACAACTTACACTACAATAGTGGAAAAATAGAACTCCGAATGAAGCGATCAATACTGGGTCTAATGTATTTAATACAGGGAATGCGTAATTCTGGTATTGATGTCGATTCACGTTTGGCAAATATTGGGATTCGGGTAGATGCCCTTAATCCACATTCTATTATTCACGATAGTCTGGAATGGGATATCCAGCATATTATTGGTCAGGATGTTCCTTCTGAACAAGGTCTATATATTGGACAGCACTACGCACTGGCAGGTTATGGACCCTTATTAATGTTATTGGTCACTGCTGATAGTATTCGTCATGCCATTTATAAAGGTATTGAATATCAAAGTCTCACGCATTTGTTTGGACAACTAAGTCTAGATGAACAAGATGGATATGCTTCATTAGTTTACTTACCCATTGATTTAAATACTGAAATGGGGCGCTTAAGAGCTCAATGTGAAATATCGGGTACTTACAAATTTATTTTAGATATTTATAAAATGATGGGGTTGGAGGCACCTGAAATTAGAGTGGATTTGCCATTCCCACAGCCGCAAAATTTAAATATGCTAACCCATTATCAGCATTATTATGGCAATAATTTGCATTTTAATGCAGATCATGCAGTTTTTAGTTTGAATGAAGCGGTATTAGATGTAAAAATCCCATCTGCGGATATCATTACTCATCGCGTCTATGAAACTAAATGTCTAGATGAGATAAAACGTTTAGATGATGAGGCAACACAGCAATCCGATCTGGTACAGCGTGTGCATAACTATCTCGAATTACAACAGGGCGTTATTCCCACCATGGCGGAAACGGCAATTGCACTTCAGATTCCTGAGCGAACGCTGCGGCATCAATTGCAACAACTGAATACGAGTTATAAACAAATTCGTGAGCAGTTAATTAAAACTAAGGCATTAAAGCTTATGGAATATAAGGAATATTCAATCGAAGTCATTGCAGAATTACTGGGCTATTCAGAACCCGCTGCATTTAATCATGCCTTTAAACGCTGGTTTGGACAAAGTCCAAGACAGTATGGAAAATAGCATCAATGCTATAATCCAAAGTTCTATTTTCACGCATCGAATCTTCGATATACTTTTTCTACAAATACTGAAAGCAAATAAACGACATGACAAACATTCATTCTCCTCATGGGACAGCGTTTACACCTTTATCTCCTGCAGAACGTTATGCACAAGCATTATCTTCAGGACAATTTATGCCTGATGAAGCTCAGGCACAGGCTGTACATGAATTAGAACGGGTTTGGCAGGATTTAATGAGTCGTTATAAAGCTTCAAAAAAAGCATTTCGCCGTTTCCGTCGCCAAACTGCGCCACGAGGCGTGTATATGTGGGGTGGTGTAGGGCGTGGTAAAACATGGCTGATGGATCAATTTTATGATTCTGTTCCATTTCGCCGTAAAACTCGCATGCATTTTCATCATTTTATGCAACATGTGCATCGTGAGCTAAATCGTTTGTCTGGTCAGCGCAATCCCTTGGATTTAGTTGCAGATCAAATCTATAAAGATGCAGTTGTGATTTGTTTTGACGAATTTTTTGTATCCAATGTCACGGATGCCATGATTCTAAGCGATTTATTCCAAAAGTTGTTTGCACGCGGTATCACCTTAATTGCAACTTCAAATATTGCCCCAGATGGTTTGTACAAAAATGGTATTCATCGAGATCGTTTTTTACCTGCAATTGAACAGGTAAAAAAGAATTGTATGGTATTAAATGTAGATGCAGGTGTCGATTACCGTTTGCGTGTACTTAAGCAAGCGCAACTGTTTAAGTATCCTCTTACTGATGATACCAAAATCTGGATGGCACAACGTTTTAAAGCCATTACCCAAACACAAGCTTACTCTGATGAACCGATTACGATAAATCATCGTATTGTAGAAACGTTAGGCCATACGGATGATGTGCTTTGGTGTGAGTTTTCGGAGCTTTGCTTTAAACCGCGCAGTCCGGCAGATTTTATTGAAATTGCAAACTTATACAATACGGTTTTGGTGAGTAACGTTCCGCATTTAACCGATACTTTATCTGAAGGTGTACGTCGTTTTATTTATCTGGTAGATGAATTCTATGATCGTGGTGTCAAATTACTTTTGACTTCACAGGATTCTATTATTGATTTATATCAAGGTGAAAAATTGGCTTTTGAAATTGAACGTACTCGTTCTCGCTTGCTAGAAATGCAATCTGATGAATATTTACATTCTGAACACACCCAGATTCATCAAGCAGCAGAAAACAGCTAAGCTCAAAAAATAATGACTGGTCAAGGCGTTCAAATTGAACGCCTTTTTCATACGGAAAAACCTTGATAAAAGAATGTACAAATTTGTTTAAGCCTATGCTTCCAATAACCTGTTTTTTTGTTATAACTATGGTTCATTATGAAAAGGAGTCGAATAGACTGTGCTGAACTTAAGTCTAATTTCGACATTTTAAAAATTTTATACACTGTAATTAGGTATCCGACTCGCTGAAATGAGAGTTTTACTTTGCTAATTAAGAACAAACAAGATGGTTTGTTTTTGAAATGCTTGTTATTTAGCAGCGTGATATTACTATTCAGCCAAGTATAAATCGGTATACTTGAAACTCTTGTTATAAAAAGTAGCAACATCAGGAAAGACAATGACGGCACGTATTCAAAAAGGCAAGTTAGCGATTGCTAAAGAACTTTACGACTTTATCGAAAATGAAGCTCTACCAGTTTCAGGTTTGGACAGTGAAACTTACTGGAAAAACTTTGAGCAAGTCGTTGTTGATCTTAGTCCAAAAAACACGGCGCTTTTGGCAAAGCGTGATGAGTTACAGGCTAAAATTGACGAGTGGCACCGTAATAACAAATTTGAATTAGAAGCTTACAAAGCTTTCCTTACAGAAATTGGCTACTTATTACCAGAAGTAGACGATTTCAAGATTACCACTGAAAATGTAGATGAAGAAATTGCTTTGCTTGCAGGCGCACAATTGGTAGTACCTGTACGTAATGCACGTTATAGCCTGAATGCTGCTAATGCACGCTGGGGTTCTTTGTACGATGCACTATATGGTTTCGATGTAATTCCTGAAACGGATGGTGCAGAAAAAGGCAAGGGCTATAATCCAGTGCGCGGTGAAAAGGTGATTGCTTTTGCTAAAAACTTCCTTGATCAAACATTTGCTTTAGCACAAGGCTCACATGCCGATGCAACCAACTATGCAATTGAAAATAAAGCACTCGTAGTAACTTTAAAAGATGGTTCAAAAACCAAGCTTAAGCAAGAATCAGCTTTTGTTGGTTATAATGGTGAAGAAGTAGCACCAACCGAGGTGGTATTACTGAACAATGGTTTGCATGTCATTATTGAAATCGATGCTAATAGTCCAATTGGTAAAACAGATGCTGCTGGGGTCAAAGATTTAGTTCTGGAAGCTGCGGTTACCACTATTCAGGATTTAGAAGATTCAGTTGCGGCTGTAGATGCTGAAGAAAAAGTGGAAGGTTACCGTAACTGGTTAGGTCTCATGAAAGGTGATCTAACAGAGTCTATCGAGAAAAATGGTAAAACAGTGACACGTAAACTCAGTGAAGACCGTGTTATTAAGAATCTGATTGGCGGTACAACGACGTTGCATGGTCGTTCATTGATGCTTCTTCGTAATGTTGGGCATTTGATGACTAATCCCGCGATTTTAGTGGATGGTAAAGAAATCTATGAAGGCATCATGGATGCCCTAGTAACGCCTTTGCTGACGATTCCAGATATTCGTGGTGAAAACACATTAAAGAACTCGCGTAAAGGTTCGATGTATATCGTTAAGCCAAAAATGCATGGTCCAGAAGAAGTTGCATTTACGGTTGAATTGTTTGAGCGTGTAGAACAAGCATTAGGCTTGCCTGCAAAAGCTCTGAAAGTCGGTATTATGGATGAAGAACGTCGTACTTCTGTTAACCTGAAAAACTGTATTGCTCAGGCGAAAGACCGTACTATCTTTATTAATACTGGTTTCATGGATCGTACTGGTGATGAAATCCATACCTTTATGGAAGCTGGTGCGTTTGTTCGTAAAGGTGAAATTAAAGGGCAAAAATGGTTCCCTGCTTACGAAAACCGTAATGTTATGATTGGTTTGCAGGCAGGTTTACATGGTAAAGCACAAATTGGTAAAGGCATGTGGCCAAAACCAGATATGCTGTTAGACATGTATAAAACCAAAATTGAGCATCCAGAAGCAGGCGCAAGCTGTGCTTGGGTTCCATCTCCATCTGGTGCGGTGATTCATGCGATTCATTATCATCAATGTAATGTGTCTGAACGCCAAAAAGAGTTACTCAATACGCAAGCTTTACCGCTTGATGATTTGCTCACTCCACCGTTGGCTGAAAATACCAATTGGACAGCTGATGAAATTACCAAAGAACTTGAAAACAACTGTCAAGGTATCTTAGGTTATGTGGTTCGTTGGGTTGATTTAGGTGTTGGTTGTTCTAAAGTTCCAGACATCAATGATGTAGGTTTGATGGAAGACCGTGCAACGCTTCGTATTTCTTCACAACACGTTGCGAACTGGTTACGTCACGGTATTGTGAGCAAAGAGCAAGTTGAGGAAGTTCTGAAGCGTATGGCGAAAGTGGTTGATGGTCAAAATGCGAATGATCCTGAATATACTGCAATGGCTCCAGCGTTTGATGGTATTGCCTTTAAAGCAGCTTCTGATTTGATTTTCAAAGGTGCTGAGCAACCTTCAGGTTATACAGAGCCTTTACTACATGCAGCTCGTTTAAAATTGAAAGGTTATACAGGTGATTAATTTGATCACATGTTAGTAAAAAGTCCCTACGGGGACTTTTTTTATTGAAAAATAGAAAATCAGCATCATTTAAATATAGGGTTATCAAGATTTATTAAAATGTGTGCAAATTTTAAGCCTTTAACTTATAGTCAACTTCAAGCCTTGAATTTACCTTCAATTCCTTTTGAATATTTGGAAGAAGTTTATCCTGCTTACACGACGCCTTTATTATTTAAGTCTGAATTGGGTTTGGAGTGGCGGGATGTAATGTTTGGTTTAGTGCCTAAATGGGCGACTGATTTATCTTCCGCAAAAAGAACCTACAATGCGCGTAGTGAAACGTTATTACAACGTTCAAGCTTCTTTGAAGCTGCGACTAAGTGTAACTTTGGTGTTATCCCTGTAACGGAATTTTATGAAGCGAAATACATTGATGGAAAACCACAACGTTGGTGTGTACGCCGTAAAGATGGACAAGCATTTTTCATTGCAGCAATTTATGAAATTTGTCGATTAGATGGTGATATCATTCGTTCGGCAGCCATGATTACAATGGATGCCATAGACCACCCGATGATGAAAGAGTTTCACGAACCAGGAGATGTTAAACGATCCGTAATCGTGATTCCTTATGAACGTTTGCATGAGTGGCTTGATTTAAAAACACCTGACATACAAAGTTTTATAGAGGGCTTTCCTGTTGATGAGTTTGAGTGTATGCATGTACCACGTCAAACTGCTAAGAAAATATCACCACAATTAAACTTTTTTGATTAATGTGACAGATTTTTATAAATCTGTTTTAAGTTTTCAATAGTTCTTTCCAGTTGAAGAGGAGTTAGGCCATCAAAAGACTGTTCTAGCACTTCACAGGTAATGTCATTAATCTTATAAATCATTTCTTTACCCTTTTCAGTGAGTTCAACGCGAGTAATTCGTGCATCTTCAGGACAACAAAAGGTATTGACTAGCCCTTCATCTTTTAAACGGTAAACGATTTTGGTGGTCGTGGACATCTTTGAAATGATCATCTCTGACAAATCTGAAACACTGGCTTTCGGTTTTGAATTCAATGCTAATAAAATACGCCGACGGGAATTATCCAAACCATATTTTTTTAGGACATTATCAATGTTTAAGACATACTGCGCATGAACTTGTGTAATCCAGAAATATGGAAACTCGTTAAAGTCATAAGACTCTACAGTTGGTAAAAACTTTGTATATTTTTTACTCATTTCAAAATTCCCAAGTGAGTGGATGTGTAATTATTGTTTCACTACCGTATTGTTCTAAAGCTGATGAATTAGCAGAACAATCATAATATTTTGCGATGTGGTTAGCAATATTTTTTGAATTTGTAGATTTATCCCACTGGGGAGGTTGTACTCAAAATCATAAAATGATAATTTCTAATCGTGTTTATCTAACTGTAAAGTATCAATATTTTACATAAATTTTAGTAGTTCATTTATTTTTTTTAATGATGTACGGTAATGATTAAAATTATTCGAGTAACTTACTATTTGATCAAGCTTAAAAAATTATAAACATTAATATAAGCTTAAAAAAATTAACCGATATACAAAAAAATAATTACAAGTTGAAAAAGTTATGCATAATAAAAACATCTTAGTTGAAAAGGGTATCCGTGAATGGATCCATCGCCGTGTAGGTTATTTTTATTGATTTATTCTCAAGTATTTGAGGCGATCTAATGATAGAGTTTTTATTAGATCCCAGTATTTGGGTAGGGTTGCTGACCCTGATTGTATTAGAAATTGTTTTAGGAATTGATAATCTGGTTTTTATCGCGATTTTGGCCGATAAACTTCCTCCAGAACAACGCGATAAAGCACGTGTTATTGGTTTGTCCTTAGCACTGATCATGCGCTTAGCACTTCTTTCCGTTATTTCATGGCTTGTTACACTGACGAAACCCTTGGTTGAAGTTGCAGGCATGTCATTTTCTGGACGAGATTTGATTCTGTTATTTGGTGGATTATTCCTTGTTTATAAGGCAGTCACTGAATTACATGAAAAAATGGAAGGTAAGCCTGAAATAAGAACAACATCTTCAGTGGCTTATGCTAGCTTTTGGGCAGTCGTGGCTCAGATTATTGTTTTAGATGCTGTATTTTCTCTTGATTCGGTGATCACCGCAATTGGTATGGTTGACAATATCTATGTGATGATGACAGCTGTAACTGTTGCTGTGATTGTAATGTTGATTGCATCTAAACCTTTAACAGCCTTTGTGAATCGACATCCAACTGTCGTTATTTTATGTCTGAGTTTCTTGCTTTTAATTGGGGTAAGCCTGATTGCAGAAGGTATGGGTTTCCATATTCCAAAGGGTTATATTTACTCCGGTATCGGTGTAGCAATCTTGATTGAAGCCTTTAACCAATTTTCACAGCGCAATGTCGAAAAAAATCAGTCCAAGATTCCATTACGTCACCGAACTGCCAATGCCATTTTTAAAATGATGGGGGAGAAAGATCGAATTGCGACTGTGGATGAAAACTCTGACTCTCAAACATTATTTGTTAATGATGAGCGATATATGATTGGCGGTGTACTGACCCTCGCTGAACGGACTGTGGCATCGATCATGACTCCTCGTTCTCAGATCTCGTGGGTCAATATTGATGATGACCCTGAACATATCCGTCAGCAGATTTTATCTGTGCCGCACAGTTTGTTTCCCGTATGTCGCGGCAGTTTGGATAAAGTAATTACGGTTGCTCATGCTAAGGATTTAATTGATGCGCTGGATCATCCAGATCATGTCAAAGTTTTATTGAAGCGGCAGCGTCCCATCTTTATCTTTGAACGTATGAAAGTGATTGATGCGATTAATACCTTGCGTACTTCTAAAGGGTCACTGGTTTTAGTGAGTGATGAGTTTGGTACAGTACAAGGCCTGATCTCGCCACTAGATGTATTTGAAGCCATTGCGGGTGAATTTCCAGATGCCGATGAGCAGCCAGAATTGGTAAAAATCGACGAGCGAACATGGCAAGCAACGGGTTTTTTGGATTTATATCAGCTTGAGCTTGAACTTGGCATGATCGAACTTATGCCAGAAGATGGTGAATATATCAGTGTTTCGGGCTTAATTATGGATAAAGCATCTTCACCGATTCAGATTGGTACCACTATTGATCATGAAGGCATTCGTTTTGAAGTATTGGAAATGGATGAAAATAGAATTAAGACAATCAAGATTACTTATCCCGTCGAAGAGTAAGATTCGTCTAAAACACGAGATTGCTAATCTAGATTGTAAAAAACCTCATCAGTTTTAGGCTGATGGGGTTTTTATTTGAGCTACAAAATAAAATTGGACTTTTAAAAACTGGCATGTACATTGCTTATATAACAATATGAATTATTGCAGGAGAGATGTTCCTGTGAACACGCCGAAGGAGCAACGACCCCGGAAACTCTCAGGCAAAAGGACTGTAATAATCGACATCAATCTGGAGAGAAGTATTTAAAATACTCACCGAAGGGGATGGTTAAAATAATTAATAGGAATTATTGAAAACCGAAGCTCTCAGGTACATAGACAGATGGGGCATTTTTTGAGATGAGTTTCATTTCAAGGAGTTGTATATGTCTCATGTAATTGTGGTTGGTTCTGGAATCACGGGTGTCACGTCTGCTTATGAATTGGCTTTATTGGGCTATGATGTCACGGTGATCGATCGGCATTTATTTCCTGCAATGGAAACCTCTTTTGCCAATGGTGGACAATTATCCGCGTGTAATGCTGAAGTCTGGAATCAAAAATCTACCGTGCTAAAAGGCATGAAGTGGATGTCTAAAAAAGATGCACCATTATTGCTTAATCCTTCTTTTGATGTTCATAAATATAGCTGGCTGTTTGAATTTTTAGCCAATATTAAACACTATGAAACCAATACACTCGAAACGGTAAGACTAGCTTTGCTGGCTCGTAAACGTCTTTTTGAAATTGCTGAAAAGGAACAGATAGATTTTGATCTGGAAAAACGTGGAATTTTACATATTTACCATACCGAGGCAGATTACAAAATTGCCAAAAATGTGAATGATATGCTGTGCAAGGGAACCTTGGGACGACATGCGGTAAGTCCAGAGGAAATTAAGCAAATTGAGCCTACACTTTCAGGTGATTACTATGGAGGTTATTACACACCAGATGATGCGACAGGTGATATCCATAAATTTACTGTAGGTTTGGCTGAAAAAACTAAAGCATATGGAGTGAAATATCGCTTTGGGCTGGATGTACAGCATGTACAACTGTCACAGCAGAGCGTGATTGTGTCTTGCCAGCCAAGCACAGAAAACGTGCTTGAACCAAAGGATCAGCCCATTCGTCTAGAAGCCGATGCAATTTTGATTTGTGGAGGTGTGGGGAGTTATCAACTGGCAGATATGTTGGGGGATCGAGTAAATGTTTATCCTGTGAAAGGCTATTCTATTACGATACATTTAAACGATCAAAAAAGTATTCAAAATGCGCCTTGGGTTAGTCTACTTGATGAAAGTGTCAAAATTGTAACTTCACGTTTAGGGGAAGATCGTCTTCGTGTCGCAGGAACGGCGGAATTTAATGGTTATAATCGTGATATTCGTGCAGATCGTATTCAACCCTTGATTAATTGGGTCAATGCCAACTTTGATATATCTACAGAACATGCTGTTCCATGGGCGGGTTTACGCCCAATGATGCCGAATATGATGCCTGTTATTAAACAAGGCAAGCATCCGCGTGTATTTTATAATACAGGACATGGGCATTTGGGTTGGACACTTTCAGCAGCAACAGCGGCTATTATCAGTCAGGAAATCGCGATGAAATTATCGGCCTGACGCTATAAAATTAAAGATTGAAAATAAAAATGAGGGGGAGAGCAACCCTCATTTTTAGTCATAAAGACGATAGATACCGCTGAAACGTTCACAACCTTTCTGATCAGTTTTGACCACTAAAATGCTTTTCTGAAAATTAAAATTGTATTTACAATCATGTTCATTATCAAAGATTTGCTCTTTTTTATCAGGTGCTGTATACGCCAAAAAAGAAACTGTCTGACTATCGCTACGGTTGTTGGGATTGCGATATGCCGTGCCTTCAATTTTAATTTTATCTTTGCTTAGTTGATGAACTTGTAAATGAATTGCTTGTTGGGCAATTTTCCCATGTTCAAATTTTAAAAAATGCTGGGTTAAACTTTGATTTAAAGACGTATAAAAGTTTAGGTCGTCATCGCGTAGTGCAAATTGTTGATCAATACAGTGTTGAGATTTACATTGTTGTAAACGATTGAACCAAAGCGAATGCGTGTCGTACAACAGTTTAATAGGCGCATCTGAAATCAGATAGGCAATTAGAAATTTATTGTTGAGCTCATGGCGCGTTTCATGAAAATTTTCGGCGCAGATTTTCTTGCTAACAAATGACGCTTTATCATTATCACAATCAAATTGATCAGTTGCATAGGATGAAGAAAAGCAAAAACTGATCGTGAGTGCACAAACTACGTTTTTTAAAGGAAATCTACCTGTACGAGACGTCATGATCGCTTATACTTCCATTTCAGTGGCTAGACGTACTATAGCGAAACCAAAAGCTAGAATACAAGTTGTGGGATTTGTTTTATAAAGGAAAATAAATGATATTACCAATTCGCATCGGTCAGGGTCTGGATGTGCATGCTTTTGAAGATGGAGACCATGTGACTTTAGCAGGCGTGAAAATTCCACATACACAGGGTTTAAAGGCACATTCTGATGGGGACGTAGTTTTACATGCCTTATCGGATGCATTATTGGGGGCTTTAGCACTTGGTGATATTGGCCAGCATTTTCCCGATACTGATCCAGATTTTAAAGGTGCAGATAGTCGTGCATTGTTAAGACATGTCTATCAGCTCATTTTAGATCGTGGTTATATTTTAAATAATGCAGACATTACCGTCGCTTGTGAGCGCCCAAAACTTGCAAAGTATAATCTGGAAATGCGCCAGAGTATTGCAGATGTGTTGGAGGTGGATATTACTCAAATTAGCATCAAGGCAACTACAACTGAAAAGCTCGGCTTTACAGGCCGTCAAGAGGGAATCCTCTCAACGGCAACTGTTCTAATAATTCATCAAGTAAATTGATTTGGATCGATCAAGGATTGTTGTAAATCTTGAGTTGCCATACGGCCTTGAAGTTGTAGGGCAACACTATGCATCAGTCCCGTCCATGTTTCATTCGGCTCCCAAATTTGATGCAATATCTCTTGTGCAGATTCGATATCCATTCCTAAGAAATATTGGCGATACAGTGCCATTAAGCAACTAACACGATAATTTTTTGCGCAATGTATCCAGACGATTTCATTCGGGACTAGATGGTCGATTAAATCCAGAACCAATAGGCACTGATCTGCCGCTGGCATTTCCCATAAAATCGGTAAATGAATATAGTTTAATCCTAGTTCAAGACAGATTCGGTCTTCTTGATCAAGGTGTGGATCGGCATCATTCAAGGCTAGATTGATGACCGTGCTACAGCCATATTCTTTAATATGGTGTAATTGCTCGGCTGTCGGTTGTCCTGAACTCAGTAGATGTTCATGGACTGGAGAGAAGTTCAGAATTTGTGATAAAGATTGTTCTAAAGTGGTCATAGAAATACTGATATATCGTTAGAATATAATAAGGTGTTCGTTTCAGCCAAAACTGAATGCTAACCGCATCATCATATTAGCTTTAAATTCCCTATAAAATCTACTGGATTGTTGATCAGAAAATATGATCATTGATCATTAAGCATTCTTAAATCTAATCAATATAAAAAAACCCTTAATAAATAAGGGTTTTTATTGAATAGTTACTCAAATTAGCGTTTTGGAAGTAACTCTTTAAGTTTTTCATGCATTTCAAGTAAAACTTGTTCTGTGGTATCCCAATCGATACAGCCATCGGTTACAGATTTACCATATTCAAGATCACATAAGTTTTCAGGAATATCTTGACGACCACCTTTTAAATGACTCTCTACCATCACACCCACAATGGACTTGTTCCCGTCATTGATTTGTTCAACTACATTACGTAATACCAAAGGTTGCAAGTAAGGGTCTTTATTTGAGTTGGCATGACTGGCATCAATCATAATTTTGTTGCTTACTTTGGCTTTGGCTAAAGCAGTTTCTGCTTCTGCTACAGAACCTGCATCATAATTTGGTTTGCCATTACCGCCACGCAACACTACATGTGCATAGGGGTTACCACTGGTACGAATCACGGAAACCTGACCATTTTCATTAAGGCCTAGGAAGCTATGACCATGCTTAACCGATTGCATTGCATTGGTCGCAACCGTTAAACCACCATCTGTCCCATTTTTAAAACCAACTGGAGAAGATAAACCAGATGACATTTCACGATGCGTCTGGCTTTCGGTAGTACGCGCGCCAATCGCAGACCAAGAAATCAAATCTTGGTAATACTGCGGTGAGTTCGGATCAAGCGCTTCGGTTGCGCATGGTAATCCTTTCTGGTTTAACTCAAGTAATAATTGACGACCAATACGTAGACCTTTCTCAATATTAAAAGAGTCATTCATATCTGGGTCATTAATGAGTCCTTTCCATCCTACAGTGGTACGTGGTTTTTCAAAATAAACACGCATCACGATGTAGAGTGTATCTTTTACTTTTTCACTCAAAGCTTTTAAACGATCAGCATATTCATGTGCAGCTTTTGGATCATGAATAGAACAAGGGCCAATCACAACAAAAACACGTTTGTCTGTACCATCTAAAATATTACGGATGGTTTCGCGGCCTTTGAGAACGGTTTGATACGCATCTTCAGTCAATGGTAGTTCAGACTTTAATTCTGCTGGTGTTACAAGAGGATGGATGCTTTTAATATTAACGTCGTCGATATCTGGCTGAGAGACTGGATTAGACTGTAGAGTATTCATTGCTGTCACTGATTCGATCATTGCTTAGGGTTATTTGTTTAACGAATATACCATGAAATAAGCGGTATCTGACTATATTTACAACGGATTAATCATGTAAAAAAAACGATTAATCCGTTAGATAGCTTATTTTGTGGTGGTTTTTTCGGCAGAAATAGTTTGAGTGATGGAAGATGTTTCAATAGGTTTGGCTTTAACAGGATGAATAATAAAGTTCACACCTAGGGCAAATAGAGTAATGCCCAAGACTTTACGGATAATTTTTTCAGGTAAACGTGAACTAATTAATGTACCGATTATGATCGCAGGAATTGAACCGACTAATAACCACATGAGCAAGTGAAAATCGACATTACCCGCACTCATATGACTCAAACCAGCCACGAAAGTTAAGAGTACGGCATGTACCACATCTGAGCCAATGATACGAATCATGGGTAAATTGGGGAACATGATGACCAAAGCCATAATACCAAAAGCGCCAGCACCTACTGAAGATAAAGTCACAAAGATCCCTAATATTATGCCCATAATGACGATAGGAACACGTTTGGTTTGTGCAATTTGTTGAGTAGTGAGTTCAACTTGATCTTTTTTACGAATTTTTGAAAATAGTTTTTCGATACGAGACCTAAAAATAATGGAAATGCCTGTTAATGTCAGCATAAAGCCCAAAACCATGGTCAAAACGGTTTTATAGTAAGTCGACTGACTCAAATAATGTTCAAGCACCCAAGACGTTGCAAAAGATGCAGGAATACTGCCGATAGCAAGCCAGATGACAATGGGCCAGACGATATTGAGTTTTTTGGCATGTACCAGAGAACCGCAAAATTTGGAAATTGCGGCATAGAGTAAGTCTGTACCAATTGCGATATGAGGTTCGATTCTAAAAAGGCTGATTAAGATAGGGGTCATTAACGAACCGCCACCTACGCCAGTGATACCCACACAGAAACCGACCAATACGCCTGCTAATATAAACTCAAGAGGACCAAACATGAATAAATCAGCCAAATATAAAAAACCTGCTTATCTTATGACTTTTTAAGATAAAGGATTGTGAATAATAATGCTTTGCTTATGCAAAAAAACGCTAAAGACAGCTTTAGCGTTGAATAAATCAGCAAGTTAAGATTTGCAAATTAAATTTTACGTCCTTTGGATGACTTAACGCGCTTATCGACTTTGGGTTTTAAATCATTGAGATACAATATAAGTGCAAAAACTAAAGGGGTAGCAAACAACCACCAACTGACAAAGCCAATCGAAGTACCATAAATAGCAATAAACAAACTTCCTGCAATTAAGAATAAAAGACAGGCAAAAAGACGTAGCATGTTGATATGCTGGGTCATAAAATATAATTTAGATTTTTTAGTTTTTTCAATCTGTTTACTGCTTAGCGCAAATAAAATATACATACCGAACACGATCAAAAAGATACCCAATACAATACTCATGAGGCATTTACCTCGGGATTAGTAAGTGCTAACTTCTTTTCAAGCTTTTGTCTGGACTTGGTTTGTATCGGATGAATATTTCGGACAATAAATAATCCCAAGCCAGCAAACAGAATAAAGAAAATATCGACTCTTAAAAATAGCCAGTAACTTCTTAAGTCTGTAATCAGATGATTCTGGATTAAATAAATAACATTGAAAAAAGGGAGGGCGATAGCCAAAAGGATAAAAATGCTGAGTTGCGAACGCCATAGCCAGTGTTTTTTTGTGGAGATTGCCAAGATAAAACTAGCAAGCCAGACAATAAAAAAGGTATAGATTTCATAGTTAGGCATTGCAGGTTGTAAATCGATAAAACGATTACTATATAGATAAGCCATCATAGAAATGGGTAAACCTACAAAAGTGGCAACATTCAAACGGTCAACCAGATAATGTCCAAAATGAAATGTATTTGTTTTATTTTGAATTTGACGTTTTAGGCTCCACAGTAACAAACCTGATGCAATCATAAAACAGCCTAAAATACCTGAAAAGAAAAAAGCAAGGCGCAATAACGGTTGAGCAAAAGTCGCCATGTGTAAACCATATACCCCAAAACTTAATGTGGCAATGGAACTATCATTTCGTGTGGCAGCTAACTGCTTTCCTGTCGTTGCATCAAAGGTAATTTGTGGCTTATTGCCTGTAATGGAATGATCTTCAGCTTGACTAATCGTGATTTGAGCTTGATTAGTATTGGGTTTATCCGCCGTAATGGAGTCGATTTGCTTATTTCCCCATTGAGTTTGTGCTTTGGCAAGCAGAACTTCGAGAGGTAAATTTTTCATGTCTATAGGAGGTTGTTTGTTTTCTATAACATTGGTGCGAATTTC
The DNA here is from genome assembly GCF_025562455.1 of Acinetobacter sp. WU_MDCI_Axc73. Classification (GTDB taxonomy): domain Bacteria; phylum Pseudomonadota; class Gammaproteobacteria; order Pseudomonadales; family Moraxellaceae; genus Acinetobacter. Next base: position 177,820 of record NZ_JAHPRO010000003.1, read on the forward strand.
TTTAAAGAATTGAAAAGAGTTCTCTGGATAAAGTTTTTTCATTCCAAACGGTAAATAGATATAAAAGAAAATTGCCAAACCTGTAAAAGTAATCATCAAGAAAAATGGTAGAGCAATTACGGATGAAACATTATGAAAATCTAGCCATGAGCGCTGCGACTTAAATGTCCTGAGCGTAAAGAAATCGGTAATGATTTTTTTATGGGTAATGATCCCTGAAATCAGGGCAATCAGCATAATAAATGCTGCTATACAGACGATGATCCGACCAATAATGACGGGAAAACCAAAAAGTTGATAATGAAAGGCATAAAAGAAATCTCCACCTTGCGTTGCAGAAAGACTTAGTTCTTTGCCTGTCGTGGCATCGAGGGTTTTACTTTCATAACCGCCATCTGCTTTTTGCCAATATATATTAGTAACAGGGGACTGTTTAGTTGCAACACCGATATACCAACTTTTAGCGCCAGACGCATTTTTTTGTAAATATTGATAGGCTGTTTGAATGGCAGTTTCTTGGTTGATATCATATTGGGCAAGTTTAGGCTGCATCCATAAATTAATTTCGTGACGATAATAAGAGGCTGTCCCCATCAAAAAAATAGCAAATAGTAACCACCCGAGCAGTAATCCTGTCCAAGAGTGTAACCATGCCATCGACTGTCGAATACTCTTATGCATGATTTAGCCCAATCCTAATGCCAGAAAAACACAGATACCACTTGCGACAACACTATAAATGGTTAGTTTTAATAATGATGGTACGCAAAATGCGATGATGACAAAAATGACATAAAATAAAATGGAGCAAAATGCTGCCAAATAAACAGATTCAGCTTTTGGCATCATCATATTAAAAATATAAGCCAAAGCCACACTAAAAAAAGCAGTGCAGACAAAACCGAGAATAAAGGCAATTACAAAGCGATAGAACACTGTAAATCGGTAAGCGATGGAAAGTGACTGTGTTTTACTCATAATGTCTTGCTTCTTTTAAAATGCTTAAGCCAAGCCTCGTATCCAAGGCTTGGCTTAATAGACTTAGTATTTAAATTTTACAGCAACGGTATAGTTGGCAGGTTCACCATAAAAAGCTTGCCCATCAGGGAAACTATTTAGATATTTCTTATCTGTAATATTATTTCCATTGGCTTGCAAACTGATATGTTCATTCACATCATAACTAGCCATTATATCTACCAAAGCGTAAGCATCTTGTTTGATCAGATTCGGATTACCTAAGCTAACATCATAAAGTTTAACTGAATCTTGCCAACGTAAACCTGCTCCAAGTTTTAGTTTTGGTAAAACTGGAACAGTATAAGTTGCCAGTAAATTCAAAGTTTGAGTTGGGTTATACGTTCGGGCTTCTCCGCCATTCTTTTTATCTTTAATGCTAAATTGTGCATAACCAAGTGAAAGATTGACATAATCTGTGAGTTGACCTGCTAAACCAACTTCGACACCTTGCGAAGTGTAATCACGAGGTAAACTAGTGTGATCTAATGGTTTGTCAGACGCTCTAACTGGGTAGTTGTTCTGTTCAGTTTTAAAGATAGCCAGCGTTCCTGCTAGTTTATTATCTAACCATGAACTTTTCATACCCACTTCGTAGCTTTTACCGTCAATAGGTTTTAATGCTTTATTGTCTACACCTGCACCAGTTTGGGGTCTAAAAATTGAAGTATAACTTGCATAACCTGTATATTCGGGAGTGAAATTATAGGTAATGCCTGCGTATGGTGAGAATTTGTCTTCATCATATGACATGTCTGAGCCATAACTATCACCTTTGCTCGTAGCTTGAACATAATTACCGCCAAGTAATACTCTTAAATCATCCGTAAGGTGTAAGCGGGTCGCTGCATAAAAAGAATCAATTTCTTGTTTATAGTTAGCTGCTTCTGAAAAATCTGACCAAGTCACAGATTGCGGAGTCCAGCTATCCCAATTTGTTGTAAGTTGGCTCAAATATCCTAGTGAATTATCATTGTTGATGTTAGCGTCGTTAATAAAACCACTGGATTGTTGATCATGTTGTTTATTTTCTACGTGATTGTAACCTAGTGCAGCTTCATGTTCCTGACCAAAAAGTGCATAACTCCCTTGTAAGTCAAAATTGAATAAATTCTTCTCGTTTCTTTCTTTGCCGCCCCAAGCTGTTAAAGATACATCGCTGCCTTGTGCCGTTGGGCTTCCGTAATAGTAAAGTAATCTACTGTCATGTTCAGTTTTCGTATAGTTATAAGTGAGCTTAGCTGTCCATTTTTCACCTAACTTTTGTTTTAATTCTGCGAAAGCTTCTTGGGTTTTATGATCCCAATGTGCCCAATCTGGGTTGGGATTATATGAACGGCTATAAGAAATTTGCTGACCATTATTATCTAAAAGTGGTAAAGCTCCCCAGTTGTTTGCATTCGGATTATTCTGCTGTTCGCTATAACCTAATGTGAGTGTAGTAGAGTCAGTTAAATCAGCATCCAGAATACCTGCAAAACCATTTTTTTCAGATGAATAACGATCAAGATAAGAGTCGCCAGTTTGCTCAAAACCCATGATTCGGCCGCGTACACGACCATCTTTAGTTAAAGATCCAGATACATCTGCTTCATAACGTTGTGTATCCCAAGAACCATAACTGATTCCAGCATTGGCTTGAAATGCTTTAGTCGGGCGTTTTCGAATATTATCAATCGTGGCACTTGGATCACCGAAAGCATTGGTAAGTGCATCAGCACCTTTAATCACTTCGACTCGATCATAAAAATACGTATCTGGATTGGTGTTGTTATAATTGTAATTCGAAAGTGGAAAACCTACGCCATCAGTCAAAATGTTTGATATTTCAAAACCGCGAGACATATAGGTGGTACGTTCTGTTTCCTGATTCGAAACTGTGACGCCAGGAGTATTTTCAAGAACTTGACGCGTTGAGTTTAAATTAAAGTCATCCATTTGCTGACGAGTGACAACATTGATCGTCTGAGGCGTTTCCTGAGCATCAATATTGAGCTTGGTTGCACTGCTACTTTTTTTGATGATATAGGATTTAGTCTGTTCTGAACTTTGATTACCAGAAGCATCCGCCTGAAGTTCGATCACAGGTAAAGTGGTATCTTCTGCATGCGCAAGATGCACTTGGAAGATTGCTAGTGTGATCAGTGATAACTTAAATAAAAGTGGGTTGGATGTGGTCATGAGATAAAGTAATGTGAATAATTCTCATTTATTTTATTATTTAGCTAAATGCTCTACAATCTAATTCTCATCGTAAATTATGATAGCAATCATACTTGTAAATGTAATTTTAGATAGAAATATGTAACAGTCTGACAAACGATAAAAGATAACTTGGAATGATTTGATTATAAAAACCATATGTTAATATGCTTTAAGCTAAAAATTTGACATAGGACGCTTGCAATTGTCTACACGAAAACTAAAAATTGGCATTGTGGTTGGGGAAGTTTCAGGTGATACCTTAGGTGTGAAACTGATGCAAAGTTTTCGTGAGCAGGGCATTGATGCTGAATTTGAAGGTATAGGCGGCCCACAAATGATTGCGGAAGGATTTAAAAGCTATTATCCGATGGAAATATTATCGGTGATGGGGATCGTTGAAGTTTTAAAAGATTTAAAAAAATTATTCGCTGTCCGCGATGGACTTGTTGATGCTTGGACAGCGCAACCTATTGATGTTTTTATTGGGATTGATGCGCCAGATTTTAATTTAAGACTCTCTAAGACACTCAAAGAAAAAAATCTGCCAATTAAAACCGTACAGTATGTAAGTCCATCCGTATGGGCATGGCGACAAGGACGAGTACATGGCATCAAGAAAACCATTGATTTAGTGTTATGCCTATTTCCATTTGAAAAGAATTTTTATCAACAATATGGTGTGCCAGCAGCTTTTGTTGGACATCCATTGGCAAAACAACTGCCTTTAAATAATCCGATTCAGGATGCAAAGCAAGCTTTGGGATTAAACACTGAGAAGACCTATATCGCGTTGTTGCCAGGAAGTCGTAGAGGTGAAGTGGAACGGTTGTTACCCATGTTATTGGGAGCGGCTAAAATTTTATCTAGTCGATATCCCAATATTGAATATTTGATTCCTGCAATTAGTGACGCGCGTAAGACTCAAATACAAAATAGTGTTGCGCAATGTGATCCAGCGCTTATTGCTAAACTACATATTCTTGAAAATACCGATACAGATTCCAAGATTGGACGAATGGTGATGAATGCCAGTGATATTGTGGCATTGGCATCAGGTACAGCGACCTTAGAGGCGATGTTGTTACATCGACCAATGGTGACTTTTTACAAACTGAATGCTTTAACCTATTTTATTGCAAAACTTTTAGTCAAAATTCAATATTATTCATTGCCAAATATTATCGCTGGCAAAAAAGTGATAGAAGAATTGATACAAAAACAAGCTACGCCTGAACGTTTGGCTCAAGAAATTGAATCTCTGATGAATATAGAAAAATCTCAGATTCAGGTGATGCAACATCTTTCGATGCATAAAAGACTCATTTCTGGTGATACCGAAGATCCCGTTCAAGCAATTTTAAGCCTATTAGACCATTAAGCGTAAAAATGGAGCAATGATTGCTCCATTTCTTCAACTTATCGTAAGGTTTAAGCGCGGAGAATCAGCTCGTAACCAGTGTATTTTCTTACATTGATGACGCCAATATCAAAAATTAAATATTGCCCTTTGATCCCGTGCAGAACACCTCGAATTTTGGGTGTTTTATCCAAGTTGAGAGATTTAATTTTTTCTGGATATTGTTGAACTGGATAAACAAATTCTCTTGGTTGTTCATTTTCCAGTAATTCTACAGTTTCATCAAATTCAAGGTTTTGCCCAAACTCTTCACGAATCGTTTGAATTTTGGGTGCAAACTCTTCAATGATCTGATCACGTTGTTCAACTAAGTTCAGTGGTTCAGCTTCACCTTTTAACAGTTTGCGCCAATCCGTTTTATCTGCAACTTGAGTACCAAATAAAATTTCAAGCTGACCTGATAAGCGTCGTGATCCAACTTTTAAAATAGGTAAAGCTTGTGTTGCACCTTGATCCAACCAACGTGTAGGCATGTGACTTACGCGTGTAATGCCAACTTTAAGTGCACTCGAATTTGCTAGATAAACAATATGTGGTTGAAAGCAAACGTTGTGGGCAAAGTCATCTTCACGGCATGTTCCAAGATGATAATGACAGGTTTCAGGCTTCATGATGCAAAGATCACATTCAGCTTTTGTCTTAAAACACTTGAAACAATGTCCTTGAGAATACGATTTAGGTGTTTTAGCACCGCAAGATGTACAATAAATATTTCCAGTCCACTCAATTTCAACTTCTTGACCTGGTACAAAAGGCAGATCAATTTCTGAACGGTCTAATATAAATTTGTATTCAACATTTGCCTTGCTTGCTTGCTGATCAGTTACACTACAGTCTTTAAGCGCTGCGTGCATTTTATGACAAATGCCTTGTAGTTCCATCAATTTAAACTCACATCAAAAAGGTTGCAGTTATGGCTGAATTAAATGTCATCACTTCTATGCTAGACGATTTATCAAGTGAACAGCCCATACATACTGCACTCTGTATAGGTCAAAATATTGACCAAAATAGCGCAATCCAGTGGCACTATTTTAACGTAAATGAGTTTTTAAATCTGCCTTTTAGCCAGCGTTATGATCTTGGTTTTGTAGTTTTTGATACGCCGTTAATGGGAGCAATTTCAGATATCGAAAAGTCTCAGTTATTAGTGAAACTACGTGATTTGATGGCAAAAAGGATTGTAGTGGTCAGTAAGCGTCAGGACGAAAAATTACTAAGAGCTTTGGGTTTTACTCAATTGATTGATAAAACTTCTCATGATGCAGATTTTGCATTATGGCAATTTAATATTTTGACCTATAAGCATGTACCAGATTGGTTTAACTCCAAATTCTGGGCAAATCCTGAAAACTGGGATAAGTTTCGCTGGTAATTTTTCAAAGTCAGCTTATCGTGCAAAAATAAACAATTTGTTTTTTGAAAAGAACTTGGTATCTGGTCTATTCTGAAGATGGGATTCTAATCTTCAGGATAAATACAACATGACGGATTTAACTAATATTGTTGAGATGCTAGCCAAACAGGCAATGGGTGGTCAACAATCCTCTCAGGGTGGTCTAGGTGGTATTTTAGGCTCGGTATTAGGGCAGTTAGGTGCAAACCAGCAGACTCAAAATCAGGGCAATACTCAAACTCAAAATACGGATTCTGGACTCGGTGGTATTTTGGGTTCGGTGTTGAATCAATTGGGTGGTGGAGCGAATAATCAGACTGCAAGTAATCAAAGTTCAAGTAATAGCTCAGGTAGTCCCACACAGACATTATTGATTGCAGTCGTGCCTTTGATTTTGGCATGGATTCAGCAACAGGGCGGTCTACAGGGCGCTTTGGATAAACTTAGAAATGTAGGTTTAGGTTCTCAAGTGAAAAGTTGGGTTGACCCTGAACAAAGCAATAACAATGTAGCTCCTCAAAATGTTCAGCAATTATTTGATGATCGGCAGGTCGAGCAGGTTGCTGAACAAACACAAGTTCCTAAGCAAGATATTTATGGAGCCATTTCATCTGTGTTGCCTCAGATTATTAATTCATTGACTCCACAGGGCGATCAGACCAATCATCAAGAAGCCAATCAGGACATACAAAGCGAACTCAATATGGTGTCAGGATTTTTAAAGAGATAAAATATAAGCCTTTCAGGCTATTTGCCTGAAAGGCTTATATTTAAATGATTGAAATGCTTTGCTGAGATTGCCCTAATGGTGAAATATCATTCGGATAAGGGCAAATTTCAGTTTGCTCAACTACATCGATATATTCTAAATAACCTTGACCCATCCTTTGACATGAATACAAATGATCATCCACTTCAAACTCAAAAGCTGCGGCATAGCCAAGTCCAACACCGTACTGAAACGTACTATTGATTTTGGCTTTAATCATTAAATAGGGTTCTTGGTTTTGGTTGAATATTTTCCATTCAAAGCTTTTGGGTAAAAGGGTGTATTGCCCAAAAGGTGATAGGGTTGGTCTGTCCTGATACTCGCTAATACTAAACTCAACATTATCATAGACTTCGCATAGACCACTTTTATGCCTGATATAAGCTTTATAGCTCATTGTTTTTGCAGCCATATCAATTTTAGATAAGATCAATTGGCGATGGTCATCCAAATTGATAATTTGATAAGTTACAAAATTTACTGGAACTTTATCTGTTAGTGATAAGGGGTGAGGGAGCAAACTATATGGAGTAGCTGCTCTTGCAAATTCAAATGTTCCTGTACCACAAACAGGGTAACGTTCACACTGAATATAAAAGAATCCATCATAGTGCATCACTAAACTGAGATGATCGTATAAAGGGGTTTTCATCATCCAAGAGCTGTGACGACTTACATCAATCTTGAATTGAAGCTCAATACCTTGAAAATGTGCTTTTACATGAAATTCTGGATAATTGCCTTCAATTAAAAGCTCACGACCAAATAACATTTTATTTGAAGTATGTACGATATCATCACCATCTAAAATATGGTTTTGCAACAATGCTGAAGATTCAAAAGCGGTACTCATAAAAACTGTGGCATTTTTTCTTGGAGAAGTATGTTGTAGTTCGTCCTGATCATAGCAAAGCAAGCCTGTTCTCCCTAAAATCGCTGAGATATTTAGATACTGTAAGGGCATAGGAAGATCAGGAAAGTTAAATCCATAACGGGTGCATGAATAAAAAGGATGATCAAAATACGGTTGGATCATGGGATCTTGTTGGAAGATTTGACGTGAAAAAGTCGTGGAATGATCTACTAATGGAGTAAGGTGGTTTAGGGTTTTTGCCAATAGTTCGGCACGGGGAGATAATTTGGGAAGAGAGAAAAGATTCATAAAAATAGCCTGTCTAGTTATAAATTATACTGTTCAGTGTATAAATCTTTAAACGACAGGCTACAGACCTTAATGAGTCACTTTTAAGTCAGTTAAGGACACAATATGCTATGAATTGTCTGACAATTTTTGCTGTAATTGTTCTGAACCAATCCAGTGTTTAGAAAATTGATAGGCGGCACGTCCTGAACGCTGCCCACGCAATTGACACCATCTCAAGCTTTCAGCACGAACTTCTTCGTTATATTCTAGCCCTGATTTTTTAATGTAATGTTCAACAATTTCAAGATACAAGACCTGATTCATTGGATAAAATGAAAGCCATAAACCAAAGCGATCTGATAATGAAATTTTCTCTTCAACAGCTTCTTGTGGATGCAACTCGGTGTACTGCGGAACATCTACTTTGGTGACGGGTGTATTTTCATGCATAAACTCTGGCAAAAGATGGCGACGGTTACTAGTAGCATAGATAATAAAATTAGTTGAACCCGATTGGAGTGAACCATCCAGAACACTTTTTAGGCTACGATAGTTTTCATCTTCCGCATTAAACGCCAAGTCATCACAGTAAACGATAAATTTTTCAGGCCGATCTTGAATAATCTTCTGTATAAGTGGTAAATCTGAAAGATCATCACGTTCAATTTCGATCAAACGCAGTCCACGATCTGCATATTGTGTCAATAATGCTCTGACAATCGAGGATTTCCCTGTACCTCTTGAGCCTGTCAGTAAAATGTCATTAGCAGGTAAACCTTCAAGAAATTGCAATGTATTTTGGATAATCTTTTGTTTTTGTGTATCAATTCCTAGCAAATCTTCCAGATACATTTGTTTGGGTTGATCAATGGGTTTGAGCTGATGATTATGCCATTTAAAGGCTGGAGCATTAAAATCAGGCTCTTGATGAAGCTCTGGCAAAGTTTGATGCAGTTGTTTTAACACCAAAGAAAGTGTTTCAATCAGATGATCTGGGAGTTCAAAGTTTGCCATGATGATTCCTTTGTCATTATTGTCACAAGATAATACAGGCTCTTGTGTCATCTTTCAAAGTAAAGCTCTATAACCTCGAATCGAACATTTTAGCAATTGACCCTAAGCTGTTCTGCTTGCATAGTTTATAAAATAATCCAGAATCAGAATTTGACTTGATATGTTTGAAACACTTCAACAGGATATGAATTTACATCAGCGGCATCGTGTAAAAAAATTGAAATATCAATTAAAAAATGCCGAATCTTATGATGAGTGGAAAGCTGTCGCCTTAAAGTTAGATGAAGAAACAGGGGCGCAAGAATGGAAATATGACAACAGCTCACCCTATTTCAATGCCGAAGTTATTTCCTATCGGCTTAATTTATTGCGCAAATATCGTACTCAGCAAAGAGTTCTGGATGCACTTTATTTATTGCAGGAAGGCTTAACCCATGACATTGCAAATATTGGGCACCCGATGCTATTTACAGCGACCTATATTGGAACCAAACAGTTAATTGTCGATTATGTGGAAGAGGTCAGTCATTGTCTGAGATTCATTGCAATTAGTACTTGTCAGACGCTTACCATTCAACAAAAGATTAATTTTTTTGAAAACTGTCAAAAAGCCTATGGTCAGCCCGCTTTAATGTTTTCTGGCGGTGCAACACTGGGTTTGTTTCATACTGGAGTTTGTAAAGCCTTAGTAGAACAAGACCTGTTGCCAAAAGTGTTATCAGGATCAAGCGCAGGTGCGATCATGGCAGGAATGCTTGGCACTTCTTCGATTGGCGATATTCCAGAAATTTTGAAAGGGGAGAAGTTCTTCACTGAAGCCTTTCATTTTAGAAGTTTAAGTGACATTGCTAAAGGGAATGGAGGCTTGGCAGATGTTAAGTATTTAAAAAACTTTTTAATTGAAAATCTGGGTGATGTAACTTTTGCAGAAGCCTATAAGAAGTCAGGCTTACATACCAATGTGGCAGTCGCACCTTATGATGCTTCACAGAATCCACGGATTATGAATGGATATACCGCGCCTAATTTACTGGTTTGGAGTGCTGTTTTAGCATCGTGTGCGGTTCCTGTTTTATTCCCTCCGATCCGTTTAACCAGTAAACGCTATGATGGTGTTCATACCCCTTATATGGGTAATGCAAAATGGGTTGATGGAAGTGTTCGTAGTGATTTTCCTCAAGAAAAAATGGCACGTTTATATAATCTGAACTATACCATTGCCAGTCAGGTCAATCCTCATGTTGTGCCATTTATGCAAAGTGATCAATCGCGTTATCGCAAGGACTTATTAAGTTGGCCACAACGAATTTTGCGTCGACAGGCGAAAGTGGTGGCAATGGGTCTCATGGATTTTACTCGTGAACGCTTAGGTCGTGTACAACCTGTACGCCGCTTGTTAGATCATGGTTATGGTATTGTTGGGCAGCGCTATTATGGTGATGTCAATATTATTGGTCGTTTTAACCTGCGTAATTATAGTTATATGTTACAAAATCCTCGCCCCGAATTATTCAAACTGTTACAGCAAGAAGGTGAGAGAGCTACATGGCCCAAGATTTCTTCAATAGAAATTCATGCGCGTATTGGAAAGACTATTCAGCATTGTTTAGAAATGTTGTATTTTCAAGAAACGCAGCAGTTGACAAAAGAAAGTGTTAAAAAATAAATGCTGAGGCAGTTTGATCAATTACGCTTAAAGACCAAAACTAAAAGTATGGCGCTTGGGCGTCGCCTATATACTTTTAAATTTGAAGGGAAAAACTATTGGCTTAAGCTACAATTGCAAGATTCTCATGCAACCAGCAAAGCTGGGTTCGAGCATGAGCTTCGCTTTTATCAAAAGCAAGGTTCTTATGATTTTGTATTACCCGTACAATTTCTCGAAATAAATCATTTTTTTCAAGAAGAATTATATAAGTGGGGAGTTGTGTTACCACATGCTGATCTTTATTTTACGGATCAGATATCCTCAATGACTTTCTTGCAAACTAAGCAATATATGAAAAAGGCACTACAGAGTTTGGCAAATATGCATGACTCTGGATGGATACATGGTGATTTAAAAGCCGAACATTTTGTGAAATATCAAGAGCACGTTTATCTCATCGATTTTGAGCAATCTCAGCAAATCAAAACACAAGTGATTTCAGCTATTACTGCAACACCTCATTATATGGCGCCAGAGTTATTTCATGGCAGCCCCAAAACTATTCAAAGTGATTTATACGCTATAGGCATTATTTTATATGAATGGCTTACAGCACGACGATTCACCGCAAGTAGTTATCAAGATTGGGCAATTTTACATTGCCAACAACTCGCCATAGAGCTTCCTGAAGATAAACAATGTTTTTTTCCCTTACTTCATGGCTTATTAAACAAGCAGCCAAACTTACGATATAATGATGTAAATCAAGCTTTAAAAGTACTTAACTTAACAAAAATGCCGATATAATAAACATAAGTTTTTGATTTGTTTTTTATTTAATCAACCAATTGGTTTTTTTATAAAAAATACTTGTCACAATCCAACCTTCTCTATAATATACACAGCCATTGGGGGCGTGGCGAAATTGGTAGACGCACTGGATTTAGGTTCCAGCGCCGCAAGGTGTAAGAGTTCGAGTCTCTTCGCCCCCACCATCTTAAGCAAGTTAAAGCTTTGCTTAATTATAATGAGAAGTAAAACTCTTCACATTATAAGATATAGAGGATTGGTGTAATGGTAGCATGACGGTCTCCAAAACCGTTCGTCAAGGTTCGAGTCCTTGATCCTCTGCCAGATTTAGATTGAAAAATCCCAAGTTTTGGGGGCGTGGCGAAATTGGTAGACGCACTGGATTTAGGTTCCAGCGCCGCAAGGTGTAAGAGTTCGAGTCTCTTC